>CAYMWF010000073.1:0-23637 GCA_964394085.1 uncultured Gemmatimonadota bacterium | reverse complement strand
GGGCGTAATGTCAAGCTTTATTTATAGTTTCTGGCGACCAGGTCAGGAGTCCTGAGTTTAGAAAACCCTCTTTTCGCGAATCGTCGGAAAACGCTTCCCGGCTTTCGGATGGAGCCGACGGAGAACCCACAATAAAGTCTCTATCAAACCACTTACGATGCTCCCCTTAACCTTTGAAGCCATAGCGGACACGAAATGAACCTTCTACTGCTGGTCCTTGTCGGATATCTGCTCTCAAAGCTCTTTCTGAAAATCCTCTCACTTTGCGAGCGGGTGGCTTATACATTATTCTTTTCCCTGACCGCCGTACCCTTTGCCGTTATCAACATATCCCTGCTCTGCTCCCGGTATATCACCAGGGAGTTATTCCTTTTCGTATCTGTCGCCTTGCTGATTTTTTCGACACTTTCCCTCCTTTTCTCGAAGAGAGGCCGTAAGGTCCGCGACATCCCGAAAATCACCAGGAAGGAATGTGCCGTCCTATTACTGGCTGTGCCGGTAGCTGTTTTCGCGGCATTATATTATACCGATTCCGAATTTTTCCTTTCCCTGGCCTCTTATCTCCAGAAAGGGGAAGCCAAGTGTTTCTACATGGAGACGTTCAAGTTTATCGGAGGGCTGAATCCGGGCATCGATCCGTCGGAAATCAGAAACGTGTACAAGATTATCGGTACGCCCGGAAACACTCTTTTCACGGCTGGACTGACACCGCTGTTCGGACCGGAAACCTTCCGGATTCTCTATATGTCATTTCAGGTTTTGCTCTTTCTGTTCGTCTTTCTTCTTACGGATCGCTTGACCGACCGCTACCTGGTTTCGATAGGAATCGCACTTTTCTCGGTTCTGAATCCATGTGTCCTGTCCATCGAGGTTCTTGACAGGAACGCCATGGCCCTGGCTCTGTCCGCCGTCCTCTTTTACACGGTTTTTGCACACACTGAAAAGACCTTCCTTCAGGGGCTGGTGTTCGGGATTACGTCGGGGGTCGGCCTTCGATTCCTGCCCTTGACATTCGCCTTTCCAGTCTTCCTTTTCCATCTCACGGAGAAGACCGGGTTTCGCTCATATGCAAAATTCCTGTGTGGTTTCGTCTTTACCTTTGCGTTCAATATACCTCACCTGTTCCATCACGGGTTCCACAGTCTGGGGGAAACGCTGCCTCTATGGAAACTCCTTTTCCTGGCGTTTACTGAATGGACCCGAACCCCGGCGCTGCCGCATCCGAATTCCGTCTTCTACTTTCTGAACTATGCGAGTCACCTGGGCTATATCTGCTCTTCCTTGATAATCTTCGGTGCGATAAAGATGGTCACGCGGGACAGAAGACAATTTTTCATCCTGATGAGTATTATATTCATTCCCTTCCTCATATTGTCATGCCAGAGAGACTGGATTGAGGCGGACAAAGCCCGTATCCTGCTGACGGGGTTCCTGCCTCTCATGCTGTTTCTTGGAGCAGGCGTATCATCCCTTTTGAGCAGGGAAAAACTCCCGGTCAACCTTGCCTTGTATGTTACCATATCAATGATCACGATCTGCCTTGTCCTGTTCGTCAGAAACATAGAGGGAACAGAGGACGGAGGAACCTATTCGAAAAAACCGACGTACCAGACTATGGCTCCGAGTTATCTGAATTTTTACACCAGCCAGTTCTCGCCCGTCGGAATACTGCCCAACTACAACCGCCTGTTTCTGAAAACGGATCTAAGGCGGAAAAGGGAAATGGAGGATATTGTTGTGAGCGTCCTCTTCCCCGGCGGGCAAAATGAATTCAAACCGGAGAACCGGCTTGTCAAGGCATGGCTGTCTCAAACCGATATCAAGCCGCCTGCACAGAAAAAACTCTCGGATTCATATTTCAATATCCGAATCGATTTTGAAAAACTGGTGGAGGGAGGAACCAGTGCTATCGAGTTTTTAGATCATTCAGATAATTTTTTCGTGAACTTCGAAGAAAAAGGTAGTTTGCTCGATATTTACTACAAAGATTGTCTTGTTTCATGGCAGCCCGAAAAACTGCCAATCACGATATTTACAGATCAACAGGAGCTGCGATCGCTGAGAGAACTCAACATCGAACTCAATGCATTCATAGGATTCGGCACGGATGAATACGGATTTGTAAGGGTCAATTCCATAGACCACATGGTACGTGCCGATTTACGTCAGAGAGGATACCTGACCGGCATGACCGCTCTGCCCCAGACCGACGACCGATGTTCTGTCCTGCTGCGGATCCCTCAAGACCTGACTGTGGTTATACGAAATTGGATCGTCAATGGCAGCAACGGCACTCCATACAGAATCGATAGCTGGGTATTAAAAATATCCGAAGACGGGAAAGCGGAAAGCGAGTTCTTCTGCGCGGAGCCTGAAAGCTACCTGTAACATCAATCGGAGAACCAACTAAAAAGAAATCTTCATTACCAACTGAAGGACAGCTATAGCGGACATGAGATACTTCTGGATTCTCGCCATCTTTCTCCTTGTATTGCTACTGACGCCCAAGGCGCTATGGAGCAGATTTACAAAGAAATACCGGCGACTGAGATTGGTCGTCCTGACAATTGTCGCCGGCTCCATGGTTTCCTCCTATTGCCTCTGGGTCAAGGCTGAGCGGCTGGTTCTTACACGCAGGATCGAGGCTGGAATCGATGCGGTCGACCCGTCAGAACCCTCAGAACTCAGACATTGGAAGCAGGAGCTGATGAACCGGGACGAATTCGCCTTCACTGAATTCCTGACCGCGAAGGAGATTGAGAGGCGTTTGACCGAATTATGGAAAGAGGATGAGGCAATTGCGGTCAAAGAGATTCCCACCCTGGACCCGAATCAGTACGGGAGGGCGCTTCCATGCGCCTACCAGTCGTTAGGGGAGCTTTACTACCTGGCTGGAAAGAGAAGCCAGGCAGCATCGATTTTCATAAAAGCTGCCGATCTGTCCGACGGTGTAGCGAAAGCGAGCTATCTCGCCGGGTTGAAGTGCTTCGATGCGGGTGATCTCGAGAACGCGGCGGTCTACCTGGACAAAGCCTTTGCCATGGATACTCAGATCGAACAGGAGAGAGGCGAATGCAAAGTATTCCAGGGGTATATACATCTCATGCAAAGGCGATATGACGAAGCCGAGAATATGTTCCGGGAAGCCATGCATGAACATAAAGGCGTTGCCTGGTCGTTATTCGAAATCCTCCATTTTATGGTTGCCGGGTTCTCCGAGGCTTTCATCCAGAAGCCGAATCATGATTTCGCGGTGGCTAAACGCAAATTCATGGAAATGTTCTTCTCCGGGAGCGGGAATTATCTTTCTGTTTCGCAACTGGGCGCTCTGGTCGGAATGGGGCACCTGGCTATAATTCAAAAAGATTACAGGAGTGCTCAGGAGTATCTGAACACCGCCTGGTCCGGCCGCGAACCCTACGTTCCGCTCGAAGGTCTGGAGAGAGCGTCTTCTTTAGCGCACAAGCTGATATATAAAATGTATAATCTGGGAATGGGATGGGCTAATGCGAACCAGAACATCCATGACGAAGCCATCAAGTACTTCGAACTCGCCCTGGAGACCAATTCCGATGATGCCCTCGCTCTTCTGGGGTTGGGAAACTCACTCATCGGCTTGGACCGCCTGAAGGAAGCCGAGGAAGTGCTCGCGCGTATCCTCGTTCTGGAGCCGGGGAACCAGTACGCACTGGCGGGGATGGGCACGATCCGATACGGAAGGGGAGAGGATATTCAGGCGGAGCAGGCATTCAAGAAGGCCTTGACCCAAGATGCCGGCTATGCGTGCCCGTACGAGGGACTTGGACTCCTGTATCTGAGGCAGGGAAAGAACGGAGCGGCCAAGGCGTTCTTCGAGAAAGCCATTGATATCAATCCCGACATTGAGTACAAGAAGTTCAACGGCCTTGCAAGAATTTTCATGAAAGAGGGTAACTACGATCGGGCCGAGAGACTTCTCAGGAAGTCACTGGAAAACTATCCGTATGAAAATGAGGCAACCGAGCTGCTGAAAGACCTCGACGACATGCGGCGAGAGAAACGACAGGAAGTCGGTAAAGACCGGATGCTGTCGACTGAAGCTCTCTTACCCGGGAAAAACGATCGCCCGGTCCGACAACAGTTTCACCAGGATTCTCCGTTCGCCTTCGAATAGACCGACCCGTCGACCGCCCTTCAGGTTCGATATTTTCAATTGTTCTTACTGTTAAAGGATACTGGAGAAACATGCCCGATCTTCCTGAAAGGCTGGCGCACTGGCTTTTTTACGGACCTGCGCGACTACCCTCCGGCGCATACCTTTCGTGGTTCAGCGACGACCTGTCCGGATTCATCTATGCTGAAGCTGCGACCCATGTAGTGAGAGCTGCAAGCTGGTGGCACCGGGAGACCGGCCGGGAGGATCCGCTGCGCCGCATGATCGCAACTCTTCGGTTTCTGGAAAGTTCAGTGGAGGAGGACGGGCTTTTATGGCATATGGGCACCGGCTATCTCTTCGATACGCTTCTTCTCCGGAGGGCCTTCGCAGAAGCGGAGAGTGCTGGAGTGGAAGGCAGCTTTTCCCGACTGATCCCCCGGATGGATCAAAAATCCCTCGATATGGTAAAAAATCGCAAGGCTGCGGCTTCGGCGCGGGAAAAGAGGTGGTCGACTCTGTTCGGGCCGCACCTTTTGAAGGTTCTCGCCGATATGTGGGGAGTGCGTCTCAATTGCCGCCCCGAACATGCTGAATCGATTCAATCGGCGGTGCGTTCCCTCCTTCTGCAGCAGGAGCCTGACGGGTCGTTTCCCTCTCCGGAAAACGGTCCTGTCTACCTTCACGCCCACTGCTACGCCCTTGAAGGGCTTGCCCTGCTACGGGAATACGGAATGAAAGGAGCCGACCGGATGTTTCACCGGGGGCTTCGTTTCCTGGCCTCACTTCAGCGGGAAAATGGTTCTTTTCCCAGGTGGGACGATGATTCCCACCGGGAGGAAGAGGCGTGCGACGTGGCGGCACAGGCAGGCAGGCTCTTCCTTGTCGACGGAAAAGACCGGTGGGAGCGGAATATCCGGGGAGTCAGCAATGCGCTTGCCCGGTATAATGGAAATTCAGGGGGCTTGATCTACATGCCCGGACTGCGCCATGAAAACGTCTGCTGCACGGTATTCGCCCTGCAGTTTTTCCATGGCCTTAAAAGTGGAAAACTTACCGCTGAAGAGATAATCTGATCATCTGCAAGCTTTACATTATTGGTATAAAACCGGAACCGGTCGAATTATCCGGGAGGACAGAGTGACGGTATCGGTCATCATCCCGGCCTGCAACGAGGAAGAATCCATAGAATGGGTTGTGAAGGGGTTGAAGTCTGTTCTCGGGGGAAACTGTGAGATTCTCGTGGTGGACGACGGCTCGACCGATCGGACCTCGGAAAGGGCTGAGGGGGCGGGAGCCGGGGTTTTGCGGCTCGATGGAAACAGGGGGAAGGGTGTCGCCCTGAGAAAAGGGATAGAAGTCGCCCGCGGAAACTTCATCGTGACCATGGACGGAGACGGTCAGGACGATCCCGGGGATCTTCCCAGGCTCCTCGATGCTGCGAGGGAGGGGGCGGACCTCGTCATCGGCTCCCGGTTTCTCGGCACTCTCCATCCCGGCGCCATCAGCCCGCTGAACGCGTCGGCCACACGTTTCTTCAACCTGCTCATCAATCTTCTGTACAGCGCATCCATCACCGATTCACAGGCCGGATACCGCTGTTTCAGGAGCGAACTCGTAAAGCGTCTCCATTCAGACGTGACAGAATACGAAATAGAAACCGAGATGCTGATCCGGGCGCTGAAAGCCGGAGGCAGAGTGACAGAGGTCCCGGTAAGCAGGTTCCCCAGAAAAGGAGGAGCCTCCTCTTTTTCCAGGATTCGTCACGGGCTGCGGATTCTGAGCAGGATACTCAAACACAAGATCACATGAATGTACTGGGTATATGGGACGGTCACCATGCCTCGGCCTGCCTGGTTCTCGAGGGCAGGCTCGCGGGAGCGGCCTCTGAAGAACGTTTCAGCAGGCAGAAGATGCAGAGGGGATTTCCTCATCGCAGCATAAGTGCCCTGCTGGAAAACGGAGGGATCCCCGCAGAGGATGTCGACTGCGTCGCACTGGCCGGCAGGTTCGGGCGAGGGATACTCAGGCGGTTCAACGGCTGGTTTTCCCGCCTTCCGCCCGGCGCCGGTCCCATGGAACGGCCGGCCCGCATCCAGAGACATTATGAAAGCATCATGGCCCGGGCTCCTCTATTGAGGGAAGCGGAAGCGGTCTTCGGCGCAGGAGCGATCCGCCGGCGCTTAAAGGATGCCGGGTTTCCCAGGCGGATTCCCGTTGTTTATATACCTCATCATGCGGCTCATGCCGCCGCTGCCGGAACCATGCACTCCGGAGAGACCGTGATCCATACCATGGACGGGTACGGCGACGGTCTCTGGGCGGCGTCATGGGAAAAAGGAAGCGACGGCATCTCGCTGTTGAAGGAACACTCCTATCGCCGGAGCATGGCTGTAACTTACGGTTCCGCATGCCAGATCCTCGGTTACGGGGAGGGGGAGGAGGGGAAACTGACGGCGCTGGCCGCTTCCGGCGACCCCGAACCGCTTTCAGACTTTTTCTCCAGGAAATTTGCCGGGGTTTTTCACGCCGGCTCCTCCCGCGCCGGTCCTCTTTCTGCCGGCGAAGCCAGACACCTGCAGAAATTCAAACCAGAGGATATCGCAGCGGGGATACAGCGGGAAGTAGAGGAAACCATTGTATCCTTTGTAAAAAATTTCCACGCGGAATTTGCGGGAATTCCCGTCTGTCTCGCAGGGGGGCTGTTCTCGAATGTCGCCCTGAACCGGAAAATCGTGGAAGCGCTCCCCGGATCGACCATTCGCGTATTCCCGGCCATGGGAGACGAGGGATTGAGCGTTGGTGCGGCTTGCGCCATGCTGAACATGAACGGGCATGCCTTGCCTGCGTTCACTTCCCCGTTTCTGGGAACGGACCTGAATGACCCCAGGATGGAAAAGGCTGCCGCCTCACACCGCCTGTCACCCCGGAAGGAATCCCCGCGGGAACAGGAGATCGCCCGGCTCCTCCTGCAGGGAAAAACAGTGGCGCTGGTTTCCGGCCGTGAGGAGTTCGGCCCGCGCGCTCTTGGAAACCGCTCCCTGCTCTTCTCTGCCGGAGAGGTGGAATTGAAGAAGAGGGTGCAGGGAATGCTGCGGCGGGATCCTGTCATGCCGTTTTCCCCGGTCTGCCGCGACATGAACCTGGATCGATGTTTTCTTCCTCCGTATCCATGCCCCGATGAGGTCGGTCGCGGCCTGGAACTGATGACTTTCGCCGTGGGTTCTTCACCGGGAACCCGGAAAACCTATCCCACTGCCGTCCACGTGGATGGAACAGCCAGGGTGCAGGCGGTTACGAAGCAGTCCCACCCGCTTTTATACGGGATTCTCGAGGCGTACGAACACCTTTCCGGACACAGACTGCTGATCAATACATCCTTCAACATGCACGGTGAACCCATTGTTCACGGAGCAGAGGATGCGTTGAAGACTTTTCGCTCCTCCGGAATCGATTGTCTTCTCCTGGGAGACACTCTTTTTGAGAAGGAGAACGGATCGGTATGAAATTATCAGGCATGGCCTTGTCCAGGGCTCTGCGGTTGCCGTCGGCGACGATGCGATCGTGCTACGCAGGCGCCATGCCGTTCAAAGCCACACTGGCGTTGACCTACCGCTGCCCGTACAGGTGTGATTACTGCGGTGTCTGGAAAAGAGAGGAGGAGGAACTGTCTCCCGACGAGATCGTGAAGGCGTTCTCCGGCATGCAGCAGATCACATGGCTGGATGTCACCGGGGGAGAGATCTTTTTGAGGGACGACCTGATGGAAATCTGCACCCGGCTTGCAGGGCGATTGAAAAATCTTTCCTTCTTTCATTTTCCGACCTCGGGAGCCTTTCCCGATCAGGCGGCGACCCTTGCACGGACGGTGGCCGGTATGGGGATCAGGGTGGTGGTCACGGTGAGTTTCGAAGGACCGGAAACGGAGCATGACCGGCTGAGAGGCCTTAAGGGAGCTTTTGCGTCCGCGGTGGAGACATTCTCACGCCTGAAAGAGATTGAAAACGTTTCCACCTACGCCGGAGTTACATTTACCAGAGAAAACATCTCTCTGATGCCGGATCGTTTTTTCGATTCCCTGGCCAAATTCTTTCCCGGGCTTAAAAAGCGCGATCTTCACTTCAATATAATGCAGACTTCGGATCACTTTTTCAGCAACCTCGAGACGGAAAAACCCTCCCAGGCGGAGGTCGTTTCCGCATTGAAAAGAGTGCTCAAGTGGAAGGGAATGCCACTGTCACCCTTCGAGCTGCTGGAGATGACCTACCGATCACTCGCCCTTTTCGATCTAAGGGGACGAAAAAGATTCCTTCCCCGCTGCGCAGCGCTGAAAGCCTCGTTTTTTGTCTCCCCCGGCGGATACGTTTATCCCTGCCACATATGGGGAGAGCCGGTCGGAAGAGTGGATGGCCGGAACGACCTGGTTTCACTGCTTCGATCGGATCGATGGAAAGCGCTTCGAAAAAAAGTGGCCGAACGGTCATGTCCCCACTGCTGGACTCCCTGCGAGGCTTACCCTTCCATCATCGTACAAGGGTGCAATCCGCTTCAACTCGATTTATAACTGTAAAAAAATACCCTCCTGCCGGAGGGGTATGAACAATGGTTTTGCACGGCCTGTCGGGCCGCGCAGATTATTCTGCATTACGGAACTTGATTCTTTCTCTCTTCCGGATGGACATGCGCACGGCCCTGGTGTAACTGCGGTAAGCCGGGGCGATCTTTCGGTAACGCGGCAGAAAGATGGATACCAGGGCGAGCCACACAATCACAAACCGGCAACCGGCGGCGAAGCCGGTCCTGAGCAGGTAGTAACGAACCGGTGAGATCGGCGGCTGCTCCTTATTCCCTCCGCAGCAGGGCATCCTATTTCTCCTTTCCGGAAATCCGGGGTTTTCTCTCTGCAAGCCAGTCTTCTGCGAGTTCGATCTTCTTTTCGATAAAACGGGCCACTTCCTCATCCTTGTGATCCGGAGGCTGACCGAAGAGCAGGTAAGGGAGGTAGTAGATCAACCCGGGGCGGCATTTGGGCTGCACCCCGAGGAGCCGATCTCTGATGCGTATTCCCCGTTTGAGACCCGACCTTTCGAGTTTCCGAATCGATTCCTCCCTCCGGAGATGGTACACGGGCGTGCGGAATGAAATACCATAGTTCTCGTAAAACCTGCCAATGAGGTAGACCGAGACGGGCATCTGCTCAACCATTTCGTCCGTTTCACCGGAGGACCCGTCCGCCATCCAGGTGATGCCGTGTTCGAGATTATAGAGGATGCTCCTCGTGTGCATGGCGAGTTTGCAGCCTAGGCACCAGATGAAGCCCGATCCGTACTCCTTGAAATCCTCCTCGACGGTATTGACCACAATATGCTCGAACAGGTCCTTGATGGAAATCAGGGAATGCTGAAACCTGCCGGGGAAATGCTCGATCAACTCCTGTGCCCGGCGTCCGGTCCGTTTGAAATGCGAGTGTCCGTAGCCGTTCATGTAGGTCACCAGGTGCACCATCCGGAATTTTCCCGCAAGTTTCATCGCCGTCAGAGTAGAATCGACGCCGCCGGAGAACATGAGGGTAATTTCCCGGCCGGAAGTATCCCCATTAAAATCATCCCTCGGGGAGAAACATTCGGAAGGTCTGGTCGTTTCCCGTGTCATGATGCGTCTTTGCCCAGTATTTTCTGGAAGCGCGTCAGGGCCCTGCAGAAACGGTTTACATCATCCCTGCTGTTGTATGGAGCGAAGGAGGCGCGCAGCGACGGACCCAGCCCGCGGGCATGATACCATGAATGGGCGCATTGATGGCCGGCTCGAACCATGATTCCCTCGGTAAGGCTGAGAACTTCCCCCATCTTGAACGGATCGACTCCCTCCACCCGGAGGTTGAGAATCGTACCCCGCTCTTCCGCGTCATCAGGCCCTAAAACAGCAACACCGGGACACCCCGTGAGCTGCTCCTGTGCAAGCCGGTTGAGCTCCTCGGCATGTTCCCGGACTGCAGGCTGTCCCAGCTCCTCGATAAAATCCAGGGCGGCGCCGGCCCCGATAACTCCGGCATAGTTCTGCAGGCCGGCTTCGAATCGGGTGGGCACCTCTGCGAGGGAGTAACCGCTCCGGGTTGTTTCGACAACCATTTCTCCGCCGCCGAGCAGCGGCCGCAGTTCCTCCAGCAGCTCGAGCCGGCCGTACAGCACGCCGATACCGGTGGGACCGAACGCCTTGTGCAGGGAACACGCCAGGAAATCTATGCCGTCCCGCACCACGTTCAGCGATCCGGTGGTCATCGCCTGGGCCGCATCCAGGAGAAGAAGAGCACCCGCTTCGTGAACCCTGGCGGATATCTCGCTAATGGGCAGGGTCACTCCCGTTACATTCGAAGTGTGAAAAACGCTTACCAGGCGCGGCTTTTCAGCAAGAGCGGCTTCGAAGCTGTCAGGTTCGAAGCGGCCCGAAGAATCCAGCGGAAAAGAGTCGAGCACGATCCTTCCGGTTTCCGCCTGGCGGAGCCATGGAACCAGGTTGGAGTTGTGCTCCATATCCGAAGTAAGCACCCGGTCGCCCTGCTTGAAGGAAAAGCCTGCGCTTACGATGTTGATCGCTTCCGTTGTATTGCGCACAAAGACGATCTCCCTGGGATCCGCAGCACCCAGGAAGCAAGCCATCCTTTCCCGCGCTTTATCGAATTCACGGGTTGTTTCGATGCCGAACAGGTGGTTTGTCCGGCCATGACAGGAGATGTGCCGATTATAGAATCGATTCATGGCATCCGCCACCCGTTCAGGCATCAAAGTCATGCAGGCATTATCCAGGTAGCAGGGATTACCGCCGGTCACTTTTCGTGAGAGAATCGGAAATTGTCTCTGTATTTCTTCAGGTTTGAAATCACTCATAATCGTTATCGAACAGGCCCGGTTGAATCAGTTACACATCCGGATCAGGCAAAAGAACATTACTGTAATCAAGGGTATCAGGATCAATCCGGCGAGTCAATTCATGCGGGTGCGGCTCTCATTCAGTTGCCGGTATCCGTTTTTATATCCTTTTTCACCAGGAAAGACTCGATGGCGAGATAGTCGAGCCGGCTCTCCCTGAAGGCCCTGACAGCGTCCTCCGGGGAGCAGACGATAGGCTCCTCGTGCATGTTGAAGCTGGTATTTATCACACTGGGGATGCCCGATTTTTCGTAATACAGCCTGATCAGCCGGTAATAATCAGGATTATCCTCTTCATGAACCACCTGGGGTCTTGCCGTCCCGTCCAGGTGGATAACACCCGGCGACATCTTTTTCATCTTTTCCGTGCAGTCGAATGTAATTGTCATATAACGTGCCGGAAGCTCTCCCCCGTCGTAATCGCGGTAGCACTCAGGTGCGAATTCCTGGAGGGTGGAAGGAGCGAAAGGCATGAATTCGGTCCGTCCCAGCTTTTTATTCAGCCAATCGTTCACGGTCCGGTCGGCGGTCTTGTAGAGAATGCTCCTGTTGCCCAGCGCCCTGAGGCCGTACTCCATTCTTCCCTTGTACCGGGCAACGACATTCCCTGCGAGGAGAAGATCGGCCACCTCTTTTTCGATATCCTCGACCCGCCGGTACTGCAGGCCCGACTTTTCCAGGACATCCCCCACTTCCGTATCCGAAAAAGAGGAACCCAGAAAAATATTCTCCATTCTCGCCGGGGTGACCCTCTCCGTTTCGGCCAGAACCTTCAACCCGGCTCCCATACTGATCCCCTGGTCCGTCATGGCGGGATGAATAAAAATCCCTTTCACTCCGGTAAGCTCCCTGATTTTCCGGTTGACGCCGACATTGGCGAATACCCCGCCTGCAAGGGCGACATCACTGCACCCGGTCCTCTTGAGAGCCTTCCGCGCATATTCCACAACCACGTCCTCGAGCCGTTTCTGCGCACCCGCAGCGATATCGGCATTCGAGAAAGAGCGGAGCCGTTCGAATATTTTTGTTCTTTTTTTATTTGCGATCATGGGAGGAGTGAGAAAATCCATCCCGTCCCCATCCAGGGAGAACAGCTCTTCCATTATCGGATAGGTCTTTTCCACTTTACCGTGGGCGGCGAGCCCCGTCACCTTCCCGGCCAGAAGACAGTGCCAGCCCAGAAACTGCGCGATTTCACCGTAGAACTGTCCCGGAGAATTCAGTGCCGAAGAACCGTACAGGAATTCACATCTCCCTCCACCGGCCTTGTAAACCTTTGCGGAATAACCGTCGCCCATGTTGTCGATAGAGATGACCAGGGGCTCGGGAAAGCCGGAAGTCAGGTATGCCGAGTATGCATGGGCTTCGTGGTGATCCACAAGTTCCGTCACCCGGGGATACCGGGCGCGGAGGGAAGCCCTGTTAAAAGTATGAACCAGCGGGTTTAAAGGCGTTCTTTTTGTGAAAATATGCTGGCAGCAGAGGTAGAGCCGGTGCTGGAGGCTGAAAAAGTCGTGTTCCCCCTCGGGCAGGGCTTTAAAGGGAAGCCGGGGCAGGAAATGATACTTGTTCCCCGGGATGAATCTCGTCACCTCGTCCATGGTGAGACCTGACCATTCAAGAGCTTTTTTCAAGGACCGGCCGGGAAATCCCTCCTGGAATCTCTTTCGTGTAATCCGCTCCTCGGCGACGGCGAAAACAGGTTCCGTGCCTTTGAAAAGGGTCAGGTTTGCATTGGTATCCTCATGAACCGATATGGAAATGCCTGTCTCCATTTTTCCTCTTCAAATACAATATGGATAGCTCCGCAATCACAACCACCCCGGCCACGATGGAAATGAGAACTCTGTTGATATTCGTCTCGAACAGCATGGCAACGGTAAAGAGCAGAACGGGCAGGATAAACAGGACGCAGGTGACGCCCAGGGCTGATCCGATGAGCCTGCCTTCCCTTTTGAAGAGAAGAATCCCGGTGAGATATCCGGGAACAAGGATCACAAACAGGAAAAAAAGGATGATTGACAGCCACGCCATCATTGTCTCGCTCCTCGTTTTCTTTCAGACAGCCTTCCTGAACAGGAATCTCAGGCCGGTCAGCGAAGCCCGGCTCAGGGCGAACAGGTTACCGCCGTGCCTGAGCGCCATGAGCACGAGCCTTCCGGCTCTTGCAGGATGCAGGTAAAATCGTAGATTCAGTCTTCTGAAAAACTTTCTCACCTCCTTTTCGCCCACCAGCGGATTGACCGCAACCACGCTGTTGAGAAAAGAATAATCCCCGTAGTGCTCCGTCTTTAAAAGTTCTTTTTCCCTGCAGTGTTCATAGTAAGGTGTTCCGGGGTACGGCGTTAAAAATGATACCTGGAGAAAATCGGGATCCGTTTTCCTGATCAGCTCTTCCGTCTCTTTCATCCGTTCCCGGCTCTCCACCGGAATATTGAGCATGACGAAACCCAGGGTGGATATCCCGAGCTCTTTGGCCAGATGGAACGCCTCTGTAATTTTTTCCTTCCGAACCCCCTTCCCCAGGAAGCGCAGGGATTGCTCCGAACCGGATTCGATCCCGAGCTCGATCCGAATCAGGCCGGCCCTCTTCATGGCGGAGAGCTGCTCCCTGTCCAGGCAGTCGGGCCGGGTAAGGCAGATCCAGGACGCTTTCTTTTCGAAAGTCTCCTTCGACAGCCTGTCACAGAAGGTCAAAACCCATTCCCTGTCCGTGGTAAAGGTATCATCGATGAAATAGAAGAATTCCGTTCCATATTCCTTCTGGCAGATCAACATTTCTTCCACGACAGCTTCCGGAGATCTCGTGCGGACCTCCCTGCCGAACATCCCGGGCACATTGCAGTATATGCAGTAAGCGGGACATCCCCTCATGGCGATAATGGTGGTTATCCTGCGGGAGTCGGGCGATCTGTACCTGTGCATGGGCAGGAGGTGTCTTGCAGGGAGTGGAACGGAATCCAGGTCCCGAATCCATTCCGCCGGTCCTGTTATGTTCTTGTCTCCGCAGCTGTCTTTGAACGCAATCCCCCGAACCTCTTTCAGGGCATCTTCATCATCCACCCGTTTCAAAAAATCCACAATGGTCTTTTCCGCTTCTCCAAGGAAGAGGTAATCGAATGCCGGATACCGATCGAGAGTTTCCCCCGGCAGGCAGGTAACATGGGCTCCCCCCGCCAGCGCTTTCACTCCGGGCAGGACCTCTTTGACTGAAGAAGCCGCATCATGAACCAGGTCTACGGTAGGAGTAGTTGCTGTAAAACCGATAAAGTCCGGAGCATACTCCCCGGCCCTGTCTCTTATCTCTTTCATATCCAGATTAAGGGCGTTGGCGTCAAGGATATCCACATCGTACCCCTCCCTCTCGAGCACCGCGGCAATATAGGCAAGCCCAAGAGGAGGACCGACCGTGGTCTGGGCAATCGCTCTGATCCCCTGCTGAAAGGCAGGGTTTATCAAAAGGATCCGTTTCATCACGCCTTCCCGGGAGGGATCCGCACCCTCTCCCCGTATTTCGGGAGTATGCTTCGGAAGTTTTCCCCTTCTGAAAATTGCACGAACCTTTTATTCCTGCCCGGGTGAAGGGAAAGCGGAGGGACGCTCATCCAGATCCCTCCCTCATGGACTGGCACGGCATACCTGGTTTTGAGCTCTCTGCATGCCTTGATTGCATCCCTTTCGTCCATCACTGTTCTTTTGAGGAAAATCCGGGTTCCCCCTACCGGGACGAAGGCGATATGAACCGGATACAGTTCTCCGATCTGCCTGAAAATATCAGAATACGCCGCATCGCCGCCGAAAAAGATGCACAGGCCGTCGCAGTCGATGGTAAAAACGATTTCATCCGGCGGAGGGCCGGTATGTTTCGCCTCGAATGCGTGAAACATGAATCCGTCGACCGTCTTCTTTTCTCCGGGTGCGAGCTCGATGACCTCTCTGCAGGCGATCCCCCGGGATTTCGTTTGTATCCCGCGGGGACCGATAATCCGCATTTTTTCATGGGAAATTTTCCTGACAGCCGCGATATCGTAATGATCGGGATGCAGATGGCTGGCAAGAACAATATCCACAGGCGGAAGATCTTCCAGCGCAATCGACGGTGTGACGAAAGCCGGAAGCCCCCTCAGGTGGTTGTTAAACCAGGGATCGGTAAGAATCCTTTTCCCGGATGCTTCGATAAGAACGGTTGACGCCCTGATAAGGGTGAAATGTTCCCCTTCTTCAATATCCATAGATATATTCCCAGGTTGCCAGGGTTTTCAATTCCCTGGTGTTCACCTCCCGATCCAGGGTTGTTAACGGTATTCCAAGCCTCAAGTCACACGGAAGATAACGAGCGGGGAACAGGTTGCCCGAGGTCAGCTTCGATTTCTCCGCCCGGATTTCTTCCGCAGTTTCCCTGGTATGAAAAAACTCCCAGTCGTTCCTCCTGTTTTCGGGCAGGCCGTCCAGGTGACTTTCATTCTCCCCGGCATGAGGAAAACGGGCATACCACCTTTGATCCGCGGGAAAATCGAGGAGAGCGGTCAGCTTCACCGAGCCGAAGGTGACGACGCCGATGAAGAAAACAACCGCCAGGCGGCGGACCAGGTTTTCACGGGTTTTGAAAATCTCTTTTACTCCCGAGATCATGAAAAAACACAAGGGCAAAAATCCTGCCACCATGAAACTCTGCTTAACCTCTTCCCAGTTCTCCTGAAAGGCGAAGAGGAGATAGATGGAGACCGCCCATGTAACCATTGAGAGATAAACCGGGGATACATTTTTCACACCTTTGAACACGGCATAGATCCCGAAGGAGCAGAGCAGAATGCCGAAACTCCTGATTGCGACCAGGGGAAAGAGCAGAAAAACCGGGTATGCAAAGTGTGGTGTTCTGACGATTTCGCTGTGGAACGGATAGTTGAAAAGGCCGTTTATTTTGAATTTCAAGCCGAGTATGGAATGTTCGAATTCCGGCCTGAAGCCTTCATAACCGGAATACTGGGAGGAGTGGATGAACATGCTGCCCATCGCATAATGGTTCCAGTAGAGAACCGGGGCGATCCCCGCCGCCGCTCCCAGAAAAAAGAAAAGGGTGTCCCGCAGTTTCCTCTTTTTATCCCGCTCCCCCGTAAGGAGCAGCAGAAGAATGGAGGGACCCAGAACAATGGAAATGTTTCTGATGCCCCCGGCAACACCGTATAGAAGTCCTGAAATAAATGAGTGCCCCCCCCTTATCAGCAAGTAAAAAATCAGCGCAAGGAGGGGAAGGACAATCACGTTCGGATTCAGCCTGTCAAGGGTAAGCATGTAAGGGTTCACGGTGAGAAGAAATGAGGCCGCAAATGCGTATCCCGGGCTCTCCAGCATACGTCTGAACAGCGTCCAGGAACCGATAAACAGCAAACCCCGGAGGATGCCGTACAGGAAACGGAATCCGAACTGGTTGAAAAGGGAAAAAGCCATGGAAAAGGTGATGCCCGATCCTATCCTCTGATCCTTGGTAATGAGGCCGTAACTTTCGCGGTTTACCAGGTCGTCGGGAAGTTTCGCCTGCAGGATATAGTCGTACAGCGGAGAGCCGTCTTTCAGCAGGAATTCGATCTTTTCTCCCGCCATGAACATGGCCGGCGCCGTGATATATGTATCCCAGTAGCCTTCAGCCGGATTCCCGAAGATACTCATGTAGAAAAGGGCGATGAGAATCCCCGTGATCAGGACGGCGGCAGACTGCCTTTTCGTGATGCTCCTATCCATATCTCTTCTTGAGGATCTGAACGATACGGCCGGCTGCGTTCCCATCCCCGTATACCTGTTCCGGCTTCGACATCCTGCTCCTCAGGGAGTGATCCGTTATCAGCCTTTTCATCCACATTACAATATCCTTCCTGTCGGTTCCTATGATTATGGCATTTCCTACGCATATCGATTCGATTCTCTCGGTTTTTTCCCTCAGGACGAGAAGCGGCTTCCCCGTGGCCGTCGCTTCTTCCTGAAGGCCCCCGGAATCCGTTACCACAAAATCGCACGCCATCATGAGCCGGATAACTTCGTCATAGGGAAGAGGATCCAGAAGCAGGATATCACGAATATCGGAAAGCGCCCCCGTCAGCGACTCCTTTATTGCCGGATTAGGATGCACCGGCAAAAAAAGCCTGATATCTCGGAATTCCGCTGCTATCTCCTTCAGCGCAGGGATAATCCTGGATTCCAGAAAGGGCAGGTTCTCTCTCCTGTGGATGGTAATCATTATATTCAGCCTGTCTTCGCCGATCCTTGCATCGCCGGGGGGCAGACCTTTCATCACCTCCTGCAAAGTATCGATAACCGTATTTCCTACAAGGAAAATACGGGTCTCGGGAATTCTCTCCCTGATCAGGTTGTGCCAGGCATTTTCTGAAGGTGCGAAATGGATATCGGCCATCTCCGCAAGAAATCTCCGATGCATCTCTTCGGGAAACGGAGACCGGTAATCAAAAGTTCTGAGTCCGGCTTCCACGTGCACAACCGGGATTCCCCTGTAGTATGCAGCCAGCCCGGCGGAAAACGCGGTGAGCGTATCCCCCTGGACCAGGATTGCTTTCATCTCTCGACTATCAAAAAGAGCGTCCAGTTCCCGGATGATCTTGTAGTGCAGCTCGTTCAGGCTTCCGTCGGCTCTTTCGATATCGAGCTGACAGTGCGCCTGCAGCGAGAAGAAGCTGAATGTCTCAGTTAAAAGCGGATTCTGCTGTCCTGTTGAGACAACCGTGCAGTCAGTACCGAGAAGTTTTATAACGGGATAAAGCTTTATCACTTCCGGTCGCGTACCGAGAATCACCCCGAATTTTTTCCGATTCTTCATTGTGGTGGATGATTTTAACCAACATCGATTACAAATGCAAAAGAGTTATGATCATCGATAAATCCTCGCGATACTGCCTGCAGGGCTCTCAGAACGCTATCATTCCGCTCGAGAGGGCCCGCGAATCCCGCTTCCGGAACATTATTGTGAACCCCTTGATCTGGACAATGTGTTAAGGTGTAATTATATTGTTCAGAAAGGGAAATGAATGAACCGGCGGAGGTTTAGAAAAGAATTTAAGGCGGGATGAGACAGGAATTCCGTCGAGGTGACTTATGCCGTTGATGATTGGAAAGGTGCGGTTCGGGCCCGGGGGTGCGATCAGTCGAGAGACTTTCGAACGAATGGCCAACGCTACTTTCCCCGGGGCAAGGATGAGCAGTCTGGCTTCAGCTCGACGAGCCGGCCTGGGGGTGTTTTGCGGATGCTGGGTGCGGTGCGGTTTCTGCGAGTATTATCTCCATAATCTTCCAAACCTGAGCCCGTTGCCCGCCGATAACACGAAACGATTCGAAGGTGGCAAGGTCCCATCTCCCTTTTGCACAGGCGGCGTAGCCGTCAGCGAAGATCGAAACACCATAGTCACTGTTGACGGCGAGGTTTACAACCATGCCGATCTTGCAGGCAGCATACGTGGTCTCAACGACAGCAAAGACCCGACGAACCTTCCGGAGCTGATCCTTCAACTATACGAAGCTCAGGGCATCGACTTTGTAGACAAGCTCGACGGCGGCTTCGCTCTGGCCATCTGGGAGGAGCACGACGGGAAGCTCCTGCTGGCGCGAGACAGGTTCGGCCAGACACCCCTCTTCCACACCGAAAGACCCGGCGGCATTACCTTCTGTTCAGATTTGAGAGCACTCCTCGGGGACGTTGGCTTTGAAAGGATTTTGGACCATTCGGCTCTGTACGATTATTTGTCCTTCAACTATGTTCCTGCTCCGGGCACGCTTTTCGAGGGATTGCGCATTCTGTCGCCGGGGTGTGTGCTATCCGTTACAGACTCAGCTGTCTCATGCAGACGCTACTGGAAACCGGGCGAGCAGATCGATTACGAAGATAAAGATAGCGTTCTGGCGGAACGGTTCCTTGCTCTCCTCGAAAAAGGCCTGCAGCGAAGAATGGATGATCTCGCCGGACCCGCAGGTATTTTCCTTAGCGGAGGCATCGATTCAAGTGCCCTGACCATGATGATGGCAGACAGAGGAGAAGCCCGGTTAAAGGCCTTCTGCGCGGGCTTCGAGGAGGCTGCATACGATTCGACCGAGCAGGCCACCAGGGTCGCTCGGCGGTTTGGCGTGGAGTGTTCCAGAGTGGAGGTTCCGGCTGATTCGTGCGCGCTTCTGCCCGAGATCATATCCCTGTCGCCGGACCTCTGCGCCAATACCTCGATTGTTCCTATGTACCTGATGTGTCGGCAGGCAAGACAGGAAGCCGGAGTGGACATCGTGTTCACCGGTTCGGGAGCGGATGAGACGCTGGGAGGGTTGGAGACCTACAAGGCTGATATTGTTGCCTACTACTATACCAAGGTGGTGCCCAGGCACGTCAGAGACGCATTCTCCTTTCTCGCGGACCGGGTCAAGGTCTCTGATTGGCCCGTCGGAAAGGGCTTCCGGATGAGGCTGTTCCTGAACGGGGCTCGCCACGAGCCTATACGGGCACACTATTTCTGGCGCATGGTCTTCTCTGAAGATGAAAAGAAAAAACTCTACAGCAGGGAGCTTCATCATCTTCTCCAGCGCGATTCGTTCGCTGTTTACGAACCGCACCTGAAGGGGATAAACCGGATGAGCGACTTCAACAAGTTCATCCACGCCGACCTGGCTGTGTTGTCTCCCGACTTCTTTGTTTCAACGTTCCGTACAGGCGGGAGAGCGATGGGCATGACAATGCGCTCGCCCTTTTTCGACATCGCTGTGAGTGATTTCGCCGTGAAATTGCCCTTCAAATACAAGGTCAGACATCTCGAGACCAAGTATCTGTGGAAAAAAGCGCTCCGGGGCAGGTTGCCCAATGAGATCATCCACCAGAAAAAGAAAGGATTGAGCGTGCCCGTCGGCAACTGGATCAGGCGGGATCCGCAAGGGATTGTCTCGGACTTTCTGTCAGTGACCAATATGAAAAAACTGGGTCTCTTCCACACTGGCTACGTGGAAGATCTGCTGCGGCAGCACCGTGATGGAGCGGAACACCAGACCTTCAAGGTTTGGAGCCTGCTCAACTTCGCAGTCTGGCACCGCCAATTTATGGAGGGCTAAGTCCACACGAGAAGAAGCTGGTGCCCTGTCAAGCATCAAATGACATGGTCTGAATTTCTTATTATAGCATCGTCCCAAGGAGCCGATCCGATCGGATCCAACGGAAAAAGCGCAACCCGTCACATAAAAGTCTCATCTCCGCCCGGCTCTTTGACGGACAATCCGCTCCGTCCGGCCAGACCACGCCGAACCGAACGAATTTGGATGCCTTCCACCAGATCCCAAGTCGGATCCATAATACCTGAAGCCGCATCAATGCTCATTTTATAACCAGCCTCACTCGCACAGATTCCCGAAGTCGCTTGTTTTTTATCTTTACAAATATCCCCACCTTACCTAGTCTCTATCGATTGTGGTATCGTTTCGGCGATACCGGATCAAGGTGGTTTCTGATGCGCATCGCGTTCGTTTTTGCCGACTACGAGCATAAAATATTCGAGGAGGACGTGGGCGTTGTCAGTCGTGAATTCGGTGTTTTCCCTCCCCTCGGAATCGGCTACGCTGCGGCGATCGCGGAACGTGCCGGCCATGAAACGGTACTGATCGACGCCCATGCCGAGAAACTGAGCCCGGCCCAGGTCCTGGAGCGCCTGAAGCCGTTCAACCCCGACCTGCTCGGTTTCATGCTCACCACATACATGTTTCACGACACCATGAGGTTCATTTCATACCTGAAAAAAGAAACCGGGTTACCCGTGGTGGTCGGAAATGTGCAGCTCGAACTTTATCCCGCTGAGACGCTCGGATATCCTGAGATTGACTATGGAATCATCGGCTCGGCGGTGGATCTATTCCCTGTTCTTTTGAAGGCCCTCGAAACGGGGGGGGCGATTCCTGATGCGCCCGGCTTATGCTACAAGAAAAACGAAGAGATCGTGATCAACGATCCTCCGCACCTCAGCGAGGACTTTTCCCGGCTTCCCTTTCCCAAACGCGACGGTTTGCCGCATCACCTCTACCACTCGGTGATGACCAAGCGCAAGAACGTGACGGCTATGATCACGGCAAAAGGATGCCCGGCGTCATGCACCTTCTGCCATATCCATAGAACCCCTTACACAACCAGGGCTCCGAAGTCCGTAGTCGATGAAATGGAGGAATGCGTCACTCGATACGATATCCACGAATTTGAAATCTTCGATCCATCCTTCACCATCGACAAGAAGAGAATTACGGAAATCTGCCGTGAGATAGTCAGGCGGGATCTGGACATAGACTTCGCCTGCCGTGTAAGAGTGGACCAGGTTGATCCGGAGCTGCTGGCTGAAATGGAAAGGGCCGGTTGTAAGCGGCTTTTATACGGGATCGAATCCGGATCGCAGAAACAACTCGACGAAATGAAGAAAAATATCACCTTGGACGATGTACGGACAGCTATCCATCGAACCCGGGACGCGGGCATTCAGGCGCTCGGTTTTTTCCTCATCGGGACACCCGCAGAAACAAAAGAGACGGTTGAAGAAACGATCCGCTTCGCTATGGATCTGAGGTTGGACTACGCCCAGTTCCACAGGACTATGGCCAAACCCAGGACGGAATTGAACGAGCATGTAAAAAGCGAGCTCGGATACGATTATTGGCGGGAATACGTCCTTGGTAATCAGAATGAGAAGAGATTGCCTTCCCCTTGGACCGATATGTCCCAGCTGGAGATCGAACAGGAAGCCTTCAGAGCCTATCGCAGGTTTTATATGCGCCCCGGTTATATCATGAAAAATTTTATTGGTATTCGCTCCTGGGAGGAGTTCACCAGATACGTCCGCTCCGGCCTCGGCTTACTCATCGGAAAAAGCGATATAAAGTGAGACGCTTTAAAGTCGTTTTCTGTTATCCCTGTTTTGAAAACCTGGGAATCGAGTACCTGTCCGCGGTCCTTCGAAATATGGATATCGAAACAGAGCTGGTTTTAGAGCCGGGCCTGTTTAATGATCCCTATATTCAGATTCCCTTCCTGGCGCGGCTTTTTGACCGGAGCCGTTCTCTCCCTTTGCGGATAATAGAGCGCGAACCTGATCTCGTGGCATTTTCTGTGCTTGCATGCAATTACCGCTGGGCGCTTGAAACAGCGAAAAAAATCAAGAACCTCGCTGATGTACCTATAGTGTTCGGCGGTATCCATGCACTCTCCGCGCCTGATGCTGTAATCGAAAACAAACAAGTGGATTACTGTATCGTCGGAGAAGGAGAGGAGCCTCTGGCGGAACTCGCATCAGCGCTTAGAGACGGAGCGGACCCAACGAAGATCCTGAATCTCCACTGCAGAAAAAATGGGGATTTTGTAAAGAATCCACTGCGACCTTTGATCGAAAATCTGGACGGTCTCCCCTTTCCAGACAAGGAACTCTATTATCGAGAAATCCCCGGATTTGCGAAAGCATACACCCTTAACACCAGGAGAGGCTGTTTATACCGATGCAGTTACTGCCATCATACCGTCTGGGAGAAGCAATATCCCGGAAGTGCCGGCAGAATCCGCCTTCGTAGCGTGGACAACGTGATGGAAGAGCTGACGACCGCGCTTTTATCATACGACTTCAAACGTTTGCGGATCAACGACGATCTCTTCTCACACGATATCAACTGGTTGATGGAATTCTGCCGGCGCTACAAAACCGAGGTCAATCGTCCTTTCTTGTGCTCCTGTTCCCCGAACCATATGACCGGGCCGGTAGTAAAGGCACTGAAGGACGCCGGCTGCTTCCAGGTATGCATCGGAATCCAGGACGTCCAGGAATCGATCCGCCGTGAGGTTTATAACCGTCACACACCTCAGGAGAACATTGTCGCCGCCCTCGACAACCTGAAGCGCCACAGGCTGTGGGCCACGGTGGACAACATCCTCGGATACGAAAATCAAACCGAGGAGGATATCAAGAAAATTGCGACGTTTTACCTGGACAACCCCGTGTACGGTCGATTTACGCTTTTCCGGCTGATCTATTTCGCTGGAACAAGGATAACGGAACATGCCCGGGAGCAGGGAGCCATTACCGATAAAATCAAAAGGGAGCTCGAGCGCGATCCGCCCCGTGACGCCAACACCTTATACGGCGATCGGATATCCAAACGTGTTCATTTGCTTACCCTATTCCTGATTATTATTCAATGGCTTCCCCGTTCGATCTCCCGATGGATGCTGAAGCTGGAGCTGTACCGCTTCCTTCCACCGGTCAACCCGAGTGTGGTGGAAAGCCTCTGGACCATGTTCACAAAAGACCGGCGCGATCCGATACGTAAAAGGTACTATCTTAAATACTGGCATTTCGGGCGCCCGCGGTTCATGGTGAAAAAATATCCGAACCGTTATCCGCGGGGGTCGATTTAAACGACTCCTGATTGTTTTTTTC
This sequence comes from uncultured Gemmatimonadota bacterium, assembly GCA_964394085.1. Lineage (GTDB taxonomy): Bacteria > CAYMWF01 > CAYMWF01 > CAYMWF01. Next base: position 145 of record CAYMWF010000073.1, on the reverse strand, counting down.
ATATTGAGTAACAGGCTCATGAAAAATTTTCATAAACTGACACTTACTAATATCCTGGTGTTAATATCTATTTGCTTCGCTGTCGGATATCTCTTTTTTACTAATCTTTCATGGTTTACTTTTGATTATATCAACAAGCACGAAT
>CAYMWF010000072.1:0-23676 GCA_964394085.1 uncultured Gemmatimonadota bacterium | reverse complement strand
CTCACGTGAAGAAATATTATGTAAACCTGGAAGCACTGATAGAGCTGTTTGCCATGCCTGGAGGTGATTTGATTATCAAGGAGATATGGAAGCACCGCAGGGCGGTAAGGGAGCGTCTTCCCGCCCTGAGGAGCACGCTGCGTCATCCGGCTCTGCTAACCCTCGCTCCGGGAAGCGCTGAAACTCGATGGGGCCACCTCCCGCTGCTCGCACTTGCTCGCAGCATCCCTATCCCCCAAACATCAGCGCTTCTGATCCTCTGCTCGGGAAGTGTCGCCCCGTCCCTTCCCCATGCTGGTTTTGTTTGGAGAACAGCCATTTTCGATACTGAACTTGCACGATGGATTCGCTCGCGTGAGCGGAAACTTCTCCCGACCCCGGATGAGTCCGAAGAATGTCCTCCGGGCAGAAAGGCGCTCCCTCCTCATCTCTCCGGTAACGGAACCCGGGAGGGGAAACTCAGTCGCATATTGAACTTGCTGTTGAATTTTCGTGTCTGAGAAAAACAGGATTGGCAACCTGAACGAACAAACCCAACGACCGGATTGGCCGGTAGAGCTGCAATACCGATGAAAAAGATGACTCCCGGATACTCCTCAGGAAAAAAACACCCGCAGCGCAAATAGCTTGCACCCGCCTCCGCTTGACGGGGTTGCATCCGGAACTTATACTATCAAGAAACAGGAAGGACTCATTATGTTCGAAGACAAAACGCGGCGGCGGACAGTGCAGACGGGTGGGCGTGTCTGAACTCCGGCCTGCTTCACCGTGAAGGCCGGAACAGAGGAGAGCAGGTTGAATAAAAAAGAGATCCACGAAACCCCCGGCGGCTCGAACCTTATGCCCGGCAACGGTCCGGAGTCCGAAAAGAACGATTCACACCCTTCGAGAAACTATTCAAGAGATGTTACGCAATTCACCAGGACGATAATCCGCAATTCCCGGAAGAGGCTGCAGATTCTGCTTCTCCTGTTCGCGGCAATGATGTTTCCGGCGGATGCCTCGGCTTTCACTATCGCTTTCAACTGCGGCGACACTCTCGATTACCAGGGATGGGACGGGATCCTGTACGAGGCCGACAGGGAATATGCAGCCGGGGATTGTGGTGCCGTGGGCGGATATCTCTCTGGGAATGCCGTCGAAGTGAATTACGGCGGGGATTATGACCCGTATCTTTACTCGACCTGCAGACGCGGGGTCGAAGGTTACTGTTTCGATGTGCCTTCGGGCAACTATATCGTCAAGCTCGGATTCGCTGAAACGAGGTTCGACTGGGAGCGGCAGTGCGTCCAGGATATCCTTATAGAGAACGTCCCGGTCATCGAAGACCTCGATGTCTGGTCCGAAGTCGAGCGCAACTACGCCGTCGAGTATCGATTTTTCACCTCGGTTTTCGACAATCGCCTGGATGTGGCGTTTTCCGCCGATTACGGAGAGACATTCATTTCGAGCATTTCGATACGCAGCACGATACCCGACATCGCTGCTCCCGCGGTGCCCTCGAACGTAGAGGCGGTGGGCGGTTATTACATGAACATAGTGTCGTGGGATTTTCATCCGGAAGAGGATGTCGAAGGTTTTTATATTTACCGGAAAATTTCGGATTCACCATTTATCCTGCTGAACGACAATCCCCTGAGAACGTCCAGGTACCTGGATGAGGAAGTGGTTCCGGGAGTCGAATACCGGTACAGGGTCTCAGCGGTCGATCTTTTCCAGAATGAAAGCCAACCCTCAGTCTATTCCTCTGCCGTTGCCGTCGAGGCCGGTTCCTCCATGATCCCGGCGTATGATCTGATCCTGTCGGGAGATAACATCGAGTATCTCGATACCCATGTTTTCGACGAGGAGTACGTGCCGGCGTCATTCCTCCGCGAAAGCGCCGACTCGATGGAAGCGGGGCTCCGGTACCTGGGCGGAGTGTCCAGGCACTGGCACAAAAAAGGCCGCAGAATCAGGTTCGCGGATTACTCGCCGGATCTTCAGGCAAAACGAATCAACCTCGAAGGGAGCAGAGAGCCGTCGCTCATCCGTGAAAGGTGCGCCCTCGGGTTCTTCCGGAAGACCGGACTGCCCGCGCCGTCCGCGGCTTTCAGGCTCCTCCGGGTGAACGGTGAATTCAAAGGCGTCTATACCAGGGTCGAGCAGATCGACGAGTATTTCCTCGAAACTCACGGGCTCAATCCTGCGGCGGATCTCTACGAATGCTACGGGCTGCTCTGCTCGAGCAGGGAAGAGCGCGACTACTTCAAACTTTTCGAAAAAGATACGAATATTGACGGCTCGTACAGGAGCCTTATAGAACTTACCGAATTTATCGAAAGGACAACCGGAGATCGTTTCAGGGACCAGCTGGCGGACCGGTTCGATGTGAACGAATGCCTTACGTGGTATGCGTCGCAAATTCTCCTGGGCAATCCCGATTTCATCTATCGGAACTACAGCCTCTATTTTGATCCGGTTGAAGATCACTGGAAATTCATTCCCCGGAATCTCGGCCGGGCGTTTCTCGGATCATCGTGCCGGGTGGGGATCGGTTTCGGCACGAGGGATCATCCGCACTGGAGCGGAGCAGTGCATCCGTTCTGGGACAAGATCCTCGATGATCCGCAGTTACGGAGGAGGTACTGCTTCGTTCTGGAAGGACTTATCGATGAATTGTTCACCTTCGAAGAAACGGGAGAATTGATAGTCGCATGCGCCGATTCAGTGCGCGCCGACGGTCGAAGAGATATCCGGAAACCCACTTTCGAGGATAACGGCAGGTTCGAAAACGGATACCTGCGAATGCTCGATTTCGCGCGGGACAGAAGCGACTACCTCCTCGCGGAGATCCCGGACTTCATGCCTCCTCCGTCCGTGAACCTGTTCCTGAACGAGATCGGCATCCTGAACGAAACCGTGATCGTCGACGAAGCAGGCGACTACGATCCATGGCTCGAGATTTACAACGATTCGGACGAATCGGTGCCTCTGGACGGCCTGTTCCTCACCGACGGCGAGAGCGACTGGTTCTTTCCGTCGACGGGTTCGGTCGCCCCCCGCGGCCGTCTTCTCGTCTGGCTCGACAGCGAGCCGGAGGAGGGACCTTACCATGCGACGATCACCCCGCGTCCCGAAGGGGGATTGTTGAAGCTGGTAGACCCCGGCAACCTGTTCGAAAATCCTGCAGACAGGTTGTTTTACGGGCCTGGAAAAGCGGATGAATCGAACGGAAGATACAGGGACGCCGGCTGGTTCTTCGACGCTCTTACCGAACCTACGCCCGGTGAAGCGAACCTGTGGAACCCTCCCGTCGCTCTCGAGGTTTCGTGCTCCCCGGACACTGTGCCTCTGGGTGGTGATCTGAAGCTCGATATCCTGGTAACGAACCTTACAGACACCACTTCGACCGTTGAGCTCGTGTATCACTGCAGGGTCGGTATCGGAGTCCGCCGCCCTTATAACGCCGACCTGCCGCTCCTTTCCGTCTCGGTGCCTCCGGATGATGAGGCCGGGTTCACTATTGAATTAGAGCTGCATGAGCAGTTGGCTGCGGGTCGGGCCGATATAATCGTGTCGGCCCTTAACGGAGGCGGGACGACCGTCGCGGTATCGGAAGCGTCGCTGATCGCGTCCGATACGCCTCCGGTGAGACTGAAGATCAACGAATTCCTGGCCTTCAACGAAACCGGGATCTCCGATGAATTCGGCGAATTCGATGATTGGATCGAACTTTACAACGGCGAAGGTTCGGATTTCACCCTTCGTAATATCTTTATCACGGACGACCTTGGAGATCCGGGGAAATTCCGTCTCCCCGGGGTGACGGTTCCTGCTTCGGGACACCTGGTCGTCTGGGCCGATGGCGACACTTCCCAGGGCGATCTGCACTGCCCGTTCAGGCTGGACGCCGACGGCGAGGAGCTGGGGCTGTTCCTGAGAAGGGGAGGGGAGTTCGAGCTCCTGGATTCAAGAACATTCGGTGAGCAGGCACAGGATATATCGGAGGGCAGGGCCACGGACGGCGCCGCCGAATGGACCCGCTTCGACTTTCCTTCTCCGGGAAGGCAGAACGGGCTTTTCGGTGTCGAGGGCTCTTCCGAATGATCCGGTCGCCAAGAGAGTATTCCTGACAGAGCCCTTTGCGTTGAAGGATTCCTCCACGGAGTTCTACCGGAGAGGCCACGTTCCCCTCGTCGCGAAGTTGATGAGGGGGCGCCTTCCCGCCCTGCGGAGCACGCTGCGTCATCCGCCGGGCGGGAAGGCGTTCCCTCTTCAATTCCGAGGTGACGGGCAAGCGGCTCCTCCGGCCGGGCTCCGGGGAGAAATCCCGCATCCCAAATCGCTGCGGAATACACTTTCGCCCATCGGCGCAAATCGCGTATCTGCTGTAAAGCATTGACTATCACGGGGATTATACCTATTATCCCGCGACCGGATTTTCAAGCCGGCACCTCCACCGGGTCCGTTCCGGTTCGGGAATACGGGCCGAAGCTCCTCGAAGGCGGGGAATACGCCGGTCCGGAAGAAAACCTCGTATGGTTTCCCATTTCGTCAGATATTTCGGTAAAGGGCTGTTCCAGCTCATCTTTCATCCGACCCACAGGTGCAACTCCCGGTGCTTCATGTGTTTCAATCGCGACAACCTCGCCGAAACCGGGGATGGAGAGCTTACTCTTGCCGAAATCCGGAAAATCTCCGGGAGCATGCCGGCGTTTCCCTGGCTCATGCTTTCCGGCGGTGAACCGTTTCTACGGGACGATCTGTGCGACGTGGTGGAGGTTTTCCATGAGCGGAACCGGGTCCGGCACCTGACGATTCCGACCAACGCCTCCATGCCCGGGAGGGTCGAACAGACTCTTGCCGAAATTCTCGAACGATGCCCGCGCGTCACGGTCAACCTGGCCGTTTCGCTCGACGGTCTTCACGAAGCCCACGACAGGATAAGGGGCGCGGACGGCTCCTTCGACCGGTTGATCGAGACTTGGGAGAGAGTCCGCGGCCTGCGGGGCAGGTTCGATAACCTGGAACTGAAGATCAATACGGTCCTGGGGGATTACAACCGGCACGATCTGCCCGGGATCTGCGAATTCGTGCGCGGTCTCGAACCCGACATGCATTCGATCGATTTTGTGAGGCCGCCGGGGAACGGGGCGTCGGCGGGGTTTCCTCCGTCGCGAAACGATGCGGCGGCGGCGACTCCTCCACCGGAAAACAACGCAGAAGGAATACATCCGTTGCCGGGGGACGGTTCGGATGCGCCGCTCCCGATGCTGGAGGAAGCTCCCGACCGGGTGCGCCTGCCGCCGGAGGAGGAGATCGGGCGGCTCGTCGAAACGGTCCGTGAAACGTTCAGAACATACAACGGCTACAAGACCCTCGGCTCGCATTTCCCTCTGCTCGGGAAGCTGTCCGGGGCCCTGACCGAAGCATATTACGACTTCTTTCTCGAATTCCGAGAAAATCCCGTCCAGTTGATTCCCTGTTACGCGGGGAAGCTGAACGCGGTTCTTTATCCGCGCGGCGACCTCGGCTTCTGCGAGCTGCTCGAGCCGGTGGGAAACGTGCGCGACGCGGGATACGATTTCGAGAAGGTATGGCGGAGTGAAAAAGCGCACCGGCTGAGGCAGAGCATCGCCCGGGCCGACTGCGCCTGCTATCACCCCTGCTACCAGCTGACCAACCTGCTTTATCGCCCCGCAAGGGTGATGAAAAGGATGGTCCGGGGGAGAGCGGGATGATAATCCATTATCTTTTCTTCATTTTCATCTCTCTGGTGTCGGTTATGTCTCTCGTGGTCTATCCGCTGGTTACGAGGAGGATCGCCCGGGGGCGGGTTCTCGAAACCGTGACCGCGACTCCCGACGTCACGATCATCGTGCCCGTTCTCAACGAGGAAGGGCGCATCGAAAAAAAGATCGAGGAGCTTCTCTCCATCGACTATCCGGAAGAATCGCGCAGGATCATCGTGGTGGATAACGGCAGCACCGACGCCACCGTCGAAATCGCTTCCCGCTGCAATGTGGAAGTGGTGTCATCCGGGGCGGGCAAAGTCACCGCCATAAACAGGGGGCTCGAAGCGACGGAAACCGAGATCGTGATCCTGACGGATGCGGATGTGAGGGTGGAGCCGGGTGCGGTGCGCAGCATGGTCAGGTACCTGCACGGCAACGTGGGCGCGGTGGGCGGGTTCCCGCTGCTCGCCCGGAGCGACCGGTTCTACGCCGGGAGCAAGGCGCTCTATACCCGGCGCGACTGGGAAATGCGCCGCCTGGAAGGCCTCGCGGACACGGTCTGCAGCCTTGACGGAAAACTCATCGCCTTCAGAAAACCGCTGGTAGAGCGGTTCGCGGACACCGTGGTCTGCGACGACTACTGGCTTACCCTCTATCTTCGGGCCAGGGGATTCAGGTGTATAATCGACCGTGAAGCGATTGTTCACGAACCTCAGCCGTCCGGGCTCCTCGAGGAGATACGGCAGATCCGCCGCCGCTCGGTGTTCGGCGCTTTTTTCATCGGCGGGCGCTTCCTTCACATGTTCTTCAACCCGAAGTACGGCATCTTCGGCCTGTGGACTTTCCCTTTCAGGCGTGTTTTCCCATTCATGGCGCCGGTTTTTCTGGCATATATCTGCTTGTTTCTGATCTTCACCATGCCGAAGGCGCTCCTGTTCCTGGTTCCGCTGTCGGCGGCCGCGGCGGTCCTTTCCGGAAGGACCTATTCGATCATCCAGGTGGCCGCCTGCACCCTGAGCTGGTTCGACGTTCTGACGGGGCGATTCCGCTCTCAAAAAACCTGGGGCAGGATAAAGTCGCTCGATCTTCCCGGAACCGCAAACGCCGAGCGAGGCGACGGGCGGGGAACCTCATGAAGAGCGTGATACTGATATATCCGAAAACCGGGCTGGATATCCCCGGCGTCTGGATGTACCTGCCGCTCAGCATAATGAGCGCGGCTTCCCTGCTTTCGGAAAACGGGTACCGCGTCGAGCTCCTGGATCAGCGGATGGAGCCCGACTGGGAGCAGCGTCTCTCCGCGGCCCTCGAGGAGTCGCCCCTGTTCGTCGGCATCTCCTCCATGACGGGAGCCCAGATCGGCCACGGCCTGGAGGTGGCGGGATATGTAAGGGGCCGCTCCGGCGCTCCCATCGTCTGGGGCGGCGTTCATCCCACGCTTCTGCCGGAGCAGACGGCCGCCCACCCGCTCGTCGACATTGTGGTCCGCGGCGACGGCGAGCTGACCGCTCTCGATCTGGCCGATACCCTCGCCGCCGGGGGCGGCCCCGGGGATGATACGGGCGGGGGCGGTCCCGGGGATGATGCGGGCCGGAACGGCCCCGGGGATGATACGGGCGGGGGCGGTCCCGGGGACTGCGCGAACCGGGGCGGACTCGATGCTGTGCCGGGAATCACATTCGAATTAAACGGGCGCGTAACGAGCACGCCCGACAGGCCGCCCGCAGATCTCGATTCGCTCCCCGACCTGCCCCACGGACTCGTTGACGTACCCGCTTATCTTCGTCTCGAAAACGCGATTCCTTACTACTCGAGCAGGGGATGCCCGTACAAGTGCGCTTTCTGCTGCAATTTCGCACTGAGCGGCTCCAGCTGGAGAGCGAGAAGCGCCGGCCTGGTCGTCAAAGAGATCGAAATCCTGTATGAGAAATACGGATTCGACGCGCTTATGATCCAGGATGAGAATTTCCTCACGGACACGGCCAGAGCGGAGGAGATAGCCCGCGGCATCGACGGAAGGTTCAGGTGGTATGTCCAGAGCCGCATCGATGACGTGCTCCGAATCGATTTCAAAAAACTGCGCCGATGGGGTCTCGACGAGATACAAATAGGTATCGAATCGGGAAGCCCCGGGATTCTGAAGCTGATACGAAAAGGGATTACGGTCGGGAAGGTCATAGAGTGCAACCGGGAGCTCGCCCGCACCGGCATCACTGCGACTTACAATTTCCTGGTAGGCATTCCGACCGAGACCGTCGAGGATATCCATGCATCGATGAATCTCGCGCTGCAGCTCCGCCGGGAGAATCCGAACGCGGAGATCGCATCTTTTTATACTTATGCGCCGTATCCGGGTACGGAGTTATACGACGTCGCCGTAAACGAAGGGTTCGAGCCTCCCGGGAGCCTCGAAGGATGGAGCCGGATAAGCCGCCACCACACGGCCACGCCGTGGGTGGTCGAGCGCGCCGGCATTCTGAAGACCCTCACGACGACTTCGAAATTCATCGACGGCCGCCGTTTCCAGAGGCTGTTCCCGAAACGCCGCCTCGCCGGTCTGGCCATGAGCGCGATGGCGCGGCTGTACAGGCGGAGGTGGGAGCGCCACGCTCTCGAAGAGACCGTGGACACGTGGATGCTGGGTAAACTGCTCGAACGGAGGATCAGCATCGGCTGATCCGGGACCACGGGCAAACCTGGTTTGAAACCGGTCCGCGAATGTTTTATTGTATGCAGGGTCCGGATGCACCCGCCTGGGGCCGGCGGGTTAGAACCAGAAGCGCCCCGGGGAGGAACAGACCTGTTCGGCGATACTGTAATGGTGCTGGCGGGAAGACTCGGCTCGCTTCTGTCGAGCTTTCTCTGGGGCGTGCTCATCGCGAGGTTCCTCGGTCCGGAGAGGCAGGGCGTGATCTCGGTGATCATCGCTTTCAGCGGTTTTCTGGCCCTGGCGTCGGCGGGCGGTGCGGGGGAAGCCGCGCTCTATCACGCCGGCCGCAGGCGTTACCCGCCCCCCGCCGTGGCCGGTTTCATCCTCGGTGCGGCGCTTCTGTCCGGAACGGCCGCTCTTCTGGCCGGAGCGGCGGTGCTTTTCACGGAAATCCCTTTTTTCGAGGGGATTCCGGACTGGGGGATTGTCGCGGGTGCGGCGGTTGTGCCGTTTATCCTTCTCGCCGAGCATGTTATGGTGCTCATGGTGGGCGTGGGGAAAGCGCGGATTTTCGCCGGCATCGCCCTGACCCGCGGCGGAGTGATGCTGGCGGCGACGCTTGCGCTGGCGGTTGCGCCGGGAGCGGGGCTGGCGGGCGGGATGGCCGCCTGGATAGCAGGCGGCGCGGCCGCGGCCCTCGCGGCGGCGATCTTTCTTTTCAGATGGTGCGGCCGGCCGTCGGTTCCCGGAAGCGCCATGCTGAAACGTATGGTAAGTTACGGACTGCCGGGAGCGGGCTCGCGCATTCTCGGGTTCCTGGTGCTGAGGGTCGACATCTTCCTTGTGAACTACTTCCTGGGTCTGACCGCCACCGGAATCTACACGGTCGCCGTTCTCACGGCGGAAGTGCTCCGGCACCTGCCCTCGGCCAGCGGATTGAGTCTGTTTTCGAGGGTGGCCTCGGAAGGCGGGAGCCGCCTGACCGTAAGGACGCTCCGGTTCAACTTCCTGCTCACCGCCGCGGCGGCGGTCGTAATGGCGGCGGCGGCGGATCCGGGGCTTCGGCTCCTGTTCGGGGAGGTTTACGCGGGGGCGGCGGTTCCGCTCCGCTGGCTCCTGCTCGGCATGCCTGCCATTGCGGCATCGAGCATTCTGGCCAACCATTTTCTCGGGGTGGGCGCGCCGGTCAGGAACCTGGTAACCGGCGCAGCGACCCTCACCGTGAATCTGGGGTTGAACGTGGTGCTGATCCCGTCGATGGGCATTGCGGGGGCGGCCGTGGCGTCGGCCGCGGCTTACTGGTCCGGAGCGGCTATTATGATGTTGTTATTCGTGTTTACCGGAGAGCCGGGGAAAGAGATTGGAGAAGGCCGTAAATGATCGGGACAATGATTCTGGTTGCCGGCGGCGGCGTTGCGGCTGCCGCGGGGGTTGCTTACGCGGCCTTGGGAGTCCGGCGGTACCTGGGCAGAGCTAAGACGATAAAAATACCGTCCAGGGGGGAAAGAGCCGCAGGCCGCTATATCGTCGACTGCACCGGGGATATCGATTATCCGCCGGGGCCGCTTTCTTCGAAGGGGCTGCTGCTGTTTCCGGTGGAAGCCGGGCGCAGACACATCTTTCATCCCATCGCGATGGCGCAGTACGCGCTGGGCGCACACGACCTGCACCTCCTGGGGAAAGAGGGGCCCTGGCGGGAACGGTTTCTGCTGCACGCCGACTGGTTCGACGCGGTGCCGGCCACGCCCGCCGGGAGCGTGGTCTGGAAGAATCCGCATCCCAACGTGCATTACAGGCTCCGGACCGGGTGGCATTCCGCGCTGGCGCAGGGCCAGGGAATCTCTGTGCTCGCGAGGGCGTATAACATGACCAAGGAGTGGAGGTATATCGAGACCGCCATACAGGCGCTCGGCCCGCTCGATCTCGAGGTGGGGGAGGTTTTCGGGGCGCGCCGCACCCTGCCCGGCGGGTGCTGGTACGAAGAGTATCCGACGCTGCCGCCCTCCTTCGTGCTGAACGGTTTCCTCTTCACCCTCGCCGGGCTACTCGACCTGGCTCCTCACGACCACCACGCGCTCGACCTTTTCGACAAGGGGTTGCGCGGCCTCGCCTTCATGCTGCCGAGATTCGATACAGGGTACTGGAGCAGGTACGACCTGTTCCCGGGGTTTGACAGACCGGCCGACCCGTTTTACCATGCCCTCCATACCGGGCTCCTCCTGGCGCTCGCCGAGGATACGGAAGCTTTCGGGATGAAGCCGCCCGCGGTCCTGCGTGAAACGGCCGAGAAATGGAAGGCGAACGGCGCGTCCGCGGTCTGCAAGACGCGGGCCCTTTCGCGCATAGGCGTCGCCCGGGCAAGGCACTGGGTCGCCCACGGAAGCAGGGAGCGGATATGACCGGAACGGCGACCGGCCCGTTGCCGCTCCGGATCTGCTACCTCGGCATCGGTGAATCCGTGCATATGAAACGGTGGGCCGGGGCGTTCGCGGCGCGGGGGCACCATGTTTCGCTCGTTACCGCGAACCCCGACGGCGCTCCGCCCTGCGGCGTGAATGTCCGGCTGATTTCGCCCCGCCTTCCGGGCAAGGCGATGAAATACCTTGAAGGAACCTTCCAGCTGCGGCGGTTCCTTTCGGAATACCGGCCCGATATTCTCCATGCCCACTTCCTCACCGGATACGGGTGGTGGGGCTGGTGGTCGGGGTTCCAGCCGTTGATCATCACCGTCTGGGGCAAGGATGTTTATGTTCACCCGTCCCGGGGGGCGGCCAGCAGGTTCCTCGCTTCCGCGGCCCTTCGCAGGGCGAGGCTGGTGACGGGTGATTCAGAGAATATTCTCGAACGGGCCGTAGCCCTTCGGGGAAGCCCGGTGGAGACGCGGGTGGTCCAGTGGGGCGTCGATACGGAGGCCGTCCGGCCCGGATACGGAAGGGAAGAGACGAGACGCAGGCTGGAGATCGGAGAAGAGCAGCCGGTTATACTGACGAACCGGAACTTCACCGAATCGTTTTACAACAACCACCGCATCGTTGAGGCCGCACGGGCGGTGGCGGAGAAACATCCGGGGGCGATTTTTCTTTTTTTGGGGGACGGACCGCTCCGACCCGAAGTTGAAGCGCAGGCCGATCGGCTCGGACTCGCGGGGGTCGCCAGGTTTCTCGGGACGGTCCCGCCCGGCGATATGGCCGCGTACCTCGGCGCAGCCGATATCTTCGTGTCCGCTTCCGACGTGGATGCCACCCCGATGTCTCTCCTCGAAGCCATGGCCGCCGGCCTGCCGGTTGTCGTCAGGAGGCTGCCGTCGATCGAAGAGTGGATCACGGGAGGCGAGGGCGGTTTTCTGGCTGACGGCGACGACCTGCCCGGCGGGCTGACCTCGGGTATAAACCTGCTAATCGCCGATAAAGGGCTCGCGGCACGGTTCGGCGCCGAAAACAGGAAAGTCGCCAAGGTCCGTGCCGACAGAAAAAAACAGATGGACGGAATGGAAGCGCTATACCGCCGCATCGTGGAGGAAAACAGGTGAAGAAAGTCCTCATGATCGCATACTACTTTCCGCCGATGGGCGGGGGGGGAGTGCAGCGGACGGTAAAATATGTGAAGCACCTTTCCGGTTACGGATGGAAGCCGGTAGTCATTACCACCGCCAATACCTACTTCTGGAAGCACGACTCGACATTGTGGCGGGATATCCCGAAAGACACGCCGATTTATCGCGCGCCCCTGGCGGTTCCGATAACCCTGATCGAGCGGATCCGGACGCTCCTCCGGGGCGGGTCGAGGGAGCATCCCCCTGAAACCAGATCGAGCAGGGCTCACTCTATCCTGAAAAAAACCGCGAGTTTCATCTTTATCCCCGATATCTACTCGAGCTGGATTCCGACAGCCGTTTTCAAGGCCCTGCGCATCATCAAAAAGGAGAAAATCTCTTTAATAACCTCCACGTCACCTCCTGAAAGCGCCCACATCGTCGGGCTTATCCTTCACCGGATCACAGGCCTCCCCTGGATCGCCGATTTCAGGGATCCTTGGGTGGAGGGCATCAGCTTCTGGACTCCTACGGAAGGACACCGGCTGCTCCATTACTCGTTCGAAAACCGGGTGATTACGGCGGCGAACAGGGTCGTGACCACCACCGACCGGACGGCGGCGCGCTTCATGGAGCGCCACCCTCACCTGCCCGGCGACAAGTTCAGCGTGATAACCAACGGGTTCGATGATACCGATTACGTCAGTGAAGCCGTTCCGCGGGAGTCGATCTTCACCATCTCCCACACGGGGATGCTTTCGCTGAAGCGTTCCAACTACAACTTCCTCCTGGGTCTGAACGACCTCGTGAAGCGGCGGCCGGAGATCCGGAGGCGTATCGATGTCCGGTTCATCGGAGTGCGGGACATTTCCAACGACAGGAACATCAAGCGTCTTCGCCTGGACGACATCGTAAATAACCTGGGGCTCCTGTCGCACGGAGAAACGATCGAGCACCAGCTCGAATCGCACCTGCTTCTTCTCATTGAGACCGACGCCGCTTTCGCCGATCAGATCATCCCCGGCAAACTTTTCGACTATATCGGCGCCCGTCGTGCGGTCCTCGGCCTCCTGCCCGAAGGAGCCGCCGCCGAATTCATCAGGTCCTCGGGAAACGGCACCGTCGTAAACGCCAGGGATGTCGAAAGCATCTCGAAGGCGCTCGAATACTATTACGACCTTTTCGACCAGGGGAAGCTGCAGGAACCGGTGCCGGTGAAAAATCGCTCCCGTTTTTCACGCAGGTACCTTGCGGGAAAGCTTGCGCGCATTCTCGATGAGTGCGTTTCGGAGTAAGAATGTCGGGAAGGCTGAACCGGTATATTCTGCTGTTCATCGCCTGGGGCCTGGTCGAGACGGTCTTTCGGATCGCCGGAGCCGCCGGGTTCATCTTCTCTTTCAGGCAGTTGACGCTTCCTTTCCTGTTCGGAGAGTTCGTGGAAAGGGGAGGAGGCGCGCTTTTGCTGCCGCCCGCCTTCCTTGACGGGCTCTATCTTCCGGGGGTCGCGGACCGGCTGCGCCTGCTGCTCGCGGCAGCGGTTTTTTACGGGATGTGCGGTCTCTTCACGGCGGTTTTTCCGGGCGGGGTCATTGCGGCCGCCGGTCGAAAATTCCAGGCCTTCAGCAGCCGGTTCTCGCCGTATACCGGGCCGCTCTTCGCGGTGATGACCTGTGCCTTCGTGGCGGCGGTGGTGCGGGGTCACGAGAATGTCTCGATGGCTCCGGCGAAGGTCGCGGCCTATGCAGGCGCTGCGGCTCTCGCTCTTGCGGTCTCCCTGGTCTGCGGCGCCCTGCTGGAACGGAGCCATACTGTTTCCCGCCCCCTGTCCCGGCACACCGGTGCTCCTGGCGACTCGCCGGCCGGTGCTCCTGGCGACTCACCGGCCGGTGCTTCTGGCGACTCGACCGCCGGCGCTTCGATCGGCTCGCCGGCCGGTATTTCGCGCGCTGCTCCGCCACCCCGGAACCTGCGGTCCGATCCCGCTCCCCTTCGGGATTTCAAAACAGACCGCCCATCTCTGCTCCACCGTTTCGCCGTGGGACCGGGCGTCCTTCTCGTCCTGGCCGGTTTAGCCTTTTTCGTCCGCGCGGCGGCGCCACCGGTGCAGCTCCCGCCGGTCGACGGGCTTGACCCGGCCGATCCGCCCCCGTCTATCATCCTGCTGGTCATCGACACGCTCCGCTCCGATCACCTCGGCTGCTACGGATACCCGCGGGCCGTGAGCCCCTTTATCGATTCTCTCGCCGCCTCGGGCGTGAAGTTCGAGCGCGCCTACAGCCAGGCGCCGTGGACGTGCCCCTCCCTCATGTCTCTCTTTACAGGCACTTATGCGGCCATGCACCGTCTCGACACGACTTACCGCCAGGGCACCCGCAAGGCCCCGCTGCTCGCCGAGCTCCTCCAGGACCGCGGATACCGCACCATCGGGCTGGTATCGAACCTCCTGGCCGGCGCCAAGTTCGGTTTCAGCCGGGGTTTCGACATCTTCGACGACACGAGCGTCATCTACGCTCCCGCCGGAGAAGTCACCGACCGGGCCGTCGCCCTCCTCGATCAGGCGCCGGAGGACGATTCTCCGCTCTTCTTCTATATCCTCTATTTCGATCCCCACATGCCTTACCAGCCTCCGGCGCCGTTCGACAAGCGGTTCATGGGAGGGTATCAGGGCCCGGTGACCGGTTCCTACGACGATATGGAGCGCCTGAAAAAGGATGTTCACGCCGACCCGGACGCCATCGCCCGGATGGAGGCTCTCTACGACGGTGAAATAGCCTGCGTGGACCACAACCTCCGCCGCCTCTTCGACAAGTTCGAGGAAATGGACCTGCTCGACCGGGGATGGGTGTTCATCACTTCGGACCATGGAGAGGAGTTCGGCGAGCACGGCGGCCTGGGTCACGCCCGGACCCTTTACGAAGAACAGCTCCGGGTGCCTCTCATCGCCCTTCCCGGCGGCGGCGTCTCCGGGAGCGGCCTCTTCCGTGAAGCGGTTTCCGTGGACCGGCCCGTCAGTCTCGTCGATCTTTCAGCCACGATCCTGGATATCGCCGGGGCGTCCCGCGGGGATTACCTCGCGGGTGTCAGCCTTCTCGAATCCGGGTCCGGACAACCCGAAAGCGCTGTTTTCAGCGAAACATCGAGAGGGGCGGAGGAGCTTCGGGCGGTAATAAAAGACGGTTACAAGTACATTCACGACAGCCGCCGCGGCTCTGAAAACCTGTACGCCCTCGAAGCGGACCCGGCCGAATCGAACGATATCTCGAACCAGGATTCCGGCAAAGTCTCGAACCTCAGAGAAAACCTGCTCGACCTGGTCGAATCTTCCCGCCGAACCTCCGTCGATTTCGAAACCCGGAAAGGCAACCTCGTTCCGGACAGACTCACCGGCCGGGAAAGAGAAGCCCTCCGCGCCATGGGATACATCAATTAATCCGGCGACTCGGCCCGCGATGCGCCGAAGCGTCGTTTTTTCTACTTCATCAACAACATCTTCCCCGACCTGAAAAACTCGCCGGCTTCAAGCCTGCAGATATACACGCCGGAGACCAGGTCATGCGCCTCAAATCCGATGCTGTGCGCTCCGGCGGGTCGATACACCCTTCCCGCGGTCCGGATCAGCCTTCCCGCCAGGTCGATGATCCTTACCTCGGTCCGGGAGGCCTGCAACAGCTCGAAAGTAAGCGTCGTGTGCGGGTTGAAAGGGTTGGGGTGGACCGACACGCTCCGGCGCGGTGACGGGGACGGGAACGCTTCGTCGATGCTCGCGGCGGGATCCGGTTCGGTCACGATGAGCCAGGCTTCGGTGGAGCCGGCTCCGAAGGACGCGGTCTTGCCGGCCACCGCATAGCCGCCGTCCCGCATCGGCCAGACAGAGCAGCATACATCTATACCCGTTCCCCCGCAGGTCTGGCTCCAGAGACTGTCCCCCTGCGCGTCAGCTCGAAGCAGCCGGAGGTCGCAGGAGGTGCCGCCCCCGAGTATGAACCCGCCATGGGTGGTCTGCTGCATGGCCCGACACTCCTCGACGGGCTGCCCGCTGTATTGCCGGGTCCACAGCGTGTCTCCAGCCGCATCCGTTTTCCGTCTGGGAAAACAGCTTATTCCCGGATATTCCGGATTCATCACTGATTTCGATCCTTCATGAGAAGAAAATTCTCGGCTCCCCTTACCGGTTGAAACTCCGTCACGAATTCCTCACGTGAAGAATTTTCAGTTTCCTATCCCTGTCGAATCTCCGTCACGAATTCTTCACACGAAGAATTTTCAGTTTCCTATCCCTGTAGAATCTCTGCCTGCCAGTCTCATATCCGCCTTCCATTCAGAAAGCCGCTGGAAATTTTTCATTCTCACCTGAACCAGTCGATGCTGCCCTGGCCGCTACCTGAACCAGTCGATATTCCCCGGTCCGCCGTATACTCCCATGTCTGAGCGGGTGCCGTTCACGTACCAGTCGGGGCAGAGGGGGTGCCAGTCGTACAGGACATCCTCGATGGCGGGGTCGCCTGCGTCGATGCAGGGCGACGCCGGCCGAAGGAGGCGGTCGAAACCCCCGAAGCTCACGAAGTGCGGATTGGCGTCGATGTTGCTCTCGCCTTCCCAGCCGCCTTCTATGTCGGAGTAGGTGACAAGGGGATCACTGTTAAAGACATATATCTCCTCAGGCGAATCGTCACACAGGATGCAGTTCGAGATGGTCGGTGAGGACCGGTTGCAGAAGACGCCGCCGGCATCGTCGTCGGCTGTATTCACCTTTATCCGGCACCTCTGATCGATGGACAAGATGTATAGCAGGCGAACCTGCCTCCATCTTCCTGCGGTGAATTCAGGAAAAGGAGGCAGTCTTCGAGGATTAGGTCGGAATCGTAGCCGTAAATTCCCCGCCCTTTATTACGGCGGAGTTTCTAGTGATGAAGCAGTTTCGAATGGCAGGCGACGAATGGATGCAGTAGACGCCGCCGCCGAAATCGGCCGACCAGCCGTTCCGGATCGTCAGCCCCGGAGGATGCTGGTCGTATCCTCGCGGGAATGGAAATAGAAGACGGAGTCGTCAGCGTCTCCGTCGACTACGGTGTTTTCGACTACGAGAGAATCTTGCGGATCTGTGCCGGTGACCAGGATCGCTTTGCCGAGGAAGTCGATGCCGTTTTCGAAGCAGGTGCCTTCGGCGATGAGGACGGTGTCGCCGTCGACGGCGGCGTCGATGCCCGCCTGGATCGTGGTGTAGTCGGCGGGAACATGGATCGTCGTCGCCGATACGCTGTCAATGGAAACCGGGAGGAGGTAAAAAACAACGCAAGCTGCAAGCAAGGATCTCATCGGTCCTTCTCCTTCCCAACACGAAAAGACCGGCGGATTCCGGAGCGGTAAGATCCTCTGGTGGTATTCTATTCAATTTTTTACGCAACAGGTGAATTTCGAACGACCGTAACCCTGTATCGAAATATAAGCGATCGAGGTTGCTCTAACAAGTTTTATCACTGTCGTCCGCGAGTCACTGTTCGATAAAGCCTTCGGCACCATGCTTCTCGACGCGTCCACACCCGCACATGGAATCACTTCGGTTCTCTCCGGCTGCTGAACAGTGCTCCTTCATAATTACCTAACAGGGAATTGACGGGGTTTGCCTGGCCGGATGTCACGGCATCTGTCACGCGAAACCGATATGATGATGCATCTGTGACGGCGGCTGTCACGCGCTCCAGTTCGAACGCGTCGGCTTCAGTTTCTCCCGCATGCTTTATCCCTCTTGTTTGCTGAGGGTTACAGAGATGTGCCGGTGGGACGGCGGATGTGGCACGTAAAATGCGGTAAGGAAAACCGTCCGACGAACGGAATCAACCGGTCACAACAAAAGGAGTATGACCATGAAAACTGGAAACCTTCTGACAGTAACAATTTTGATGATGCTCGTCTGTGTGCCCGTCACGGCATCAGCAACGGGAAGTTACGCGGCATTCGGAGCGGGTGGAGGCGGCGTCCTGCCCGATAATTCGGGTCAGGGTGAATCAGGAGCCAATATAATCGCCGTAGCTCCGGCCATCGCCGATGTGAAGGTAGAGCTGGGAAACCCGGTGAATTATGAAGGGGACATGCTGACGAGGGTCGGAAACCTCGGCGGCGGAACCCGATTCGGCACCTTCATGCATTTCGACCTTTCGATGATTCCCGCCGACGCCAACATCCTTTGGGCCCGGCTGGTGGTTTCGGTCGCCGACCCTACCGGCAATACGCCCTCGGCCGTTCTGGTCCGCCGCGTCAACGGGCCATGGGATCCGATGGTGATAAGCGGAACCGTGCTTCCCCCGGTGGGGCCGATCTATGCGGGCGCTCTTCCGCCGGCAGCCGGCAACGCAGTCTGGCTCGTCACTTCCCTCGTCAACGACTGGCTTTCGACCGGCGTGGGTAATTTCGGCCTGGCTCTCGTACCCGGCGCCGCTCCGTCGTGGTCTTACTACTTCGACGCCATCGAAGCCGGAGCCGCAACAGCCCCGAGAATCGTGGTCTCCTACAACTAATCTTCCCTCACAACGGAAGGGTACGGCTGCCGATGGCGCCGTATCCTTTCTGTTGTCCGCTCCACAGTAAGGTCACATGCCGGAACCGAGTCCGGCATGGCGATCGATGCGTCGTTCCGGGGTATCTCCAGGCTCGCGGATTCGATGTCAAAGTGAACCCGGAAGCGTCGATTGAACCGCTTGTCGAAAACTGGAATCCTGCTGTAATCGTTCTGGAATCGGCCGAGGCAGGCTTTGCCGGGATGCCGGCCCACAGATGGCCTGATTCAAGAGTGTTATGCCTGTCCGACCCCGGCGGCCCCGTGCAGTCCGGCTGGAAATACCTTTCGGGGGAACCTTCGGGAACCCTCATCGACGCCGGGCTTAAAGATTTGCTGGCGAACGCTGAATCAGCGAGCTGATCCTGTTACACTTGCGCCGGCGGTTCTATTTCCGCTACGATAATCATCACAAGGGAGTTTCCTGAATCGAACCCGGTTCCGGAAAACGAACCCGCAGCGGTTCTTCTCTCCGCAGAAAGAATAATCTCGAGCTCCCTCTCCGGAGATACAACGATGGAAAAGCTCCTGAAATACCTCGAAAAGAACACGGTGCTCTGTGACGGGGCAATGGGTACCAGGCTGTACGAGCGGGGCATATTCCTGAATCGCTGCTTCGATGAAATCAACCTTTCGGAACCCGAACTCATCCACAGCGTGCATCGCGGTTACCTCGAGGCCGGATCCCAGCTGATAGAAACGAACACTTTCGGAGCGAACCGGTTCAAACTGGCCAAGCACCACCTGGCTGACAGGCTCGCAGACATCAACGCCGCGGGCGCGGCGATTGCGCGGGATGCCGCGTCAGGCGAGGATGCCTGGATTGCGGGCGCAATC
Organism: uncultured Gemmatimonadota bacterium; assembly: GCA_964394085.1. Taxonomy (GTDB): domain Bacteria; order CAYMWF01; family CAYMWF01; genus CAYMWF01. The sequence goes on along the minus strand of CAYMWF010000072.1, from coordinate 4,387 downwards.
GGGCCTCTCGGAGTCAGGATCGAGCCCTGGGGAAAAGTAGCCCTGGATGAAGCCCGCGCCGCTTTCAGGGAGCAGGCCGAAGTTCTTCTCGACGGCGGCGTCGACCTGATCGTGCTCGAAACCTTCGGCGATATAAGCGAGATCGGCCAGGCCGTGCAGGCGGTCAAGGAAATATCCGATATTCCGGTGGCCGCCCATATGACGATTACCGTGGACGGCACTTCTCTATACGGCGCCGGTCCCGATATCTATGCCACCCGGCTGGCGGAATGGGGTGCCGACATCATCGGCCTGAACTGTTCGGTCGGCCCCCACGACATGCTCGCCGCTCTCGAGCATATGGCGGAGTTCACTTCGCTGCCCCTTTCGATCATGCCGAACGCGGGCAAGGCCCGCAGCGTCGACGGCCGCGTCTTCTACCTGGCTTCGCCCGACTACTTCGCCAAGTATGCCCACCGTTTCATCAGGGCCGGAGCCAGGATGATAGGGGGATGCTGCGGCACCACCTCCGACCATATTCGCGCCATGGCGCCGGTGGTCAGGATGAAGCAGCAGGCGATCCCGTCCGGATCCCGTCCCGTGGTCGAGGTGAAGTCTACGGCGGATATCCAGGTTTCTGAAGTGCCGCAAAAAGAGAAGTCCGGGTTCGGAAAGAAGCTGGCTTCGGGAGAGAATGTCTACTCCGTCGAAATCACCCCGCCCCGCGGTTGGGAGCTTGCGCGGATCATCAAGAAGGCGAAAAAGGCGAGGGAGGGAGGATTCGACGCGGTAAACCTGCCGGACGGTCCACGTGCGTCGGCGCGGGTCGGGGTCGCAGCCGCGGCTGTCCGCATCGAAGCTGACGCAGGCATCGAGCCGGTCATCCATTACGCATGCCGCGACAGGAGCCTCCTCGGAATGCAGTCGGACCTTCTCGGCGCTTTCACCCTTGGTCTGAAGAATGTCCTCGTGGTGACGGGCGATCCCCCCGTACTCGGCGATTATCCCAAATCGACGCCGGTTTTCGATGTCGACTCCATCGGCCTCACCAACCTCGTCAGCACCCTGAACCGGGGGATAGATGTCGCCGGTCGCCCCATCGGAGCTCCGACCGGGTTCCTCGTCGGCGTCGGCATCAACCCGGTTGCCGTGAATCTCGATCTCGAGCTGGATCGTTTCTGCTGGAAAGTCGACGCCGGAGCCGAGTTCGCCGTATCCCAGCCGGTGTTCGATACCGGGGCGCTTTTTTCCTTCCTCGACCGGGCCGAGGAGCTCCTGGCCGGCAAGAATCTCCGGATGATACCGGTGCTGGCCGGGATCTGGCCTCTCCAATCGCTTAAAAACGCTGAGTTCCTGCACAACGAGGTGCCGGGAGTCACAATACCGGATCACCTTTTCGAACGGTTCAAATCCGCCGGGCGGCCTGAAGAAGAACGGGCAACCGGTCTTGCAATCGCCGGAGAAATGGTCGACGAGGTGCTGCCCCGGGTGCGGGGCCTGCAGATCAGCTCCCCTTTCGGGCGGATCGCTCCGGCGGTAAAGCTGCTCGCCCGCGCCGTCGACCTCGAGAAGCGTTTGAAGAAAGGGAAGGGGACGACCGGATGAGGCGGCCGCGGCACATACCCGTCAAAGTCGGCGGAGAACCCCTCCTCCTCGACGGCGCCGCCGGCACCCGGCTTGCGGCGCTGGCAGCTCTCGTCTCTGATTTCGACGGTAAAGAGGGTTGCTACGAAATACTGAACTTCACCAGGCCGGACCTGGTGCGCGGCATGCATGAAGCGTATTTCGCCGCGGGAAGCCGGGCCGTTGAAACGAACAGCTTCGGAGGAACTCCGCTCAAGCTCGCGGCGTGGGGGCTGGGGGAGCGGGCGGAGGAGCTGTCCCGGCTCGCGGCTGCCGCAGCCCGGGAGGTCGCCGACAGGGCCGGCGGTTTCGTAATCGGGTCACTCGGCCCGTCCGGGCTGCTGCCGACGTCGCCGGCATACGACGGACCGGAACCCGGGGAGCTGATCAACGCATTCGGAATTCAGGCTTCCGGGCTGATCGCCGGAGGGGCGGACGCCCTTCTCGTCGAAACTTCACAGGATATCCTGGAGTTGAGGTCGGCGATACTCGGCTGCCGGGACGCGGCGGCCCGCTCGGGGATGGAAATCCCGGTCTGGTGCACCGTCTCTCTCCATATGAACGGCCGGATGCTCTTCGGCGCCGGCGTGGACGCCGCCATGCACGCGGCGCTCTCCCTCGGTGTCGAGGCGTTCGGCCTGAACTGCGCCACCGGGCCTGAAGAAATGCTCGACGCCGTCAGGTACCTGGCCCGCAATTGCCCCGTGCCGGTCATAGTGTTCCCCAACGCCGGGATCCCGGAAAACGTGGGAGGCGAAGCCAGGTTCCAGATGGGGCCCGACCGGTTCGCCGAGGCTATGACCGGGATACTGGAGCTCGGGGTTGAAGTTGTGGGCGGGTGCTGCGGCACCACTCCGGCCCATATCACCGCCCTGGCCGGGGTTCTTCCCCGCAGCAAAGCGCGGAAACCGCCTGCCCGCCGGTTCGTCCTGTCCTCGGCGGTGTCGTCGCAGGTTATGAAGCCGGAGGGAAGCCCCCTCATAATCGGCGAGCGGCTCAATACCCAGGGGAGCCGGAAGTTCCGCAAGCTCCTGCTCGCCGGCGACATGACGGGCATCGAGGCCGCGGCCCGGTCGCAGGAGGAGCGGGGAGCCCAGGTGCTGGACGTGGCGGCGGCGCTGGCCGGAGACAGGAGCGAGACGGATGACCTCGCTTCGGTAGTGGATCGGGTCTCCCGGACCGTGTTCCTGCCCCTGATGATCGACAGCGTGAATCCCGAAGCCATCCGGACCGGGCTTGAACGTTTCCCCGGCGTGGCCGTGGTGAATTCGATCAACCTGGAGAATGAAGAGCGGAGCCGCGGGATACTGGATGCCGCGGCACGGTTCGGCGCCGCCGTTGTTGCAATGACCATCGACGGAGGGGGGATGGCGCGCACCGTCGAACGGAAGCTCGAGGTGGCGTCGAAGCTCTTCGACCTCGCCGTCGGCGAATACGGACTCTCTCCCGAGGCGATCCTCTTCGATCCGCTCACCTTCACCCTTGCGACGGGGGAGGAGGAGTTCCGCGACGCCGCAGTCGCAACCCTCGAGGCGGTGAAGCTGATCAGGGAGCGGTTCCCCGAATGCGGCGTGGTGCTCGGCGTGAGCAATGTTTCTTACGGGCTTCCGCCGAAGGCGCGGCGGCTCGTCAACGCGATCTTTCTCCATCACGCTGTCAGGGCCGGGCTTACCGCCGCCATCGTAAACCCCGGAGACATAAAGGGTTATCACGATATCCCCGAAAAGAAGAAGCGCTTCGCCGAGGATCTGATCTTCAACAAGCGGGAGGATGCCCTGGAGCGGTTGATCGATGCGGTTTTCAAAGGCCCAGTCTCCCGGGCTCCGGCGCCTCGGGATGCGGTGGAGGTGGATGACGAAACACTGCTCGCCCGGGCCGTTACAGACCGAAAGGAAGAAGTCCTCGCGGAAGTGGCGGAGCGGCTGGTGCAATCGAAACCGGCCGGCGAAATCGTGAACGAAATCCTTCTCCCCGCGATGAGGGAGGTGGGCGAAAGGATGGCGCGCAGCGAAACGATACTTCCACACGTGCTCCGTTCCGCCGAGGTCATGCGACGGGCTCTTTCGATTCTCGAGCCGCACCTGGAGGCCGGAGAACGGGTGAGCGCCGGCAAGGTGGTTCTCGCCACTGTTTTCGGGGATGTTCACGATATAGGCAAAAATCTCGTAAAGACGATCCTGGCGAACAACGGTTTCGAGGTGGTCGACCTGGGCAAACAGGTCCCGGCGCGGCTCGTGGTTGAAGCCGTGGAGCGGGAGAAACCCCTTGCGGTAGGTCTGTCCGCGCTCCTCGTGAGCACGGCCGAGGAAATGGGAGCCGTCGTCAAAGCTCTTTCCGCCCGGGGACTGGACGTTCCCGTGATTGTGGGAGGGGCCGCTGTGAGCCCGGGGTCGGCCGCCCGGTTCGCCGGGATGGGCGCCGAGGAGGACTATCCCGGAGGCGTCCATTACGCTCCTGACGCTTTCGCAGGCCTCGAATTATGCCGAAGGTTCGCTGCGGAAGCCGCCCAGGCCGGATCCGGCGGCGACCCAACCGATTCCTCCTCCGGTACGGACGGCGTCGCCGAACCGGATTCCGCGTTTTCAAATGCGTCAGATTCTGCATCAATGTCAGGGCAGGGGGGAGAGCCCGATTCTCCACTAGTTCCCAAAACAGATGCCGCATCGATTCGATACGCCGGTTCCGCGTCAAAATCCGCGTCAGAAAAGGCATCGGATCCGGGGGACGCTTCCACGCCGGACCCTGCACCCGCCCCGGCGCCGGTTCCCGACGCGCCTCCCGTTCC
>CAYMWF010000071.1:0-24127 GCA_964394085.1 uncultured Gemmatimonadota bacterium | reverse complement strand
TTTAACCGACGGCGGTAATATTCACTAAGTAATCACGGGACTCTGCATTTTGAGAGATTATTTAATAGCACCCGAGCATCCTCTATGATACTTTCATCGGCTCTTTGGGTAGGTTGAAAGGAGAGATTGCAAGCTATTCCATTAGCAACAGGCCTTAGTAATGACTACCTTTTATCCGCGTGCTCCCCAAAACAGTCGTGTTCGCCATATGGTTTAATGGTACGTATGCCTCTATTTGTATTCGGAAGCCCTCAAAACAATGAGGACAAACACAATTGATCTTAACTTTTTCTCTGGTCTATATTTTCAGCATTTGCTTGATCTTATATGGGATAAGCCGCAGAAAACCAACTATCTCAAATCTGGCCGGCAATCCTTTTATTTCTGTAATAATAGCAGCCAGAGATGAAGAATCGATGATAGGGGGATGCCTGGAGGCGTTTTCTAATCAAACTTATCCGGATACTGATTTTGAAATAATTGTCGTTGATGACAGATCGGACGATCAGACAGGGGAAATCGTAGAGAAGCACCTTCATAACCACCCACATTGGCAGCTTGTCCGCATACGTAGAATCCCCGATGGATGGGCACCTAAAAAACACGCGCTGTCTCGCGGAATCCAATCTACAAGACCTGACACCGACATCATCGCACTTACAGATGCGGATTGTGTTCCTTCATCCGGGTGGTTGACAGAGATCTCTAGAGCATTTGATGAAAATACCGGGATGGTTATTGGGGCTTCCCCTTCGTATCCCGGCTCATACAGACCCGGAGAAGAAATGCCGGGTTCTGTTCCGATTAGATTAAAAAAGAAATTACTGGCTCTCTTTTCATATATTGAAACTCTTGCTCTCGGCGCTATTGCATCGGGAAGTGCTAATCTCGGTTATCCGTTGACCTGCACTGGCCGAAATATCGCAATTCGCCGCAATGTTCTTGAAGAAGTCGGGATTTATCAAGAAATCAAGCATTACATTTCCGGTGATGATGATCTACTGCTTTCCAGGGTACGTGATCGAACCGCCTGGAAAGTCAAGTCGCTATATTCCCCCGAGGCGACCGTTTGGACATATCCTCCGTCGAATACTCGAAGCCTGATCCAAGCGCGGTTAAGGCATACTTCAAAAATATTCGATTATCATCTCAGAACCATAAGTATCCTCACCCTTCTCTATTTATGGCACTTGATTCCGTTTTGTTCACTTGTACTTGGCGCAGTATCTTTCACCCCCAATAGCACAATCCTCGTTTTTTTACCTGTAAAAACCGCTGCCGATTTACTCTTGCTAACATCGTATGCCGCAACCCGCCGATTACCGATGAAACATCTTATCTTTCTGCCGGTTATGGAATTGATCTCCCTCTTTTATGTCTGTATTATCCCGCCACTAAGCCTTGTCACCGGATTTTCTTGGAAAGGTACCAGATATCGGTCTAAAGCGGTGAAAGGAAAAACGTCTTCCTTGAATGCCCCAAGAGAAATTTAGCGTGTTGTTTTTTCTGTTTCTAATTATTCTTGGACTAATGAACTTGTTCTTCATCACGGTATTTTTTAAGGGTTTAAAAAATTCCAAAATAAAGTCTGCACCGCTAAACCAGACACTAAGGATTTCCATCCTGGTTCCCGCTAGAAATGAAGAAACTTTTTTAGAAAAGTGTATTCTCAGCCTTCTGGCCCAGGACTATCCACAACATCTTACTCAGCTGATTTTTATTGATGATGATTCAACAGACGGCACGTGGCGGATTATGTCAAGGTACTCAGATAATTGCAGCAATCTTCTTGCTTTACGTTCCCCTGAATGGCGAGAAGGACTACCGCGCAGCCCTAAAAAAAAGGCCTTGTTCCACGGGATAGAAAATGCAACTGGCGATCTGATCCTTGCATGCGATGCTGACTGTACCGCGCCAGAAACATGGGCGACCTCGATGGTCTCCTGTTTTACGCAAGATATCGTCATGGTTGCGGGATACGCGGGAATCGATAAACCTGGAGATAAGCAGAACTTCTTTATAAAATTCCAGGCACTCGAACTGCTTTCAATGTTCACCTGTGCAGCTGGAAGCATCAATTCAGGCTGGCCACTTGCATCCTCAGGCAGTAACCAGGCATTCTGGAAACAGGAATTCCTGTCAACGGGAGGGTACGGTTCTTCCGGACACCTCGTATCTGGAGATGATGATCTGCTGCTTCAACGGCTTACGCGTCTAACCGGCAAAAAAGCCATCTTCAACAACGATCCCAAATCCTACATGCACACCGCTCCGATGCCGGATGTTAAAAGCTTTTACAGTCAGCGGAAACGCTGGGGGGCGAAATACACGCATTACAAAACGTCTTATAAGATCTTTTTGGCACAATATTACTTGTTAACGACAACGGTATTGGCACTTCTCCTGATGACTCTTTTCGAGCGCAGTTTTATATTCCTGGCATTTTCAGGGCTACTGATTAAACTCCTTCCCGAATATACCTTGCTTCTCAGGGGAACATCTTATTTTCAAAGAAAGGACCTAAGAAAATACCTTCCACTCTGGTCCTGTGTTCAGATGCCTTATATCACAATCATGGGTGCGCTTTCGTTAGTTACAAAAACCTCCTGGAAAGGAAGACAGTTCAGCACAAGATCCCGCATCGATGTTGATAGTGGAGGTGAACCATGACCTTCATGTCGACTTCTTTCCGACGAGACCGACCAGGCGTTCATGTTTCTCGCAAAGCTCCGCAGAAAATGCCGATGGAGAGATGCAATATGGGAACTAGAATCCACTATCGGCTTTTTATGATTATCAGTCTCCTTGGGGTATGCGTAACCCCCGTCCAAAGCTTAAATTTAAACAGTTTCTCCACAACTTCAAAGAAACCTCTTCCACATGAAGAATATGAATATTCCATGTCCTTCTATGGTATCCCGGTTGGTGATGCTGCGATGTCGTGGAGTTCAAGAAACGGTGTCACTACCTTTACCGGGTCGATGCGAACAAATCTCTTTGCCGATTTGATTTTCTCAATAGATAATGCATACTGGTCGATCTTTGACGAGAAATCAGGAAACCTCCTCGGAACGGGATCACGAATAAACCAGGCGAATCTTTCGCTTGAATCTTCTATCGCCCCTGATGATACACAAGTCTTGCAGCCAAACCTTTTTTCGATGTTTAATCACCTTCGCTGGCAGGAAACGATGCCGGGTGATTCAATCAATTACGTGTTCAATGAAAACAATATCGAATATATCGCAACCGGATTCGTTGATTACGCTTCACGGATGGGGGAAATATCTATTACGCTATCGATTGCCCGTGTCGGACATTCTCAAGTTCGCACCAGTTCAGATCTTCTTCGAAATCACTTTGCCGATGAAGGCAATGTCTGGCATTTCAGCTTTTCAGAGGATTCCCGCCGAATACCTTTATCCATCCGGTTTCGTAAGGGTTCAATCACGGTCGCTATGAAACTTAAGTATCAGAAATGCTCGACCGATTTGCATTGGAAGGAGTAAGCGCCCTCAGGTTCGTTCAGCAAAAAATCGTGTCTTATTAATCGGAACGCCAATGGACAAAAGTCTTTTAAAAAAGCATTTAAACCGGTTGAAAATACCGGTGGTCTTCCTGATTCTCTGGTGGATTCTGAAGAAAATCAAAATCGGAGACCTGACTGCGAGTGTCCAGGAAGCCAACATGGGTTGGATTAGTCTGGCTATTGTCTTCATTTTTGCCAACCTTGGCGCTCAATGGCTCAAATGGCATGTACTGACTGGAATGATTGTCCCCGGCAGAACTGTGAGATTATCAATGCAATCGTTCCTGGGAGGAGTCACCCTCGGAATTATAACACCTGGCAGGATCGGAGAATGCGGTCGTGCGGTATTCTTCAACAGAAAATCCTGGCTGGAGTTAACAGGGTTGTTCTTTATTGATAAATTTATGAATTTCACCGCGCTAACGACATTTTCTTTCGCAGCGGTTCTTCTTTTCCGTGAAAGATTGATGACGCTAATTATTGATACGGTTCCAAGTGGTCTGGTCACTGAAACTATAATTTCTATAAAAAACTATAGGCTTGATGTATTTACTCTTGGATTTCTTTTTGCCTTGGCAATATCAGGGTGGATCTTTCCTCGATTTTCAGCATCATTATTTGAAAAACTACTGAGTCTTGGACACAAGGGGCTGAAGGCAAAATTCAGTAGATTCCTCATGGGACTTAAACTTCTCACACCAAGAATTTCGATCAGGGCCATTAGCCTGTCATTTCTTTTTTATTTTGCCGCACTGGTTCAGTTCTTCGCACTAGTTGCGGGATTCGAACGGATGATCAGCTTCAACGAAATTATATTTTCATTCAGCATCATGGTCATCTTTTCTTCAATACCCCTTATTCCAGGTGGATTCGGTACAAGAGAAGCAGCGGCTATCCTGACGCTGGGCTTGTGCGACATCAGCCCTGAGGCCGCTCTAGCATCTGCGACGGCTTTATACATTTTTAACGTTGTCGTACCTGCTGTTTTCGGTTGGGTAATTCTATTACGATTCAATATTTCCGGCAAAGATGCCGCTATGGTCCTGGAAAATAGCGGCGCTAATCTCACGACCTGATTTTCGCGCAGCAAGGTAATGAAAAGCACAACAACTCAGACCTGATGCCAGTTGCTTATCATGAGATGCCTATTATTCTAAAACTCTTTAGTTTTAGGAAAGAATGGCAGCTGTTCTCTAAATATCCAGAATCCTGCTATTTTCAAACGAATGCTTTGTGAGTTTTTCACGGGGTTTTACAGGATAGTTTCCATTGAAACATGCGAGACAATACTGAGATTCATCCGCAGGTACTGAACGAACCATGCCTTCGATTGACAGATATTCAACAGAATCGGCGTTAAGGTATTTAGCGAGCTCCGAAATAGTCAGGCGTGCGGCTATCAGTTCACCGCTGTCCGGCGTATCGATTCCGTAGTAACATCCTTCGACAATAGGTCCTGAACCGATACGGAGATGGACTTCCCTGGCTCCAGCATCCCTAAGAAGTTTTACTAACATCTTACTCGTCGTCCCTCTCACAATTGAGTCGTCCACAACCACTACACGTTTCCCGGTAAGTACTTCCTTGACTGGATTGTACTTTATCCTCGCCTGTAAATCTCGAACTGTCTGGCTTGGATCAATAAATGTTCTACCGATATAATGATTCCGGATGAACCCTAATCCGGGAGGGATGCCAGAGAATTCGGCATAACCGAGAGCAGCTGCATTACTCGAATCAGGCACTGAAATGACAACATCTCCTTCAACAGGATGCTCTTTGGCCAATTGGCGCCCCATTTCTTTTCTCGCTTCATGGACACAATGGCCATATAAAACCGAGTCCGGACGAGAAAAGTAAATATATTCGAAAATACATAATGCTCGTTCCGAGTCGTCACCACTCCAACGAACATAGTCAATACTCGAACCTTCCAGAATTGCCAATTCTCCAGGTTCAATTTCTTTCAGAAGAGATGCGCCGACGATATCCAGCGCGCAGGTTTCAGACGCTACAAAGAAACTCCGTCCTGATTTACCTGTACATAAAGGCCTGAATCCCCAGGGATCTTTGGCGGCAAGGATTTTATCCTTCGAGAGCAGAACTACCGAGAACGCCCCTTGAAGCTTCCTTAATGCATCGATGAACATGCTCGTGATTTCCGTACAGCTTGAATGTGCCATAAGGTGAAGAATTACTTCACTATCCATCGATGTCTGGAAAATAGAACCCCTGTTTATCAATTCCTGCCGAAGCTTGGATGCATTTACCAGATTACCATTATGGGCTACTGCAATTGGCTGATTTTTCAGCTCTGCAAGAAGTGGCTGCACATTTGGGAGTACTGCGGAGCCTGTGGTGGAATATCGATTGTGCCCAATGGCGATCTCACCTTTAAGTCTTAAAAAATCATCTCGATTAAACACATCGGATACGAGCCCAAGAGCTTTTTTTTGATAAATATCCACTCCGTCAGATGATACAATACCTGCGCCTTCCTGACCCCTGTGCTGTAATGCGTAAAGACCGAGAAATGTCAATTCCGCCGCCCGGGGGTGACTGCTGACGCCAAACAAACCGCATTGCTCTTTAAATTTCATTCTGTAACGAGTCGATCCTTTCCGCGATTTCGTAATGGGGATTGCACAACAATCCATCGCTCCGGTTTTCGGAAACTATGATGCGTTTGAGAAGGCGCTCTTGTTCAGACTCCGACAACCAGTTTTTCAGATAGATTGTCCACAGGATACCTGATTTAACTTTCTTTACCGGGAGCCCGTATCTCGAGCGCAGCCTGTCGCCTAATGAGTCGCAGTCTCCATGGGCTCTTTCGGAGATGAGGTAGCGGTATGTTATGCATCCCCTGAATCGTGATATTACAGGAGGTACTTTCCCAATTTCGTCGCGAACAGTATGTTTATTCGGGTTCACCAGTAAAGTTGTTTTTGACAATAAAGAAGCTGCAAGGTCATTATGTTCCAGCTCACTGACAATATTATCTTCCGGAACCACCTTATAGAATTCCTCCCGGAGTAATCCCAGGAATTCTGTACCGAGATGCATTCTTCTTTTTAAAGTATCCTCGGCTGTCAGGGTTACCAGATCGGGACCTTTCAAACGAACAAGAAGAAAGATTTCCATAGAAGAGATCCTTGTTATAAAGCTTGGGCGATCGATTTAAATATACCGAGTCCGGGCCCCGGTTCCTCTAAAGCGGCAAAGTCACCTACAGATCGGAGACGTTTTCCCCTCCAACTGGAATCTATATCTGGGGGAATATGTCTTAAACAACACGCTCTCTCGGGATGTGGCATAAGGGCCAGTACATTCCCTTCCTGATTCGATAATCCGGCGATGGATAAAATGGAACCGTTTGGATTTATTGGAAATTCCTCATTGATCGATCCATTGCCATCACAATATCGGAAGGCGATAGATCCCATTTGCTTAAAATTATCCAGGTATTCGTCCTCATTAGATACAAATCGGCCTTCTGCATGAGCGATGGGCATCGGTATTATTTCATCATCCCTATATCCCCTGGTAAATAGAGATGATGTTGATGCTGGTCGGATATATACCCACCGGCACAGATAACTTCGGGAAACCGGCATAATATTCGGAGCCAGGGCAAACCGAATTCGACCTCCACCCGGAACAAGGCCCGACTCAACCAGGATCTGTGCGCCGTTGCAAATTCCCAGGACGGGTTTACCTTTGTCCGATTCAGTTACGATCCGCTCCAGAATAGAATCTTTTGCCGCAACAACACCAGCTCGGATTCTGTCCTGGTAGGAGAACCCCCCGGGAAGAATGAAAGCTCCGAAATGAACCAGTTTCGACGCGTTCTCGTTCCACCTGAAAATAACAGACTCCAGGCCAGCAAGGCTGAGTGCTCGACCTGTTTCTACTTCGCAGTTACTACCTGGAAACTGGATAATCGCTACTCTGCCCACAGCCAATCTCCTGAAATGTTTCGTTTAAAATATTGGTGTTGAATCAACGACTGACACTCTCTCACGTTTGATATTCAAATCCGCTAATCGAAACCAGGACCGCAGCTTGCCGGATGCGTTTCAAAAAATGAGTTGATCCAACCCAGCCCGCCATTGATTACCGAGTTCGGAAAGGTCCAGCTGGGGGAGCCTCAAATCGTCAACGAGTATGTTTGCAACTCTGGATTCTGTCACCCTCCCTATTTTATATACTGTCAACCCCGCGCTGTCCATCGCTTCAAGAAATCGATCTTCCGAATCAGCGCGAACCTCGAGTAGGAATCCTGGTGATTCAGAAAACAGGAAAATATCCGGACGAATATGGCACCATTCCTTTTCAATCTTGATATCCATAGAGCAACCGGAGCTTTGAAGGCACATCTCGAGGGCGCAAATGATCATCCCCCCGTCGGAAATATCGTGAACCGCTGAAACTGTTCTGTTTGAGACTAGATCTATTACTGAAAAAATTCGTTGTTTCTCTTCTTCGAACCGAACGATCGGAACAGATCCTTTATCCTGTATTCCGAACCGTTCGAGCAGGTAAACCGACCCACCAAGTTCGTTTCTTCTCGGACCCAGCATGTAAACAGGATCGCCGGGGCGCTTTAGGCCCATGGTTATGGCGTTGCTGTAGTCGTCCATTATGCCGTACGTTGCGATTATAGGTGATGGAGCTACGGCTCTTCCAGATGAAGATTGGTTATAAAAACTAACGTTTCCGGATACAACCGGCACCGGATCTTCCGGACAGGTCTTGCTGTGAATTTTTCTGCATGCGTCGGATATGCCTCGCAACCCCATTTCGAATTGATACATAACTTCAGGGTCTTCTGGATTCCCGTAATTCAGACAATCTGTTATACATGAAGGGACGGCTCCGACAGCGGCAACATTTCTCATTCCTTCCGCAACAGCCGCTGCGGCACCCATATAAGGGTCCAGCCTGCAATACCTGGGGTTTCCATCCAGGCTGACTGCGACCCCCAACGGATTCCGTGGAAACGGTTGGATTACACCCGCATCAGCTTCTCCGCATCTGATAATTGTCTTTCCCTGTACTTCCGTATCGTAACGTCGAAAAACAGGTATCCTTGAAGACAGGTGAGCCGATGAAAGCATCCTGGTGATGGTTTCTGCAACCTGAGTCGGAGAATCCGGCGGGAATTCGAAATGAGCATCATCCCCGGATCTGGTTGAACGTTGTCGATCATAGCTGATTCCGGTAGTGATGGCATTGATGGATGCATCACACACTAATGCTTGATCCTTGTATATACGGAATGTTCTCTCACGAGTCACTTTCCCGATAATCGCTGCACGGGCGCCTTTGGATATATGAGGGAGTTCATATTTTTCGTTATAAACCTCCAATATCCTTTCGGCGATCCGCTTCGGAACAATCCAGCAGTAACGCTCCTGAGTTTCAGAACATGAAATCACCTCCGGCGGGATCGAATCGTGAGCAGTCGGCACAGCATCTAGATAGATTTCAACTCCGAACCCTGACGCCGCGCCCATCTCACTTGTTGCGCAAGCGATACCGCCAGCACCCAGGTCCTTGAATCCGGCATCGATTCCCTCGCTCCAAAGGATACTCATTACATCTCTGTTTGCGTAGTACAGCATCCGTTTAAGAAATGGATCCGGGATTTGTACTGCACCCCTGTTTTCTTCCTCAGCTTCTCCGTCAAGAATATCGCTGGCGAATGTTGCCCCACCAAAGCCGCTCTCGTCAGTCGGTTTCCCCACGAGAATCACGACATATGGTTCATTTTTCGCTGCCTCGGGAGTCTTGCTGTGCAGAATTCGGTCTTTGTCAACAACTCCAAAAGCAACAACGTTCACCAGGCAATTCTCATCAAAAGACTTGTCAAAATAGAGGTCACCTCCCAAATTGGGTATGCCCACCGGATTACCGTACTGCCAAATTCCCGTCACAACGCTTTCGGAAATTTCGCATACACGCTGGCCATTTTTTCCCTCAGGATCACCGAATCGTAAGCCGTCCATTACGCCGATCACATCCGCACCCATACAATATACATCCCTCAATATACCACCGATGCCTGTCGCTGCTCCCTCAACAGGAACAACCTGTGAAGGATGATTATGGCTCTCATGAGCGACAACCAAACCATATGTGTTCCCATCGTGCTTCCCGAGGTTCACGATTCCTGCATCTTCTTCCGGCCCCTGAATAACATTCGATGCTTTTGTCGGCAGCCAGTGTTTCAGGAGAGCCTTGGAACTTTTATAAGAACAATGTTCACTCCACATTGTATTGAAAATATGACCCTCCACCGGAGACGGATCCCGCTCCAGCACTTCAACAACCCGGTTCGCTTCCCAGGGAGAAAGGCTGATACCGTAACTGTCGAGGAGTTGACGCAGTTCGATTTTACTCCGGCAGCGGGATATTTCGATATATTTCATCCATCACTCCTGGCGGCACTCGCTTTTGATATAAGACCCAGCCGTTCGTATATTCCATCAATCCACCTTAAGTAGGAGCCGGGGGAAAAGAGTAATCTGATTTCGGAGGCATCGAGCCACCTGGCGACCTCCCTGTCCTGAAGCAGTTCATCCATAAAAGATTGTCTGGTGCGCCAGGAATTAACGGCGGCATTCTGAACCAGGCGGTATGCCTGCAACCTATCCAGACCCTTCCTGACCATCGCCAACATCACACCCTGTGAATAAATCAAGCCGTTGGTACATTCCAGATTCCTGCTGATCTTCTTCTTGTTTACGTCAAGTCCTTTAATGACAACAAGCATTCGACTCAGCATATAGAACAATAATTGGGTGGAATCAGGGAATATGACCCTCTCAACGGAGGAGTGACTTATATCCCTTTCGTTCCACAACGCGACATTCTCCATTGCCGCGTGTGCATTTGCACGCAGGATTCTGGCCATACCGCTGACTCGCTCACAAATGATGGGATTTCGCTTATGTGGCATTGCGGACGAACCTTTTTGTTTTTTACCGAACGGTTCATGCAGTTCGTCGATCTCGGTGCGCTGAAGATTTCGAATTTCTACAGCAAATTTTTCCAGGGAAGCGCCGACACCCGCCAAAACCGATAGGAAATGAGCATGTCGATCACGTTGCACAATCTGGGTCGACACTGGAGCGGGTTTTAAACCAAGCCGGCTACAGACTTTTTCTTCTATTTGCGGTGATAAATGGGCGTAGGTGCCTACAGCTCCCGATAGTTTCCCTACGGATATACCCGTTGTCGCCGATTTCAGCCTTGTTATGTGCCGGCCTATTTCAGCATACCAGACCGCCAGTTTCATACCGAGTGTTATCGGTTCGGCATGTATACCGTGGGTTCTGCCAACCATAACAGTCATTTTATGCGCTGACGCCTGATCAGCCAGGATAACCCTCAGTTCCTTCATTTTCTTTGTAATTAAAACAGCAGAATCCCTAAGCTGCATCCCCAAAGCAGTATCAAGCATATCGGAGGAAGTCATCCCGAGATGGAGATAACGTGATTCAACCTTTCCGATTTTGTCTCCCAGCTCTGTGAGAAATGCAATGACATCATGATGTACTTCTTGTTCAATTTCAAGAACTCGGGCAGGATCGAATGAGGCTTTTGCGCGGGCGGATGCGGAGATACCCCTTGGGATTAACCCCTCCTCCTCCATCACTTCCATCACCGTTAACTGTATTTGCATCCACCTCTCGAATCTTGCTCGATCAGACCAGATTCCATCAGCCAATTCCGGTACTTCATATCGTTCAATCATCTATCCATCCACCTTTTCTTTTTCAATAAAGCATGACTATTCCAGAAGGATTTTATTTCTTAGTCAAAACAACCTCAACGAAGTAAATCGCGCCGGACCGTTCCACCGAAAGCACCAGTAGAGCAGGTGAAGCATATAAGTCAATTACAGACTCAATGTCTCGTACCGATTTGATTCTATATCTGCCGGCGGCGATAATCATATCACCTTTTCTCACCCCGGTCCTGTAGAGAAAAGAGCTTTGATCCAGTTCGGAAATCACAACACCGTGGCGGGATATCAGGTGGTGTTTCGTGGCCAGCTGCGCATCTACCTGGCGGAGATAGCATTCCAATTCCGGAATATATGACATTTTATAGTGTTGGGGAAGCGGTTCAAGTTCAAGGCTCAGGGAGTATTCTCTGTTTCGTCGCTTTATGTCGAGTGTGATACTGTCGCCGACGCAAAACGTTTCGAGTCGGTACAGAAACGACAGCTTGTCAGTTACTGGAATCTTCTCAATAGAAATAATGATATCGCCTTCTCGAACACCCGCTTCTGCTGCGGGGCTGTCCTTTTCAATCTCGGAAACAACGAGGAACCGTTTGTTCTCCATTCGAGTAACTTTTTCTGTAACCTCCATACCTGTCCATGCTTGCCGGGTTTCGCCATACTTGATGATATCGAATGCAATTTTCTTTGCACGATTAATCGGTATCGCGAAACCGATTCCAAGAGAACCCCCTCCCCTGGTGAAAATAAAGGTATTTATCCCGATGACCTGGCCCAATACATTTGCCAACGGCCCACCGCTGTTGCCGGGATTGATTGAGGCATCGGTCTGGATCATGTCCCAGTAAACCTGTACTCGATTTTTGTCGGGACGGATATCGCGGTGCAACGCACTTATCACCCCCGCAGTAACAGTCGGACTGGGATCTGTAAGCAGATTGCCGAACGGATTCCCGATGGCTACAACCCATTCACCAATCATGAGGTCATTGGAAGAACCAAGTGCCGCAGCAGAAAGCGGCTCAGATGTCGATGCCTTAATCACCGCTATATCCGTCAGTTTATCCGCTCCGACTATTTCAGCCTCCAGTTCTATTCCGGTGGATGTGGTCACCGTGATTGCGGATGCACCTCCAACAACATGTTCATTGGAGATAATGTACCCTTCCGGATTGATGATCAAACCAGATCCTAAATTCTGCACAGGTTTGTTTCGAGAACCGAACCTGTTTGAGCCGTATGGAAAGTGGAAGAAATTCCTGAAGTATTCATCAAGAGGGTTTACAGCGGAACCCGATCGTGACTGCAGAGCACTGATGCTGACAACTGAAGGCTGTAAAGCTTTTGCTGCAAGGATAATCGCATTTTGCCTTTTAGCTGTCGTTGCTAATTCCAACTGCGGCTTTTCATTCGCCGAGCTAGTGCAAACGCAAAACAGAACCATACATAGAGTTAATGTAAATTGCCGACGAGAGCATTGCATAATAAACCGGAGCGAAAGATCAAACATCAGTAACCGATTTTCTCCAGGAATAGCCCATGGGCGGGGGCGGTGACGGAAAGTAATGGGCGGACACCTGAATCCAGACAAATTTCCAAAGAATCCAAATCAAGTTTATGCCTGCCGATATCAGCCAGAGCCGCTGTCAAAAGGCGAACCATTCCATATAAAAAGCGATCTGCCTTGAAATAGAAATGGATTTCTTCATCGTTGCATTCATGGGTACAACCTACCTCTATCATTCTGCAGAAATATCCTTCAGAATTCTCCATTTTTCTCGCAAAGGCGCGAAACCAGTGGAGCCCTTCAAGTTTTGTGCACGCAATTTTCATTCTATCGAAATCGAGGTTGCCGTCAACGAACCATGAATACCTGCCTGCAAGTGCGGATCTTTTGTTTCTTATCCGGTATTTATATTGTCTGAATCGAGCATGATGGCGGGCACTGAAATTCTTGTCGGTATCTTCCAAGCCCGCAAGTGAGATGTCAGGGGGAAGCATCCTAGTAAGTTTTTTCCTGATAGTTTCAGCCGGTATTGAATTCGACGTCGAAAAACTCGCAACCTGGCCTGTCGCATGTACTCCCGAGTCTGTTCTACCCGCTCCAATTACTTTGACCTGCTCTCTCAGAAACGTCTCAAGAATAGTCGTCAATACACCCTGTACGGTTCGAAAACCCGGCTGAATCTGCCATCCGTGGAATGACGTTCCATCATATTCAAGAGTCAGTTTGTAGAATTCTCGTGCTTCAGACACAGTTGATTACTCCAGCTGCAAAAAACCTAATATATAGAGGGCGTTTGTACTGTCAATCATATTCCGTCATGGTTTTATAAGCACTAGAAATCAATGAGTTACGGAATTTCCAGCTATTTCACGATATCCGATTCCATGTGCTTGTATAGAAGAAAGATATCTCTAGAGCAACCCCTTCAGAGAAGCCCACGATTCCGGATCAGCAGGTTGCGCAAACTTGACATGGTTCGTAGCATGGTTATATTCTACCTGCACCATTCGGGCACGATTACTTTTGTGTACCAGTTTATGAAACGATTGAGATTCCTTATAGCGTTTGCCACTGGCGCCTTGCTTTTGGTCTTTGTATGCTGTCCGGTTTTTATTCTTATGGCGATTGCTCCAAAGTCTGTTTCCAGACGGGTTATACACTATCTTCATCTTTTCTGGTTTCAATCACTCATAAGAATTTCCGGCGTGCGTTTCGAAGTTCACGGAAAAGGGAACTTACCGGAAGTCGGAACCTCGGTGATAGTGGTTGCCAACCATCAGAGTCTTGCAGATATCCCGATCCTATATTGTTCTCTCGGAAAGCCCTCGGTAATTCTGGCCAAAAAGGAGCTGACGGCAATTCCGATTTTCGGAATTCTGCTGAAGCAAGCAGGTCATATCATTGTAGACAGGCAGGCTGTCGGTAAAAGAAATGAAGTTCTCACTCAGACAAAAGTGCGTCTTGAGGATGGATTCTGGGTCCAATTCTACCCGGAGGGTACTCGCTCGGCCGAAGGAGGCCTCGGCAGGTTTAAAACAGGAGCATTCAGACTTTCTATCGACACCGGCGCGAACGTGCTGCCCGTAGCAATCTCCGGAGCGCGGTCCATTCTCCCCAAAAAGTCGGGTAAACTGAAAACAGGCAAAATAACAGTAAGGATTGGCTCACTCATTTCACCTCCGGAGAGCCAGGGGGAAGAGTCATATACCGAGTTTACGGAAAGAACGAGAAACATTGTACTGGAGATGCTGAATAGTGATCCCACCATCTGAAATTTATACAGACCACTATTAACCCCTTTTATGGCCAATTTCTTTTCAGCGGGAATGATTTTGGGACGATGAGCCAACTAAGTATCTTGACTTGTCCATGTTAGGTACTTAGATTATTCGAAACTTACAGAATTGAGCAGAAGGAGATTCTTGATGAACACTCTGATTACGGGCGGTGCAGGATTTATAGGTTCACACCTTACGGACATATTGCTGAATAATGGAGACTCGGTTGTAATCATAGATGATCTGTCCACCGGCCGGTTCGAGAATTTTGTCCACAATGAGAAAAATAAAAATTTTTCATATTATATCGACACAATCATGAATAGAGATCTTATGGGTAAACTCATCCGGTCCTCAGATAGAATTTTCCATCTTGCTGCAGCCGTGGGTGTTCAGTTCATTGTTAAAAACCCGCTGAAAACTTTAGAGATTAACATAAAAGGAACAGAAACTGTCTTAGAACTGGCTAACAAATATAAGAAAAAAGTGCTGATAACTTCCACATCCGAGGTTTACGGAAAATCCGAATCACTCCCCTTCTCGGAAGACGATGACAGAGTGTTAGGCTCAACGAGTACGGCCCGCTGGAGTTATTCCACCTCGAAAGCAGTAGATGAATATCTGGCCCTTGCATACTACCGGGAGAAGGGGTTGCCCATCGTAATCACACGCCTGTTCAATACATGCGGGCCAAGACAGACTGGTGAATACGGAATGGTCGTACCACAATTTGTGAAAATGGCACTTATGGGGCAAACGGTGACGATTTTTGGTGATGGGAAACAAACAAGGTGCTTTTGCGACGTAAGAGATGTTGTAGGGGCTTTATTAAAACTGATGGAAGAGACCAGGGCCGAAGGTTCAGTTTTCAATGTGGGCAATGATGAAGAAATCAGCATCGAAGATCTTGCCCAGGAAATAATCACCATGACAAATTCAACATCTTCTGTTGAGTATATTCCGTATGAAAAAGCCTATGAAAAGGGTTTCGAGGATATGAGAAAAAGGATGCCGGACTTGTCAAGGATCAACAAACTGATCGGATACAAGCCTAAGTACTCAACCAAAGATATGCTTCGCGGTGTCATTGAATTTTACAAGCAATGAGGGTTGTCTGCTCAACTATCAGAAAAATATCCTGGAGTAGAATTCTCATCGATATCCGAATTCTCTAAGACTGCTGGGGTCTGAACTCCATTTGGGTCTTACTTTAACCCACAGTTCAAGATAGACCTGTTCTTCAAGAAAAGCTTCAATACTGTTCCGGGCGGCCAATCCAATCCTTTTCAGCGTTGCACCGTTTTTCCCAATAACAATACCCTTCTGGGATTCTCTTTCTACAAAGATGTTGGCCTTGATATATAATTTACTGGTTTTCTTTTTGAAATGCTCTACTTTAACTGCAATGGAATATGGTACTTCTTCGTAAAGTAATTCAAAGAGTTTCTCTCTGACGAATTCACCGATAAAGAATCGAAGAGGTAACTCCGAGAGCATTTCTTCGTCATAGAACGGAGGATTGTCGGGAAGGTATTTTGCGATAGTCTGGTATAATATTCCCATCCCCTCGTCCAGCAGTACCGATATGGGTATTATTTCGGCGAATTCGAATTTCCGCCTGTACCCGTCAATAAGCGGCAATAGCATCGGTTTTCGAATAGTGTCGATTTTATTCACTGCTAAAATTACCGGGGTCGCCACCTCAGACAGACAGTCCAGGACTTCTTTGTTGATAGCGCCTGCATATTTGCTCGCATCCGCCATTAAAAGAACCAGATCTGCCTCATGCATTATCCTGGTCGCAGTCCTTAACAGGCTTTTAGTCAAGTCATCCTTTACATCAGTAATTCCGGGAGAATCGATAAAAATGACTTGAGTCTCGTCCTCTGTTAGGATTCCAGTTATGCGGTTCCTGGTTGTCTGAGGTTTTGAAGTGGTTATCGACAGTTTTTTTCCAAGAAAGTGGTTCATAAGAGAAGATTTGCCTACATTCGGCCTACCTGATATAGCTACGAACCCTGACCTGTATGGTCTGGACATGTCGGTCCTCCGGTTGACTGCATCATTAAGCAAACTTATCCATCCAGCCCCTTGAGCAGCTCAGTAAATCTTGGTTTTCAATGATAGAATTATCATTGCTCACCGATTCTTTCCCCAATCGTATCGTGCGAAAATCAATAAAATAAATGTCATTATAAGTGCCGCTGGTCCGATTATATTCCCGAATTTACAGTAAAAAGTCTTACCGCTTGATTCCATGTTGAAAATCATATCCCCATTGACTATCTCCCTCGTGAAGATGCCGGTTGCATTATAGATTCTTCCCCAGGGATCAACAATACAAGAGATTCCTGTATTGGCGCACCTTGCAACACTGACGCAGTTTTCGATCGCTCGAAAAGACGAGACAGCTGCATGATGGTATGGTGCACTCGACTCCCCGAACCAGGCATCATTTGTAACTACAACCATGAATTGAGCGCCCTGTTTTACAATTCTGCGAAAATGAGAGGGAAATAGTGACTCAAAACAGATTACCCCGCCAAAAGAAACATCACCGCTGTTAAAGATAGTATACTCACTACCTGGAGAATAGCTGCCTTGGCCGAGTTCTATTTTTGATAACAAGGGAATTCGATCCTCAAAGGGTATCATTTCCCCAAATGGGACAAGTTTGATCTTTTTATAACAATTCCCGATCTCACCATCAGGGGGGAAAAGAACCAACCCGTTATAATGTGTTGACCTGTTATTCGGCTCCATCACCAATGTTCCTGTCAGGATTGGCAGGCTCAGCTCCGCCGAGAGAGAAAGCACCTTTTTTCTATATCGTCGTTCATCGAGAAGATATGCGGGAACCGCCGTTTCGGGCCATATCACAATATCTGGTTTATTCTTGCAGGTTCTGACGGCTTGGAGGGTTTCATCGCAGAACAGACTGATTTTTTGATGCCTGTCACCACTCAGCCATTTCTCAGCGGGAGATAGATTACCTTGAAATAACAGCACATGTGCAATCGAATCAGCTGCTCGCTTCTGCTCCTCGATCCTGTGATTCCCCCAGAATAAAAGACTAATCGTGAGAGCGGCGACGGTGATGATAGGAGTCAGCAGTTCCTTTGAAAAGGGGTTTCTCAGATTCTTGATTAATGCTAGAAGAGCGGAATTGGCAGATATTACCAGTAGCGAGACACCACAATGTCCGGTTATGGACGAGATCTGTAGTAACGGCAGGTTCTTATGCTGTGTATACGCAAGATCGAGCCAGGGGAACCCGAGAATGCCTGCACCTCTTATAAACTCCATAGCCAGCCATACTGGCGGATACAAAATCAACCCGGGGATGTGTAATTTTTTGCGAATAGAAACCGAGAGCGCTGAGAAAAGACCGGTATAAATCGAAGAGAACAGGGTTAATGCAGTAATACCAAGTAGTGAAATCCATATCGGTACCGGCAGATTGATTAGCCAGTGGAAGGAAACGAGATGAAGTATGAAACCGAATAGGTATCCTGTTCCGAAAGCATGCCGTGCGGAAGATTCAGAATCGATGGAGATCAAGAAGGGTACAATAGCGAACCAGGCTACAATTCCTAAATCTCCGGGTGGATAGCAGAACGCCAGGAGTGCACCAGAAGCTATTGGGTACAGGAACCTTCGGAGCATTAAACTCCTATGCACCGAATTTCTCCAATTTCAAGGCACTTGCCATCGACAGCGGTATGACTTCAACTGAAGGAAGAAGTCCCAGGCCACCTTTGTGACATTCCTGCTCGCAGAATCGATCCGTGGAATCCGTGCGAACATACTTGCCCTGAATCAAAATTGGTACCGGATGCCATGAGTGAGATGCAAGCTGTGATGGTGTGGAATGATCCCCCGTCACGACCAGTACTGTTTCTCCATTCTTAATTATATGGGGCACCAATGTATCCGCTTCTTCAATTGCACGAACCTTTCCCTGGAAATCACCATCTTCACCTCTGCTGTCCGCAGTTTTATAATGTATGAAAAAGAAATCAAACTTGGTTGCGTTGGCGCTGTATTGATTTGCGGCATCTTCTAGATCCCGATAAGAAGGAGCAAGGGTCATTCCCACGAGCCGGGCGATTCCCCTGTACATCGGATATGATGTTATTGCGATCGATTTCAAACCATAAATTTCTTCCATGGAAGGCAAAGAACGATATCCCGAGAACCCTCGTAATAATACTCCATTTGCAGCCCGTTCTTGCGCCAGCCTCTTCTGGATTTCTTCGATATATGCCGATACAAGGTTTGCAGTGGTCGAAGCGCCGGAAGATAAAGGTCGGACGGGTAGTGGTTCAACTCCCGTCATTTGAGGATCGGTATCGGCCAATGCGTCTGAAAGTGACCCACCTCGAAAAACTATGAGTGCACGATGTTCCTTTACCGGTTCAACAAAGCACTCTGTCTCACCTATGCGGAGATTTTTCAAGTCGTTGCAGATTCTTTCATTTTCTTCGGTGCTGATGCGGCCAGCTCGACGATCAATGATTTTACCCTCCCGGTCGATTGTTGCGAAATTCATTCTCGCAGCAACATCACCGGGCTTCATATCGAATCCGATTCCGAAAGCAGCTAAAAGTCCTCTCTTCACGTCATTTGCGACTGGATCGTATCCGAACAGAGACAGGTGAGCCGGACCGCTGCCGGGTGTAATGCCTGCTGCAATGGGAGAAATCAGCCCACAACTCCCCGTTTTGGCCATTCTATCAAGATTTGGAGTGCATGCTACCTCTAGTTCAGTGGCTCCATCTGCCCCGGGAAGCCCCCCTAATCCGTCGATAACGTATAATACAATCCGAATGCCCGAAGTTTTCTTGAGCTTCGAAATCAGTGTCTGTAACTCCGTCATTTCCATTCCGTTTTGCGAAGTAGATGATATTTTACTTGAAGTCAGCTTTTAGACTTCCCCATGTCGATTTTTGCTGCTTCTCGCTGCTTTTTGCACTCACTGAGATATCATCCAGCCCTGCGCTGTCTCCATTCTTCCCCGCATACTGGAATCCGATCGCGACGGTCGCATTTCCAGCACATTCCGGACTCAGTTCATCGAGTCTTAGGCGGACATCTTCCCTTCCTGGAGCGTCCAACCTTGATATTGAATAAACGGTATCGGGCCAGGTAGAGCCGCCATCAAGAGAAACCCTGACATAGACCGTGGCGGAATCAGCCCAAGGATCGGGACTATGGTATATTCGGATGAAATCGAGATAAATTTCTTCTGTGTATTGAGTCATATCCAATACCGGTGTTTTTATCCATTCATCCTGAATATTAGTTTCACTGTAATTAACCCAACCCAGGTAGTAGTCATTTCCGATTGCTATACTGTCATCAGTTGTCGTTACGAACCAATTTTCGGGAAATGTATCGTTGGGCGGAGCTGTCTTCACAATCGCCCAACCCGCAGGCAGGTCTCCTTCTTCAAAGGTAGATGAGCACAAAGTATCTGTACTGCCTGTCATTGTTGCTTCAGGTGGACCGAAGCTGCAGGTCCGTGAAATCGATCTTGATTTTATTCGATTATCGTTAATCCCCGCCGCACCACATATACTCAACAGCCAAAGGAAAATAGTAATGGTAACAATATTTCTGTTCACGATATCCCTCCAGAAGATAGCCGACGAACTCTATCCGGGTATCTAAAAACTGGATTCACAGGGCTGGTTTGCGTTCTTTCAGACAGGATCCGCAAAGATTGAGCGCTTCTGATGAAGAACGGATCATCCCATCGCCAGGTCAGATTTGAATTTTCTCAACCGCTCTCGTAGTTCCGCATCGGAGAGCGCAAGAATCTGGGCTGCGAAAATTGCAGCGTTTTTCGCGCCTGGCTTTCCTATGGACATGGTCGCTACCGGAACACCCGAAGGCATTTGAACGATAGAATGAAGCGCATCGACCCCGCTCAAAGCGGAACCCGACAGCGGAATACCTATAACAGGGAGTGTCGTTTCCGCTGCCATAGCTCCCGGGAGATGTGCAGACATACCTGCACCCGCGATTAGAACTTTAATTCCACGCTCAGATGCAGACTGGACGTAGTTCCTGGTCTTCTCCGGAGACCGGTGTGCTGATGAGACTATGAACTCATGCTCAATCTCGAAACGACTGAGCATCTTGCTTGTTTCCTCCATTACAGGTCTATCGGACTCACTGCCCATCAAAACAGCTACTCTGGGGTTCATTATCATTTAATCCTTTCTTTTACTCGCCAGCCGATATCTTTTCGCCAGTACGCGCCTTCGAAGTCGATCAAGCCCGCAGCTTCATATGCTTTTGACAGGGATTCCTGAAGTGTCTTCCCGATCGCCGTAATTCCTAGAACTCTACCTCCTGTTGTAACAAGCCTGTGATCATCCGTATAGCCGGTGCCGGCGTGGAACACCGTTATATTATTGTCCTCAGTCACAACTTCCGGAATACTGATCTCTTTGCCTTTTTCATACGATTCAGGGTACCCCTCAGCTGCCATTACGATACATGAAGCGATACCACTCGTGATTCTGCAGGTTTCTGTCGGGATACTTCCATGAGCTGTATCAGCAAGCATTTGAAAGAAATCTCCTTCCAGCAATGGAAGTATGACTTGAGTTTCCGGATCTCCGAAACGACAATTAAACTCCAGGACATATGGGTCGCCATCCACGAGCATGAGGCCGAAATATAGAACGCCTATATATTCTATGTCATCTTTCTGCAAGCCTTTCAAAGTTGGCTTGATTATTCTCTCAGTGATTTTCCTGGAAATATCAAAATCCACTAACCGCTGTGACGAGATGGCGCCCATACCACCGGTATTCGGACCCGTATCTCCCTCTCCTATCCGCTTATGATCCATCGAATAAGGAAGAACGACTGATTTTTCGCCATCGGTGACGACATGAACCGAAAGCTCTATACCATCTAGACATTCTTCTAAAAGAATATTGCTGCCGGCATCACCGAATTTTCTTTCATTCATAATCCGATGAATCGTTTCGACTGCTCCATCAACCGTGGTTTCAATACTGACACCTTTTCCGGCCGCCAACCCGTCAGCCTTGATCACCACAGGGAGAGGGCTGGTTTTTATGTTGTCTTGAGCTTCGGTGAAGTTCGAAAAAACCCTGAAGCCGGGTGCAGGGATGTTATGACGTTCCATGAATCTTCTGGCGAATACTTTGCTGCTTTCGAGCATGGCACCTCTGGCACCGGGTCCGAATGTTGGGATACCCTTTCGTCTTAACCTGTCCGCCAGGCCCGCAGCGAGAGGAGCTTCCGGCCCGATTACTACAAGATCAACTGATTCACTGATCGCCAACTTTGCAATGTCATCAGAATTGCCTGATGCTGTAGGATGGACTTCGCCCAAACCGACAAGTCCAGCATTGCCCGGGCATGAGAGAATCTCAGGACGTTGCGGTGATCGGGAAAGCGTTAAGCCGAGGGCGTGTTCTCTTCCCCCACTTCCGACAATTAGTACTTTCATATTATTCCCCGGGTTGGTGGTTTGTCCGAGATGTGAATAGAATTTTACGAATCCAAATCCTCAAACTGTACATCTACAATGTCATCTTCGGAATAGAGCCCCGAAGCTTGCCGGGTCTCATTTCCGATCGTCTCGGATTTTCTTTCGTTTTTCAGACTTTCTGTTTGATTATTAAAGTATGCAGCGAAGATACGCCTGACTGAACGGATAACGTAGTAAGCCCCGAATAAAAAAAGAAAGAACTTGACCATCGAAAAACTACCTGCCACCGGTAAAAGCGCAGTTTATACTTCAGGCCCTGCAGGTGTCAAGGGTACCGATTATCACATAAAAGAAACGCGCGGACCATTCGCAGGATGATCCGCGCTATTTTAGTCGCTTCCAGTGGTGAGTCAGCTGCTCATCCTTAGGGCACCAAGTCTACGACCGTGTTTTCAACTTCCATACAGGATTACCGTAAAGGCATCGGACGCATATATATCCGAATTGTAAACACCCACGCAACTCTTCACATCATAAAAATCAAGCGGGACCCATACAGGCACTCTTTTACTGATGTGGAAATCCCTTTCTTCACCCGCAGCTAGAGTGATGCTGCTGACATAGCGGTTGTAAGGTTGACTCATCCACTCCGCAGTGATTTCAACCCAAAGATCAACATCGTTGCTGAAATCGTTTAGATTAGTAACCGTGATGTCCCATGAAAGAATTGTCCCCCGTTTAATCATGTAAGGATAATTCGATACTTCAAGAGACAGCCTTGGTCCGGGTTCTCCGTAGTCCAGGGTGACGTCGGCACCCAACCCCAGAGGGTTGTCGTCATACTGAGGTGTTTCGTCGCGCGTATCATGAGCCTCTGCATAGATGAATGCTTCATCCATGGTTACACGACCGTCATCGTTGTAATCAGCATCCACCGGTGTCCCGTATGGATCCTCTCCTCTTACCGCTGAGATCCAGTAATAAACATACTCGTCGTATAGGAGGTTCGACATCGCCCAGGAATACTCATTGTAAGCACATGCCGATGAAAACACACGGGGCGGCAGATCTGTCAAATCATCTTCAAAGCCGCCGGAGAAGCATTGTTCCATTGTGAATATGTATTGAGCACCCGGAAGGCTGTTGACTAAGCTCGCGAATGTAGCATCAGTCATCGTTTCCCAATTCCAGAGATTGAGATAGACGTTCCATCCGCCATTTGAACCCCCGTGATCCGTAAAGAAGAAAAAGACCTGATCATTAGCAGTGACTATGCCGTCGAGGATGTCGAAGACGTCATTGATCGCCCACATCACTGCAGGATATTCAATATCATCGACTCCATCACCGTCCATGTCGGGTGGAGAATTGGTACCGTCGCTGCGATCAGGAGCCGGATCGGTTCCATCAGACATCAAAACGTAGATATCGTCATCAGAATAGCCGTAAACTTCCTTCAGCGTCGTAAAGATAAAAGTCATGTCATTATAATATCTGATATGGTTCGACCACTGACTGGCACCACCGGATATAAGTACAGCATATGAATGCCCACCATCCTTCGAGTCGTTCTGCAGCAGGGGACCTATGTAAGGACTGGGGAAATGTTCACCTGCAGTTTCAGCGGTCCTTTTCATTTCGGTAGGTAATTCAAATAAGGTTTCAATGTCTATTGGCGGAGTCATCGCCTGATAGACATCGAGCTTGGCGGTATGTTTATCGACATGTACGAATCTGCACGGATGCTCCCAGTTCGCCCGGGCAAAATCATCTATAAACACAAACCAGCCATCCGAAGGGGCAGAATAGACTCGGTGTTTCCAGGAAAAAACGTCTAGTCCCTTACTTATCGGCTCATTAGCGGCATAAACCCGAACTCCGTCCAGGTTCTCCTGCAATAGATCACTTACAACGAGCTCGAGTGCAGCGTCCCTGTTCAGAGCCGCGAATGCGGGTGAAAGGGTGCTGCATACTAAAAAGGCAATTATGAACAGATACATTTTTTTCATTAAGACCTCCTTCGCAAAATTGCGTTTCTGTCAATAGTTTCCACTTATAATCTTGTTTAACTGTATTCTATAAAGCA
>CAYMWF010000070.1:0-24160 GCA_964394085.1 uncultured Gemmatimonadota bacterium | reverse complement strand
GAAATTGAGCAACCTTCTATTATCGAGGAGCTTGACTCCAGACAGATTCCAGCGCCACCATTTGGGCTGAAACCAAAGAATATGAAACAGCTGGTAATTAATGGGGTTGAATTTGAGATATAGATAGATGCACCCCTATTGTCGCTGTAGCCGTTCTTGACGGTGAAACCGGCGATTACTGCAGTCTCGCTCTCTCCTGAGTAGAGATAGAATCCCCTGCCGAGTTCTTCACAATCAATCACCGTATTCTCAGGCCCACAGTCAGAAATAAGAACGATATTTTTGCCGCGGAAGTTGAGATCTCTATTACCTTCACCCGTATAGGTTCCGGGATCAACCAGAACAGTGTCACCCTCTTCGGCAGCGTCTATGGCTTCTTGGATTGTCGTGTCATTATATTGAGCTACCAGATGGGTAGCAGCAAAACATTGTGAATCGGGATAGGTTACAGAAAACTGAATTATCGAAAGCAATAATAAGGAGATTCTAGTCAACATCACTGACCCTCCTCGTAGTGTTTCATGAAGTCGAGTACGAAGTTCGTTACCTGCCCTTGCTGTTTCATTTCACCTGTTGGAAGTATTTTCGAATCATCATCATTATAATCTTCAATGAGCTGGTCAGCGAAATCCTCACACCGAGATTCGAGGGTTTCACTTGTTTCAGTCTTCCTTTGAAAGAATTATACTCGTGCTCGGGAGACCATGCAACTTTGAATAGAAATTACTCGTGCGATCCGATGTGGCCTCCCGGACATTCCAGGGCGTCGGCATTCCGGATCCCGCGGAGTGGTCGGAGTCGTCCATCATTCCTCGCGCAGGATGGAGAAACGAAAAGCGCCGATGGATGGGAAGCGGAGTTATAATTTTAATTTCCCTTATGATTGTCTGTGTGATATAATGTATCCCGGTATTAGATATCGAAGTCAACAGCCTGTGACGGGGAGAATACAATGAATTCAGTCAAATCTGCTTGTATCGTTCCGGCGCTCTTGCTGATCGCGGCGGTCTGCACCGCAGCGGCGGGGCTCATCTCGCCGCCGGACGGTTCATCCGGTCTCGCGCCCGAAACCGATCATCCGCTGATAAGCGAGGTCTACGCCGACGCCTACAGCGAGAACAACAGCGAGTTCGTGGAGCTCTTCAATCCCACCGATTTCGATATCGACATATCGGGCTGGGATCTCTGGGACGGGAACGGGGTCGAAGCTGAGATTCCGGCGGGCGTCATCCCGGCCCACGGGTACTTCCTTGTGGCCGACGGCGGATGGTCCACCGGGCGGGACGATCCCGGCTGGCCGTCGGCCGATGTCGAGGATGAAATGGCGCTGACCAATACGAATCACGGCATCGCTCTGCGCGACGCCGCGGACATCGTCATCGACGCCCTCGGCTGGGGCACTCCCGATCCCGGCGAACCGTTCGAAGGGACTCCAATAGCCGATCCCACGGGTTCCGGTTACAGCTTCGAGAGGCTGCCCTACCAGGACACGGACGACAACTCGGTCGACTTCTTCGAGAATCCGTTCATCGATGTCAACCCGGAGAATTCCGGCACGCCCTGCCTTGACGTAGATCCGGTCGACATCGACCTGGGCAGGGAGGAAACCGGAGTTCCTTTCTCCGCGGTTTTTACGGTGTTTAACACCGGGTCGGGCACCCTCGACGTGGTGATCACCGAATCGGCGGACTGGATAACTTCCGTGACTCCGGCGGAATTCTCCCTGTCGGAGTTCGGTGAAGAGCTGGTTACGGTCGACGGGGTCTTTCCCGAAGGAGCCGGCGGGTTCGGAGCGGATATCGACGTCGCTTCGAACGGCGGCGGCGACACCGTATATATCCACGGATCCATCGACACCGGCATCATCCGGGTTCCGGAAGATTACGCCACCATCCAGGCCGCCGTCGACGCCTCGGACGACGGCGACTCGATCCTGGTAGCCTCCGGAACGTATACGGGCATCGGAAACACGGATATAGACTTCGACGGGCACGCCGTGACGCTGCAGGGTGGGAGGGACGGCCGCGGTGAATCGGTAATCGACTGCGAAGGCTCCCACAGGGGTTTCCTCTTCATAAACGGCGAGGATGAAACTTCCGTGCTGGAAGGATTTACGATCAGGAACGGCGACATGGACGAGGGAGGCGGAATCTACTGCGCCGGCTCGTCGCCGGTTCTGCGGAACCTCGTCATCGAGAACAACAGCTCCAGGGACGGCGGCGGCGTCTACCTGGTCGACTCATCGCCCGAGCTCACGGGCAGCACGATTTCGGGCAACCGCATCTCCGGCCTGGGAGCCGGCATCTACTGCGAAGGAGGTTCGCCGGTTTTGAGCGGCAATATCATCACCGGCAACCGGGCCAGCGACTACGGCGGCGGCGGCGGCATCGGGGGTCAGTTTACGGAGGCGACGATTACGGGCAACCTGATCGCGGACAACTACGCTTCAGAGGGCGGGGGCGGACTGTGGTTCCAGGGATATTCGACTCTAGTCATAGAAGGCAACACCGTTTCCGGCAACGACAGCGGCGAAGGGGGCGGAATCTACCTCCAGTCGCCGGCCGCGATCAGCAACAACATGATCACCGGTAACACGGGATGGCGCGCCGGCGGTATCTACTGCGTCGGCTCCCATTCGGTTTCGATTGTCCACAATACGGTCAGCGAAAACATTTCCGACAGCGAAGGGGGCGGGCTGTACTGCGGCATCTATTCCTCGCCGACGGTTACGAACACGATCCTCTGGGGCAATGAAGCTTCGGCGGGAGCCCAGATCTACTGCGCCGGCGGCTCGGTAACGGTCACCTGGAGCGACGTCGAAGGGGGCTGGACGGGCGACGGCAACATCGATGCGGATCCCCTCTTCGCCGACCCCGCGGGGGGCGACTTCCACCTGGCGATCGATTCCCCATGCATCGACACAGGTCTCGATGCCGGCGTCTACGATGATATCGACGGCGATACGAGACCGCTGGGCGACGGGTTCGACATGGGCGCCGATGAATACGTTCCGGCCGCCGGTCTCGAGGTTTTCCTCGCCGATTATCCCGGTTCAATCGCTCCCGGCGAAACCCTCGTTTTCACGGCTGGCGCGGTCAATAACGGGGCGGAGGAGGCTTCTTTCGACTATGCGAACCTCGCGGCGGACGGCCCCGCGTCCACCGTCAGGCAGCTCTACAGCGGACCCCCGTTGATTCTCGGAGCGGGCGAAGAGGTTTCGACGGCGGTATCGCTGTTCGTTCCAGGGAACACTCCCCTCGGCTGGTATACGATAACAGTGGAGATCGCCCTGGCGGGCGAGCCAGTCGCGAGCGCATCTTTCGATATCGAGGTGGTCGCGGCCCCGTAGATGCCGCGGAACGGGTCTAAACCCGCGAACGCCGATCGGATATCCGTCCGATCGGCGTTTCCATTGCGGTCGGGATGCCAGGCCGCCTGCGATTTCGTGGGAGAACCGGCGGCCCCGGTTCGGGGAAAAATCAGCGGGGTCTCGCAGGGGAGAGGCGGACGCGGAAGAAAATCCTGAGCAGGTTGCGGATAACGTCGGCGAGCCCCGAAAGCGTCAGGGACCTGCTCGATCCTCCGGCGCGGTCCCTTATCTGGGTCGGAACCTCTATGTATGGACATCCCTGCCTGATCATCTGGACGATCGCTTCGGTCTGGGCTGTAAACCCGTCCGAAGCGAACTCTATCCCGGCCAGCTTATCCCTCCTGTAGATATTGCTGCCGTTCGTGTAAGCCACATCGATGCCGAAGAGCATCCTTACAATGATCATGTAGATTTTCGAGATCGCGATCCTGCTCGCGGGGCGTGGCGACTGATCGGGGGCTTCGAGGGCGAGGTCGGCGCCGGAGTCGTCACAGGCGATGCATGTTCTTATGACCTCCGAGGGAATGCACTGCCCGTCGGACGGGATCATCGTGACATAAATTCCCCTGGCCTCGGCAACGCCCCGGCGAAGGCTGTATCCTACACTGCGGGTCCTGTCGTTTCTGAAGATCCTGATTTCGGGATAGGCGGATGCGGCCTTCTTCGCCACTTCCGCGGTTCCATCGGTGGAATGATCGTCGAACACGAGGATTTCGAAATTATCGAAACTCGCCGCCGCCGCCTCGCGGGTTTCCTTCAGGGCGGTACCCAGTGAAACCTCCTCGTTGAGGGCCGGCATTATAATACTCAGGAACGGTCTATCTTCTTTTTTCATAATCCGGAGCATCCGCCTCTATATGAAGTTGACGTGTGCGGGCGGGTTCCGCAGCGACCAGAGAAACTGGTTTATCGTATGGTTCCTGCAGCAGTTGTAGCACTCCTTGAAATCGACGTGTTTTCTCATTTTTTCAAGAGTCTCGCGGCAGCCGGCGCTTCTCCATACATCCTGAAAAGACCCGTCATGCAGATCGCCGAGGCGATATCGTTCATCCTGCCAGTATCCCCCGCACCCGAAGAGCCGGCCGTCGGAGTCGATGATGGTCATGAAAGGCAGGCTGAGGCACTCGCTGTACGGTTTTTTCTCCCACGAGTTGAACATGTCGCGTCTGATGGTGACAAGGGTGTCTTGATCGCTGAGACTTTCCACTTCGTCCAGCAGATCGCTGAACTCATCGCCGTCCAGGCCTTTGTCCGTGAAAAAATCGTTGAAAGGATAATCGCCGAGGGGTTTCACCGCGAGGTAATCCAGGCCCGTTTCGCGGCACCACCGCGTAAAATCAGGGAGTTCCAGTATATTCTCCCTGAACAGGAAGTATACGGCGCCGACAGAAACGTCGAACCCTCCGGAGCGTTTGATTTCAACCGCGCGGGCCATGTTCTTCCTTACCCGGTCGAAATCCCCTTTTCGACCGCCCTGGAGAGCGTGATAGCTCTTTTCGCTTCCTCCGAGTAAGGAAAACCGGACCCAGGAGAGATGCGGCAGCACCGCCCCGGACAGTTCACTGCTCATGACCGTGCCGTTGGTGGAAAGCGCCACGTCGAGGCCGGCGGATCCCGCCCGGTCGATCACGTCGGCTGCGCCGGGGTGAAGAAGCGGCTCGCCCCTCCCGGCGAGACAGAGCGAGCGGACTCCCGCGGCCGCCAGGTCTTCCGGCAGGCCTGATAAAATCGAATCTTCGAGAAATACCGGCTGGTATCCGAGTCTTTTGGTATAGCAGTGGACGCACCGCTGGTTGCAGGCCGATGTGAGCCCCAGCTCCACGTAGAGGGGGAAGATATAATCACCTTGCATCCAGGCCTGAAGACGATCGAGATGGTATAGAAGCTTATGCCCGTCGAGTTGAAGCTGTTCTTTCATTCCCCCGCCCCCGTGCATGCCTCGCCTGGCCAGGTCGCCGGCTCCCGATCCGCAGCGGCGCGCTCAGATGAAGTTGACATGCGCCGGTTTCTGCTTCAGGGTCCATAGAAACCGGTTTATGTTATCGAGCCGGCACACTGTCGCGCCTTTCGAACACTCGTCGAAATCTATGCCCGCTTCGACTTCCCTGATAATCCGTTTTCGCCTGGCGCTCCGCCAGATCTCCTCGAAGGACGCCTCGAGGAGCGAACCGTACCTGAACCGCTCCATTCCCCAGTATCCGTTGCATGCGTAGACGGAGCC
Organism: uncultured Gemmatimonadota bacterium; assembly: GCA_964394085.1. GTDB lineage: Bacteria > CAYMWF01 > CAYMWF01 > CAYMWF01. The sequence goes on along the minus strand of CAYMWF010000070.1, from coordinate 18,569 downwards.
GTCCGCGTCCACGTGGCATGTAAAGGGAAGGCCGAGGCACTTTTCGTAAGGCCGGCCTGAAAACTGTTTCCCGGAATCCGGATCGAAAAAGTCCCACCGGGCTTCGGCGGTGAATCCGTCGTCTCCGAGAGTCTCGAAACGGCGGATCTCGTCCAGGTGTTCCTGCTCGAAGCGCTCCCCCGGACGGTAACCGGTTTTTTCGCCGTCGTTGACGCCGCGCAGCATCACGTAGTCGAGGCCGATCTCCTTCATCCTCGCCCCCGTATCGTATAAATCCCGGATATTCTCGGGGAGCACCGCGATAAGGGCGCCCACTGCCAGCCCGGGGTGGCGGCTTTCGCGGAACCTGCAGAGAGCTTCCATATTTTTTATGAGACGACGATAGGAACCGGCCCCGGACCGCTGGAGTCGAGCGAAGAGTTCGGGATCGAGACTCAGGACGCTGAACCTCACCCAGGTCGTTGCCGGGGCGAAAAGGTCGATCTCTTTTTGACCGAACGGGATGCCGTTCGTTGCGATGCCGATATCTATCCCCTGCTCCCGGGCGAACCGCACCGCTTCCGGAAGATTCCCGTTCAGGAACGGTTCGCCGCATCCCGCAACGAAACAGCTTCTTACGCCCAGCCGCGCCGCCGATGTGAAAAGCTCTTTCATCACCGGGAGCGGCGTAAAGAGGGGCCGGTTTCCCGTGTGCTTGATGTAACAATGAATGCAGGAGACGTTACAGGCCCCCGCCGGTCCGAACTCGAAGGTCACGGGCGGAATTTCTTCCCCTTCAGCCCAGGCGTGCAGAAGATCGAGATGATGGAGGAGCTTGTGTCCGCCAAGCTGGAAACTGTTCCCTGTCTGCCCGTTCCGTTTCATGGTCATCCGATCTCCGGTTCCCTTTTTTTGCGGGGCGTCCGAAGGATAAAGATAGAGCGTCTTTCTGTATTCGGCCTGCCTCCGTTCCCTCAATCGGGAGCCCGTAAGGATTCTGCCGCAAAATCCGAGACAAGGCAATATCGTATTCATCGCCCCTGCGGCGGAGGTTTTTTTCTGCTCCATCCCGGTCTTGCGGGAATAAACACCGGGGATTTTACTGCAGATTATGCAGTCGTAAAAGGCCGCATTTCAATGTGCCGACCGGTTATTTATAAGCTGATTTATTCTCCAATCCAGTATTTTTTCACATTCGGTCCCGGAGTCGACGGCGATCCCCAGGTCGTCTGAGCCATTACATAGGGTGCGGCCATGCCTGTGTGCAGCCATGCCTCGAGCATGTATTCACCTTCGTTCGCCAGGAATTCGATCGTGCCGTTGTTCGCAAGCCACAGGAACTGTATGTACTCCCAGCTGGTCGGCTGGTAAAGGAGGTCGATCGACGCACTGGTCGCTCCCGGCGGAGGATTGAGAGTAAACTCGTCCCAGTAATCGTAAGAGCCGCCGGACCCCGGATTTCCATACTGATCTTCCGGAACGGGGAGAACGTTACGTGTTCGCGCATCATCGTAGCCCATTGCATAAGGCGGGATGCGATTATCTTTCACGATGCGGTTGTTCAAGGCGAAGTGGAATGTCTTGTGAGATGTTTCCGGCGCCTGTGCGGCAAGATCGGCGAGTGTATAGTCCGCCGCTCCCGAATAACGATCGTAACTCAAAGCAAGATCAGTGGGATAACCGAGAGTCAGAAGCTGTACGGCCCATTCCTGGGTCATGGCATAGAAGGCTTCGTAAATCTTCGTGTTGGGATCGCCCAGGTCGACGATGGATTCAACTTCAAAACCCTGAACTTCAACCCCGATAGGGCCGTATTCACCATCTTCCCGAACGAGATTCTCCCGGCCGTCATACCATTTTATATTAAGCCACATCCTGCGGCCTTCGGGATAGCCGGAGATGAGTTTATGCCCGGTCAGGTTTACGATCCTCAACGTATTATCCTCGACCGAGAGGGATGCGGCCAGGTTCAGCTGGTTTTTCGCCCTTTCCGCTCCGGCGTTCAACGCTTCGATCTGAGTGGCTGTGAGCCCTCTGCCCAGTCTTAATTTATCCTCGAGATCAAGATATTGTATGGCATCGGGGATCCAGTAGTTGCCGCCCGTCATATCATGGTGAGGCAGATCTTTCCGAACCGGCGCATTCTTGTTGCATCCCTGACCTGTTACCGGAACCATGTGGCAGGTCTGGCAGCTGAAATACCTCGGCGTGCCATCCTCGTAGTCGCCCCCGGTGCCTGCTGCCAGGGCGCTCTCATAGGCGAAGAGTATTGCACCGTCCTGGAGATCGATCGGCAGATCAGTGAAACTGGAGACCGGTGTCCGGGATAAAAGGCTCGCGACGGATTCGCTGAATGTCCTTTCTACAATGCCGTACTGGTAAGGAAAATTGTTGAAAGCGGCTTTTTCTTCCACGGGAGCGCCGGGCAGTCCGCTGAACGTGCCCGGGTCGAGCGGAACCCGGGCTCCGTGGTTGTGTGCCAGATCGCCGACGACCGGGTTTGAAACATCGTGACACGTGCCGCAGTAGTCCGCGGATCGGTGGAATGCGGATTGCAGAAACTGATGGTTTGGATCGATATCGGCATACGGTCCCAGCTTATGGCTGTCACCCCATAAAACGTGCATGCCGCTTCCGTAATAGCCTGTCGGAGGTTCTTCTTCATCATTGGCGATGAAGGGGGGATTTTGAACGCCGACATGTTCTGAGTTATCCGGATTGGTCATCTTGTGACAGAAGTCGCACTCTACGCCGTCGGCATCCTTGTCCTGCAGAGATGCGCCTTCGGTCGGTGTGGAGCGCTCGGCCATCCATCCTCCCGTTGCGTGACAGCGAAGACAGAGATCGCCGACTCCGTCGAAATCCTGCTCGGCTATCGCCATCGTCGCCCAGAATATCGGGTCGCGCCCCGCATTCGCCATCAAGCTCCCCCTCCAGTTGAACGCGGGTTCAACCGCCGGGTCATATCCGCCATGGCAATTGTCGCACTTGTCCGGGGATTCCAGGTTGCTCACTTCTGCCGGCTGCGATCCCGGCTGCTGGACATCCGTGGGAACGACATCTGCGGCGTTCGCACACAGAAAACAAAAAAAGATGAAGATGATTGCCGACAATTGAAATTTTCTATTCATCTTTTTCCCTCCCTCGAGGTATGGCAATAATTCTTAAACTCTTTGCCGAACAACTGCGGCATATCATTAGTTTCATCCCGAATAGGGATTTTTGCAAGGCATCCTTTACGTCGCGGCGCCAATTCTCTGTGAATCATTTTTCGTCAGGTCCGGTTTTCAGAGTTTCGAATGTCGGCAATCGGCGACTGTATTCTTCAACCGAATCAGGGGATTGACATGGTAGACAGGCAAGGCATAAGAAGGCGCATCCGATTCACATCACGGAGCGTTTGATTATCTCAAAGCAGCTGTTCAGACGAGGGAGAGTAGTAGAGCTGCTGATCGGTCTGTCTGCAGCCGTTTTTCTCGAATATCCTGATCATGGGGACGTTGCGGGTGTCGGTGGAGCCGATATACATCTTTGCGCCTTCTTCCGCAAGGAGAGAGAGGCCCTTCGAATGGATAACGGCGCCCAGACCCCGGCCCCTGAATTCGGGCAGCACGCCGATGTAGAAGACCGTGCCCGTGGAAGTGTCTCTCTCGAACACCTGGGGCAGCAGCACCCCGGCGGGTTTTCCGTCCAGGCGGAGCACGAACCATTTTCCGGGATCGTACATTCCACCCGCGTATTTGATCAATTCTTCGAATTTGATCCTGGGATCGGCTGAGTCGTCTTCTTCGAACGGATCGCCTGCGGCGGCGCGGACCATAATCTCAAGAAAACGATCCTCCCCGATCTCCTCGAGTGTCTCGTATGTAAAAGGATCCTCGTAGCCGAAGGATACATCCGATAATTCACGCTCGACGAAAATTTTAGTCTTGGACAGGAGAAACCCCGCGCCTTCGAGCATCCGGTTGGTATCCATTTCTTCTTCGCGAAGCCAGGAGAGCACGTTTATGCGGTCTTTTTGAAAAGATGCATGAAGATATGCGCCGAATGCGCTGTATATTTCAGCCGAATCGAATTTTTCGCGTCTGGTGATTTTGGCGACCGAGAAGAGTTTCGGCTCGAGAAACAGCCCCCGGAGTCTGCCGGCGCATTCGCCCTCTTCGGTAACCGCGATAAGAAAGCTTCTGGGGTCGTCGGCTTCGAATTTTTTGAAAAGTCCCTTGAACCAGTCGAGTTTTTCCGCGGTTTCTGCAGGCGACAGGGTGACTGAGAGCCAGAGAGCTTCTTCTCCCGATTCCAGCGGCCGCACCTTCAAGCCGTGTCTCAACTCATCAGTTTGTTTTCCGGAATCGTCCATCCGCCGTTTCATTTCAACAAGCTCCGCATCGTTCCGGATCGTTTCCCGCCGGCGCACTTCCTTTGTACCCATATCCCGTCGAGTCCTGTCGGCCCGTTGAATTCTGTCCCAACGGTCCGTCGAGTCCTGTCCCAACGGTCCGTCGAGTCCTGTCATGCACCGTCCGTGCGCGATAAGGTCGAATCAAACTTCGTGAAGTCAACACGTTCTTTCAAGGAAAAAATTCTAATGAAACAAAATCCACCGGCTGAGCCGGTGGTATAGTTAAGCTATGCTTGGAAAAGAACCAGTTGTACGTCCCGGTCGGCTTTGAGATTCCAAATCAGGGAGCCGATCCGTGTAATTCCTTTTTTGCGGCGCGGCGCAAGAAGCATATCCTGTCCTCCGGGGGATATAGGCCTACTCGTGTAAAATTGTCAATCCGATTGACAATTTTACACGTTTTCCGGGTGGGCTCGAGCGATACGTCTGGACGACCGGGGAGTCATCCACCTTGTAACGGCTCCCGGCTTATCCGCGATTGACATGATGGCCGATCGGAGGTAGGTTGAGCAGGCGACCGAATCAGGAACCCGAAAGCCTGAACGTCCGGGTACCGGAGACGTGGGAGACACCAGGCGAATGGAAGCTTCACACCGGAAATCAGTTGCGCCGCGCCTGCTGAAGAGTGCCGGCGCGGGAATGAATAAAGCCGGTTTGCTGAAACTCCCGCTCGACCCTGAATTCCTGAAGAGGAAGGCGAAGCGGTGGACCGGCCTGAGCGATTTCGGCGATGATTACTTCGAAGAAGGGCTCGAGGTGCTCTGCGGGTCGCTCGAAAAAGACGCCTCTCTCAATTTCCAGGGACGACTGTTCGCCACCGAACACGTGGTCGGCGCCCTGGTAACCCGCCTCCGGCGCGCGCGTCTGAAAAAACGTGCGCCGCAGCTTTTCGCCATGCAGCTCGTTCCGCCCATTATCGTCACCGGCCTCCCCAGGTCCGGCACCACCATGCTGCACCGCCTGCTCTCCCTCGCCGCCGACGCCAGGCCGCTGGCGCTCTGGGAGGTGATGCTGCCGCTCCCCGGCCGGGGTCCGGATATGAGACGGGCCAAGATAAAAACCGGCGTGCAGATAATGAAACTGTTCGCCCCGGACATGGATAAAAAACACTTTACCAGCGCCGATCAGCCGGAAGAATGCATGTTTCTTCTCGACAGCAGCTTCATCAGCCCCGGTTTCTGGACCCTCTCGCCCGTGTTCGGCTATATGCCCTGGTACCTCGATCAGGACCACGAATACGCCTACAAAATCTACCGGGAGCACCTGCAGCTGTTTCAGCAGGCGGAAAAGGAGAAGCGCCTCACCCTGAAAGCGCCGTCGCACATGGGGCATCTCGAGACCCTGTGCTCCGTTGTTCCCGAGGCCATGGTCGTCCAGACGCACCGCGACCCGGTGCCCGTGTTCAGCAGCGTGAACAGCCTCTTCGCCACCATGCATGGGGCGAAAACCGATACGGTCGACAGGGAGCGGATGGTCGCTCTCAATTCCCGGCTTCTGGAGAAAATGACGGAGCAGAACCTTGAAGCCAGGTCCCGCCTCGGCGACCGGGTTTTCGACGTATATTTCAGCGAGCTGCTCGAGGATCCGGCCGGAGCCGTCAGGCGTATCTACGATCATTTCGAGCTGGAACTGGGAAGCGGACACGAACGGCGTCTGCGGGAATGGATGGCCCTGAATCCCCGCGACAGGTTCGGCAGGCACGATTATTCCGCCGGCCTGTTCGGCCTGAAGGAAGAAAAAATAGCGGCATCATTCAAGGAATATCGCGAAAGGTTCCCCCACCTGTGAGTTCACGATCATGAAACGGCTGAAGCTCGAAGGAAACAAGCTCCTCCATCACCTGGACAGGCTGGAACCCTGGCTGGCGGGCAGGGAAATCTTTCCCCTCTACGCTCTCGTGAGCCCTTCGCTGACATGCAATCACCGGTGCTCCTTCTGTGTCTACCATTACCTCGACAGGCGGCGTCCCCGGTTTCTCGACTTCACGGCTTTCGCCCCGGTTCTCGAGGAAATGGGCGCATGCGGAGTCAGGGGGCTCCTTTTTTCGGGCGAAGGTGAACCGCTGCTCAACAGGGATTGCCCGCGCATGACCGAAACCGCGGCGACCGCGGGCATCGACACGGCGCTCAACACCAACGGCGCCCTCTTTTCGAGGAAAGCGCGCGACCGGATGCTGCCGCTCCTGAAGTGGGTAAGGTTCAGCGTGGACGCCGGGGATGCGCACACCTACTCGCGGGTTCACGGTGTGCCTGAGTCCGAATTCCGGAAAGTCCTGGGGATAATGGAGGCCGCCGCATCGGAAGCCGCCCGCCTGCCGGATCCTCCCACCCTCGGCGCGCAGTTCCTCCTGCTGCCCGAAAACTACGAATCGCTGCCGGCGCTCGCGAAGATCCTGGCGGCGTCAGGCATCGATTACCTGGCCGTCAAACCGTTTCTTCTGCACCCCCGGACGGCGACAGGCGCTTCACCCCCCGCCACGGACGGCACCCCGACCCGGACGGAGCCCGGCACCCCGACCCGTGCGAAGGACGAAATTTCCTCCGCTAAGGGGGAAGCGGCCTCCCCCCGAACAGAAGAAGGAGATCTTCCCGGTTTTTGGGAATCGGCATCCGCCCGAACAGAGGAGGGAGGTCTTTCCTCCACGGCCGAAGCCGGCTCCTTCAGCGTGGATTCACCCGCAGTGGCGGATGCTCTCGCCGCCGCCGAATCCGCCGCAACCGAAAAGTTCGACGTGGTGGTGAGAAGGGAGGCGTTCCGGAGCACGGAGGGCAGGAGCTACAAAACCTGCCTCGGAGCGGACCTGATGTTCGAAATCGACAGCGCCGGCAACCTCATCCCGTGCGGCCCCCTCATGGGAGAACCGGAGTTCGTTTACGGGAATATCCATGATGGAGGCTTCAGGGAGATTTGGACGAGCGAAAGGTGCCGCTCGCTGCGGAAGTCTTTTCGGGAGGAATTCGACGTGCGCGGATGCATGCCCGGATGCAGGAACGACAGCGTCAACCGGTTCCTGTGGCGGCTCCGCCACCCGCCCGTTCATGTAAATTTCATCTAGAGAGCGCCGACTCGTGGATGGCGGCCGCGAAGTCGCGCACGAGGCCGTAGTTGCCCGGTTTTTCGAGGATGTTGCCCGTCACGACGAAATCGGCTCCGGCGGCGACGCGGGCGGCGGCGATCTCAGGAGAAGTGATTCCCCCGCCGACCATCACCGGCAGGTCGCAGTGACGTTTTACCCCGGAAATGATTCCGTCGGGCACGGTGCGCGAAGAACCGCTGCCGCTCTCGAGGTAGAGGAGCTTCATCCCCAGAAACTGGGCCGCCAGGGCATGGGCGGCGGCGAGCTCGGGCTTGCCGGCCGGTATCGACCGCGTTCCGCTGATGAATTCCACGGCGGTGCCGCCGTCTCCGCCGATCAGCATGTAACCCGTCGAGATGGCTTCGAGACCCAGCCGCTTGATGGCCGGCGCCGCCCTCACATGCTCCTCTATAAGGAACTGCGGATTCCGCCCGCTGATCAGGCTGAGAAAGAGCAGCCCGTCGGCGTGCGGACTCAGGTGGGTCGCCGCTCCGGGAAACAGGATGACGGGTTTACCCGTCGTTTGCTTGAGAAAGAGAACCGTGTCGTCCAGCTTCCCCGAATAGAGAAAACTGCCGCCCACGAGGAAAGCGTCGATTTCCGCGTTTCCCGCATAAGAGATGAATTCATCGAGGCTCCGGGGATCGTGGCGGTCGGGGTCGACCAGCACGAGGTATCCGGCGCCCTTCTCTTTTCTCACTTTTTCGAGATGCAACCAGGGAGTATCCTTACTCATTATTTCGTGACTCCGGGTTTCCCTGCCCCTTCGCGGATTCGTGCTTTCTGCCGAACCATCCATACAAAGCCAGTTGTCCTATATCTATAAGGAGTGAAGGTCTGTTGATCAAGGCTGTTTTGAATATATCTATCAGCGAGGCCGTTCCGCCCCGTCCGAGCCTGTCCACCAGGCGGTTGAAAACATCGTCATCGAACAGGACCACGGCGTCGCGTATACGGGCCAGGTGTGGAAACCGTCGTCCGAGCAGGCGATGCCACTTCTTATCATACGAGCGAAGGAACGTCGCCGAAAAATCTCCTGCGGCGACCGCTTCGACGGCGGTGACCCCCGCGAGCCTTCCCGCCGCCATGGCATTGGTTATCCCTCCCCCGGTGAGGGGATCCGCCTGGTGGGCCGCGTCTCCAGTCACCATCAGCCCCCCGCGGGATATGTCGCGTCGGCTCCCGTCGACCGCCACCGAACCGACATAGACGGAAACCGGCTGCGCCCCGGGGAACTTGTCGCCGACGAACTCGTCGAGGAAACGGAGCGCCGTCCTCCCCGGATCCCTTTTCCGGTCGGGCCTGATGCCGAGCCCTACATTGGCGGTGTTCTCACCCTTCGGAAAAGCCCAGGCGTAACCCCCGGGAGCGATTTCGCTGCCGAAGTAGAAGTGGCAGAAGTCGTTGCGCTCCAGGTCGACGCCTGTAAGCAGGTACTGGGCGCATACATCCATGTCGCCCAGGGAGCAGCCCGTATCGAGGCCCGCCATCCTGCCGACGAGCGACTCCGTCCCGTCTGCGGCGATAACGATATCAGCCCCGATCTTCCCGCCGCCCCGCGGTCCGGCCGTCTCCACGCCCGTCACGAGCTCATTTTCGAACAGGAGCCCGGTCACCCGCGTTTTCACCCTGACTTCGGCGCCCGCTTCGGCGGCGAGCTCCACCAGCCTCCGGTCAAAGATTTTGCGTTCTAGGATGTATCCGTCGCCGTCGGAGGTCATGTCGACGTATCCGCCGTCGGGCGCAACGAGCCTGGCGCCGTTGATGACCCGGGAGATCCAGGCGGGTTCCGGGGTCACGAAGGTTTCGAGGGTGGCGCGGCCCAGCCCTTCGGCGCACCTGACCGGCGCACCCGGTTCGGGACGCTTTTCGATGAGAAGCGTGGAGAGTCCCGCCCGGGCCGTCTCCCTGGCCGCGATAGACCCGGCGGGACCTGCGCCGGCTATGATCACATCGTATTTTTTCATGATCGGAAATAATCCCCTGTCGCCGATTCAGATTCTTCAGGAGCGGCGCCATTCTTCTCAGCGCGGGAGACGGCGCCCGCAGGGCATGCGTAAATACAGGAAAGGCATCCGTCGCAGAGCGACGGGTCGTGTATCAGGTGCGCATCGGCCAGGACGAGCGCAGTCTCCGGGCATGCCGCCATGCAGGAGCCGCAGTATCCGCATATATTCCTGTCGAATCGTACCGGCACAGCCGTTTGATCAGGTCCAGTCATTCTTTCTCCCGGAAACCGCGCCGCCGTCGGTCTCCCTGTTACAGCGGCCCGTGCGGGTTACCGAGCAGCACCGCCGCGAAACCCGCCAGGATAATAACCTTCAGAGTGCGCTGGATCGCTCCGGCTCCCTCGCGCCCGGATGCCGGGGGATGCTTGATCAGGCTCCATAAAAGCACTGCATCCACTCCGGCGAGCACGATCGCCAGATATACCGCCGAGTATCCGTTCACGATGAACGGCGCCGGGCTGTAGAGAATCCCGGCCAGGGCGGCCGCCGCGCCGATCCGCCAGGCCCGGTTTTCACCCAGCACCACCGGAGCGGTGCGCGCCCCGGCCGCCGCGTCTCCCGGCAGATCTTCGATATCCTTGAAAATCTCTCTCGCCAGGGTGAAGAAGAGAGCGAAAACCGCGGGTACCGCCGCTTCCCCAGCGTTCCCGGCCAGTATACCTCCGCAGATGAAAGTGAGCCCGGTCAACCCGGCCACCAGTATGTTGCCGGCCAGGGGAACGATTTTGAGCTTTATACTGTAGAGCGCGAGGCTCAATCCAGCGAAAAATGCGATCAGCCCCGGAACGGCGCCGGCGGTGAATCCGAGGAGGATGCCGGCCGCTCCTTCCAGGAAGGCGGCGACCGCTGCTACTTTCGGCGATATCCGCCCGGACGGCAGAGGTCGATCGGGGCGGTTGACAGCGTCGATCTCGATGTCGGCCAAATCGTTGAAAGTGTTGCCGGCGGCCAGGATGAGGAAAACGGCGCCGGAAAAGGCGCAGAGGGGAAGGGCGAGGGCTCCCGGGTCGCCCCCGGCTACATAGGCTCCCATCCATACCGCCGAGACGGCGATGATACCGTTCAGAGGGCGGGACAGCTCCGCAGCCGCTTTCAGAACGACCCATACGCCGTCGGAGCCCGGATCTTCGCGGCCCGCTCGGATTCTTTCTCCGGATCCCGCCGCTTCCGGTATCCCATTCCTTTTAACGGTCCCCCGTGAGGATTCACGGGTTCCCGCTTCAGAGATTCTCATAATCCTGAACCGTCTTTCCGCCGGTTCCCTCTGATCCGGCGGTTGCGTTCGTCAGGTAGATGGGGCTTGTCCAGCATTTACGCAGTTCCCCGTCGAAGGTTGTCCATACTTCGGCCCGGACATATCCTTCCGGTCCGCAACCGGCGCCGAGCTCGACAGGTTCTGGAAGCGGAAATTCACCGGAATAGGCCATGTTTTCTTCGGGCCTGATTCCGGGAGATTTCTCGAAACGTCCGAGAACGCGCTCCTCCGTCTCACCGGTAATACCGAGGAAAACCATTCCCCCCGAGATTTCGCCGAACTCCGGGGAAGAAAGCGCTTCGAGCCTGATGACCAGCCCTCTCCTCCAGCCCGTTTCACCGCCGATTCCACACTCGGTCCCGCCGTTCGAAACGGCTGAAATCGACGCGAACGGGCCGTTGCTTACGACTGTTACGCCCTTGACGAGCCCTTCGATAATCGCTTCGACGCTCATCGGCGACTCTGTTTTTACCGCCGTCCAGATCCGCGACCACCTGAGTCTGGGAATCGCCCTCAGCGAAAGAAACGGCACCCGGATCGAACGCTCCGCCCCGAAATTCCCGTGGGAATCGCTCCCGGCCGCGAGAGCGATCCGCTTCCCATGGAGAAGCATATTCACCCACGGTCGCAACCCGCGGAGAACATCCGGGTCATCCACTTCGCGCCTGTTCCAGAGCTGCCATCCGTGGAGCCGCCCCTTCGCCAGGTCGGACGGCTCCCAGGGTCCCCTGTTGACGAGCAGGCGCTCCAGGAAGTTGATTTTCGCGAACGGATGCGCCGCGTAGCAGGCCACCGGCTCCTCGAAACCTTCCACCTGGTCCAGCACCTCATCAAGGGTCGAGGTGGGTTTCGTCCTGAGCCACTTCTCCGCTCCGTCGCCGTATCCGGGTATGAACTTGCGGTTGCCCAGAAGGATGAGATGGAGGTTCCATCCTCCGGATCCGCCGCAGGATACTTCCTCCCCGGGAACAAGGTGCGCGCGGGTCCGGCGTTCTTCCTCCCCTCCGTCGCCCGCCAGCTTGTTCAGGTCGAGGATCTCTTCGTGGAACCGCCCCCATTTTTCCAGCGAAGGATCGTTTTTCAGGTAATCGCCGGGCAGGTCGTCCATGTCGTACGAATGGTCCGTCACCCCCGCCCAGGAATACCCGGTGGCGGCCGCCACCAGGGATAGGCTTTCGAGGCCGGCGCCGAACTCCACCTGGTCGTCCGTATAGCGGGAATGGCAGTGGATATCTCCGCAGAACCACCCACCGCCCACGGGCAGAGGTTCCTCCATCGCAGTGACCCTGAAGGGCTGCCGGAATCCGCCGGGGTAGTTGTCGTTGACCAGGCTGAAGCGTTTACCGGAATCGGGATATATTCCCTTGATGGTCGCGGTTACGTCCAGCTCCCCGGGTTTTTCAGCCGGAGGGAGCGGGAAGAACAGTTCCCTGAAGCTTTCCCGCAGCTCGATCGGTTCAACTTCGGGTGAGTGGATGATCGACTTTCCGTCGGCGCACTTTCGAATTTCGATTTCGACGGCGTCGATCCGGGCGGGATACCGGTCTGCATCCTTGACCGTGATGACGAGTGGGAAGGGGCCGCCCGTTTCGATGCGCGGCGGGAGATCGGCCAGGATCTCGGGGCGCCGTCGCTTGAGGAGCGAAAAGAAGTACCGGAACCGGTAGTGTATTTCGGCATACCCGATGGCGGCGACGGTTGCGCCGAACCCGGACGATCGGGTATCTCCATCCATAAATGCGCGGGTGCAGAATTCCGCGATTTCTTCGAACATCGAGTCGAACTCCAGAGGATGCTGCTGATTTCGATGGTTGAACAGACCCCGGTTCATCCCTTTTCGCCGTGCGGAGCCTCAATATACCATCACAGCTTTCTCAACTCAAGCCTTCGCCGGGGTTCCACAATCCCCCATCAAACATTTATAATTATCAACGAATTGAATTTTGCGGGTGATCATCTGAGATTTCTTGAGCCTGTGGAAGCCGGCACATACCGGTCGAAGAGGGAGCGCCTTCCCGCCCGGCGGAGCGACGCTGCGTCATCCGGCTCCACTAATCCCTCGCTCCGGGAAGCGCTGAAACTCGCGGTTCCCGACCCTCGCTGTTCGCACTTGCTCACAGCTTCTCCTCTCCCCCCGCTCAGACATCAGCGCTTCCGATCCTCCGCTCGGGAAAGTGTCGCCCCATCCCGTCTCCCTGCCTCCCCGGATGACTCCGCTATGTCCGCCTGGCGGGAAGGCGCTCCCTCTTCGACTCCCCGGTGACGGGACCTGGGAAGAGAAACTCTGAAAAATATTGAAATTGCTGTTGAATATGCTGTCTGAAGAAAACCCGCAGCAAACACCTGTTTCGCAAACAGCAAATCCCGGTTTGCACTTGATCCATGCACTTCCGGGAAGTATAATTTTTCACGGTCTCAAGGATTTACTTATTCAAAACAATGGAGGTACAGATGAAAAGAAAAAGGCATGATTCTTCCTTCCTTCCTTCCAGGTCTTCTCCTCATAACCTGTTAGATCTTGGCTGTTTACCCTCGAAACGCCGACGCGGTCGTGTACCAGTTCCCCTGGTACGGCATCCAGGGTGAAGGCGGGTATTACGATCTTGGACAAGGTCTTGTTTATCCCGGGATAGATCTTGTGAAGTTCTCTGAAGCAAGGTCAGTCGTTCTATGGGGCGCTACATTGCCCCTGATCGCCGGTGATGAAGATGAAATCCGTTCTCCATATGATTATGACGGGCTGCACTGCACGGAAGTAAAAGAGGTAACAAAACTGGGGGTTGCTCAGGAATATATCAAGAACGAGGGGTACGGCAGTGATTTCACCGCCATCATCAAGGTGAAAACCGGGCAAAGTGACGGCTCGAATGAACTTTGTGAAATAAGTGAAGGCGTATGGAAAATGCCGAACTGGAGTCACATTTGTACAGGCTCATGGGAGCTCAACCAGCTCATCTCGGCCTCACCGAACGACCTTGATGAGGATAATTGCTGCACCGGCCAGGAAGATCCCCTTCCCGAAGCCCCCTGGTGGTTCTCTCCTCCGCCGGACAACCCCGTTCATTACTCCGAAAATATATACGACTATACTTCGACTCTTATCAAAGGCTGTCGCACGGAGTACAACAACAAGAACTACTCTTTCGAGAACGAGTGCGATCTGAAGTGGGCCGGCCTGGGAATCGATGATTGTCCTCCTGATGGTCCTTATACTCGCGATTCTTTCGACGAGCTGGAAATCGACCCTGAGGAAACCGCTCGTCACCTCGCCCATCATTACATGCAGTCATATTTTTCATTCGCTCAGGCTGTAAACGATGCCGAAGAGCCCGACTGTCTGGGCTACCCGTTCGGTATCTCGAATCTGAATCTGGGCCTGTTGATAGGCCGCTGGCTGGCTGATGAGGTATCGGTTGAAGCCGCAATGAGGTTTACGAACACCTTTTTCGCGGAAGTCAGACGAGATGTTATAAAGGTCGGTCTAGGCATGGAGAACGCCTATCCGAACGGGCCATCCGATAAACCGTGGCCAGGAGGTCCCGGTTTTACTCCCGAGCAGAAAAGAAAGTGGAAATTGGATTTCGGAATCAGTGTTCCAAATTATGAACCTAACAAACTAGCTGTTTTCCACGCGACATTTCTAGAGACCTTTTTCGAGTACGTAAAAAATGACGTGAACGAGGAGTACGAAACGAGGTACTTCGACGGCCTGGTCTTCCAATATTACAGCCACTGGTCCTGTATCGATACTACTCTGATGTACCTGAACGATTTGCGGGATGGTATGAAGCCCGGAACAGGTGTGGCGGACCTTCCTGTAGTAATCGATGAACTGGGCAACAGGCAGAGATTATACAATTTCGATCCTGCCGCTCAATGCTATGTCTGCGATAAAGACCTGGAGTATGAGACAGGCTGGTCGAGAAACAGGATGTCGGGCACCCCCGATATCGATTCGGAGCTCGCCTTCACCCAGGCATCGGAGGCGGCGAGGAAGCTAATCCGTTGTTCAGCGCCGAATACGGACGGATCCGGCAACAATATAAGGGGAGTCATGTGGGAATGGATGATGAAACCCCGCGACTGCACCACCGACAAGTGCGAGATAGTGCAGGGCTGCGGTCGTTCTCTCCAGCTTCCCGGATACAGGTTTCCATCATTTACCGCGTACAAGTTCTTCGTTCACATCATCAACAGGCTTCTGATTACTCCTACAGTACTTGAATATATAAGTTCCAATGGTTATCTCACCATGGCCCGAGCCGACTTCCACGGCACCGGCGGCGATGTCACTGCTTACTGGGGATTTTACCGTGATGATGTTTACGAGGAAACGATTTCACCGCAGATAGCGGTTCCGATTACCCGACCCTCTACCTCCACCGCGGATGTTGTCTATATCTACAATGCTGTGGGCGAGTCGCTTGGCGATATGCCCGTGGTGAATGGAATGGTAAACGTCGATCTGTCTACTTCACCAAGGTATCTTTCCTGGGGAGAAGAGGTCGAAGGCTGGCCCCCAGGTCCTGATCCGGTTGAGGACTATTCACATATAGCTTTCAACCTGAATAAGTCGAATGTGAAACCCTGGGTCTGGATACGCAATTTCGATACAATAGAAGAAATCAAAGAATTACAGGAAAATGAATGGGAGGGCACTTCCGAACTTCGGGGCTTGGCATGGATGACATCGATGGACCGATTGCTGGTGTCCGTCAATGGTCCGGATTACCGGATAATAGATAGCTTCAACAGTTATACATACTCGGGCAAGGATTCTCTTGACGTGACCTCCCAATTTGACGAGATAGGCAGCATTGCGACACGATTCATGAATATAGACGGTGAGCAAACCGAGGTTTTGCATGTTCTCGTGAAGATCGGTTCATCAGATTACAAGGTCGTCACTTACTGCCATGATAAAGATAATGGCTGGATCTTGAAGCCCGGGAAAACAGTGGAGATAGACGAGACAGCATTACTATCGGGTGAAATGCCTGAACAACTCAGGGTTGCGCCTTATTGGGAAGACAACGATGGTGAAGGAAAGTCTAAGTTTATAGAAACACTTTACTTGAGCACAAACACGCGCATTCTCTATGTAAACAAAATAGACGATCCGGACCTGTTCGTGGACTTCACCGCTCCCGATGCTTCCTGTGAATACAATGGTTTCGGTTTCGCACTTGATGGTCATTTATACATTTCGAACGATTTAAGCAACGATCCCGAAATCCGGAAATACGAGATAGACTGGACAACTCAGCCCAGCCAGGATCCATTTTCAACCTGGTCGGCAGCTGTTGCCTTTGGAAGTAGTGAAAGCCCAAGGGGAATGAGGATAAGCCCATTCGGGACTCTGGTCGTTTCGGTAACGACGGGAACGGGTTTCAAGGTTCTTGAATATGTGAGAGATGCAGAAGGGAAGTGGGATACGATATCTCCTAGGATCCTGGAGGATGAACCGAGTGCGACAGGCTGGGTTCCCGGCGACATGGAGTTCACGTACAACAGGTAAGAAAGAACCGAGACCGGCTGTGTCGATTATAAATCGTTTGAAACGTGTCCTGCCGCCGGCGATGATTATCGTGGCGGCAGGTACGCTATTCTCAGGTGAACCATACGAGCTAACTGAAATGCTCCATGCATGGGCTGACGGTCCACCGGAGACTATCCACATACCCGCCGATTATTCGACCATCCAGGAGGGCATATCAGCCGCTCTGCCCGGAGACACAATCCTCGTGTCTCCGGGCACTTTTTTCGAAAACATTGATTTTCTTGGCAAAGCTGTAGTGATTACCAGCGTGACCGGCGCTGATTCTACGGTAATCGACGGCGGCGGGCTCGGTTCGGTAGTCACAGCCGCATCAGGCGAGCCTGCCGGAGCTGAAATATCCGGATTCACGATTATGAACGGGGATAATGATACGGGCTATGGGGGTGGAGTATTATGCGAGAATAGTTGTGAGCTTCGGATTTTTGAGAATAGGATAACATTTAATCATGCAAGCTGGGGTGGCGGTATTGGTATAATTGGAACGAGCCAGGAGATATTATTAAACACAATCGTACTCAATAGTGCTGAATGGGATGGTGGTGCATTTTATGGAGAGAATTGTGTGGTTCTATGTAAATCAAATATCATATCAAATAACGTATGCGGTGGAGTCTTCTTATCCAATTCACTTGGAGAGATATCACTGAATCAAATAGAACAGAATACTTGGTGCGGAGGTTTAAGCATCTACAACTGCCCGTACGTTATGATTATGGGGAATGTTGTGTGTCGTAACGACGACTGGTTAGGAGGTGGAATAGCAATTACCGATTCGGATTCATCATATGTGATGAATAATCTATTTACTGAGAACTCTTCGGATGAAAAAGGCGCGAATATACATCTGAGAAATATCTCAAAGATTCTTCTGGTAAACAATTTGATTCTTTTCGGTATTGGCAGCGGAGGTATATATATCGATAAAAATGTTTCGGACTATATAATTGAATACAATGACGTTTACGGCAACGACGGTTTCGATTACTTCAATGTCGAGCCCGGCATCGGGAATATGTCGTTCGACCCGCTGTTGGATGAAGAATACAAACTCGACTGGCGTTCTCCGTGCATCGATATGGGCGACCCTTCGATGACACCTCCGCCGACGGGCGGCGGGCGAATCGATATAGGGGCTTCCGAGTTTCCATATCACGATGATCCACCTGTTTCCATCGAGGGTTTGAGTACTCCGGATACCGTGGAAACAGGGAGTACTATTGATTGGAGCCTGTCTATCGCAAACGGATCAGGGCAGAGTCGTTATGTCGACTGTTTTGTATCTCTGGTGAGGGTTGATAATATAGTGCCCGTGTACCAGTGGGGCTTCTTCGTCGGACCCGGTGAGACTAAAACCATAGAAGAAGAATTTACATTCGATGAATTCTTTCATGCAGGCGACTGGGAGATTGTTGCACGGATTGGACAGGTCGGCAATCTTCTTTACGAACTGGATCGTAAAGACTTTTTCGTGTTCAGAGCGCCCCGTCTGATAAACGTTCCCGGCGATTTCGACGCAATCCAACCAGCAATCGAAGCGGCGGTCAAAGGTGACACCATCCTCGTGTCGGCGGGCACGTTTGAGGGGGCGGTAGATTTCCTCGGTAAAGGGATAATCATAGCCTCTGAAGCCGGCATGGACTCTACGGAAGTAAGGAGCATCACGGACATATACGGCATTTACTGCAAAGGCGGAGGGGGCGGGAGAGGCGTACTCAAAGGCTTCACTGTCAGAGGCACCGATGACCTGAATACAGGTCTTTTCGCGGATGATTTCGCACTTACGGTTCTCGAATGCCGCTTCAGCGATTGGGAGAGGGCCGTGATCTGCACGGGAATCTCGGATGTACGGTTGGATGATTGCGAGATCATTGAAAACGACACTGGAATCCTTGCCGAAGAATCGGCGAACCTCGAATTATCTGGATGCGATGTCCGCGATAATTATGAGAGCGGCGGCGGGTTCGCTGGCGGCGTCGGTTGCACCGGTTTTTCGACATGCCTGATAAGGAACAGCCGTATAATAAACAATGATATACACGGATACCCTCCATTTTACTATGGCCGGGCCGGTGGTTTGGGACTTGAAGATGCGGTGCATTGCAAGATAGAGAACTCCGAGGTAATTTCGAACAGAGCCGACGCAGATGGAGGTATACAAGTGTTGGATGACGTTGTTCTGGAGATTTCGAATTCCGTGGTAAGCGGCAACAGTCCGGGAGGGCTAGAAGCCGACGGGAATTGCGCAATTACTGTAGAAAGTTGTTTAATAAATGGAAACAGCGCATTGGACC
>CAYMWF010000069.1:8475-24674 GCA_964394085.1 uncultured Gemmatimonadota bacterium | reverse complement strand
AATTTGAAACGCACCGGCTCTGGAATCCGCCTGCGGTTATCTCCGGTCTTTTCCGTTCGGGCGATCACTTTCCTTCTAGCACTATTCCTTATCTTATCCCCGGTCTTCACCGTTTCGGCCGTTACGATCAACGTTCCCGGAGATCAGAACAGCATCCAGCGGGGTATCGACGCCGCGGTGGACGGCGATACGGTTCTGGTGGCGGACGGTTATTATACCGGGATTCTCAACAAGAGCCTGAATTATTACGGCAAAGCCATCGTTGTCAGGTCCAGGAACGGTCCGTCCGAAACGACCATCAATTGCGAGCGCATGGACAGGGGAGTCTATTTTCACCATTCCGAATCCCCTGATTCCCGGTTCGAAGGTTTCACCGTCAGGTCCGGGTACACCGCCGGACGAGGGGGTGCTGTTTCATGCGTCTGGGACGCCGCACCGGTTATCAGCGACTGCATCCTCGTCGACAACGACGCCGGGTTCGAAGGGGGCGCCGTCTCGTGCTATTTCGCGTCGCCGGCCATACGAAGATGCCTGATTTCAAATAATCGCGGAATCAAGAGCGCCGGCGGCATATACTGCTTCTACTCATCTCCCGAAATTTCGAATTGCGGCATCGAGCTCAACTGGACCGGCAGCTCCATGACCAAGTACGGCGGCGGAATCTACGCCGCGGAGGAATCACGGCCCGTTATCACCGGATGCCTGATTTCCAGGAATACCGCCCAGAGCGCCTGCGGCGGAGGCTTCGCCTGCTACGAGCCGGTCACTCTTTACGACTGCTGCATCGTCCAGAATTACGCCCGGTTCGGAGGAGGCGTCTACTGCAGGAGGGACAGGGTTCTCGTCACACTCGTCAATTGTACTATCTCGGAAAATTCCGCGGAATCCGTCGGTGGAGTTTACGCCGGGAAAAGCGACCTGACGAACTGCATTCTCTGGGACAATCCACCGCAGGAGATAACGGCGGTTGCGCAGATAAGATATTCCGACGTCCGGGGGGGCTTCGCGGGCGAGGGCAACATTGATGAAGATCCCCTCTTCATCGACCCCTCGAACGGCGATTTCCGTCTCTCCGCGGCCTCTCCGTGCATCGACGCGGGACATCCCGATTCGTCGAACGTGCCCTGGGGCGGCTCCCGCCGGGACATGGGAGCTTACGAATACGACCTCGGATGGTACAGAGACACCTCCGGCAGCCTTGTTCTGAAACCGATCGCTGCCGGTTGCCGTGGAACGCCTTCCGGGAACCGGGGCCCGGATGGATGATACCCGGGTTGACCCGTCCGGGTTGATTTGCGATAATCACCGCAACGCTTTCCTCCCGTCCGCCCGACCGCCGCTGCGCCGGCGGTTGTGACAGGACCGACTCTGTCCGGCATCCCCCGGCTCCAACAGGAGCTCTGCCGGTTAAATGGTGAAGGAAGAACTCCGGCCATGACGGCTGATACATCCTGGCTTCCTTATGTATACGTATATTCGATAGGCGGCCTGCTCTATCTCGCGGGGATGATGATCGCCCTCCGCTCCGGCGCGATGAACCTCTCCACCCGGAGAGGGCGCGTGATCCTCCTGCTCCTTGTCGGAGGCATGCTCTTTTTCCTCGCCTTCCACTTCTTCTTCCAGTTCGTCGCTCCCGACCTGGCCCCGGCTGCCGTCGCGATTCCCCGCCTTAACGGAACCGCGACCGTTTTCCGACAGTATCCAGCCCGTACATCCACCTCTTCCCGCTCAGGCTTCGAATACGCGACCTCGCCCCTACCGTGTCCGCTCACATCCGCCGTATCGCCCGATCCCGGCGGGGAGCCGGCCTGATGGATACTCTCGCAACGGGCGGCGAAAGCATGGGTCCGGTTTATATCATCGTCATCCTCTACATGGCCGGGATAATGGGCGTAGGCCTCCTCTTTTCACGCTTTGCGCGAAGCACCCGTGATTTTTTCCTGGCGGGTCAGCGGTTTTCGTGGTGGCTGGTCTCGATAAGCGCGGTGGCGTCTCTCGTCGGTTCCTACAGCTTCATCAAGTATTCCGAAGCGGCTTACAGGTTCGGCCTCTCGGCCACGGTGGGATACCTCAACGACTGGTGGTGGGTTCCTATCTGGATGTTCGCCTGGATTCCCTTCATCTACTATTCCAGGGTCACGTCGATACCCGAGTATTTCGAAAAAAGGTTCGATCGCAAAACCCGGGTCGCCGCCACAATCGTTCTTCTCACCTACCTGCTCGCCTACATCGGAATCAACCTCTATACCCTCGGAATCGCGCTGGAAGCGCTCGTCGGCTGGAACATCTATACGGGTGTTATCGTGACCGCCGTCATCGTCACCGTCTACGTCACCTGGGGCGGCCAGGCATCGGTGATAATGACCGACCTCTTCCAGGGAATCATGCTTCTTATCGCCGGCCTGACCGTCTGTGCTCTCGGTATAGCTTACCTGGGAGGTCTCGACCAGCTGTGGTCGCTCATACCGAGGGGCCACCGGTTCGGGCTCGCGCCATTCAACAAACCTCCCGAGTTCAACACGGTCGGTGTTTTCTGGCAGGACGGCATCAGCAAATCGGCGGCATTCTGGTTCATGAACCAGGGCATCCTCTTGAGATTCATGGCGGCCAAATCGGTGCACGACGCGAGGAAGGGTATCGTTCTGGCGGTGCTCGTTCTCATGCCGGTCGCCGCAATAGCCGTTTCGATGCCCGGGCTTATCGGCAAAGCGATGACGGCGTCAGGGCAGCTTCCCGGCGACCTGAATTCGAAGCATGTGTTCGTCACCGTCACCGGCCTCGTAACGTCCAGGCCGGTATTCGGTCTCATCATGGCTGCGCTGGTCGCCGCGCTGATGTCTACCGCCGACACCTTGATAAACGCGGTGTCGGCCGTTTTCGTGACCGATGTATGGAAACCGTACGTCCGCCCGGCCGCATCGGATCGCCACTACCTTCTCGCCGCCAGGACCGTTTCCGTGGCTGCGGCTGCGGTCGGTATAGCCCTGGTTCCTCTTTTCAGGAATTTCGGGACGGTCTACCAGGCCCATGGCGCCGTGACGGCGTCGATCACACCGCCTATGGTGGTTGCCATCCTCCTGGGATGCACCTGGAAACGCTTTACGCCGGCAGCCGCTTTCTGGACCCTGGTCGCCGGAACCGCCGCCCTGTTCCTGTCGATCAGCGCCCCCGCCCTGATAGAACCTTTCGCTCACGGGGTAGAGATGAAGGGGGAAGGCCTCAAGGCGTTCGGTTATATGAGGGCATGTTACGGGATATCTGTTTCTCTGTTTATCGCGATTGTTGTTACCATTTTCACGAAGTCCCGCCCGCAGAGCGAGCTGACCGGGCTCGTATGGGGCACCGAGCGTGAAGCCGCTTTAAGATTCAAAGGAGCGGATACCGGCTCCCTCGCCGGTTACGACCCCGGGGCAGGCTGTATAAAACAGATCCTGGAGGTAATTGAATGCAGGGAGCAGGAAAATGCCGAAACAGTCTCGATCTCGCCTGCCGATCTCGTCTCGCTGTCCGCTTCGCCGGGCGATATCCTGTTCTGTTCCCACAGGTTTCCGCTGTATGGAGGATTACGCAGTATTCGCGTAACCGCGGCCGCCTCGATTGATGGGGAAATTCCGTCCGGATGCATCGGCTTATCCGGTGAAAGGATGGCGGCAGCGCGCTTCAAACCCGGGCAGAGGATTACAGTAGAGCGCCTGCTTTAACCGTTATATTCGCGATGAGCGCAAAATGACGATGATAATCAAAGACCGGCCTGCGAACTGCCGATAGTATTATAATGGTACACCCGGTCGTGTCCGGGCGGGAGGGAAATCTGTAGAAATTTCGCGTCGCCGGAGCTATGGCGTGGATTATAATATAGTTGACTATTAGACGTTTTTCTGATAGATTATTTACAAACTGAATAGTATTTAAAAGGGATAATGGGATATGTCCTGCGGATCCATATTCATACGGAAGTAGAGAATGAAAAAGTTAATAACAATCCTGGTCTTCAGTGCCTTGATAGCTGTTTCGGCGGATGCCGAGTTCATCCTCGTACCGCGTGATGTTTCCACTATCCAGGAGGGAATCGACGCAGCGTCCGACGGGGACGTGGTGCTGATCTCAGCCGGCACTTACACCGGCAGTTTGAACAGAAACCTGACTATAGGAAGATACAGGAATATTATCATCCGGGCTGTAGAAGGCGACTCCGTGGTCATCGACTGCGAGGGCCTCGGAACCGGTTTCATTTTTTCTGAATGCAGATCGGAGCTGGACGGAATCACGATAATAAACGGTTCAACGGACGGCAAAGGGGGCGCGGTAAGACTTGATGATGCCTTCCCGCAGATAACCGGCTGCGAATTCAGAAATAATTACGCCTATGAGGGCGGCGGCGCCTTAGCCGGCATCGGGAACTGCTGGCCTCTCATAGAAGATTGCCTGTTCGAGGAGAATACGACGGGGGATACGATCGCCAGCCGCGGCGGAGCCCTGTTTTTCCAATGCGACGGCTTCGCGTCGCCCCACCTGAAGCGAAGCATCATAAAGAATAATCAGGCATACTCCGGCGGCGGTGCATATTACAGCGACGGCGATTCTCCTAAATTTTTCAACAACATTTTCACAGGCAATGTCGCGTTCAAAGGCGGTGCCGTTTCCGGATTCGACGTTACCCTGGTATTTCTCCACAACAATTTCGTACTGAACGATGCAGAGCAGGGGCGCGGGGTCTTCGTAGGCGAAGGAGCCGTGGTTAAACTGGTCAACTCCATAGTCTGGGGGAATACGGGCGAGGGAGAGCCCGACCAGATTCTCTGCTGGAGCGAAGGAGAGGCGGTCGTCAATTATTCAGATATCGAAGGCGGCTGGGAAGGCTTCGGCAATATAGATTCCGACCCGATGTTCGTTTCTTCCGAAGAGTTCGATTTCCACCTGCAGGAGATTTCTCCCTGTCTGAACATCGGAGATGATTCCTGGGATGTGGATGTGGATATGGAGAATGATCCCCGGCCTTACGGTGGAGGCTGCGATATCGGAGCCGATGAATTCTTGAAGTTCCGTATCACAGATCCAAGGGTATTCGGCCCCGTTTCCAGGGATTGACCTGATACCGCATAAATAGTTCCTTAACAGGTAGCCCGGGGGAAGTTGAAGAAATGAAAAAACGAGGGGTTTTGATGAAAACCGAGCTGAAGGTGGTAACGGTTGTTTGCGGTTTGATTCTTTTTTCGGTCGCAACCTGTGCCTGGAGCGCTTCAATCAGGGTCCCGGAAGATTTTACTTCAATCCAGGAGGCGGTTACCGCGGCCGAAGAAAGTGATTCGATCATTGTGGGCCGCGGGTTCTATATAGAGAGGGATATCCGGTTCAGCGGCAAGGCGGTGGTCCTCCTTTCCGATGAGGGGCCGGCCGGAACGGTCATCGATCTCGCTCAATCGGGTAGAGCCTTCCTGTTCGACGGCGGCGAATCGCTCGATACGAAAATTGCGGGGTTCACGATAAAAGACGGAATCAGCGAAGGAGACGGCGGCGGAATTTTGTGTAAAGGGTCATCTCCGACCATTGAGGACTGCATCCTGGAAAGCAACAAGGCTGCCGCCCATAACGGCGGCGGATTGAGTTGCCGGGACTATTCGTCACCCGCTCTCATAAACTGCATTATCAGGGATAACGAATCGGTCCACCTTGGGGGGGGAGTATACTGCAGCAACCACTCCTCTCCGGAGTTGACAGGTTGCACCATCGAATCCAATATCGCCGGCGACAACGTGTATGACGGCGGCGGAGTCTTCTGTTCAAATCACTCGAATCCGACATTTACCCAATGTACCATCAGAGAGAATACGGCGATGAACGGAGCCGGTGTTTACTGCCTGAACTTTTCCTCGCCGGTTTTCGAAGAGTGCAGCATCCTGGAGAATATCGCCGGCATCGGCGGCGGCGGTGTAGCATGTTTCTTCTACTCCAGTCCCGGGTTCATCAAATGCACCATCTCCGAAAATGAGAGTGCACGCCACTCCAGCTACGGCTACGATGCCGGGGGAGGCGTTCTCTGCGCATACGGTTCCTCTCCTGATTTCAGGGCGTGTTTCATAACAAAGAATGCCAGTTATAACGGCGGGGGTGTCGACTGTATCGGAAACTCTTCCCCCCGCTTTGTCAACTGCATTATTGCAGACAACTATACAGATACCGACGGCGGCGGTCTGCGGGTTAATGTCGATTCGAATGTGACGATTTATTATTGCACAATCACGCGAAACGAAGCCGGAACGCGGGATCCCGAACTGGAAAGGGGATGCGGCGGAGCATTGCGGGTCAACAAATCCAGCGTGAAAATCGTAAACAGTATCCTGTGGGGAAATACCGCCGAAGTTGAAGGTGACGAAATCTACCAGGCGTCCGGGTATATCAACATATCGTATTCGGATATCGGGGGGGGATGGCCGGGAACGGGCAACATGGATGGAGACCCCGAATTTATCAACCCGGATGAAGGTGATTACCACCTTAAAGCAGGTTCGAAGTGCATAGACCAGGGCCGCGATATGCCGTCGATCGATGTCGATTTCGAGGGGGATCCCCGTCCGTCTTTCAAGACCCAGGGTTTCGATATCGGTGCTGACGAAGTTGTTTTATTCGGAGATCCCGGCGATGTAAAATAGAAATATCGTGACGCAGTAACCGGCCGGCGGTGCTCCGCCGGGCGGTTTTTTTTATCCTGGATTTGTTCATGATTGCCGTTGAAATCCGGGTTATCATTTATTCCAGCCGGTCTTCATACGGTTTCGAGAAATTGCATTTGGATCCGGGTACACCGGCTCGACAGAATCGCACAGCATCCGTCACGGAACCGGATGCAGGTAAAGTCATCTATCTGAACGGGAGGTAATGATGATTCGAAAGTATGCTCCGATTGCCGCCGTATTTATGGTTGTCGCGTTCACGCCGGGTCTTCTTGCATTCTCGACCCAGGGCGCCCGAGTGCCGGTATTCCTCCCGGATTATACCGAGTCGTGGGACGGCGGAACGATAATGACCGACAACAGGGGTGTAGCGCCCAACGTGGTAGACTGGAACGGGGATGGAAAAAAGGACCTCCTGCTGGGTTCGTTTTACTATGGCAACATCTATGTTTTCGAGAATTCCGGCACCAATGAAGCGCCCGTGTTCGGCGAGCGATACAAACTGGAGGCGGATGGAATTGAGATCGCGCTGAGCTATGGCTGATGCATGGGCGCGAGTCCACAGGCTGTGGACTGGGATGAAGATGGCGATTTTGACATTATTTCCGGTGAATCGGACGGTTACGTGACGCTTTTCCGAAATGTCGGGAGCCCTAAAAATCCCGTGCTGACGGATGAAGGCCATATCAAGTCTTTTTCTACCGACATAGATGTCGGGTCGCTCTCCACGCCCGATGTTCTCGACTGGAATGCGGACGGTAAGAAGGACCTGGTGATAGGAAGCGACGTAGGATACATCTACGTCTATCTCAATACGGGGACCAACAAAGTACCGGCATTCGGAACTTCATCACGGGTGATGGATGAAGGAGGATACCTGCAGGAGATGAAGAATTACCCGAAGATAGAAGATCTCAACAGGGACGGGCTGTTCGATATCGTAATGGGTTGGTACCAGGGCAGCTGCCTGTATTGGCCCAACTACGGAGAAGCGGGAGCACCCGAATTCGATGATCAATACGAGCTTACCGGATTTACCGATCTGGTGGATCCCGATCCCGTCAATCCCAACTGGAGCCATTGCGAAGTAGCCGACTGGAACGAAGACGGCAATTTCGACCTCCTTTACACCCGGTGGGAGTCGGAAGTTTATATCCACTTGAATGCGGCGGGTCTGCTGCAGACGACGGCGGAGCCGGTCGGTGGCCCTGTTGTAATTCCTTCAGGCGGCGGTTCATTCAAGAGTGAACTTTCAGTTTCGAATCTGACCGGGGAAACCGCCATAGTGGACGGCTGGGTCGAAGTGGAAATGCCGGGCGGCTCTCTTTACGGGCCTGTGGTAACATCCGAGGATCTGAGTTTCGCACCGTACCAGACGAGAAACGTTTTGCTTTCGCACAATGTACCGAGCGCCGCCCCCGCCGGCGAATACACATATTTCCTGTATATAGGAAATATGGGAAACGGGTATTTCGAGTCTGATTCTTTTAATTTCGTCAAAGAATAGCGGCTTTTCAGGCGAGCTCCTCCCGCACCCTTACGATCCTGTCAGATAAGCCAGGATTCTCGGAAGAAGCTCCTCCATATCCGGATTTCCGAAAATGGTGTCGTACTGATGCTCCAGCGGCTGTCCGGAAAGAACAACCCGCCCGTCCCCCAGGGTAAATTCTATGAGGGTCGGGCGGTTTTCACTGTCCACGCAGTATATCGCCGCTTCTTCAGGGATGTTTTCAAAGCTCCTGTTGCTTGCGAATAAATGGTCCATCGTATCCGGCAGGCCGGCTACGAGGGGGAGCACCGGATCGGCCGGAAAATTGAATTCATCAGGTTCGTGGATCAATGTCACCGCACCAGGCAGCACGATGCCGGCCTGCTCGATCGAGCCGCTAATCGGGTTGGCGCAGGTTTCCCACAGCATCGTCCCGCCCTGGTATATGAAGTTCGAGAATCGGAACTGGTGTTCTGCGTAAGCATCGTAAAACAGCTGATCCTGGTCGTTTGCGATGATGACGAGGTCTCTCCATGGCAGGAGGGTTTCAGAACCGATCTCCTCGCTGCTGATGGCCTGGATGCTGCTGTCGCCCAATCCGGGTCTGTACCCCAGCTCCAGCAGGATGGTCTCAAGCGCAAGCGACGAGTACGGAAGACCGTTTAAATAAATCTTCACCTGCTCCGGCCGGCTTCCCGTGCCGTTGAAGATCTGAAGGCGGTGCGATAGACTTCCGGTGAGGCCGGCGCTGTCCCGGACCTGTAGAAACACTGTGTGAACACCGGTCGAGTCGAAACGGTGCGATACGGTGGGAGAGCTGCTCCAGTCTGTATCGAATATACTGTCACCGTTCCAGTCCCACCGGAATTCAAGCACGCCTATGCTGTCGACATCATCCGAAGTCGCGGTCGCATCGAAGTAGAAGTCTGTTTCTGCCGTGCCGGACCCGGGAGTTATATCGAAGTCGGGCTGGGGCGGGTAATTCTCTTCTGTAAATGTCAGGCTGTCACTTTCCAGGATCACGAAATATTCGACATCTTCCATCTCATGAACGAGATCCCTGAAGAACGGTCCGCCCTCTTCATCGAAATCAAGCAGGTCGAACACAATCATGAAGTCATGGAGAAGAGACGCGACATTCTGCATGTAGCGTCGTTCGGCTTCATCGCGCCTGTTGTTCCAGATCCAGTCGACCAGCGAGCTGCTCTCTTCCGCCATCAGCCCGGCGATTTCCCTGACGAAGTCCACGGAGCGATTCCGGTTCAGAGCTGTTTTCAGTGAGGCTGCGCGGGAGGATTCGATAACCAGCTGGTTGTCCAGTTCGTCCCGGTCGGGCTCGGGAAAAGCCCCCAGAGCAAGATCCAGCAGGTATAGGAACGACTGACCCAGGTTCAGCGATGTGGCTCGTGCTTCACTGTCGTTCCAATTCGCGAAGTGTTCCGGGTCGAAGCCGCCGGTGAGAAACAACCTGTAGTATCCGTCCGCCAGATTGGATCTCGTTTCAACAGGATCGGCCCCGGTTTCCGGAGGCCAGCCGAATTCGTAGGAGCTGAAGGATTTGGGAGGGCTCAATGTTGTAACATGGTCGAGGTTTTCAGCGTTCGGGTATATTCCTGCTGCGTAATAGATCTGCCGTGGGTTGACGAAAAGAAGCCCGCCTCCGGGATAAGCTGCGATCGTCGGCGGTTCGGGTTCCTTCCACGGCCCTTCGATCGATGACAGCGCGATCATCGTATCTTTCATGAATTCAGCGGATGTCTGAAATATATCGGGGTAATAAAGGTAATCGAGAGCGTGCTGGGCGTCTTCGCGATGGGCATCGGCAACCATCCTCACGAGATCATCGAATTTCGAATGCAGAGCCAGCTCCTCGAGATAAGATACACGCTGCTCGTACGTCGAACAGACGAGGTAAACGTTCAGAAGTGCAAGCGCTTTTACAGTGGACGAGCTGTCCGCCTCGAGCGATTCCGTAACCGGGTTATACAAGCCGAGGTAAACCGGCGCGCCTGATTCGGTGTGTACGAAACAGATAATCTGAAAACGATCGGATTCGGGGATTTCGAGCGTGAAGTTCCCGGTGTCATCGATGCTGCTCCCGGCGGCGAAGGATATGGCGTACAGGTCGGTGCCGGACAGAGTCGACCCGTCGACCGTTTTCAGAGTTCCGCTCACGGTGAATGTATTGAGGGTCGGATCCTGCTCCGGGTTGGTAGGACCATCACCGAAACATGAAACAAGGGTGAGGAAAAGCGGATAAATGAGAACGGCAAGCCATCTTCGTCTTCTCACCGTCGCAGTCATACCGGACTGCATTGAGTTTGAGCCCATTCCGATTTATCCTGTTTATCTATTTCAGCCTGTTTCAGACAATGATATCAAGTTCGGCGACGAACGCCCGGTCACTGCAGCAGGACCATTTTCGCCGATACCGATCCACCGGGTGTATCCAGCCGGTAGAAATAGACGCCGGAGGCGGCATGGCTCCCCGACGCTGTTTCGCCGTTCCAGGCAACGGCGTGTCCGCCCGCTTCTTTGTCGCCCTCCACCAGGAGCTTCACGAGCCGCCCCTGCAGGTCGTAGATACCCAGCTTGACTCTACCGGTCTCCGGCAGGTCGAACGTGATGGTTGTTTTCGGATTGAAAGGGTTGGGCCTGTTTCCGAGGGTGAGCGGCCCGGTGGCGGGATCGGGAGCCGGATTGTCTTCCGAGCCCAGAGGATTATATTCGTATGCTCCCATATCGGGGGCTGTTCCGATGAAGGGGAGAACGGGCACTTCCAAGGTATCCCCCGGTGAATATTCGAAAAAAGTGTCCTGGATCCCGGCGTCGATGCAGGGGCTCCCGGAGGACAGGCTGAAATCGCCCGTCCAGGGTGAGCGCAGTTCAGGATCTTCATCCATGTTGCCCTCGAGCCAGAAAAGGGTTCCGTTGCCATTCAGAACAACGCCTCCCTCTCCGTTTTCGACGCAGGAATAAGCGACAACCGCGGTGTCCGGCTCATCGGCGGGATTGAATACGATCCCGTCCTGGTTATCCCAGATGATGCAGTCTGCGAAGAGCGGGCTCGAACCAAGCTCGCAATAGAGAGCGCCTCCCGAGCCGGTGGCGGTGTTTTCGCAGAACACGGCCTGCACCGCCTTCGGCCGACAGGCCGTGCGCATGAAGAAAGCCCCTCCCTCGTAGGCGCTGTTGCCTGTGATTTCGCATCTCGTCAGTTCGTATGAGCTTCCGGACATGAGATAACCGGCTCCACCGCCTTCTGCTGCGATGTTGTTGCTGAAAACCGCGTCTTCGGCTGAGAGCTTCGATTTTCTGGCTGCGTAGAATCCTCCGCCGCTGCCTGTCGCCGAGTTGCCGCTCAGGGTCGCTTCGCGGAGAACCACGGATGCACCGTTTTTCAAGAAAAGACCACCGCCCGCACTTGCGGTGCTCGAGCTCAAGGTCAAGTCGTCGATGACCGGGTAGGAGGAGGAGATATACATGCCCCCGCCGTAGTCATCGGCTGAACAGTTGGTTATCCGCATATTTTCTATGGCCGGCGATGAATCGAGCAGAAGCAGGCCGCCGCCGTCGCCGCCCAGCCAGCTGCCCGCGACGCAGGTGTCGAACTGCAGATCTCTGAGCGTGGGAGAGCTGCCCGATACGAAAACCCCCGCGCCCTTGGCGATGTGGAAGTTACGTATCGTAAACCCCTGAATTACCGTTTCGGGACCTTCGCCGTTGTGGATATAGAACGCCCTGTCAGTATAGGAACCGTCGATTACGCATGATTCCGATCCTGCTTCTCCTATCAGGACCAGTTCTTTCCCGGCCGGGTCGATGTTGCGATTGGATGAACCCGAGTAGGTGCCGGCCTCCACGATAATGGTGTCGCCGTCGACCGCGGCATCCACCGCCGCGCTGATTGCGCCGAAATCATCGGGAACGCGCAGGATGGACGAAACCCTGTCCGTAACCGTGATGAAACTTCCTAAATGAAGGGAGTCGACGATCCCGTTTTGGGTGGTAACCGTAAGCACCGCCCCGTAATCGCCCGGTTCGTCGAAGGTAACGGTCGGCCGGATGCCGGCGGCGGTTTCTCCGTTGCTGAAGCTCCACTCACGCAATACTACGGGATCTCCTCCGGGAGAGACCGAAGCGTCGTAGAACCTTACATCCAGGGGCGCGTGACCTGATCTGGGTTCCGCGCCGAATAGAGGATGGAGACCGCTGTAAAAAGACAGCCCGACGGTTTCGGCGCCGAATTCGCAACCGTTGGCGTACGCAATCCTGAAGTAACCCGACTCCCCGTATCCTTCACCCCAGGAGTTCTTGGCGATCCAGCAGCTGTCCGCGTCGTCCCACCCGGTGATAAGCACTGCATGACCGGCCAGGAGCTCCCCGTAGGAATACTGGTAAATTCCGCCTGTATAATCCATGAAATCCTCGAAAACGAGGAAGCCGGCATAAAGAGGCTGTCCCGCCATGTCCGTTTTGATGGCTTCGATGTCGATAGTGCCTTCCGTCACCGACCAAGCGTCGTTTATTACGAAGCTGATATCCTCGGCATAAGCACACGCGTCTGAGCAGGAAACGTCATCCGCCACGTATGGGAAGCACATTTCGGGCGGAACCCCGTCTTCCATCATGAACAGATAGGTGTAGGGAGATGAACCGCCGAAGCATCCCCAGTTCAGGTTATCGCAAGAAACCATGTACTGCTCGGAGAGGTCCACGGGTGTATCGGGCGACTTGGTGAATATCCTGATAACGCTTTCAAGCTGACCGACAGCGGCGAACGCCCAGCATGAGCCGCAAGGCCCCTGGTCTTTTACGGGTGTAATCCAACAGCCTTCGTTGTTCCGCCAGTCGAAACTCGAGGGGAGCATCGGCTTCGACACGTCATTCACTGAACGACGGGTAAGGGCATGTCGGGGATCCATGGGCTTGCGGAGCCCCAGGAAGCGTTTCTTCATCTCGGAGGGCATACCCGTGAACCGTGTTTTGCCGGCTGTCCACCTGGCGCCGCTCTTCCGCAGGATGTTGTTCACGGAATCGTAATCGCCTTCGGCAGCGGCCTTGCGGGCCGCCGCGGCTGCGTCTCGAGGGAGGAGCTTTCCCGGGTTTCCGGACCCTCCATCCTCGCCTGCGCCGGTCTCGACAGCCGAAAATGCCGGCCCCTGGAACAGCGCTGCGACGGTGAGTAGAATTATCAAGGTGACGAATTTGGGAACAATTTTATTCAGGGACATGGAACCCCTCGCTTTAAATAGAGAATCACATTAACGAGACTGCCTGTTCTGCATTGATAAGCTCATCTGAAATATAGTCTTCGAAGGCTTCAAGGCCACCCGTGAGATTGAGGAGAGATTTGGTGACCGGGTCATCGATATCGAAAAAGTCGTGTTCGATATCAGCCGCAAGGCCCATCCCGTGCACCACGCGGTTGGTCAGCCGAAGAATATCGGCTGCGCGGTCTGCGCCTTCGGGAGTATTTCCGTCGCCTTCGGGCGACCCGTGATGCACGGCGATAAGCTGTTCGATTATCGGGGGCAGCTGCCAGTGCCTGACGACAAAAGACGAGATCCTGGCATGATCGAAACCAAGCTCCTTCCTTTCCGCTTCGTAGAGCGGAGATTTTTCTTCAGAAGCCCGCTGCACGGCCGTTTCCCATTCCTTTTTCATGCCGCTGACTATAATCAGCTTGCCTATATCGTGGAGAAGCCCGGTGGTAAAAAGCATCTCCTCGTTCAGTTCCGGTATCTGCCCGGCCATGTGCCGGGCGCCGACGGCGACAGCGGTGGAATGTGTCATGTACCTGGAAAAGTCGAAGTCGCCGGCGGGCAGGGGAAGCTGTTTCTTCGCGGAGATGATCGAGATGGTGAGCCCCAGGTTTCGCAGCTTGTCGATACCGAGCATGTTCGCCGCGTGCTTTATGGAAGTGATTTCCGAGCGGAAATTATAATATGCGGAATTAACGATTTTAAGGAGCCTCAGCGAAAAGACGGGATCCCTGCCGATGACCTCGGCTACGTCATCCAAGCTGCAGCCGGGGTCTTTCGTCAACTCCAGGATTTTCAGCACGACGATCGGCCAGCTCGGCAGCTTATCCACAACCTCGCGGAGTTCTCTCGGGATTACGAAGCTCAAAGCGGGTCAAACCTCCTTTGAACATTCGCCCGGGGTGTCACGATTCATTTTTCGGAAACTCCTTCTGCCTGGTGCCGGCCAGCTCGATAAAGGAAGCGCGCAGCTCGTTTCGCCGTCGTTCCGCCTGGTAGCTGTCTGCTTTCGAAAGTTCGAATTCGAAGATTATCTCCCTGCTGGGAAGATCTTCAAGGTTGGTGCTATCGGGGAGATCGATTGCATGAAAATAAACGGTTTTATAAGGGGAGCCCGGCTTTCGGGCGTCGAGATCCCAAAGGCTTTCCGCTATATGATCCATGAACCTGAGAAACCCGAAGTTCCTGGAGTGATCGAAGTAATAGCACAACCCACGTACACGCGCTCCTATTTCTCCCCATCGCTTGCTGCCCGGCGGCATCTGCGGCAGCAGGTTCGGAATGAGGTATCCGGAAAGAAACATATCCGCCTCGCGGCGAAGGTCGCTGGACACGTTATCGAAAGCTACGACTTCAACTCTGCATCCGCGGTTCTGCAGCGCGCGAACCACCTGGACGAAATCACCGTCGCCGGTCACCAGCACCACGCGGTCGAGATTTTCAGACTGGAGCAGGGCGTCGACGGCCATGTCGATATCCGCGTTGGCTTTTCCGATGCGATTCCCCTCATCATCGGTGTACCATTTCACGATCTTTTCGATGACCTTGAATCCCTGCTCTCGAAGCACGTCGTGGTATCGTCGCTTGTTTCCCCTGTATAAAGGGTCGATATCCGCACGTTCCTGGTCGAATGCCGCGTATGCATTCAGCCTGACGGGATGAGCCCCGCCTCTGCATGCGAATTCTCTCAGGATGTCGTATTTCATCCCGTAGCCGCCGTTCATGGTGATGTTAGCCACGTCGACGTATACACCGGTGCGAACACCAGGTGTGATATCAGCCATCGGTATTGCCCTCCGAGAATGCCAACATTCTCAAACCTGTCGTAATGATACTGGGATATTCCGCCCGGTCAGTCAACCGCATTTTAACGACCGCTTTGAAAAATAGGCCTGATTGTCACCTGTCCCTGAATCCGACATCCGGATGGTCGAGAGGGAAAGCTACGGCCAGTGTAACCGTTTCGGTGCCGGGGTTCCTCGGGCCGAAAACGTTTCCGTGGGACATGTGGTGAAAGGTCAGCGCGATCCGGATATCGTTTGTCGGGAAGAAGGAGATTTCGACTCCCGAACGGAGAAGTGCGAAACTGCCGAGTTCTTTGCCGTCTCCCGGTGTGTAATACGCGGCTGCGGTGTTGACGAGAACGGCGAAGCGGCGACCGACTGCGACATCGTGGTTGATTCCCGCAAAAACGGCGCCTCCCCCTTTTGATGTCGCGAATATTCCTGCAAAGGGGCGTAAACGCCAGATTTTCCGGCCCCACCAGTATTCGACACCGTATACACTGGCGGTGTCAGCCCCTTTCAGCGCATTGAACCTGCCTGTACACGGCTGCAGAACGGGTTCGCCGCTCCAGGGCTGCTCCAGGTCGAGGAGGGTTCCGCCGACCAGGTGGATGATTCCGACTATCTCGAGGAAGGTCGGTACCGGCGATGGATGGGACAACGCCTTTCCGGGCGTGCACAGCAGCAATACCGTGAGGATTATTTTCCGGGTTATCGACACTGTTATGAGGAGGTTTCCTCTTTGTTCGGGTCTGGCGCAGGCTCCTCTGTCGCGGCGGGATCCTCAGTCGCAGCGGGTTCTTCAGCCTCTGGTGGCGCATCCGGCACCGTCTCCGCGGGCGCTTCCTGTGCTGCTTCTTCGGGAGGCGCGGGTTCCTCAGCCGCGGCGGGTTCCGCAGCCTCTGCGGGCACTTCTTCCACCGTCTCCGCGGGCGTTTCCTGTGCTGCTTCTTCGGGAGGCGCGGGTTCCTCAGCCGCGGCGGGTTCCGCA
>CAYMWF010000069.1:0-8375 GCA_964394085.1 uncultured Gemmatimonadota bacterium | reverse complement strand
TTCCTGTGCTGCTTCTTCGGGAGGCGCGGGTTCCTCAGCCGCGGCGGGTTCCGCAGCCTCTGCGGGCACTTCTTCCACCGTCTCCGCGGGCGTTTCCTGTGCTGCTTCTTCGGGAGGCGCGGGTTCCTCAATCGCGGCAGGTTCTTCAACCTCTGCGGGTGCTTCTTCGGGAGGCGCGGGTTCCTCAGTCGCGGCAGGCTCTTCAGCCTCTAGGGGCGCTTCTTCCACCGTCTCCGCCGTTTCTTCTTCTTCAGCACTCGGGAGAGCCGCCGCAACAAGCTCCGCAACATCAATGACCCGGGGAGTTCTTCCAGTCGACTCTGCAAGCTCCTTGAACCCGTCTTCGAACATTGTCAGGCAGAACGGACATGCGGTAACAATCTTCTCCGTTCCTGTTTCGAGCGCTTCCGCCGCCCGGCTTTCGTTGATCCTGGTCCCGAGATTCTCTTCGAACCACATCCTCCCGCCGCCGGCGCCGCAGCAGAAGCTCTTTTCCCGGATTTTTCCGAATTCGACGGGCGAAGCGCCGGTCATCGCCTGAACAATCCGGCGCGGTTCGTCGTAGATTCCGTTGTACCGGCCCAGGTAGCAGGAATCGTGAAGGGAGCAGGCATCGCCGTTTCCGGAGGGGGTTCCCGCGGCGCGGGCCACCACCGGCAGACGTCCTTCCCGAATCTGTTTTTCGATCCATTCGGTATGGTGAATCACTTCGAACTCACCGTCGAACTGCCCGTACTCGTTTTTCAGGGTGTTATAGCAGTGCGGGCAGGATGTAATGATTTTTTTAACGCCGAGAGCCTTCCAGGATTCGACATTCTCCATGGCGAGGGTCTGGTAAAGGTATTCCTCACCGATACGCCGCGCCGAATCACCGCAGCATTTTTCTTCTTTGCCGAGGATGCCGAAATCGAGCTCCGCCTCCTTGAACAGAGCCGCGAGGGACTTGGATACTTTGATGTATCGTTCGTCGAAAGAGCCTGAACAGCCCACGTACCACAGGTATTCGTGGCCGTCGTATTCAGGGATTTCGAGCCCTTCGGCCCATTCGGCCCTGGTGGAGCTGCCGAGCCCCCACGGGTTCGAGTTGTTCTGGCTGTTCTTGAAGACGAGCTGAATCTCCTGAGGGAAATTGCTTTCCATCAAAACCAGGAAACGTCTCATGTCGACAATCTTCGGGGTGTGCTCGACGCGAACCGGGCAGACTTCCTGGCAGGCCTGGCACGTCGTGCACGCCCATAACGTCTCTATATCCATCGACTTGCCTATAATGTCGCTCTCGGGTATGTCCTCTTCGGAGGGGCCTCCCGCCGCCATGATCTTTCTCGCCTGGGGCAGCCGCTCCCGCCAGTGGGTTTTCAAATCCTGGATATACTGTTTCGGTGAAAGCGGTTTCTGCGTGTTATGTGCCGGGCAGACATCCTGGCATCTTCCGCACCGGGTGCAGGCATCGAGGTCCAGAAGCTGCTTCCGGGTGAAATTTTCAGCGTTCGGAGTGCCGAAAACGAGGGCCGTTTCTATGTCTATCGGGTCGAGGGCTCCCCTGTGCTTCCGGGGACGGAGGTAGATGTTCATCGGTCCGGAAACCAAGTGCCACAGTTTCGAGTAAGGAAAATATCCGATCAAGCCGAGAACCAGGAAGAAATGAACCCGCCTGGCGAGGAACTGGACGGTGGAGAGGGTTCCTTCATCGAATAGGAGCGAATACCCGAGGCCGAAGAGATATCCCACCGGCGACCAGGATGCTTTTGCCTGGTCGGCCAGGATAATACGGAGCCCTTCGGACGAGAATCCCGTAAAGAGGATGCCGCCGATCAGAAGAAGAGCGACGGCGTCGCCGGGTTTGTTGTCGAGCCTTTCCGGTTTCGATACATACCTGCGATCGACCAGGATGACCAGTCCGACGAGCCCGGCGGCTCCCGCGAGATCCATGACGATGGAGCAGAGTTTCCCCAGCCAGCCCGGCACGGGGATGAACACTCCGGAGATCACGAACAGGGCGAGAAGAAACGGCAGGACGAACCCGGCGAAAAGAGCCATGTGGGACCACCCCGGGAGGGGTTCCGACAGCGACTTCTTCTGAAGCAAACCATCAGTGAACAGCTCGGTCAGCCTGCCGTTGCTTTCACCCCGGTCCTCCTTCGCATCCGGACGGCCGATGCCGAGGGCGCGAAAACGTGCGGAGATTCCCAGAACGGCGGCCGTCAATGCCGCTGCAATAAAGAACAAGTCCAGCATCGAAAACATTGTCTATCCTTATCCTGTGCGGTCTTCCCCGAACCGGGTCCGGAATCAGCGGAATTCGCCCGATTCGATGTAAGCAGGCGGCCAGTGCGACGCCCCGGCTCCTATCCGTTCACACGACGCGGTGTCATTCTCCGCGCCGAAGGTCATTTCGACGAAGTGGCAGGTCTTGCACGTTTCTTTTTCGACCGGATGGCACTTCGCCGCGTAGCAGCCGGTCATCGACGGGCGGTTCGTCGCGTTTCTGTTAAACGAGTGGGCAAGCTCCCTGTGGCAGTCGAGGCAATCCATCTTGCCGGTGTCGAGGCCGGATATATGCTGCTTGTGGGTGATGCGGATCCGGTCCCGTTCCGCCTTTTCCTGCTCGGGAACTTCTTCGTGACAGGCGAGGCACCGGTCGAGAAGGTGCTCCGCGGCCGCCGAATACTGTTTTTCTTTCCACAGCATATTTTCGGCGTGACAATCGGGGCAGCCCGCGTGCTCCGGGGCATGCCCGTTCGATTCGAGCCAGAGGGCGTACAGCTCCTCATGGCAGGTTCCGCAATAGTCCGAATCGTATAAAGGGTACCGGGTGACGAGGCCCGCACCTACGACCGCGATTAGAGTTCCGCCCACGACGACCGTGAGAATCGTCAGCTTCGAGAGGGTTTTGAGCTTTTTCCAGTTCATCACGCCTCCTTCTTCGACTTCGAGCGGCGCGACGGGCGATGCGATTCAACTACGTGGACCGGAACCGCCGTTATCCAGGGGCCCGGCGGAACGATGGGCGCATCCCCGGGCAGTATCCCCGCGACATTCACACCGTTCGTTTCTTCTTCCCACCATATGTGGGACGTGTCGCGGTCGGAGCTCTCGGCGTTTTCAGCACGGGCCACCGGACCGAAACCGGTATGCCCGGCGTGGCGCCCGACGGCTACCGCTCCCGGAGCCAGCCCTTCCGTAAATCTCAGCCTGACGTTCAACGGCCGCTTCTCCGGCTCTCGCGTGCAGTGAATATTCACGTAATCGCCTTCCGAGAACCCGAGCCCCCTGGCGGTTTTCGGGTTCATCCAGGCAGGATTCTCATGGAATATCTCCGCGAGCCACTTGGCCCCGGCCGTCCTGCCCGTATGCACTTCAGGAGTGTACGTGACGAGCATCAGCTCATTTTTCCGCGCTTTCGTCTCGCCCATCTCGACCGGGAAAGCGGCGCCCCCTTCCTGCCTCTGCTCCATCGAGTAGATTACCGGTTCGGATCTCCTCTCGCGGAGAGGCGCTTTCCTGAGGGAATAATATCCCATTTCTCTGAATGCGTCGAAATCGGATGCGGAGAGACCCGGAATCCGGTCCAGTTCATCGCGGATATAGGAGGGAATATCCTTATGCTGCAGAGGTTCGGAACCTGCAACCCCGGCCGCGGCCGCCAGGTCGAGCAGGAAATCCTCGTGGCTTCGAGCTTCTCCGAGAGGCGCGGTCGCATCATCCATCAGGTTTTCGATGGTTCTGTCTTTACGCCTCAACCTGGTTCGCTCGTCCAAGGGCGCCAGAACGGGCTGAGTCAGAGTCAATGCCGGTCTTCCGTGCCATCCGCGTACCCATCCAAGCCCCCACGATTCGAGGAAGGTGGCGGCAGGCAGGATCCAGTCGGAAAGGGCCGCGGTTTCGGTCATGTGAGTATCGATTGTTACCATGGTGCCTACGGGCTTGCCTTCGTTCGCCCTAAGCATTTTGCGTATGGCGCCGGCGCCCCACCCGTCGTAAACGGGGTTGAAGCCGGCGGCGATGTAGAGGTCGAGTTCCAGTTCCCCTTCGGCTGCGTGCGCAAGCCTCGACCGCTCGCTCCGGGCGGCGGGATACATCAGGTCCGGAAGAGGAGGGAGCCCCGAGCCATGTCCGCCCAGGATGGTGTCGAGGAGCAGGATCGCCCGGGCCGCCTGGAAACCTCCGCCCTGGCCGGAGACGCCGCCGCCGATGAGGACGGCGGCCGGGCCCGATGCGGCGAGATGAGCGAGTTTGCGGATTTCGAGGTTCGAGACGCCGCAACGATTGCCGGACCAGTCGGGCCGATACTCGGCGAGGTGCCGCCAGAGCTGCTCCCGGGGCATTCCCGGGATATCGCCGCCCAGCCCGTGAACCTTCACCAGGACATGCGCCAGCGCCAGCGCCAGCACGAGATCGCCGCCCGGGTCGACCGGTATCCAGGTCGAGCTCCTCGCGGCGGTGGCGGACAGGCGCGGATCGATGGTCACGAGCCGGATTTTCCCTTCCGCTACTGCATCGGCAAGCTCCATGGCGAAGGGGAACTTGTCGGTTTTGCCGAAAGGGTCGGCCCCGAAATTGATCACGATCCCGCCTTCGAGCTCAGCCGGATCGAAAAGAAAATCGGCGGCGCTTTCACCGAACATCAGCTGACCGGCCGCATCCAGGTTGACCCTGTTTGGTGAAGCCACTTCACTGACAAGCGCCCTCCCCTCGACTGCGGCTGCGAACCTGCCTGTCAGCAGTCCGGCGGCTCCGGTTTCATAGGCGAATCCCGGTTCCCCTGTTCCGGACAGCGCCCTGGACAGGGCATCACCGATAGCCGCCTTCGCTTCTTCCCAGGAGGTTCTCTTCCATTCGCCGCTCCCGCGCTTCCCGGTGCGTTTCATGGGGTGAAGCAGGCGGAAAGGGTCGTCATACAGGTTCTTTCCCGCGGCTCCCACCGCGCAGAGCCTGCCCCTGTTCACCGGGTGGAACGGATGCCCCAGCAGGCTCGATATCCTGTCGCCGTTTCTGTAGACCAGGAGCCCGCACCCCGCCGGACATGCGTTGCACGTGGTGGGGAAGCCGGGCAGCCTGAGGCCGCTCCGGTGGGTGACGGCGCCGTAAAACCTGTCTGCTTCTCTTCCGCTCAACAGCGACGGTAAAAGGGATACCGATGCCGCCGTCGCGCCGCCCACCTTCAGAAAATCGCGTCTGTTCAGAAAACCGGAAGTCATTTATCGCTCCCCAGTCAATGGAGTGGGACCATCTGTCCGCCCATAACCATGATATACCGCATAACGAAAATCCCCACGAGGATCATTACGCAGGCCGTATTCACCGCCGCGAAAGAGTCGCGGGTCGGTCTATACGTGATAAGGAAAAGCGGCACCACTTCTCCGAAGAAAATCTGGATCGCCAGGAACATGAAAGCGAGGGATCCGGATGTCAGAAGCCCGTAGATGTAGAATGCATCGATGGTATGGTTTGCCAGCAGGGCCAGGTCGGACCCCAGCAGGACCAGGTCGATGATGATCGATACGATCAGCATCAGCTGCAATGTCTGCAGCACCCGTCTCTCGTTCGCAGCCTCTTCTTCCGATGCATCTTTCCTGAAATATCTCAGCCAAATATTGTAGATGATTATCACGAGACCAAGGCCTGAAACCAGCGCGGAGACGAGGAACAGGAACGGATTGATCGACGCGTTCCAGAGCACCCTCCCTTTACTCATGAGGAGAATGAAACCGGTGTAGCCGTGGACGCTGACCGCGAAGGGGAACCCGATCAGGCCCCAGACGCGGGCGGCTTTGTCCCTGTCAGTCAGAACGCAGAAGGCATAGGCGATGCCTACGACGGGAAAAACCGAGAGGAAGAATGTGCCCCAGGTCACCGGCGATGTCGGGTTCATGTTCGTGAACAGGTACCAGAACCTCGGCATCTGTCCGAGGTCCAGTATCAGGAATATGGGCTCGACGGCGAGGATGATCAGGACGCCGACGGCCCCGATCTTTGCGACCGCCTTCCATGCCGGTTTGGCTGCCAGCGTACCCACCACGGACGCCGTGTAGAACCCCATGTTCAGGCCCGTGATGAAAAAGTAGGCGGCGATGTAGAACCCCAGGGGCATGTAATACGGAACGTTGTAGATTACTCGCGCATCCACGGTGCACCTCCCCTGGCTTCTATCGCCGCAAGATCGGCCCCGATATAATAGACCCGGGGCTCCGTGTTGAGCTCCGGCTTGATCACCTGGACCGGCTTGCCGCTCAGGAGCTTCGATATATCCGATGAAGGATTGTTCAGATCGCCGAATATCCTTGCGCTGCTCCTGCAGGAATCAACGCAGACGGGTTTGAGCCCTTCTTTCACCCTGTGGATGCATAAGTCGCATTTGCCGACGATTTTCATGTAAGGATGGATGAACCGCACGTCATAGGGGCAGACCGTCAGGCAGACCCGGCAGGAGATGCACTTGTGAGGGTCCACCACCTGGATGCCGCCCCAGGTCATGTGCGCCGCTTTCGTAGGGCAGGCCGTCGCGCAAATCGGGTTTTCGCAATGGTTGCAGAGAGAGGGCAGGTAGTGGCGCGATGTGTCCGGAAACCCGCCTTTCTCGACTACCTTCACCCAGCTCCTGAAAACGCTGAGCGGAACGTCGTTCTCGCTCTTGCAGGCCACGGAGCATGTATGGCACCCGATGCACTTCCGGGTGTCGATAACCATGCCGAATCGTGGTTCTCCGGGGTTTTTACGCTCTTTCATCTATGAAACCTTTCAGGAATCATGCCTTCATTTCTTGTTCTTCGGGTAAAGAGTCTTCAGAAATCCGGTGAATTCGGGGTCGGATTTCAAAACGGCCGTTATAACCAGCGCACCGGCAACGGTCAGAAATGTGAGCCCGCCGAAAATGTTCAGCAGGGCGCTCCACACCTTGACGGGCCCGGCCATCGAGGCAGTGTGAAACGGCCTGCGCAGGGCTCCCGTCTTCGATTCCATGTACGTCTGTTCTGAGGGAAAAGCGTGGCATTCGGCGCACCTGTAATTGACCGCTTCGGGCGGGTAGAGGCCATGTTTCAAGGTCGCCCGGTGGCACCCTGTGCAGTTCCGGTAAGTGTACGGGCCGGTCAGATCTTCTTTCCGGTGGGCCGCAACCGAGTAGAACATGGTCTTGGAAAGGACGTTTTCGCCTGATATCAAATCTTCGTGACAGGCGCCGCAGGTGATCACCACGTTTTCAGGATGCGTGGTCGCTCGAATATCGTTCGAAGCATAGACATAGTGGCCCGTATGGCAGTCTTCGCAGGATGCGCCGTCTTCTTCCAGCTCATGATCGCTGCCTGCGATGTCTCCGGCAACGAGAAAACTGTCGGGCACGGCAATCCGCTTCGCCGCGAGCATGTCCTTGATCTCGGATGGCGCCGTCGGTTGTCCCCTAGTATGGCACCAGGCGCATTCGGGGTTGTCGAACCCTGAAGCCGGATGGGTGCGCCAGCCGGCGTTGAAATGACAGTCGGTACACTCGAATTTCTTTCCGTGGACCGAGGCGTCGAATACCTCTTTCTCCACGGTCAGCTCGTGCAGGGAACCGTCATCCCCTCCGCCGAAAAGATTCTCTTCACCGTGGCATTCCTGGCACTTTTCGGTGATTTCGGCCGGAGTGAGCGTTGTTTCGGCTGGGACTGGGACGGCAAGAAGCAGGAGGAGGGTCGGTATCAGGACCGGTAGAAAATTCATGCGGAGCTCCATTTGGAAAATCTCTGGAAATCAGCCTCCGTCTTTCTGTTTGCGGTATCCGGAGTTTCCGGTTTCCGCAGCTCCATATTATTTCGCACATGCACAACCAGTCAACTGAAAATTGCTGTTCGTCGGTATCAGCGTCTCAGTTTTCCATGACCCTGATCCAGTTCACTCCCGAAGCTATTTACGATGCCTGGAAGCGATTTGGATACCAAGAAGATATGGAAGCGTCGCAAATAGCTTTATCCCTGATTGCCACTATGATACTTGAACATACGAAAGCGACTGCTGCTCGATACGGGAATACGGGAATACAGGAAATTGAGCCTGTGGAAGCCGGCACATGCCGGTCGAAGAGGGAGCGCCTTCCCGCCCGGCGGAGCGACGCTGCGTCATCCGGCTCCACTAATCCCTCGCTCCGGGAAGCGCTGAAACTCGCGGTTCCCGACCCTCGCTGTTCGCACTTGCTCACAGCTTCTCCTCTCCCCCCGCTCAGACATCAGCGCTTCTGATCCCTCCCAACCGCTGGTCGCACACGCTCCCAGTCCCAGCCCTACTCGGGAAAGTGTCGCCCCGTCCCTTCTCCCTGCCTCCCCGGATGACTCCGCTATGTCCGCCGGGCGGGAAGGCGCTCCCTCTTCGACTCCCCGGTGACGGGACCTGGGAAGAGAAAC
>CAYMWF010000068.1:23374-24747 GCA_964394085.1 uncultured Gemmatimonadota bacterium | reverse complement strand
GGGAGACCCGGTCCAGACGAACATATCCGGATCACCGAGCCACAGATACTTGTTCGCATTTTCCCGGCCTTCATCGCCTTCTTGAAGAATTATATATTCCTTCGCCATGTTGACGGCATCCATCACCCTCATACCGGGAACTTGAAGCAGGTAATCGAAAATTTTGCGGTCCATCATGTGATTTACGCCTGTCCAGGTCGGTGCCGTGGCGCCCAGTGCCCCTGAAGCACCGCCGCGGTTTTCGAGAAGCGCTTCGATGAAACAATTTCCGAACTTGTAATCCAGGGCTCCGGTATAGCAGGTAACACTGAAAACAACGGGGTGTCGTGCAAAATTCATCTGTTTTTCTATATCTTCGATGCTGTATTCCTTGTTATCCGCTCCCCAGTTGTACCAGCTTGTGAAAGAACCGTGACCCCGGTAGTTAACAAGACCGGTTCCCAAACTGAATTCGAAATCTATATCACAGTTCGTTTTTCCCTCTCCTCCGTAGACAGTATGGAATTCAAAATCACCTGCAGGATAGTAACCTGCGGCGACACTGTCCTTGCAGGCGGTGTATTTACGGGGGAAATCTTCCTTATCTGCGACCAGCGCCACCGATTCCACCCAATCGGTTACATTTCGACCTTTCTGGTAACCGATTATCTTCGAAAGCTGGATCGACAGGTCCTCCTCATTCTCAACCGACAGCCTGCCGAGTGAGAGATCCGCAAGATCATCG
Organism: uncultured Gemmatimonadota bacterium; assembly: GCA_964394085.1. Taxonomy (GTDB): domain Bacteria; order CAYMWF01; family CAYMWF01; genus CAYMWF01. The sequence continues at coordinate 24,023 of CAYMWF010000068.1, read as the reverse complement.
TCACCGTCCACGCAGGCATACCAGTGATCGGATTTATACGATCCCATATCCCGCATCGGAATATCCATTACGTCGCCTATCAGAAGAACGTTACGGCAATCCTTTTCATACCGGCTGATAATGAAATCTTTCAGTGCATCGGAGCCGGAACCTATTGTATCCAGGTCGGCAATGAAAATACCGTATCCATTCTCCCGCTTCCAGGTAAGTAATGCAGACAGGCTCGGTGAATCGACAAACCTTTCCGTCGAAACAACAAGGTATTCTTCCTGCGCACCCTGGTTGTAGAGTGATTGATTCAGAGTATTCCTGAACTCCAGAACCAGTGGTTTAAGGATTCTATCGCCCGGCAGTGCGCCCGCTGCATGAACCGCCCTGCAGGTGAGTTTGATTCGTCTGCTCACCTTGATGATTCCGGCATGCGGATTACCTCGAACCGGCAGAACTAAAAGCGGCACTGCTCTTGTTCCGTCTGAAATCACCGGCTCGCCGATGCGCACTCCTCTGGAAGGTATAGAACGTTTCGTCGGGGTTTTTCGCTTGTTGCTGTCGTAGCCCGGATTTATATAAGGAGCGATCCGGCACTTGAAGGGGCCTTCCCATTCATATTCGATCTGCCGCACCTTGAGATCGACGACACCGTCCGGCA
>CAYMWF010000068.1:2357-23274 GCA_964394085.1 uncultured Gemmatimonadota bacterium | reverse complement strand
TCCGAATCTTTGATGAATTGCGCTATCTTTACCAGGATTTGGGGCAAATTACGCACCCTGGTGAACACCGGACGGTTTATTCGACCGTAATGTAAAAACCGTCCGTTCCGTAAACGAAATCCGGTTCGACCACGAGGCTTCCCCGAACGAAATAGCTTCTCAACGGAGCCCCGATCGGGACCGGTTGATTGAATGTGACAATCAATGTTTCCTGGGCTGCGGGTTCTACAATCACTTCATCGATGATGTAGCTGTTGCCGATGCCGTATTCGACCTCGAGCGTCAGTGATGCAACCTGCGGCTGGAAGTCGGGATTCACCACCTCCGCATCGATCCGTATGGTTTCACCGGGAGATACGGTATACGCTTCCGGGAAGAGCGTCAGGTACATCGTATGAGTGAATGAAATCGCACCGACATCTCTTACAGACCCGTCCGTATCGTCGGTAAGGAGAGGGCAGCCCGCATCGATACAGGGAGACTGGGGACCGAGATTGAAAAAGGAGTCGGCAAATGCCGGATTCAGCTGAAAATCGCCGATGCCCGGCTGGCAGCCGGAATAATCATCCGATTCATTGTTGAAATAGTCGTTGTATCCGTGTGCCAGGGAGGTCGACGTGATTTCGAGAGCCGGGCCGAGCCTGTTTTCCATGAGGATATTATCGGCGATCGAAACATCCGTGCTTTGACAATAGATTCCGGAACCCTTCGGGGCGGTATTCAACAGATAAATGTTCGATTCGACGAGGATGTTATCCGTTCCCGTGTATCTGATCGAGATCCCCCCTCCCTTGCCGGACACAGAGTCGAGCAGGGTATTCGATAGAAGGATGTTTCCGGTGAATACAGGCTTGCTCGGATTACCGGTGATATAGACTCCGCCGCCATGGTGAAGCGCCTGGTTATCCCTGATCCTGTTGTTTCTGATAATCGCGTCCGATATCTCGCACAGAATACCGCCGCCGCCGTTGGCAAGCGCGATATTGCCATGGATGCTGCAGTCTTCGACGATCGGCGTGCGGGTGGTTCTCTCTTTGTTGTACAGGCTGATTCCGCCTCCGGATGTTTCGGCGGTATTTTCGTAGACGGTGCAATCGGAAATTTCAGGTTCGGCATTGGCGGAATAGATTCCTCCTCCGAAATGCACGGAAGTGTTCTCGAAAATCTCGCATCCCGAAATCAGCGGTGATTGCATGTCATTTATGTAAATACCTCCGCCGTTGAGCAGATCCGTTGCATTTCCGAATATCTTACAAGCCCTGATCGTCGGTTCCGAATCTATGTAGATGCCGCCGCCCATTTCGGCCAGACCTCCCGTTATTGAGAATCCGTCGAGAATACAATCCCTGTCTTCAGCGTTGTCGAAGATGACCACGGGGCCCGCATAAGCGCCGTAGAGCACTGTCGATTCCGGACCGGTCGTGCTCCGGACTTCTATGTCCAGCCCGCTGAAATGCAGGTTTTCGCTGTAGATCCCCGGCTCTACGAGCACAATGTCGCCGCTCACGGCTACGTCGATGGCGGTCTGGATAAACGGTATTTCGCCAGGCACCCTTATGATGGTCGAGGCGGACAGGGATGCCTGTTCCGTTCCTCCATATGGACCCAGGTTGATGATATCGCCGTTGGGTATGGGTTCGTCGAGAACAGGGTAGTTCGAGTCGCCTCGATCGATACACGGGCTGTCGACCGCATCAGGAGTGAATTCATCCAGTGAATTCTTATAGCTTCCGGTAGTGGATTTGAGATGGAAGTCGTACGGAGTTCCGCCGACAAAGAGGGGATCTTCCGAAATGTTGCCCGAATTAAGCAGAGCCGCACCGCCGGTATCGCCCGGGTAATTGTTCCAGAAATCATTATATGCGATCTGCGGATCGTGGCCGTCGCTTCCGTACACGCCGTATCCGCTCGTTGTCTCTCCGATAATATTGAACTTGATTGAAGCGGAACCCCCTCCGTAAGCGAGTATGGATCCGCCCTCGAACGCTGCACCGTTATGCCAGAAGAGATTGTTTCTTATAAAAGGAGAACATGCGTTGATGTAGATCCCGCCACCGCTCAAATCCGCGTTGTTGGAGACAAACAGGTTGTTTTTTATCCGGGGTATCGAGCCTTCGATGTACATACCCCCGCCATTCCCTGATTGAGCCCTGTTCCCCGCAATCCAGTTCTGGTACAGAACAGCCCTCGAATCATGCTCCAGATAGAGGCCGCCGCCGTCGAGCGCCAGGTTTTCGACTATGTCGCACTCCTCTATCCTGATGGAAGTTCCGGTAAGGAACAGCCCGCCGCCTTTATCAGCGTATCCTCCACGGATTGTAAAACCCCTGACGCTTGCAAGGCTGTCCGTGACGTCGCTGATCGTCAGCACTCTACCGGTTCCGCCGCCGTCGATAACCACCGAGGAGGCGCTTCCGAAACCTCTCAGGGTGATGGAGGTTTCATTCCAGATGATATGCTCGAAATATGTTCCCGGACTCACGAGGACGGTGTCACCCGGCGTCGCGGCTTCCACCGCCGCCTGGATGGTGGCGAAATCGGCCGGCACCCGGAGCGTCCCCCCGAAGCTGGCGAGGAATTCGTATGCACCCATATCGATCCTGTTACCCCCTCCTTCGGGAACATCGAGATCCGGATCGCCGGCGTTGATGCACGGGGAGTAGAGTCTCAGGTAATAGTATGGATCCTCTTCAGTATAGCGCGGATTATCACGGATACAGTTCCAGGAACATTCGGGTTCACCCGCCCCGCCGTAGTCCCCGGAGGGAAAGTTCAGATAGAAATCGCTGAAAGTGGCGACCGGAGCACTGGTTTCATCCGCATAAAGACCGTACCCATAGGTCGTACAAGATAAGATGCAGGAGTTTATTACAGGCTCGGAACCGTTTCGGCAGGTGATGCCTCCTCCGTTTTCCAGTTCGCCGCACTGGTTATGGTCAAGGGTCGAACTGAAAATCGCCGGGGACGAATCATAGAGGTAAATCCCGCCGCCGTCGCTGCCGGCGGTATCCCAGGCAACCACGGAAAACCGCAGGAGGAATTCAGAATGTTCGCAGTAGATACCTCCTCCTTCCAGAGAAGCGTCATTATCGAGTATATGCGTGTTGTAGATTCCGACCGCGGACGAGCCGGAAATAAACATTCCGCCGCCGTATACCGCGCTGTTGCCCGTAAACAGGCAGCTGTCAATCTCGACGTTCGAGTAGTTGATAAACGCGCCGCCTCCGCGGGTCATGTCCCCTCCTGCGAATTCTATACCCTCCAGCCTGGCCGTATCAGCCACGCCGGTAACGGTGATCGCGCGTCCCAGGCCGGATGCGTCGATTACGGGCATCTCGGTCATGTCCAGAGCCCGTATCGTCACGCCGACGCCGTCGATAGTCACCGCTTCCGGGTAGGGACCTTGACCGCCGTCCACGATCACGGTGTCGCCGTCGCTGGCGTAGTCGACCGCGTCCTGAATGGTGTCGAAATCGTTCGGCACCCGCAACCGATCGCCTTTGGAGATGGATGCTTCTTCCGTGCCGCCGTAGGCTCCCATGTTTATCCGCCCGCCGTTGGGGTAGACTTCCGATCCGAAATCATCATTCGGATCGCCTGCATCGATGGCGGGGCTCGTCCTGACATCCATGACCCACCCGCCGTTTTCATATCTTCCGCGCTCCGACTGGAGGTGGAAATCGTACGGCGAGCCCCCCTTGAAGAAAGGATCCCTGGAAATGTCACCGGGACCGGCCTCGCAATTGACGTATTCACCTCCGGAATTTCCCCAGATGCAGTTGTAGGAAATCGCGGGATTCCCGCCGTTCTCGACTCGCAGACCGCCGCCGCCGCCCGTTCCCATGACGATGATATTGTTGCGGATGACGGGGAAGGAATTGTTGACCGTGACGCATCCCCTTCCCGCGATACTTTCATTCGAATGAAAGCTGTTGTTCAGAAAAGAACCCGCAGCGGAACCGCTGTATTTGACGCCCCCCCCGGCTCCGTCCGCCGAATTCAGGTAGAACCGGTTGCGGATCAAGTCCGGGTTCGACCCGCTGATCAAGGCTCCGCCGCCGTCGCCGGCAGCGGTGTTGTGCGAAAAAAGGTTGCCGACGATACGGGGAGTGCCGCCCCCCGAGATCTTCAGTCCCCCGCCGGAGGTGCTCGAGCAGAAGAGGATTTCGTTGTCGCGCAGAACCGGAGAGGAACCATAGATAATGACTCCCCCGCAGCCCGTGTCGGAATACCCGTTCTTGAAAGTGAAGCCCTGGACCAGGGTGAAGGAAGTCTCGCCCCTCTTGATCGTAAGCACGGTGCCTTCGTCCCTGGCGTTTACCACGGTGGCGGCGGCGCCTTCCTCGCTGATGAGGACGATGCTGCGGCCTCTGAGGTCGAGGCATTCCTGGTAGTTGCCGGCGGCGACGAGGACGGTGTCGCCGTCTTCGGAAACGTCTATCGCGGCCTGGATTGAAGTGTAATCGGCCGGCACCCTGATCAGCGCCCCGCCGAATCCGAGCGCTTCGATCGCGCCGATGTCGATCCGGTAGCCTCCCAGGGGCGGAGGATCGATGGAAGGATCTCCTGCGTCGATACACGGCGATTCGGTGGAAAGACCGAAATTGAAGGGAGCTCCGCCCTCAAAGAGCGGATCCTCCGAAATGGAGCCGGAGCCGGCATCGCAGCCGTAATAGTCCAGATCGCCGTTGCCCCATACATCGTTATAAGAGAGTTGTGGAAATCCGCCGTTTTCACACCTGATTCCACCGCCCCCTCCCGTATTTTCAGCGATGATATTGTTTATTATCTCAGGATGCGATGTGTTGCAGCACACCGCTCCTCTTCCGCTGGATGAATGATTTTCATATACGGTGTTGTTTATTATCCGCGGGGCGCAGTCCTGGAGTATCGCTATCCCTCCTCCGGACCCTCCCGTTGTCGTGTTCCAGGCTATGATGTTTCGTTCCATCAAGGCATCCGCCCGGATGATCCTGACGCCGCCGCCGTCTCCGGAAGACGTATTTCCGGTGATCTCGCATTCGGCGATAACCGGGGCGGTATCCTGTTTAATCAGGATGCCGCCGGATGAGGAACCCGTGTTCCCGTCGATGATACATTCCCTTATCTTGGGAGTTTCCCCTTCACCCTGGATGCGTATCCCCCCGGCGTCCGATGCCGAAGCTCCGCCTGTGATTGTGAACCCGGATACGATCGATGATGATCCGTCGATGAGCAGAACGGGGCCGTATCCGCCGCCGTCTATTATCGTGGTGGCGGCGCCGGAGACGGAGAGGAGCGCTATATTCTTTGCCGCTATGGTGATCAATTCTTCATAGCTGCCGTCTGAAACCATGACGGTATCTCCGTCAGCACTCTGCTGGACGGCATCTTGAATCAGGGACTGATCCTGGGGCACCCGGATCGTGTCGCCGGTTGTTTCGGCTGAAACCAGGAACAGGAGCAACGCGATGAAAATAACGATTTTCCAGGACATGATGACTTTCCTTTGCCAGAGTTGTCGACTCTATATGGGGTTAACCGCAAGAACCGTACCGATATCTGCTTTCGAACCGGATATGAGCGAACGAGCCCCGGGGCCGCTAACTTCTTATATCACCAGCAGTTAGGAGCGGCCTCATATAGTTGTCAAAACCGTGGAGCGAAACCCTGTCAGCGAAGTTGATGCATAATTCAATGATAATGCATTATGCACTCCCTGCCCTGATGCCGCGGAGATTCGTGATTGACTGTACAGGAGTGTCATTCATATACTGCTGCCAAAGCCGATTTTCAACGGCGGAGGGTTTAAAGTATGACTCTGAAAATTCGCTCGACCACCATCCTCTGCGTAAGACGAGGCGCAGATACGGTAATCGCCGGTGATGGGCAGGTGACCCATGGAGATTCAGTAATCAAATCAGCGGCACGCAAGGTTCGAACACTCTATGATGATCGCGTGCTTGCGGGATTCGCCGGTTCCACGGCGGATGCGTTTACCCTTTTCGAAAAATTCGAAGCGTGCCTCAAGGATCTCGACGGGAACATCACCCGGGCGGTGGTGGAAGTCGCTCGGGAATGGAGATCGGATAAATTTCTCCGCAGGCTCGAAGCCATGATGATGGTGGCGGACAAGGGGAAAATCTATCTCATCTCGGGGGCGGGCGACGTAATCGAACCCGATCAGGTCGCCGACGGCGCGCTGATGGCGATCGGTTCGGGCGCGGTCCCCGCACGGGCGGCAGCCACGGCCCTGCTGGAAAACACGAAGCTGTCAGCCGAAGAAATCGCCGTCGCCGCAATGAAAATCGCATCGTCCATCTGTGTCTACACCAACAGCGACCTTGTGCTGAAATCGGTCTAGGAGCGACTTGCTTTTCATTACTACACGTTAACGGGAAAAAGCGCATGAATCCATTTACCCGCCCCGAAATATCAGAGACTACATCACTCACTCCCGCAGATATAGTGCGGGAGCTCGACAGGTATATAATCGGCCAGGAAGAAGCAAAACGCGCCGTAGCCATAGCGCTGAGAAACAGGTGGCGGCGGCGACGGGTTCCAAGCCATCTCCAGGAAGAAATACTGCCGAAAAATATAATCATGATCGGCCCGACGGGCGTAGGTAAAACAGAAATCGCCAGGCGCCTGGCGAGACTTGCGGAAGCGCCCTTCATCAAAGTGGAGGCTTCGAAATTCACCGAAGTGGGTTATGTCGGCCGGAATGTCGAATCGATTATCCGGGAGCTGACCAACCAGGCCGTCTCCATGGTAAAAAAAGAAGAAGAAAAATCGGTGATGGAAAAGGCGAAAGCCCACGCGGAGGAACAGATTCTCGACCTGTTGCTCCCTCCGCCCGGGAAGCAGACCCAGCAACACCCGGCGGATATCCTGGGGGCGGCCGCGAAACTGATTGAACCGGGCGCTCCGGCGGCGGCGGCGGCGGATAAAGATGAATCTCCCGGGAAAACTGAAAACGATACCGGAGACGAAGCCGGCCGGAACGCCACCGATATTCTGATAGAAGCCGTAGACAAACTCGGGGGAATAGAGCCGGAAGAAACCACCGTTGCGAAAGATCAGCACACCTCCCATGCGGCCTCGAGGGAAAAGCTCCGAAAGCTCCTGAAGAAAGGCAAACTCGACCGAAGATTCGTGGAAATCGACGCCAGGGCGGGCACCATGCCGGTGATGCAGGTGGCTTCGGGCGAGGGTATTGATGAAATGATCCTCAACATTCAGGACATGCTTGGGTCGACACCCTTCGGCAGGAAAAAGAAAAAACGGAAAGTCACGGTGCCGGAAGCCCTGGAAATTCTCCGGGAGGAGGAAGCGAGTCGCCTGATCGACATGGAAACGGTGGTTTCGAACGCGATACGGCTCGTGGAGCAGGAAGGAATCGTTTTCCTCGATGAGCTGGATAAGATTGCGGGCAGAGAAAGCGGAGGGAAGGGTCCTGATGTCTCGCGAGAGGGAGTGCAAAGGGATCTTCTTCCCATTATAGAGGGCTCTACCGTCAACACCAAGTTCGGAATCGTCAAAACCGAACATATCCTGTTTATCGCGGCAGGGGCCTTTCACGTGGCCAGCGTATCCGACCTGATCCCTGAAATCCAGGGACGCTTCCCCATCCGGGTAGAATTGTCGAACCTCGGAAAAGATGACTTCGTGCGGATTCTGACCGAGACGGAAAACTCCCTGATCATCCAGTACACCGCGCTGCTCGAAACGGAGCAGGTCAGTATTTCGTTCAACGGTGATGCGGTCGAGGAAATCAGCAGCATCGCCGTCGAAATGAACAAGAGGACGATCAATATCGGCGCCCGGCGACTCCATGCAGTAATGGAAAAACTGCTGGATCAGGTTTCGTATCACGCGCCGGACATGCCGGGCCAGGAAATCGCCATCGATGCGGATTATGTGCGACGCGAACTCAGCTCAATCATGCAGGATGAAGATCTGAGTCGTTATATCCTCTGAACCGGGCCGGATCTCAGGCCCAGAAAAAGCGGGTGAATCATGTGGAACGGATACATGGGCCGGATTCTCGATGTCGACCTAACTGCCGAAACCGTAAAAACGGTTCCTCTCGACGCGGATACCGCATCCAAATATATCGGGGGGAAAGGGCTCGGCACCCGGATCGTCTATGACGAGGTGCCGGCGGGAACGGATCCGCTGGCCCCGGAGAACGTGATCGTTTTCGCCGCCGGTCCCGTTACCGGAACCCTCGCGTTGAACTCCGTCCGTTTCAATGTAAGCGCCGCTTCGCCTCTTACCGGGGGCATCGGAAATTCATCCTGCGGCGGCAGTTTCGGTATGAAGATGAAACAGGCCGGTTTCGATGCCGTCCTGATCAGGGGAAAAGCCCGGAAACCGGTCTATCTCGATATCGAATCCGGCGAAGGCTCGATCAAGGATGCCGGTCACCTATGGGGAAAAGGCACGTACGAAACAGAAAGCCTGCTGCCCAGGAAGGCCGGGAAGGCGGTCATCGGCCCGGCGGGGGAGAACCTCGTCAGGTTTGCTGCAGTCGCGAGCGATGAACGGGTTGCCGGCAGAACCGGGATGGGCGCCGTTATGGGCTCGAAAAACCTGAAGGCGGTGGTGGCCCGGGGAAAGTCCGAAATCGCTGCGGCGAAAGAAGAACAGTTCAAGGAATACAGGAAAAAATCGAACAGCCTTCTCCGCTCCCACCCGATGACCGGGGATATCCTGCCCCGCTTCGGCACCGCCAAGCTCGTCAGAACCACCAATGCCAGGGGTATCCTCCCCACCAGGAATTTTCAGACCGGGACCTTCGACGATGCCGACAAGATAAGCGGCGAGTGGCTTGCCGACAACCTGCTCGAAAAAAACGGCGGCTGTTTCGGCTGCCCCATCAAGTGCGGCCGGGTGGTGAAACGCAACGGCGTTCTCGTGAAAGGTCCCGAGTACGAAACCATCGGCGAACTGGGCTCGAATCTCCTCAATCCGGACATGGGTCTTATCATCGAACTGAACTACCTGTGCGATGATCTGGGGATGGATACGATATCGGCGGGCGGCGTGCTCGGGTTCGCCATGGAACTTACCGAGAAAGGGCTTTTGAAATCGGACCTGGCCTTCGGCAAGACCGGTAATCTAGCAAAGGCTCTCGAAGATATTGCGCACAGGCGCGATCTCGGCGACGACATGGCCGAGGGCGTAAGGAGGATGTCGGAGAAATTCGGGGGCGGGGATTTCGCCATTCACGTAAAGGGGCTGGAGCTGCCCGCGTATGATCCGCGCGGATGCTGGGGACAGGGCCTCGAATACTGCACCACCGGCAGGGGCGGATGCCACGTGAACGGAACGATGATGTTTTTCGAGGCCACCGGACCGATCGGAATCAACCCGCATTCGATCAAATCGAAGCCCGAGCTCACCGTCATGCAGCAGAATCTATTCGCCGCGCTCAACTCCCTGACCGTGTGCGCTTTCTCGAGTTACGCAGTGCTCCCGCCGCTGGTCTACAACATGAATCCTCACGGGCTTACAGCAAAGATCATCCGCGGCGTGCTTCTCAACTCCGGACCTTTCATCCGTTTCAGCCTGAAAAACAAGTCGCCTCTCAAGCTCATGTGGTACGAGAGGTTTTTAAGCCTTATAACCGGGGACAACTGGAGCATGGGGCGGCTCGACGAGTGCGGAGAGCGGATATTCAATCTCGAAAGGTTGTTTAATCTGCGCGAGGGATTTACCGCGGCGGACGACAACCTGCCCGCTAGGATGCTGAACGAGTCGATCCACCAGGGGGTGAACGGAGGCGTTCCCATATCGAAAATGATCGGGAAATACTATGAAATCCGCGGATGGGACGAAAACGGCGTTCCCACCGAAAAAACCCTGGATCGTTTTCAAATCGAGAGGTGAAAAATCTTCCCCGTTCCGCTGTCGGCGGAATTTCGTCACAGGAGTAAAAGATGGCTTGTTTATACCCGCCTTACGGCCTGACCGGCAAAAACGGCGACCCCAGCCTGGAGATCGAAGCATCCACCGTGAAAGAGCTTATGGCAAAAGCCGAAAAAATGCTGGGGCCTGAATTCAAGACCATGGCCGCTCACTGCACCCTCTTCGTGAACGGCCGGAGCATCAGCTACCTCAAGGGGTTCAAAACGCCTCTCTCGCCGGAGGACGTGGTCAGGCTGGTCAGCCCCAGCGCCGGCGGTTGAAGCGAACTATTATCACCTGACGGGATAAAGTGACTGTTACCGGTTTCGGGGATCTTCCAGTCAGGATATTCCGAGTTCGATGTTGCTGAATTCCGGCGGGTCGTTCCGGAGATCGTTGACGACGTAAAGATGCAGGTAGTAACCTCCCGGTTCCAGGATGGGGGAGATGACTCCGGATACGGATATCAACTTTGAGTCGTTGCCTTCGAGGACCAGGCCGCCGTTGCCGAGGAGGCGGACTTTCGCGAGGTTGTCACGGTTGCGAAGGAGCGAGTGGATGGTTACGTTCAGGGAGAAACTGGTGTTGTTGGTTAGAAGAATCTCGAATTCGAGAGTGTCGCCGTGACTCCCTGACAGGTTTTCTACCGGAATAGTCATATTAACGGGTTTGGCGCCAGGGCCACCATAAGCGCCCATATCGCTTCTCGTGCCGTCGGGATCGGTAATAACCGGATCGCCGGTGTCGATGCAGGGCGAGCCGGGCGACAGGCTGAAGTGACGGTATGACGGCAATACGAACAAAGGGTCGACGTCTATGTTGCCCTCGCCGGGCCAGCCGTCTTCGATGTTCGAGTAGGTAAATACCGGATCTCCCTCGGCATATATCTGATCAGGGCTATTATCACGGATTATCGAATTCAGAGTGTTGACAGAGTGCAAGAGTGTCATACCCCCGCCGTCAGCCAAGCCCCCGACAGCAATATTTCTCAGGATCACCGTGTTTTTCACATCGCAGGGTTCTTCCAGATAGACTCCGGCCCCGGTGGGATAGCAAAAATCCCAGCCATTCAACCGGTTACCCGTTATCTCGCTTTTTTCGATCAACAGGTACCCGGTTTTGACTTTGTATATACCCCCGCCCATCGGATTGACACCATCTTCTCCACCATGGCAGGTATTGTCTCTTATGGCACAATTAACCAGGCGCGCTTCCCCCTCACTGAACACGTTAACACCCGCGCCAACCGCGTACCAACTCATATATCCCGGTGAAACAGAGTTGCCGCAAATCTCGGTATTTTCTATCGAGGCTACGCAATTATGATCGATTGACAGACCGCCACCCCCATTTGATCCGCTATTGCCGTTGATGAAGCTGTTTTTGATATCCAGCGTGCAATTATTAGAAGCGTAGACTCCTTTGTTTCCGTTTCCGGAAATGATCGAATTCTCGACCTCGAGAACCGCATAGTCGCTTATGTATATGCCGCCGCCCCAGTCGGCGCTGTTCGAAATAAGCTCACTGTTCTCGATGCTGCAGAAAGAGTTCTCATCGAGAGCGAGAGCGCCGCCACTGCCGGCGAAATACGGCGGAACGCCCGTGCACGAATTATTTCGAAGACGAGTATTTACTACAAGACAGGTAGAAGCGTTCGTGCAGTAGATACCACCACCAAAACCCCCAAGACTCTCGTAGTTACTACAAACATCGCAATCGGTTATGTCGAGGTTCACTGTTTCATATATTCTGATTCCCGTGTAGTTGCCTGTAATCTCACACCCAACGAGCCGGACATCGGCTGTGCCGGTACAGATTACGGCCTGTTCCCAGTCAGAAAAACGGCAATCCAGAACAGACAGATCGAAATCATCCACGAGAAGCCCGGTGTTCAGATTGGAACCGTTTCGTCCGACCGTGAAACCGCTGAGCACACCCCTGCCCCCCTCTCCCCACTTGCACACGATACCGTACATTTCGTTGTTATTCAGAATTGTCGTGCAATCCATACCCGATGCCGAAGCTACGATTATTCCTTTGCCGAGAAAATCGAGAGCTTCCTCGTATACACCGGCGGCTACAAGGATAGTATCGCCGTCAACCGCCGCGTCTATGGCAGGTTGAATACGGCCGAAATCGCCGGGGACGTTTATAATCCGGGGCGCCCTGAACACGTAAAAAGCTTCGCGTTCGAGGGTGTATAGCAGGCTGTCCGCCCTGCCGGTCCTAGCCATTATCTCCCAGTCGCCGGCCGGAAAGAACTCGTCGAAATAGAAACTCCCTTCGATTGTTTTCTCTTCGCCGGGTTCGATAATCAAGCCCGAATGATGAACCGGTTCGTGATAATCGACCTTCATGAAAGAAACGAAACAGTCGACATATCGCTTCTGCAATGTTCCGTTGACAAGAGACAGGCTCCATTCCGCGGTTGAACCCGTATCGACCGTATCGGGAATGCTCAACTCTTCTATGGTCACGGGAGGGTCGGCCAGGTAAGGGAACTCCGAAGCCCCGATATCGATGCGTTCGCCTCCGCCCGCGGGAGGCGTCATCGAAGGGTCGCCCATGTCGATGCAGGGGGAGCGCCAGTCGAGATTGTAGTTTTCATCAAGCAGCGGGTCGAACGACATGTTGCCTGTGCCTGGCTCCACGTCGAAGTAATCGAAACCCTCGTTGCCGTATACATCGTTGTATTCGATTATGTATACATTTTCATTACCCAAATTGTAAATACCGCCACTTCCTATACCAAAGGCTATAATATTATTTGTAAATTCAATATAACCATTCCCGGAAATAAGAACATTCGAACCTTCTTCATTTGCAATATTAAATGCGATTGTATTATTATAGACGAAAATAGAATCCGAATGTGAAAAATAAACACCTCCTCCACCGGCCCATCTAGCCTCATTATTAATAATTATATTTTTACAGACTCTTACGGTACTACAATACAGAGCATTTATCCCTGCTCCCTTGTAATCTGCATTGTCGGATATTTCGTTATACTCAATTTCAAGTTCAGAATATCTCGAGTATATTCCACCATCCAGAGATCCCTTGATTATATTTCCGTAAATCAATAGTACACAATCGATGCCATATATGCCACCGCCATCTCTTGTAACATCATTGCTGCTGATTATGTTGCCTTCAATTATTATATTAGATTTATCGGCACTCACACCGCCACCCCACTGGGCATGATTGTATGCTATAATATTGTCACGAATCATCAATTCGCAACGATTATCGCAGTATATACCGCCACCGTAATCAGAATACTTATAACCGTTCTTTATCGTAAATCCGGATATTTCGGCTCCTTCCGGCTCTCCCGAAGCAGCCATGACCACTGAACCCAGACCATTGCCGTCGATTGTCGTGGAATCGGGACCGTGCTCACTTGTCACTACTATGGCTTTGCCCAGAAAATCGATGTTTTCGTAAAAAGTGCCCGGAGACACTAGGACCGTGTCTCCGGACAAGGCGGCTGCAATGCCTTCCTGGATGGTTGCATAGTCGGATGGTACGAGTATCGTCTTGGGCGGGCCGTCGGCCCAGGCGTGGGGCATGTTCAGAAGCTCCAGCGGCTCTTCTGAAAAACATACGGATGTCGCCGACGCCAGGATGACAGGCAAAAGCATCCACATCAGGATACCATGGACGACCGACCCGCCGGTGTATCCGCCGAACAGGCCCATCGAAAACGATAGCGTCCGGCGAAATTCTTGTAAAACCATTAAAACCGCCCGTAATACAATCGTTACCGGTTGTACGAGTATTCCAGGTCGTTGGGGATCAATTCGGTTGATTCACCCGTGGCGATTTCCCGCGATATCGTATAATCCCCGCCCCCATCATTCACGTATTCGACCACCTTGTATCCGCCTCCAGCAACATTCATTGTTATTCCGAGGGTGCCGAAGGGAGTGGTCCTCAAGCCCGTCGGCACGTCAGCTCCCAGAGAGATAATATCCGAGGGATTTCCATACGGAGGGTTGGAAGCCCTTTCAATTACGTATTTGCGAATTCTGTTGTTTGTTCCACCATCCGCAACATACAATTGGCCGTCAAGTGCGAAACCGAATCCGTTATAGTCGCAACCCGTATCCGACTCGGTGAAGTCGTCAAATTCATCTAGATAGGTGTAGGGAGGTTCTTCGTTCACGACAACGGTCGAGTAAAGGACACGATGATCCGTCGAAACATAAACCGCTTGTTTGAATTCCCCTTCCTCCTCCAATGGGTCCCAGTCCCAGTAAACACCGGTTCGAACCTGTTTCGGTTCTTCTCCCGAAAACAGGCCGGTGATTTCGACGCTATGCTCAACATTTTTTACCCAAACCGTACCATTATGGTAGTAGGCATCCAACCAATAAGTAGTTCCATTGGCAACTTTTTTTACCAGCGTATAGATCAAATCAGTTTCTTTGTTGTCAATCTTTACAACATCCGTCGCTATTCCATAAATCTCTTTGTTGGTGATATCCAGTTCGTAGAGTTTGATATCGTCGTCTTCGTCATATGTGCCATCAAGTCCATCGAACATCAACACTCTTGGTTCTTCGCTAGAGGTATTGCAGGAAACAAGCAGCATGCCAGACAGAGCGGTCCAGGCGAGACCGCCCATATCAGTATAGGGTGCCAAAGGAGTGATGATTTCCCCGACTTCAACATCTTCCGAATCGAATTTATTTATGACAACTGCACCACCCGGCAACGAATGGTTGAGTAAGAATGCAACCTCGGAAAAGTTCTCAACGTTATCAGCCGGAAAGTCGGGAATTTGTTTCCCCCATGAAAGATACCGGGGAGAAGTATCCAGCTTGACCAGCACTTTACCATTACCGTTAACAGTAACAGCACCTTTATCTTCTCCCACCGCATTGTATTGATTCGCCCATTCATAACCATCAGGAGCTGAAATCAAGATCATAACGCTACCTATATCTTCCTTGAACACATCATCCTTATCATATCCCCAATAGGCGGTGACAATCCCCCCGACACCTGAAAATTGTGCTTTAACCAACATAATCGAACCATTGGAACTGATTATATCATATTCCACTGGAAGGATCATCAGCCTGTTGATCATATGAACGAAGAACCTGTATGCATCGAACGCCGGATAACGGTAACCGGGAAGCTGTGTCGTGCGACCGCAACCCTGCACGATTTCGCATTTGTCAGAAGGATTGCCCCGCGGTTTCATCATCCACTCCCACATCACGCCCCTGATATTGTTGCCCGAGCCGTCTTGATTCTTGGCTGAGAAACTGATCAGCTTCCTTGCGGTTTCGGCGGCTTGCGTATATATAAGTTCCGGTTCTCTTTCTGGTTCATCCAAAACCCTGATTCTCGACCATCCCGTTTCATACTCCAGACTTTTATCGCAAGCGTAACAATCAAATCTCCTGTCCCAACAGTCGAGCCGCTGCCTGTTGCCGAGTTCGTCAATAACCACGGGCAATGCCGCAACGCCTTCACCTGTTGCACCGGCCTTTAATTCGTCCCTCTTGGCGTTCAAATATAGAACCGTTGTATCGACGCATGACCAGTGACTGTAATATTGCACCACAAGACCGTCGAAATACTGCGAATCCCAATCTGTCAAGTCCTTGCCTATATAGTCGAATATGGTATTGATGAGTGTTGAGTGGAATACGGCCATTTTGTTTGTTTCATCTGTATCTTCTAAGTATCCGAAGTCCCATAACCATCTTTCCCGTTCGTCATCGCCACCTAAAGGCCAGGGGTAGGTCGACTTATGTTCATCGTCGAAATAAGCATGCTCCATACCCAAACCAACCCATATTACGCCGCCCTCGACTTCAGCGTAATATTGTTCGTGAACCTCATCGCCTTTTCAACCAGGGCGTCTTCCGTGCCGTCGCCGGCGATCCACCTGCCAATCATAAGGCCGAGATTAAGGTTTGCTATTCCGAATGGATACCCGAAATGATCGTCCGGCAATTCTTCTTCAAGGCCCTCGATGAATGAAAAGTACGCCTGCATGTAGTGGTGGGCGAGATGACGACCGTAGTCTTCCGCATCATCAAGGCTGGTAAAAGGATATTTCCCTTTGGCATGATAAGGACCATCAGGGATGCAGCCAACCGCAGTACCGAGACCGGCCCAATGCAGGTCGCATTCGTTCTCGAAACTGTAATTCTTGTTTCCGTAACTGCCGCCGCATCCGTTCGCCAGGGTCGCCGTATAGTCCAAAAGGTTCTGAGAATAGGTTCCAGGAAGAAACACTCCATCCGGAGGGGGACTGCAGCAATCCGGCGTATCTATAATATCTTTCGGGGTGGCGGAGGTAAGCTGGTTGCCGCCCCATTCACCCTCGCATATGTGGCTCCAGTCTGGTTTCTCATCCTCAGAACCACATAGATTTGCACTGCCGTCACTCTGTCCGGTTCTCACTTTGATTATTGCATTTACTTTGTTGTAACCTTTAGCAATTATGTATTGTTGAGCGATGTCGAGCTTCTTTTCGTCTACGTTATCACAATAAAGCTCAAAATAATCGTGATCATCGATATCATCTGGATTATCCGCTAGATACGGGAATGTAGCGCCCCAGAGAACGACCGACCTCGCATTGGATACTTCGACTAAATCCACCCCGGGGTAATACAAAGTAGTATTCTCTATGTAATACCCGCCTTCACCCTGAATGCCGTACCAGGGGAATTGATACTCGACAGCGTCCGCACTACCCGGAAACAATATCAAGAGACAACAAGCAAAAAACAGGAAGGTTGGTAAGAAAGTTGGTTGGCTGGTTGGTTGGTTGGTTGGTTGGTTGAAAGAATCATGCCGTTTTCTTGTCATTTGAACCTCCAATTTCAGAAACCTACTTACTTTGACGCTCTGAGACAGACTATTGATTAAACCTCCCTTGTGCAAGAATTATTTCGAAAGAGCTATTTGAACTGCAGGTGTTTTGTCTGGGGAGTTGTCCAAGGAGTCGTTTCTTTACCCGGTATTGCAACTTATTCGATGAGTACTCCATGGACCGTAAGGTTCACGATATTGGAGATATGTCGTTTATCATGATGCATGGTGATAAGCGCCGTTTGTAACCGAACCATTTTTTCGCTGCACGAGATATCAACAGTAAGTTCAATATATTACAGAGTTTCCCTTACCAGTTCCCGTCACCGTGGAGTTGATTAGGGAGCGTCTTTCTGTCCGCTGGACGATAGCGGAGTCATCCGGGGAGGGTTCAGGCAAAAAGCATTTTTGAACACGTGTTCATTTTTTTACCTTCTGACTTGATTGAACAAAACCTACTAGAAACAGGGGAAGGGAAGGGGTGACACTTCCCGAGCGGAGGATAAGAAGCGCTGATGTTTGAGCTGCGGGGGGGCGGGAAGCTGTGAACGAACGCGAGCAGCGCGGGAAGGGAACAGCGAGTTTCAGCGCTTCCCGGAACGAGGGTTAGCAGAGCAGGATGACGCAGCGTGCTCCATCGGGCGGGAAGACGCTCCCTCATCACCTGGAATGTGCCGGTATCCACGGGGTCAATTTCCCGACCCGAACACCTGTCGACGCCGTATGTTCAAGTAACATGGTGGAAATCCGGGGTAAATCGATTTACGATGCTTCCATATCTCAATGATAATCAATTCGCTTCCAGGCATCGCGAAGAACTCGAAAGAACGATAAAAACCTTCAACGGGTTGGGAACCGAAGTTCACACGGTTCCCTTTAAAAAGTCCTGCCGTTTTTCTTCGGGGAACCGTTCGATGGCGTATCTGAGCATTGTGCGGGGCATATTCTTATAGTGTTTTTTCAGAAACTCTTCTTCCGCCTCGAAATCCCTCTTCCCTATCTCCCGGAGCATCCAGCCGACAGCCTTGTGAATCAGGTCCTCTTCATCCTTCAGAAGGATTTCCGCAATTTTCAGTGAGTCTGCGAACTCGCCGCGCTTGATGAAATGGAATGTCGATATGATCGAGATTCTCCTGTCCCACAGCAGATCGGAGACAGCGAGTTCATAAAGAGGTTGCCTGTCTTTTTCGAACAGATAGGCGCCGACGATATGCTCCGCCGAAGCGTCGACGAGATCCCAGTTGTTGATGAAGGCAGTATTTTCCAGATAGAGTCGATACACCTCTCTTTTTATCGGCTCGTCCCCCCTGTTGAAAATCTGCACCAGCATCAGGAGCGAGAGCAGTCTTTCTTCATGAAATTTCGATGTGAGCAGTTCCTCGCTCTCCTTGACGGTAATATCCCTGTGCTTTTTCGCCAGTTTCCGCAGGACCGGAACCCTGATCCCCAGGAATATGTCACCCTCGCCGTACTCCCCTTTTCCGGTTTTGAAGAACCGCTGCGAATGAGCCGCTCTTTGTTCGTCGCCCAGATTTATCAGCTCGCTCCTGATTCTTTTAACCGTATCGCTCATTTACAGATCCGCCTTTCCCGGTCAGATGCTACATCCCGGTATTCTGTCATCGTGTATCGGCGAGGTCATTACTGCGGGCTGACTGGTGTCCGGTCTGACAGCAAGTGACGCATCTTACTCAACATGACACTAGAGTTCTTTCCAGACCTCCCAGGCCGGTTTCTCCCGGCCCTCCCTGTCGATAAGCGCAACCTGGTGAGGGTCGCTGTCCAGATCGTAGAGAACGAACCATCCCAGAAGGTGGAGGTTCACTCCCCGGTCCAGAGTGAGACGGGTCGCCAGGTCGCTCAGGAAATCGGCCTGACCCAACTCGCCGCCGAAAAATTCCAGGGTCGACCAGGCGGTTTCGGTGAATCCGAACGGCTTGTCCGGCGCCCCGAGAAAAGCCAGCGCCCTGGAGTAGTAATCGTCGGGAACATCGGGCACGGTGCTGATGCCCGCCACGGCGAAGGCGTAGGTGGTGAAGACGAGGATATCGAGCTTTTCGGGGTTGAACAGCTCGAGAACCTCGAGATCCGCTTCCCGGTTTTCATCCACTATCTCCCTCGAGAAGACCGGAAAGACTATCGTTTCGGGAGAAAGCTCCTTCACGGCATCGTAGATTTCTTCGTAAAGGGAGACGAAATGTTGAAAACCGTTGGGATCGGCTTGCTCCGCACCGTATTGCTCGTACCAGCGGTTGACCTCGTTCGCGGGCGACATGTACATGGGTTTCGACGCCTCGACGGCATCGAGGGCTGCCTGTCTGTAAGCCGCTCTCCATGCGGTGTCGCTGAGGGTGGCGCTATCCATTCCTTCCGGCAGCTGCAGGATCAGCCCGGTCGTATCCCTGTCGATGAAAGACATCTGGACGATCGGGAACATGTTGTTCCCCCGAACGTAACCCTCCACGAATTCTTCGCCCCACGGCCCGGCGAGTTCATCGCCCAGGTTCCAGACCGCTCCCGGCGCACCGGTTCCCCAGATGCAGGCGAACTCGGAGAACGAAGCGGCTTTTTCATAAGCGGCACCGAAGTCGCCGTCATGAGGCAGCACGGACGCAAACCCCTTGAAGTATCCCCTTTCGGGAAGAACAGGGGAATCGATCGGCGTCATCGGGGTTTCCCCGTTTTCGTCCTCTCCCGGGCTGAACAGACCGCATCCAGCGGCGCCGATGCAGAGGATCAGGATTACCAGCATTGCGCCCGATTCCGCCGGAAATCCGGTCCGATCCGAGGTTGTCATCCTCGATTCCCCCTCCCAATTTACTCTGTGGTTTTTGCGCTGTTCCTGTAATACGGAAGAGGATGATTCACGCCGTCCGAAGAAGATTCATTCAATCCTCATAGTCCCGGTAGGCCGTCCTGAGCCTCTTGTAGAACCTGCGCCCTTTTGACAGCAGCCCCGGAATTTCCCGAACCGGATACTTCCTCAGGAAAGAGAGCTGCCTGCCCGGGGCGATCCCGTATTTATACAGGTTGTGATACTCCGCGTAAAAGTCTTCGAGCGGAAGGCTCGTCGGGAGCAGTGTATGTAAAAAATCGAAGAAATCGTAGTCGTTCGTGATGAGCTGATCCCCTACTTCTTCGTAAAGGTCGGTTCCGGGCAGGGGAGTCAGCACGGAAAAAGAGGCGAAGCTCAATTCGAAACGGCGGCAGTACTTCTTCAGAGCGGCGAAGTCGTCCCTCGTGAACCCGGGCTGTATGATGAAAGAAGCATAGATGTCTATACCCAGATCGTGAAGGATTTCCACCGCCTTTTCATTGTCTTCGGACTTCGATCTCTTTCGAATGAAGGCCAGGTCTTCGTCTTTGAAAGACTCGAACCCTACGAAAACCCGTTCGAGGCCGATCTCCCTCCAGGCTCTCAGCAGGTCCGGGTTTCCGGCGATGGTGTCGCTCCTGCCGTACAGAAAATAACGCTTCCTGATGCCCGCCTCGCCGATCAGGCGCGCGAGGTCGGTCATCCTCTCCACATCGATGAGTGATTCATCATCGGCGAAAAAGACGTTCTCCTCCTCGATTCCGGCGAGCTCCTCCACCACCTTCCGCGGCTCCCGCTTGAAGTATCCGCCCCCCGCCACTTTCCATTGAGCGCAGAACCTGCACCTGAACGGGCATCCCCTGGACGTGCGGATCGAGGCCAGCGGCTTCATCCATTCCGAATAGTAGTGTTTCCGGTACCCGGCGGTAAGACTCCTGGCGGGAAAGGGAAAGGAGTCGAGGTCCTTCACGATTATCGGATCTGCTGCGCCGCCCCCGCTCCCGCCGCCGCTCCCGCCGCCGTTCCCGCCGCCGTTCCCGCAGACGACCCCGGGGATGTCGTCGAAAGCTTCCCCCTTTTCGAATCTCGAGACGATTTCCCTGAATGCGAAAACTCCCTCTCCGGCAACGACCAGGTCTATCGAAGGCGTAAGGAAATCACCCGGTTTCACAGTCGCGTGATGCCCTCCCGCAACGGTGAGAATCCGCGGGTTCTCCGCCTTTATCTTCTCAAAGAGTTTCTTGACGACATTCACGTGCACCGTGTACGCGGTTATCCCGACGATATCGGGATCGAAACCTGCGAGTTCGCGCTCCAGGCCGTCGTCGAGTCGAAGATCGAGGATTCTTACGTCATGGTCGT
>CAYMWF010000068.1:0-2257 GCA_964394085.1 uncultured Gemmatimonadota bacterium | reverse complement strand
GCAACCGTCCACGAAGCGGCCACCGGTCCGAAAGCGGGTCTCACAGGCGTCCAGCCGGCGGGATGGCAGGAAAATTCACTTCCGCCTCTCCGCGAGACCATTCCCGGCCCCAAACCCGCTTACGACATAATCCAGATATTCCCCTCCTCGGATCATTCCCAGAGCGAATCGTGCATCACGGTGGATCCCAACGATCCCGACCACCTGCTCGTGGGGGTGAACGCGATAACGAATGAATCGTACCCCGATTTTCACCAGGGATACTATTATTCTTTCGACGGGGGCGCCACCTGGGGCGGCAGCAACATCCTCCCGGGGGCCAACGACGCGGGCGACCCGGTAACGAACATCGACCTGGACGGGAACGCTTTCTTCACTTACATCACCTGGTCATCGGGATACCAGTGCTGGTCGAAGAAGTCCACCGACGGGGGCGTCAACTGGCTGTCGAGCGTTCTCTTTCCGAACGCCGGAGATTCGGACAAACCCTGGGCGGCGGTCGACATCAGCGAGGGCAGCCCGTACAACGGGAACGTCTATGCCGCATGGACCGATTTCAGCCAGTATCCATATCCCGTCAAATTCACCCGCTCCACGAACAACGGCGGCAGCTTCTCTTCCGCCTTCAATATCAGCGGCGCGACGGCCAATTACCTGGCGCAGGGGGTATGCCTGGCGGTCGGTCCCTCGGGCGAAGTGTACGCCGTCTGGGCGATCTATCAGAACGGCGTCCTGACCGAAACCGGCCTCGGGTTCAATGTATCCTACAACGGCGGGGCGACCTGGGGAACCGCATTCCAGATTCCGGGATTGAACATGACCGGTATCAGGGGGTATCTCAAGTCGACCGGCATCAGGTGCAATTCCTTCCCGTCCATCGCCGTCGACAGGAACAGCGGCGTAATCTACGTGGTTTACACCGATAAAAGCGGCGGCGACCCCGATATCATGGTGACGACTTCGGACGACGACGGCTCCACCTGGACGGCGCCCGTGCGGATAAACGACGACGCCTACGGAAACGGCATCGACCAGTGGTTCCCATGGGTGGCGGTGGATCAGAGCACGGGGAACGCGGGCGTGGTCTTCTACGACAGCAGGCACGATCCGGCGAACCAGCTCACCACCATGTACTGCGCATACTCGTCCGACGAGGGTCAGAACTGGGCCAATGTACGCATCCTCGACAGCCAGTTCATGCCGACTCCGATTCCCGGGTGCGCCTGGGGATACCAGGGAGACTACATCGGTATAGCGGCCGCGAACGGAACCCTCTTCCCCTGCTGGTGCATGCCGGAGGGCGACGGGATCTACCAGGTATACTTCACCAGGGTGCCGATGGAGGCGCAGACCCTGGTCAGGCTGGATATTCTCGACCCGCCGCCGGCCATGGTTCGCAGGGGCACCACCATGAACTGGAGAGTGGGAGCCGAAAACAGCGGCGGAGAAGACGAAGTGGTGGATCTCTGGCTGTCGATCACGTCCGACGATCTTCCGCCCGGAATGAACCCCTACATCGTCAACATGATCAACGATTACACCCTTCCGGCCGGGGAAAGCCGTCAGGGCGTCCTGAGCCTCTTCATACCTGAAGCAGCCCCGATTTCCGAATACGAGGTCGAGAATATCATCGGGGTCTACCCCGACACGGTCTACGACAGCGAATCATTCACCGTGTCGGTATACGACTTCTAGCCGCCCGGTCCGGATAGAGGCGCGGGCTGAAATAAAACGGTGGAATCGAACCCGGGGGTTCACTTTCGAGGCGGGCTCCCGGGTTCACCTTTCCTGCGGATTTTCAATCGATGTAACCGAGGGACTGGAGCATCTCGAGACCCTGCGCGGTGATCGAAGGGTCGATGGGACGCGCGGACCGGGTGCGGCCAGGATATTCGTAGGAAAGCACTCGGGGATAGTTCGCCGGAGGGTGAAAATCCTTCTCGAAGAGATCGAGCCTAGCTTCACCGGCGAGATCGGCTGCCGCGGGCAGGCCGGCCGCCGCAAGCACGGTGGGCATCACGTCCAGAACGGATGCGTCGCCGACCGTGACGCCGCGCCTGAACATCGGCCCCCGGGCTATCAGAACCCCGTCCAGGGCGTGGAAATGCGGAACCGCCGCGTAGATTTCATCGCCTATCCGGGTAGGCTTCGAAGGATCTCTCGAAGCGAAACCGTGGTCGGATACCACTATAACGGCGGCCTCCTCCGGGACGAAGGTCAGCAGATCGCCGAGGAGCGAATCCACGAAAGTATAGAA
>CAYMWF010000067.1:0-24795 GCA_964394085.1 uncultured Gemmatimonadota bacterium | reverse complement strand
AAGTAGCTTTTTTTGCCAATATAACCGCTTATGAGTTTTGACCCAGTCTCACGTGGAGAAAACCTGCTCCGGGAACCGCCCCATAATATCGAGATCGGCGCACGAACCCGACCGGCTCCCCCTGCAACGCTCAACTTCAGCGACTGTCTATGGTCGAACCTTCCTCCCCTGGGCGACAGTTTCGGCTACCGTGATCAGAGAGGGATGAAATATGGCAAGCCGGTTTCCGGCTCCCGGTTTCATCCCCCCTGTCTCTGAGATTTGTCGGATGAACAGTTTCGCGTCATGTTCAGGACGACATCCGGTGACCCTCACAACAATGAGCCACTCTTGGAATCATAAAACGTGTCATAAAATATCACCTCCTTTCAGTGGTATGCTGCCTCGGCCTTATCGACATCTGGAGAATATCCTGGAAACCGCGGCTTCCTCCCTGTTTTAAATACTGTTCTCTCGCCGGGTTAGTGCTCCGGTACCGGAGTCCCGGAACGAAAACCAGCGAATAAGCACTGGTCGATGTAGTTGCCCCGTGCTTATGTGCGCTCAAATGCACGCAATATCTTAAAAAAATTCGCTCCTTCATTATGGACAGCAATCCGGGCAGCAGACCTTTACACAGGCGTTTATTTTGCCCGCGATACTCTCTACCTTGTTGAGAAATTCAGAGGCGTCGACATCATAAAACATGTGCCGGCTCTCTTTTTCACAGCTGAGGATGCCGGTTTCATGCATCAAGTTGAGATGCCGTGAGACAACCGAACGATCCTGCGGCATATGCTCGGCTATGGTGGCGATATCGGAACGCCCGTTCAGCAGAAGGAATTTGAGTATTTCTACTCTAACCGGTTCACTCAGTGTTTTGAAGAACTTCGAATCCAGCATCTCCACGAGTTCTTCGGCAATCTGCTGTCTCGATATGTTCTGTTGATTCGTCATATACATACAATAATGCACACACATGCACGTGTCAAGGGAAAAATGAGCTCACCCCCCCTCCCGCAGGATCATTCGTATCAGAAACCGATTCATTGAAAACGGATTTACCGAAAATCGACTTGTTGAAGCCTGTTTCATTGAAGGCTGTTTCACCCGGACGGGCTCGCTGAATCCGTAAGAAAGAATCGACCGGGCTCGCTAATAATCCCTCGCTCACCCGCTTCACGGCGGGGTCATTTGCCTACGTGTAACAGGCTGTCGTATCCATCCGGCTGAGTGTACCTGGTTATGCTTGAATATAGAGCTGAAATATCAGGTTTTTTTCCCTGGGATCCAGTCCGTCACTTCTTCTGTGAGCCGGTGGCCCGGCAGCCAGGCCTTTAACTCGTCGAGAGTTCGAACGCCGTAATCGAGCGCCGCCCGGTATATCTGGATTGATGGGACTTCGATCGACGGATCATTGAATACGGCCTCTTTCAATTCGAGTATGAACATACGGGATTCATCGGTCAGAACCTTTTTCATCGGCTCCAGGATATGAATACCGCAAGGCCCATCGTAGGAGGTTTTCATCATCCACATATCGATTTTCCACTCATCTCCCTCGTGCTCGTATCGAACCTGCCAGTAGAGGCCGAAATGCGGTGGTCCCTCGGCGTTCCAGAAACGTGTTTTCGTGACGCTTGGATGATGGGCGCACGCCCTGAGCACCTCGAACCCGTCGTCTATTTTCGGCTCGATCGAGACGATTTCGATATCGATATCGGGCGCCACCACGAGGTTGTACGCCACAGCCCCGATCAGGCGGGGAGTTCCGAACCGGCTCCATCGCTCAAGCAGTTTCAACTCATTTAGAATATGCACGGCGATTCGCTGCCTTGCGCCGGCCCTCTCCAGTATCCCGTTCATAAAAAACTCCTGCCGACCCGGCCCGGTCCATTCTCAATCATTTCGTTCCGGTCCGCCCGGGTTTTCCCGCCCTCACATGCAGAAAATAAGAGACGACCATGGCATCCTGAACATACGGGTGTGCGAGGGCGGTTTCTTCCGAGGGGCGCGGTTCTTCCACCCGCTCCAGCACGAAACCGGTCTGAAGGAGGAGGTTCAGCCACTGGCTGAGGGTCCGGGTGAACCTGGGAGCCTTGAAGTTCGGCAGGTCCCGCCGGATCTCTTCGGGAGCGGCGCCGAACATCCATTCCAGGATCTCACCGTCCAGGTTTTTGAAATAATCGCCGACCTCGATGGCGTAGGTTCGACCCCGTTCATCCCGGAGGTTGCGGCGATGGGGAGTATCGAAGCATGGGTGGCAGATGGAGAACTGCAGGAAGCCGCCCGGCTTTATCACGCGAAAAGCCTCGGCCAGGGCGTCGCCGGTCTCCGGCACATCCATCAGGCTCATTACAGCCGTAGCGAAATCGAAGCAGCAATCCGGGAACGGGAGCTCCACCGCGCTCGCAACGCCGTACTCGATGCCAAGCGGCTCGCGCCTTTCCTGCCTCGCGGCGTGCCCAATGAACACCTCGGCGATATCGATGCCGGTGAGGCGCCCCCCGAGCCCGGCCATTTTTCGCGTATTGTGACCTTCGCCGCAGCCGATGTCTATCCCCGAGAGGCCTTTCACATCTGGAAGCATCGCCATGAAGGCGGGTGTGTTGAAAAGATCGCGGTAGACATCGTAACCGGCCCGCGCGAGCCGCGTCCAGACCTCGGCGTTTTCATTCCAGTATCTGCCGACTTCCCGATGGTCCATAATCTCTCCCCCGAACAAACCGGGTCTGCAAAAAACCCGTAGTTTCCTCGCGCCGGTCAATTCCTTTTACCCGGCCGCTTGATCATTTCCTTTTACCCGGCCGCTTGATCAATTCCTTTTACCCGGCCGCTTGATCATTTCCTTCGACCGGGCCGTATAATCATTGCTTTTACCCGGGCGTATGAATAGTAATCAGAACACGGGCGGCACCGAACCGGGAAAACTCAGAAGCGTGAAAACCTTTGTGTGCGTAAATCGAAACCGATATGGAGCAACAAGATAGCACCTGCAGAGAATACGATCAAGTTTTAGAGAACCCTTTTCCGCGAAGAGACTTTTTCGCCGTTGCCAGGAGCGGGAGCCCGGCTGCGGACATTCGGGATAAGGGAGCCAAAACCCCGGTTCAGATAGTCCTTATCGCTGTAAACCAAATAAATATTAGACTCCTGGGTAAATCGACGTGCGATGCTTCAACCGCAGTTCTCGGATGCTTTCTGTTGTTGTGAAATAGAGGCGGGAAATCCTGATCAATGGGATGATGGTTCAGCAGGTGACTTTCCGGCAGCAGGATTCTGGACGGAGATACCGGTGGAAAGTGAATCCGGAAGGGAAACGGGTTCAAGGTTCGACAACGTGAGCTTCCCGGTCCGCAAATTATTCAGTCCGCAGTTTTCGAATGCGCCGATATCGGGAAAATCCCCGCAGACCCGCCCTTCGAGACCCGTGGAACAGCCGGCATCGATGCAGGGAGAATCGGCGGGGATACGAAACTTGTTCCCCGGCCCCGTCTTGGGGTCTTCGAATATTGTGCCCTCGCCCGGCCAGTCGACATCACCGTCGGCATTGTTCCAGAAACAGTTGTGATGGTGTGGAGAGAGCGGATGAAGGACTACTGCTATTCCTGAACGGGTATTCATGATGATATTGTTGATGACCCCGCCCCCGTGAGCCGAATGAGCAATCGAACCGCTGGAAAAGGAGCCGGAATCACCCTCGAACGCGCCGTTGCCCGAAAAGAGGTTGTTGAATATCCGGGCCTGTGCGTGACCGTCGCCGCCCCAGCAGTATATGGCGCCGCCTATGCCCGAATCCCACTGGTCGCCGGCCGAGTTGTTGAGAAAGATGTTGCGCGTCACTTCCGATTCCACGACAATCCCGGGTTCTGTTATATACAGCGCTCCTCCATATACGGCTTTGTTATTGATGAAGAAGTTATTCTTTATCGTTACTTCACACCCGATAAAACAAGCGCCGCCCCAAGGTTTTCCGTCGTATTCCTTTGAAGGTCTCGAAACGCTGTTACCTGAAAAAACACAATTCGTAACCGTCAAGCTGTCTAATGAATCAAAATAACAGCCGCCACCCCGGCCGCTTGATTTATCTCCCAGCGATAAATCACTAAATGCAGTATTGTATTCGAACCTTGAGCTGGTTATACATCCTTGACCATAGTATAAACATATGCCCCCCCCTTTGCCGGAAGCATTATTTCTAAAAACGCAATCACGAATCACAAACGTTCCTTGGAAAAATTCAGCGCCGCCGGCGCAACAATTTACTACTGGAGAACCGACATAATTATCACTGATAATACAATTAATGATTTTACATGATGCTTCAAAAGCAAGAATTCCACCGGCCCGCCACGTTTCGATGAAGTAGGAACCTCCTCCATTCCTTACAGTCACTCCTGAAAGAACGCTGTTCGTATCCGCACAACCGGCGAAATCCACGACAGTTCCCTCGCCTCGCCCGTCTATCACGGTCTCTTCGGGACCTGCCACGCCCAGAACGGTAATCGCCTTGCCTTTGAATTCAAGGTTCTCGAAGTAGGTGCCGGGCTGAACGAAAATCGTGTCGCCCTCTTCGGCCCGGTCGATGCGCCACTGGATCGGCAAGACACCTTCCGTTTTCCTGATTATATCTTCGGGCAGGCCCGTGGAACCCGTGTCGCCGCCGCCGGCATCCGTGGTAGAAGCCCCGAATCCTTTTACAGGCAGCAAGATGAGAAGGAAGGAAAACCAGCGGAACAGAATTCTATATTTATTCATTATATCATTGTATTCCATCATCATACGATCCCTTTGATCGATTCTCGAAAAAGCGTCTCGACTGAGCGATACGACAGCACCGGGAGCATCGACTCGATTCCACCAGAACGTCCGATGCTCCCGACATCTGCGCCGATTGAATTATGCAGCAAGTCCGTAATCCAATCGGCAGCGAAGATTACTGATGATACTCTTCGCAGTCGCCCCCTTCATTGTCGTAGCAGGGCTCCTTCGCCGGCACGGGATGCTGCAGCCCGTGTTTGTTCCACTCCACCCCCGATACATGCTGCTGAAAAGCCCCGTTTCGGGCCTTTATTGCCGTCACAAGCTCCGGGTTTTCCACAGGATTCTCCATGCGCGGATCGATTATGCCCCAGTTCTCCGTCTTGTCGTCAAGCTCTCCATCATCCATCTGATGATCATACAATCCGTACCAGAAAGCACCGACGAACAGGTTGTAATCGACATCCTGCCCCCCGACTTCGAGGGTGATGGGAGACAAGAACATCGACGTGGCGATATTGTAGTCATCCCCTCTGCCCCGATGGACTACATCTGAGCCCGTATCCCAGCTTTCGAGCAGGCCGCTTTCGGTATAATGGTACTCTCTCGGTTCCTGGCAGCTATTTCCATGGTTATCCCAGCCGTGCGGGTATGGTGCGTATATCATCCAGCCCTCAGGATCCAACTGCTTATCACCAAGAGGGCAACGCTGTTGACCGCCGCCATAATCCCAATTATGCCTGAACTCCCTTTCCCAGTCGGCATGTGCCGTGAATTCGCCCCCGAGCACGGGCATAATCCGCCCTTCCGTCTCGTGGATGTATCTCATGGCGGAATCATAAAAAAGGAACTCATCATAATACGAGTCGTACTCGGAACCGGGAATATGTTCGGGGATCATGCTGTAAAGGTTGCTGGTTATGCCGGCGATCCGTTCATCCGGGAAAAACTCGGCCGATCCGCGGGCCGCGGCGATGGAGCGGAGTATCGGATGAGTTACTTCACCGCCATCTATAAACGTGTCGAAACTCTCCCAGTTGTCGTTTTCAGAAAAGATGAGATGATGATCGTCGAAGTACCTCACCGCATCTATGGCGACCTCATGGAATTTTTCTGAAATAGCTATCATAAATGCGACAGCATCTTCATCAGATAGATAGCTGCCCAAATCTTCGGTATGCGTACGAAGTACTTGACCGAACGTGGGTTCTTCAGGGGGAGGATTTTCAGAATAATCGGGATACCGATTGACGATAAAAGACCCGTTTGTCGAATCGAGCCTCTCCAGGACCTGGTCATTGGTAGTGGTGGGTCGTTCTTCCTCGGGTACGTCATCCCAGAGGAAATAGTATATTGCGTAACCTGGAATACTGTAATTCTGGTTCCATGCGGTGATGGCATCTTCGTAAACATACGATGCTTCGGCGAGATACTTATCTTTCATCTCCTGGGCGAAAGCGGTGCGGCCCGGGGGAGCGGGCGGCTCGTCATTCTCATCATGTTGCTGTGCCAGAATCCTGCGCAGCCACGGGCGGAGATTGCCGATCCAATCGTCGTTTTCAAGTTCCCACCGCCACGCGGTATCGAAGCCGAGGCTTATACAAACCAGGCCTTTTTCATCGAAAAGGCCCGAGGGCTGATGGCACCGCCAGAACCCGGGCACCACCAGCCGACCACTAGCATCGATGAACGGTACATCCTCCCCATCCACTTCGCTGTATACCCAACCGCCGGTAGGTTCAACCCCGTCCGACAGTATGAGGAATGCCCGTAAGATGGATCTCTGCCAGAACCAATCGTTGAAAACATCCGGAAGCTGCATCCAACTACCTTCATCCGTCAGAGGATTCGATATGTAAAGGTAGGAGACGAATGGGTAATACGGCCGGGGATATGTGTCAGGATCGTTAGTGTGATAGTCTTCAATATTCTTGTTCACCAGGACAGGAACCAGGGTGGAGCTGCCGCCCATGGATGAATAGGGTTCATCCTCCTCCGGGAGAGGGGGAGCGCATACCTCAGTGTTGTAATCGTAATAGTCCTTTGCGTTTTTGCGATACCTTTCTTCCTCGTACCAGTCGTCGAAACAGCAGCGCGGACCCAGCGCGTTGAGGTTGTTTTCGAACATGAAGGCGATCTGGGCGGAGAGCCAGTTCCGCTTGCTCAAAGGATATTTTGGACCTTGATCTCCGGGGACCGTATACTCGCACCAGGGGAACAAATCTGTATTGCATCCACCCTTCAACATCTTGCCGTCAACGATCTCGAGCCCCATCAGTATGAAATTGTCGTTGGTTGTTGCAACAGGATCGGTGAAGACGATTCGGGAAGTGTTTTCCACAAGCGGATCAGGTATGGTCTTCAGACCAAACCAGTTGTCGGCGTAACACCATGTTACCATTAGGGTTACGAGAGAGAGAGAGAGAGAGAGAGAGAATGAGAGAGAATGAGAGAGAATGAGAGAGAAGCGTCTGCGAGTCATCGGGAACCTCCTTCCGTCCGGTATCAATAAAATCTCCACCGGTTAACTTCTATCCAGAACTAGATTCTTGAAAACAGTTTAACAGGTGAAGCCGAGATGTGCAACAGCAACCTTTTTTAAACAATTTACGATGCGCGGAATTTTCTATTTTTATAGACTTGAAAGTTCGGTTTCGACCTCGCGGATAAAAGCCTGCAGCCCTATGCGCTTGGTGTCTCTGCAACGATCCATTGACATACGCGAAGCTATATCGGGGAAAATCTCGACAGGTCGTTCGCCTGCACGGGGGCTCTCAGAGAGAAGACGTGTAAGGGTTTTCTTAGGATTTCGGACTTTACCGGGTGCCGGAATTGATGCTCCGGTATCCAACAGGAGTGCCTTCTTCACCGCGACCGGATCAGAAAGAAGCCATGCTTCGCCATGCGGAACGGCTTCTCCCAAAGCGATTACCAGTGAAGGATCTTCGATTTTCTCTTTCTCCCTGACGGATTGAAGTCTCTGAAGCCGGTCACCGGTAGAGGCGTCCCTGTCAACGGTTGCCACCAATCCAGAATATCCCAGAGATTTAAGTACTCTGACGCCGTACCGAAGTTTCCTATCATAGCCTCTTCCACCCTTGCCGTGGAGACGTGCCCAATTCTTTGTCTCTTCACTAATATCGACACCAAGAATTTTTTCAGTAATACGGGGTACCGTAACAGCATCGCGCCGACCATCGCCAATGAACAACAGGTTAATTTGTGTCATGAGGAGACCAGTCCCGACTCCTCCTCGTTGAACCAGATTTCGCCGAGAAGGAATTCGCCGGCGAAAGCCTTGATTCGTTGCGGATCGAGCGGTTCCGCCGTGCGGCTGCCATCGGGCTGACGTGTAAAAACAAGCACCTGGTCTTCATCAGGATCCACATAGTCGAGAAGGTAGGGAGAATGAGTGGAAATGATCACTTGTACCTTGTTCTCGGAATGAACGCCAGTAGAAAGTTCCCGGATGAATTTCATGATTTCCTCGAGCCGTCTCGGGTGAACTCCGTTTTCAGGCTCTTCAATCATAACCAGGCGGGGCGGGGCGGGGTGATGGGCAAGGGCCACAAAGAAAATCAACAGCCGAACCCCGACGGATACTTGATCTCCTGGAATCACAAAGCCGTTTTCTATCATGAGGTTCAGTTTACGGTTTTCTTTTTGGGGTGTTGAGATATCAATATCCTCAAAACCCGGTAGCAGCTTTTTCAGAACATTAACGATTTTGTCGAATCGTTTCCTGTCACGTCTTAACAGAAAATCCATAAAGGATGGCAGCTTCTCGCCATTGTCCCCAAACATCGGCGCATCGGTTTGATCATCATAGCCCTCTGATTCCATTTTTATGCCGGAACATGGCAATTGAATCAGTTTTGCCGGAAAGTAGTGCTTTTGAGGTAAAAAATCAGCCGGTTCAAATGTATCAGGGTAGGTATACTCGTAGGTTCTTCCCCCGCCTGCTATCTTCAGACGGATAACGTGATTACTATCCCCCCTCCAGAAATAAGTCTGATTGATGTCCTTCCCATGTTTTCGAGTCATAAAGTCCAGCGCTTCCATGAAAGCGGATTTGCCCGTATCGTTCGGCCCGATAAGAACAGTCAATGCTTTCAGAGGAACCGAAACCTGTCGGAAGCACTTGAAATTTTCAATGCCGAACTGCTCGATCATTGCCCTTACTCCTGCTGGTAAAGAAACTTACATCACCAGGGAGAATAATACAAGCGATTATGAATCGAGCAGACAGTGCAATGAAAAGCGAGTCGAACCATTGATGTGCACCTATAGCGATGCGTTTATTCGCAATAATCTGTTCATCGACAACGCAACTGTGTACGGCGGTGCTGTTTATTTCTAAGGAAAATTCGTACACGATACAGGGCGAACAGGAGATTCATCCCGGTAACATTTCCCGGGCCCCCTTTTCCCGATCACCCATCTCCAGACGACTCCTCCACCCGGGTGGATGCACCCGGAAAAAGCCCATTTCGATGCGAGATTATCGGCGATTTCACAGCCCGGGCAGGCGCGACACCTCCGCTTCCAGGAAATCCCGCCTCCGCTGTTTTAGATTGTAAATGGAACCTGCATTTGAGAGAGTCCGAAAAGAGGCAGCCACGGTCGGGGCCGCCCTGGAATACGTTCACTGCCGAAAACCGGCCTGAGAGGACTTTCACCGCCGGAAACCGGAACCAGGAGGAAAGCGATGAGCCTGTCGATCGGCATCACGGGCCTTCCCAACGTGGGAAAATCGACCCTGTTCAACGCACTTACGGAAGCGGGCGCCGAAGCTTCCAACTACCCGTTCTGCACCATCGACAGGAACGTGGGGATGGTGCCGGTGCCGGACGAGCGGCTCCGCAGCCTGGAGAATGTGGTGGATGCCGACGAAGTGATCCCGGCGACGGTGAAGATTGTGGATATCGCCGGGCTCGTCGAAGGCGCGAGCACCGGCGAAGGCCTCGGCAACAGGTTCCTCGCCCATATCCGCGAAACCGACGCCCTGATCCACGTGGTGAGGCAGTTCACCGACAGGGACGTTTCCCGGTTCTACACCGACACGACTCCGGCCGCCGATTTCGGGATCGTGGAAACAGAGCTCCTTCTCGCCGATCTGGAAGTAGCGGAGAAAGCCCTGGAGAAGCTCCAGTCGCGGGTTCGGCTCAACCGGAAGGAGGACGTGGAGACGGCCGCGATCCTCTCCCGGGTGAAGGAAACCATCGAAAAAGGCACCCCCCTCCGGGAAGCCGGCCTCGGCGAAGAGGAGCTGCGGCGGCTGGCGGGGTTCGCTTTCCTGACCGCGAAGCCGGTAATCGCAGTCCTCAACGTGGAGGAGGAATTCAACGGCGACCCGGGCGGGACCGGGCTTCCCGAAAACGTGAACGTGGTTCCCTTCTCGGCGAAGCTCGAACGGGAGATCATCGAGCTGCCCGAGGATGAGCGGAAGCTCTTTATCGAGGAGCTGGGGATGAGCGGGGAGGGAAGACGCCTGCTGCTCGAAGAATGCCTCCGGCTGCTCGGGCTCATCACGTTCTACACCGTCGAAAACCGGATACTTCAAGCCTGGAACGTGAAAAACGGAACGGCGGCGCCGGTTGCCGCGGGCAAGATACATTCCGACATGGAAAAGGGCTTCATCAGGGCCGAAGTCGTTTCGGCGGAGGAGCTCATCCCGGCGGGTTCGATGAAGGAGCTGGCCAATCTCGGCAAGGTGAGGTCGGAGGGCCGGGACTATATCGTCAAGGACGGCGACGTGATCAAATTTCTCTTCAACCCGTGACCGGACGGTCGTCGGCCGGGTTCGATCCGGTTACGAAATCGTTTCGCTCACGGTGTCGATCAGGCCGTACTCCGCCGCGGCCGAGGCGCTGAAATACTTGTCCCGCTCCGTATCCTCCCTGATCCGCTCCACCGGCTGCCCGGAGTGCTTTGCCAGGATCTCGTTCACTTTATCCCTCAACCGGAGCATCTCCTCGGCATGGATTTCGATATCCGACGCCGGAGCGATCATCTGGCCTGAAATCAGGGGCTGGTGGATCATGATCCGCGCGTGCTTCCAGGCGGACCGTTTGGCCTTGGTCCCGGCCGCCAGGATGATCGCCCCCATCGACGCGGCCTGGCCCATGCAGATGGTGGCGATATCGCACCCGGTGTTCTGCATGGCGTCGTAAATGGCGAGACCGGCCGAGATCGACCCGCCCGGGCTGTTCACGTACATCGTGATATCCGTATCGGGGTCCTTGAGGTCGAGATAAATCAGCTTTTTCACCACTTCCTGGGCCAGCTCGTCCGAGACGATGTCCCAGAGGAATATCCTGCGCATCTGCAGAAATTCCTTGTCTATCGCCGATTTACTGAAAAGCTCCGCAAAATCTTTTTTATCATCCGCCATTTCAAATCCGCTCCTGTTGCCGGGCTCCCGCGCGGGAACCTTCCGGCCCGTATGCCGCCGCCCCGGAACCGTCAGTGGAAGGGGCGTGGAAAACCGGGCTGATCACTTCACCGGGAATATATAAACCCGCCTCGCTTTATGAAAGAGAAATCGGACGGGAACCCGGTACCTGAACCGGATCCTCCGGTTGACTGAAAAAAACGGGTTTCCGATCGGATTCGACCCGGGATGCGCGGAGTCCCCGAAAGCGGCGCCGGAATCAGGTTCAGCGCCGCCTGCCCGGAAATTCTCGAATGCGCCGGGGTTTCAGGATCGGAGCCGGGCCCCTGACGCTTCAGCCCCTCAACCCTGCGTTTCACCCTCCTCCGATCGATCCGGATCGATGATCGTCACCGAAAACGGTTCCCGCCATTCGACCGAGGAAGTTGCCGCCCGGGTAATCTCCTTCAGCTTCCTTCCAGGGAAATCGACCAGGACCATCTCCGGATAACGGAGCCCCGGCAGCGAAGCCTTGACCGATACGAAATCGGGGATGCCGATTTCACCCGGCCGCATGCAGAACACGCGCATGGGGAATGTGATATCGACATCCGCCGCGGTATCAGCCGGCGCTTCCCAGGTAATCCGCTTGATCCTGCCCGCGGTAAATCCTGAAAGCGGTTCAGGCAGCTCTCCCACCTGCAGAATCGCTTCCGGCAGCCTGACCGGAAACACGAAACTGCACTTTTCGAGAACCGCTCCGCCGCCCGCCCGGCCGGACAGTCTCACCGAAAGCTGCTCGTTTCCGCCGGACACGAGCGTGTCTTTCGAAACTTCCAGGCTGAACGAACCCCAGTGCTCCGGCTCTACGAGAGGTTGATTCACCACGTCCCATTCCACGCTGCATCCTCCTCCGCATTCATCTTGGCAATCGCAGCACGAACCGGCCGCGTATCGGTCCACCGCGGGAGCATCCCTGAATGAATAGCGCGTTTTCCCGGGGCCCGGCCTGGCAAGCTCGATCATGAAAGGTTTGCCGTAAATCGTTTTCGTTTCGAATGAATCGGCTTCGGCGGGAGGAATCTCCACCGTGATGTCCGGAGGCAGGCTGTCCTCTACCAC
The DNA here is from genome assembly GCA_964394085.1 of uncultured Gemmatimonadota bacterium. Classification (GTDB taxonomy): domain Bacteria; order CAYMWF01; family CAYMWF01; genus CAYMWF01. The sequence continues at coordinate 12,560 of CAYMWF010000067.1, read as the reverse complement.
CACCGAGAATTTCACCTTTTCAGCTTCGGGTGAGTGGACTCCGACACCGAGATGCTGAAGGCACCTGATCCGCCTGGCCCCTGAAGATTCCCGCTCCACCAGGAAAAGCTCGTGTTCCTGCAGCATGAGCGTCGTCCCCGAATCAGCGCCGGGGCCGCCGCCCGCGCATCCGCTGAGCAGGACGGCCGCGGCGAGCAGGATTAAACCCGCCCACATCCCGGTCATGCCGATCCTGAGCAGGCGATGCAGACCTCGCGGCACGGCGATACTGCGGGCCAGGTGCAGACCGCGGGTCATCGCGGCCGACGCCGCTGCCCACGAATGGGTGATGAAAATGAAACCGGCGACGGCCGTGAGGAGCGACTGACCCAGCAGGCAGAAGACGCAATGGTGGAAAGGGGCGCTCAGGATCTTCGGAGATCCCCAGGTGTGAAGCCCGATGAGGAAAAGGACCGAACCGGCGGCGGCGACCGCGGCGGCGGCGATCGAAGCGGCGGCCCTTTTCCATCCGGTCAGAATCAAAACGACCGCAGGAGCGAGTGCGGCGACTATCATCCAGGCGGGAGAACCGGTCGCAAGGGTTTCAAGGATCGGATTGGTCGGGAGATCGAACAGCGATGTGCAGCAGGCGACTCTCACCGGGCGGAGAGATACCAGGTAGAGGATGTCGCTCACCCCCTCGAAAACGAGAAGCAGCCCCACGGGGAGCAGCATCCGGAGCTTGAGAGCGGCGAAAGGCCTGTCGGGCTGCACCCTGTCCGTCCGGTGCAGAACGAACCATGTTATGTAAACAAGGGGGAGAACCACCTTTAAGATGGACGATATAAAACTCCAGGGAGCGCCGGCGCTGTGCACGCCGGCCAGGCACATGGCGCCGGGGATGCTTGGGATGAAACTCCGCAATGCGGCGAACCAGACGAAAAGGACCGCCAGGCGGGCGGCCAGGCCCACTGCGGCGAGAAGAACAGCCAGGGACTCACGTTCCTCGAACCGGGCGAGCCGTTCTCCTTCCAGGGGGAACTTGCCGGCCCGGCGAACGGCGCTGAATCCGGACACGGCGGCACCCGCACCCGCGGCAGCTGAAATACCCGAAAAAATCAGGCCCGAGACGCTGTATACATTGTAAATCAAGCAGCTTTATCCGGAAGGCCGGGGGCTGTCTTCGACTGAAACAATTTGCTACTTTCCGAACCCGGGTTTAGCCAGCTTTGAAGTAGGCAGATCCATAGCCTCGCCCCAGTACATCAGATTTCCGCCGTTGATCGTCTGGAATTCTTTTGCGGCATCCATGCTTGAAAAAGCCAGCACGGAGGGGAGGCAGCAAATTTTGTAATCCGCGCCTACAAGGATGGGGGCATCCATCATATTGATACCCTCCAGCGTGTCGTGAGCGAAACACCAGAGCACCCTCGTATCACGTCTCTGGATGTCCCTCATCTTAATGGCGAACATGAGCGCGCAGTGGGGGCAGCACAAATTCTCCGGGTTGTCGCCCTTCTCGAAACTTATCATGCACATGGTTGTTTCTGCGCCGGTGATCGACTTGGAGCACATCACGCAACTGCCCTCGGCGGCTCCGGTTTCCATGGGCTTGTCGAGCATCCACTTCTCTTTTTTGAGCGGCTTTACAGGGGGTTTTATTTGAATAGCATCATCCCCGGCTTCTTCTTGAACGGTTTCAACGGTCAGGTCCGCTGAATTATCGACGGAGTCTGTTTTTTCGATTTCTACGGCGCGGGAACCTGCCGGTTTTTCCTTGCTGCTCTCCTGCTTTTTTTCCCCGCACGAAGAAAGAGACAGGGCAAAGAGCAAGGCAAACGCACAAATCAATATTTTTCTGGCACGCATGTTCAACCCCTTTCACCATAGGTGATTCTCAGAACGTGGGCAGAACATATACAGAAAACCCACCGGATGCAAGAAGAACGCAACCTTTTTGCGCGGCGGCGAAAGCAAGTGAAAGCTGATTCTATATTTCACTGTCGGTTTCGCAAATGATTGACCCTTGCCGGGGGGGCGTGGTAATCCTGATGTCCCGTGTATCTCAGGCCGCGTCCTGCGGGACACGGGACTGCCTCGCAATCTTGTGTTGATCTGTGCTCTATCTGAGGCCGAGACAGGCCGAGCACCGGGAGCCCGGGGTGACCAGCAGCTTCGAGACGACCAGATACAGAAGAAAAAACGATGCCGTCACGGCGATCATTCTTTCTACCGCCTGCCTGATCCTCTATTCGCTCACCTGCTGCCCTACAGTCTATACGGGGGACAGCGGCGAACTGATCGCCGCTTCTGCCGCCGCGGGGGTGGCTCACCCGACCGGGTTCCCGCTCTATACCCTGACCGCCAGGCTGGCGTCGCTTTTCGCATCCCCCGGCGAACCCGCATACGGGGTGAATCTCCTTTCAGCCCTCCTGGCGGCGCTCTCCTCCGGAGTGCTGTTCCTGGCCATGCGAAGAGTTCCCGGCGCGGCCGGAGGAGCTCTCCCGGCAGCCGTTCTTTTCGCCCTCTCGGCCAATACCTGGGGACACGCCACAACCGCAAGGATCTACGCCTTCGGCATCTTCTTTCTCGCAGCTCTGCTTTTTCTTACCTTTGAATGGAGGTTCGGGCTTCGTGACGGGAGGCTGCTCATACTCGCCGCTTTCGTTCTCGGTCTCGGAACAGGCACTCACCTGCTCGTGATTCTCGCGGGTCCGGCTTTCCTGACTCTTCTTCTCCCGTTCGGCGCTGAACAGGAGGCCGGAGCGCCGAGGTTGAATATGCCCCTTTTGCTGGCAGCGACTGCGGCCGCCGCCGCAGGCGCGACAATCTATCTCTACCTGCCGATTCGCGCCTCCCAGGCCCCCCTTGTAACCTGGGCCGACCCGTCGACCCTTTCCTCCCTGTTCGATTTCGTGACCCAGAAAGAGTTCGCCTACAAGATCGCGACCCGGTCCGCGGGAGGAGCCGCCGCCGTGCTCGCAGAGGCGGCTTCCGTGATAAGGAGGGACCTGACCCTCCCGGGCCTCGCCGCGGCGGCCTTCGGCATCCTCCGGACGGCAAGGAAAAACCCCGCGCTCCTCGCTCCTTTCTTCGTAATCATCGCCGGCAACCTGTTTATCATGCTCCAGTACGGCAACCGTGAAGACCTGTTCGTCCTGTTCCGCTACCTGTGGCCCGCTGAAATCGCTCTTACCGTTTTCGCGGCGGCCGGACTCGAAGGAATTTTCGAATTCACCGGAACGACGCGCGCCCGCCTTAACAAACCTGAGTCGGTGAAGCCGCCCGGAAGGAAACGGGGCCGCGGCGGGAAACAAAGGGCGGATACCGGAGCCGGGAAAACGACCGGGGCTTCCCGGGCGGTTGCTTCTTCGCGGATGAGCCGGACCGCCCCCGCGATCCTGGCCGCAGCCGCAGCCTTGATCATGATCTCCCTCAACTTCAATACCTGCAACCTCCGAGGTGAATTCACGGCCCGGGATCACGGCGCGAACCTCCTCGCCGCGGTGGAGGAACCCGCCCTTCTCCTGGTTGCGGGAGATGCGGTTTTCGGACCCGCCGACTACTACATGAACCGCACCCAGGGAGGCCGCGACGGGGTTGTCGTTTTCATCAGGGAATTTCTCGACCGGAACTGGTATTGCACCCAGGTGGAGGAAAGGTATCCCGGGCTCTTCCCGCCGGGCGGACTGACCGGTATTCCGGCGGGGAGACGCCTGGCTCCCCTGGCGGCATTCAACGCCGATTCGCTCAACATATACGTAACTTTCGACGATCCCGGGCTGTCCAGGGCATACGCGGCGGTTCCTGAAGGCCCGGCCAAGCGGCTTTACCGGCCCGGCGAGGTTCCTCCTCTGCCCGAACTCGCCCGGCGCAGTGAAGCGGCCTGGTCGAGATGCGACACGGCGAGGATACGTCGGAGCGACGCCAGCCGCGACGAGCTCATAGGGCAGATCGTCGATTTTTACGCCAGGGGCCTGAACGATCACGGCGTGCTTCTCTCGCGGGCGGATCGTTTCGAAGACGCGGAGAGGGTGTTCAGGCGCGCCGGCGGATTCGATCCCGGCAACCTGGAAATCCTGCTGAATCTCGGAACCACTCTGGAACAGCTTTCCCGCCCGGAGGATGCGGCCGCCTGTTTCGAATCGGTCATCGGCGCCGGCGCGCCCGGGTCGGGGCAGGACGGCAGGGAGAAACTGTTCGCCCGGTTCCGGCTGGGAATGCTTATGACGGAGGTCGGAAACAGGGCGGCGGCGAACCGGGAGCTTCGAATCCTGAGGAGCCTGTCCTCCCCTCAGGCGGCCCGTTACGCAGCCGCCCTCGATGCCGCACTGGGAGCGGCGAACGGCGATAAAAAGGAGTAATCGATGCCTTACGACGAAGAGCTGGACGACCGTATCTCGCGAATCGTGGCGGGCTGGGAAAAAACCGACCCGAGAAAGATGTTCGGCGGGGTCTGCTACACCATGGACGGGCACATCGTCTGCGGTGTCCACAGGGATTATCTCATTCTCAGGCTGGGTCAGGCCCGGGCCGAACAGGCCCTGGAGTCGAAGCACGTTCGGGATTTCGATATCACGGGAAGGCCGATGAAAGGGTGGGTGATGGTGGAAAAAGACGGATTCCCGAGCGACGCGGCCCTGGAAGAATGGCTGCTGGAGGCGAAAGAGTTCGTGTCGACCCTTCCACCGAAATAACCGCGCTCACAAACGTCTATTCTCCCCTGCCGGTCCGTCGAGCGAAACCTTCCGTCGTCCCCGCCGTCCGGACGCCGGCCTCACACCGGTTCATGTGCCCGTTCATTCCGGCTCGAGATCGGCGATGGTGGCGCCCCATCCGCCGCTTTCAACCCCCGCCAGCCTGAAAGAGACCACGCACTCCGTTTTCGAGAGTATCGAATGGACGACGCGCCTCTGGACGCCGGCGCCCTTCCCGTGGATTATCCGCACCCTCAGAATCCCCCTTCTCCTGCACTCCCTTATATACTCCGGCACCAGGCTCTTGATATCGGCGGGCCTGAAGAGGTGGAGATCGAGGATGCCGTCCACCGGCGGCTCGACCGGCGCATCCAGGTCTTCCGGTTTTTCTCCATTCTCGAAGGACATGATTTTCTACCCCGCCGGGCGGCCGGGATTCGGTTTATTCATCCTTCTCCGACAGCCAGAGCGGCACGGTTTCGAAAAGATCCACATCCACCAGCCCCTTGTCGGTAAGCTTCAGCTCGGGAATCACCGGAAGAGCGAGAAATGAAAGCTGCATGAACGGATCATCGAGCACGCTTCCCATTTCTCTCGCGGTCCGGTTGAGGCTCGTTATCCGATCCCTTACCGATATCAGCGGCTCATCCGATATGAGCCCGGCCACCGGCAGCGGCAGCGCTCCGACCACCACGCCGTCCACCACGGCCGTGAAGCCCCCGCGCATCCTGGCGATCTGCACGACCGCCGCAAGCATGTCCGAATCGTTGACGCCGACGACTATGATGTTATGCGAGTCGTGGGCCACCGACGAAGCGATGGCGCCGCGGTGAAGGCCGAACCCCTTGACGAATCCGAGCCCCATGTTGCCCGACGCCATGTGACGTTCGATCACGGCGATCTTGAGAATATCCCTTTCCGGATCGGAAACCGCCACGCCGGAGATGACCGGGATCTCCTCGACCCTCTTCCTGGTGATAATCTGGGAGGGGACGACCTCTATCACCCTTGCCCGGTACCGGGATTCGGCGTCGGCGTCCTTCCGGCTCGTCTCTTCACGGTGGATCTGGAAATGCTCGGGCTCGAGCCAGTGAACGTTGATCGAGCTTCTCAGCGAAACATCCTTTTTGATCTCGGCGCTTTCGAGGAACCCTCCCTCGTCGGCCACTATCCGCCCGTCCTTGATCACCATGTGCACGTTGAAACTCTCGAAGTCGTCGATCACCGCCATGTCGGCGCGGAACCCGGGCAGGACGGCTCCGGTCCGGTGAAGACCGAAGTATTCGGCGGCATTGATCGTTGCGATCCTGATCGCCGTGACGGGATCGACTCCGAATGCCACGGCCCTGCGGATCATCGAGTCGATATGCCCTTCGTCGAGAAGGTCGCCCGGGTGCCTGTCGTCGGTGCAGAAAATGATCCTGCGCGCGGTCGCATCATTGATTAGGGGAAGAAGCGCGTCGAGGTTTTTCGCGGTCGAGCCCTCCCTGATCATGATGTACATGCCGTTCCGCAGCTTTTCCCGCGCCTCCTCGAGACCGGTGCACTCGTGATCGGAGCGCACTCCCGCCGTCACGTACGCCGAAAGATCCCTGCCGCCGAGGCCCGGCGCATGCCCGTCGATCGGCCTGTCGTTCATCACCCGGAGCTTGTCCATCAGGTCGGTATCGCGGGTCAGCACGCCGGGGAAATTCATGACCTCCGCCAGGCCTATGACGAGATCCTTGCTCATGAAGGCGGAAATATCGAAGCTGGTCAGGGTCGATCCCGCCGTCTCCATGTGCGTGGCGGGGACGCAGGATGACATCATGAAGTAGACATCGAGAGGGCATAGAGCGGCGCTTTTCATCAGGTACCGGATACCGTCGAGCCCCATCACGTTCGCGATTTCGTGCGGATCCACTACCACGGAAGTCGTGCCCGCAGGCATCACCGCTTTTGCGAATTCGGAAACCTGGACCATTGAGCTTTCGATGTGCACATGACCGTCGATGAAACCGGGAGTAAGGAACCGGCCCTCCAGGTCGATGGTCTCCCTGGCGGGATAATTTCCGAAACCGGCGACCCCTCCGTCGAATATCGCCACGCTCGTATCGTAGATTTCTCCCGCGAAAACATTAACCAGGCGGGCGTTCACGAGAAGCAGGTCGCATTCCCGCTCTCCCCGGGCCGCGGCGATTCTTTCTTCCAGCATAATCAAGATCTCCGATGGTTCGTCCGCCCGTTCTCCCGTTCAGCGCATCGGCTGCAGCGCCGGTTCCGCCGGGCGGCTCAGCCTCTGCGGCAACGGTTCCGCCGGGCGGCTCAGCCTCTGCGGCAACGGTTCCGCCGGGCGGCTCAGCCTCTGCGGCAACGGTTCGCCGCTCAGCCGTTCGACGGCCTTCCTGCGCGGAAAGACCGGTAGGTCAACCTAACATAATCTCCTTCAGGACGGCAATATGAGGGGCGCATGCGCCGGATTGCCCGCCGCACACGGTTCTTTGCTGCATGTTACCTGATGCGGCCATTCTTCAGTAAACCCCCAGGTCCTCGCCGCAGACCATCCTGCCGTCGTATCCCTCCCGCACCTCGGCGAGCAGCTCCTCCTCCGAGATCCCCCAGAAGAGCTGGTGGTAGAGAACCAGCAGGCGGGGCCGGGCCTCTGAAGCGATCAGGGCGAGTTCGCCCGCCGATGTATGAAAGGCGGAGTGGTATCTTCGCCACTCCGGTGATTTGCGGTCGAAACCGGTGTTCGAATAAACCTCGTGGACGAGGAGGTCGCATCCCCTGCTCTTTTCGACGACGATGCCGGTTGGGGCGGTGTCGCCCGAGAACACGATGGTGCGGTCACCCGTGGTGAATTTGAAGCCGAAGGCATCCCACGATCCGTGCCGTACCGGAAAAGCTTCCACTTCGACGTTCGAATCGGAATAGATGATTCCCGATGAAAATTCGTGCGCGGCGACGCGCCAGCCCCCGTCCTGGGCGGGTTCGAGGCCGTCGAGCCGCTCCCGGATGTCCTCCCCGTATGCCGCGAGCAGGTGTTCAGTCATAACACGGGTGCCGGCGGGGCCGTAGACTTCGAGCGGCTTACGGCGGCCCAGAACCCAGGGCGAGAGGATCAGGTCCGGCAGGCCGACCGTGTGATCGGAATGGAGGTGTGTCAGGAAAACCCGGTCCAGGCGGGGCACGGCCAGCGGAACGATCCCGGCGCGGTGAGCCGCAGCGGCCCGGCGCACTACTCCCGGACCCGAATCGACCAGGTACGCCGTTCCGCCGGCTATCACGGCCGCAGCGGGACCGGACCTGCCGGGCTCGCCCACCGGGGTGCCCGTTCCCAGCAGGACGACCTTTGTCCCCCCGTTCCTGTCTTTTCTGCCAGAACCGTCGACCATCGTTCTTTACCTCGAGCTCCCTGAAACTCTCCCGCAGAACCCGGCTGTTATCCTACAACACCGGTTCGTATGCTGTCTCTAAAACATCTTGCGATGCTTAAAGTTTTTATCTTTTCGATGGGATCAGATCGGGTTTAAATTTCGGTAATCCAAAGTTATGACAGTATTACTCACGCTTATATCGTCGACACTTTGTTGGAATAGAAAATTGACCCAAAGGATACGGGTGCGAGCGCGGGTAGTAAAGGGAGCGTCTTCCTGCCCGCCGGAGCACGCTGCGTCATCCGGCTCCGCTAACCCTCGCTCCGGGAAGCGCTGAAACTCGCTGCTCCCTATCCCTGCTCCAGCAGTTCGCACCTGCTCACTGCTTCCCCTTCCCCAGCTCAAACATCAGCGCTTCTTTTCCTCCGCTCGGGAAGTGTCGCCCCTTCCATCCCCCCTCTTACGCTATATGAAGAACATATATTTTCAGTATCAATGGAGCAACATATCCCCACGGGAAAAATGATGTTTTCCCTTCCCCGGATGACTCCGCTATCGTCCGGCGGGCAGAAAGACGCTCCCTCTTCAACTCCGCCACGGCAGGGGCGCAGAACTGCACTCTTCTAAATTGTTTGAGCCACAACTAAAACAGTGCCTCTGAATAAAGAAAAAATGGAAGCTCAAAGCTAAACAAACTACCGGATTAGCCTGAAAAGGGTCGAATGTTAAGGGGACCAGCGGAAAAACGTTGCCGAGGGAATTCTGATATACGCAAATCACTCAATAGAAATCCGTAATGCCAGAAATTTGCTGACTACCCTTTTCTGTCTGGTTCACCCATTTGTTCGGTTTCCGCTTCCCTTATGCTGACAACAAAACCTTTCTCTTTGCAAAGCTCAGTGTCATTAGGCTTCGCGCAAGGCCACCAAACAAAGGCTGGCCCTACTTCAACGGCTCCTCTTTATATGTATGCATGAATAGAGTTACATGTGAATAGCGTTTTGCCCTGAGGATATGCTTGTAATCTGCTTCTATTTCTTCATTGTGACTACACCACCAATCCTACCTGGCGGACCCAGATGCCAAAGAATCGATCAGTGATGATGAAAGAACCATTGTCATGATCGATGACATCCCGATCAAGAAGCACTTTCACTACTCTTTGGGCACTGGCTGGAGATTTGAGGCGATAGCGCGCAACAAATTCAGAGGAGTAAACCTGCACCCCGCGGGGCTCATTCGCGAGTCCTTTCAAAAATCTCTGATGGTTTATTCCCAGCGATTCCCACAGGACCGTATACGCATAGCTTTCCCGTTCAAGTAGCGTGTCAAGTGCAGTACCTAGCGTTTCCATCTCTACAGGCTGGTTGGCTTCGCTTAGTTCCCAAATTACATGGCATAAGTGCTGCGTGTAAAAAGGGTGACCTCCTGTGGCGTCGCAGATGTCGCGAATGAGATCCGTCTTGATTTTGCGTCCGGACCGGAGAAATCGAGTCCGGATGAACGGAATCCAGTCCTTGGTGGCGATCGGACCAAGTGGGTAATGACTCCCTGAGCGATAGAGCGGCCTGTTCTGGTCAAGAAACATTTGTCGAATTAAATGCTTCCTACTGCCCAAGAAAAGATATGATACTGTTCGTTGGTCCTGAATGACACTGCGCAGTGTCCGTTCCACAATATCGCCTGGGTAGTCCAGGATACGCTGAAATTCATCAAGGACCACTACGATCTTCCGTTTGCGCCGACGAGCGATCGCAGCTGGACAGGAAATTACACTTCGCAGATCAGGATGGTCACCCGAAACATCTCTGTGAGCGAAGGTTAAGGTGGGTTTTCCTTCTGAGTCGACCGTCACTGAAGGAGCCATTGAACCGAAGAACTGACGAGCGACGTCGAGCATTTTATCAGCTGTGCTGGCTAGGCTCTCCGTGATTCCCCGCGCCATTGCTATAGAAAAAGAGATCACATCGTCAGTGGGCCAGAGGTCGATGTAGGCTCCCAAGTATTCCTGCTTGGGAAGACTGGCAAGAGCCTGTTTAACCAAGGAGGTCTTGCCAATTCTTCGCTCAGAGTAAAGGAAGGCACGCTCTCCGTTTTCCATGGATCTGCGAAGCTGTAGTAACTCCTTTTTTCGATTACAGAAAGCATCCTTACCGGCAATCCCACTGTGCTGAAATGGATTTGTCATACTATGCACCTCGCATAATGCAAAATGCATAATATCTACCGTTGAGTCAAGTACATTATTCGGGTCTTTCAGGACTATAATGGTCAGATAACGATCGCATCACCCGCGGGGTTTGATCGAAGCGAAGCCATCCGTCGGTGTGTATGCCGGGGTATAATATGCGGATACAGATAATCATTTAGATTCACGCTGTTCAGTTGCGGTAATCATGTCTAATAAACCGGATAGGGCAGGAACCTTGCAGCTCCTTCCTCCCCCTGGACTAGCGTATGATCACACAGAGTCGGAGATTCAAACAGATATTGTTATCGGGTAGTCCAAAGCACTGTCTAATCAGCCGATAGCGGTAGAAAAATTACCAGTCCGTGAATGCGATGCGATTATCAGTATCATCGCCATCCTGGCTCTCCCTGCATAGAAGCAGGAGTCATCAAACTCAAAGACGATCCCTTTTGTTTTGATCTCCCCGATATTGGAGCACGTGAATCATGCACCGATTTCGTTATCCCATTCTGGGCGGGAGATTCTTTACGTCCCTACCGTCACAACCGGAAAGAGTGACGTTCAGCCATCGCGGTCAAGAGCTTGGCACCGAAATAATCCTGCGCTTGCTATAGTAGAAGAAGTTTCGTACCGGATCGAAACGAGGTTAAGTCCCTTGCTGGAATAGTCGGGAAGCCCGACTTTCTTCGAATAGCTCAACTCTTTCAATCGCATGAGAGACTCCTCTGTGGATGGGTGTGAGAAATGGTGAATGAACATACACCTCTCATGGTAGAGGAGTCTCAGCAGACGGAAAGAAGGAAGGAATTGGTGGGAAGAGCAGGTTTGTCCTGTGTTGGAGTAGAAAAAGGGGTTGTTGAAGATAAATTGCAGAGTGCCATTGATGGCCATATTACAATTCTTGACAGCTCAAAGAGGCTAGATGCTGATGTTCTGGACCACTGGGATTTCTAAGAACTGTTGACACCCGTTTTATCTCCCATTATTCTGTTAGCGGATACTAGGTCGATAACCGCTGAATATTTAAAATGGAGGATGTAATGCTGAAAAAACGGATCTCCTCACTCCTTATTCTCGCTGTCCTAATTCTTCCTGAGTTGCTTGTTGGATCAGCATTCGCTGACCACGAATGGTTCCGAATCGCGAAAATAGACGACCGCCAGGAAACCGGTGTGAAACGCTATGTGCTGGACAACCCACTCGCTCCGGTGGACCCAGAAAACCCCTATAGTCGTAACTTTATCGCGTTCGGCATGCACGGAGTATATGCTGAAGAATTCAAGGAAGGGCATTACCCCAAGGGTTGGGGAGATGACTACACCGGGGTTGAGGGGTGGATCACTGATCAGATCAAGTTTTTCTTTGCAAAGAATATCAACACCCTGGGAGCCAAAGCGAATTTTGCACCTGGCGATGCTGGGTGGTATCATCCTGATGCCAAAGCTGACTTTGATACGGTTACCGGTGAGTGCTCTGCTCCAGGCGGTGGTTATGGTCACAAAATTCACGGCAGGCGGGTCGGTGAATCAGCCAGGTTGCATAAGCGGGTGAACCAGTATTTACCAGGCAAGCATGCATCTGAACCAGATTCTTTTCCGCACAATTATTTCCCTTTTCTCAGCTATGTATATATAACCGAGCCGCTCTATAGGTCGAAGCTGGAGAGCGGCAGTAACATGCCTGGTTGGCAAATGGTTCCGGATGTATGGCACGATAATTTCGAGTATGAGTCTTATCTAAAAGCGTTTCTCGTGCTCTCGGACGGCGCAGAAATAGAAGGTAGGTGGGAATACTCAGAAATAGATACTTCTATAGATGATCCCGAGGTTGCGGAAGACAGCGTGTTGGTCGTCCCGTACTTCTGGGAATGCCATCAGCCCGACTCACTCTTAAACCACCAGGCGCTGATCGCTGTGATCCTCGGTTACGATGTTCCGCATTATTGGGGTGATGTAAAGCCATCGACAATGAGCCATGTTAGTTACTTACGACCCTGGATGCGGGCCTTGTTGGCTCAAAGATACGACCCGTCGCAAATTGACACGATTCCGCCGGCTAGGACTGCTTTTGTGGATGCCATGGTGGCTCAGTACGATACAACCGTTTCTTATTGGAATCAATCCTACCCAGCAGTTCAAGATAGTTTCGATTATACAATCGATTATTTCTATAAAAAAGACGCGGAGCCAGAAACCCCGCTCGACAGGATCCTGGAAACAAAAGACCTACTTAAGGAGTTCGAAGAAGGATATACTTTTCGGTATCCCAACGGCTGTTTCCCCGGCGAGCCAGGTGATTCCACGTTCACGGACTGGCTCCGGGCTCCGGGCCAGAACG
>CAYMWF010000066.1:0-25945 GCA_964394085.1 uncultured Gemmatimonadota bacterium | reverse complement strand
TTACAAGCCTTGAACGATGATCGAGAACCACCGAGGCGACACGATAACCTTTATCTGCGAGGATCGCACCTCCCAGTTCCCAGTTACCCATGTGTGCGGATACCAATATGACACCCCTGCCGCGAGTCAGTGCATGATCCAGTTTTTCCAGCCCCCGGAATTCGACCCGATTCATTCTTACGCTTTGTTTTTCAAAAGGCTGGTAAAGAAAATCAGAGATCAATCCTGCGAAATTCCGGTATATCGATTTCGTCACCAGGGAGATTTTTTCAGGTGGAAGATGTGAGCCCATCACAACACGTAGATTTTCAGCAACGATTCTCCTTCTTGTACGCTGCAAGGTAAATGTTATGTCAGCGATCAGAACCGTCAGGAATTTTCTGATTCTTGGCGGAAGCACCCGGCTGAATGCAGCACCGGATTTATAGAGGATATATTCAAACACTGGATACCGGCGCGAATTTGATTTCTTACATTAAACCTCTTCAGGCGAAGTTGAATACCCAGTATATCAAACAATTTGTTGGGTTGTAAGGGTAAAGGCGGGGTAAAAAAATGGTCGGGGCGACTGGATTCGAACCAGCGACCACTGGCCCCCCATGCCAGTGCGCTACCGGACTGCGCTACGCCCCGACCGGTAAACTATCTTTTTACCGTATTCACCGGCCTGGACGCAAGCGAATTATCCGAGTAAATTGATTAAATCTTTCAGTTCCCGGCGTACCTCATCCAAAATCGATTTTCTCGTCTCAGAAATCGGGTCCAGTGTTTCGGCGGCTTTTTTTCCATCGTTCAATTCAGCCAATTTTTCCCTGGCACCGGCTATTGTATATTTTTCCGTGTAAAGCAAGTGCTTTATCAGGTGGATTATCCTGATGTCTTCAACCCGGTAAGTTCTATTGCCCCCACGATTCTTACGTGGACTCAACTGAGAAAATTCAGATTCCCAGAATCTCAGCACGTGTGGTTTAAGACCGGTCACATTACCGACATCCGCAATAGAATAGTACTTCTTAGCGTTTATTTTTCGCCCCATGTTCTTTTTCTCGTTTCCAGATCAGGTCGCTAAATCCAGTTGAAATCGCTTCATGTCTTACCGGAGATTATACGTGGATCTTATTCCGTGTCAATTCATTTCAGCCAAACATGAATCAGATCGATTTATTTTTTCCAGTAAGAACACCATACGTAGTTTCATCATTTACCACCGTGATCTCGACCCGTCTGAATGTCGCTCCAAGAGCCTCATTTCCGCTGTGTACATTCACCCTGACATAATTTCCCGTCAATCCTGTCCAGGTGTCCGTTGAACCGAGCATTTTTTCGAAAAGCACGTCCTGTTTCGTACCCATCATGCTGGTCCTGAAAGCAAGATTCTTCTTTGCGGAAAGTGCTTTCAGTATACTGCTTCTTTCTTTTTTCGCGTCCGAGGACACTTGCGACGAGTATGAAGCAGCAGGCGTTCCCGGTCGCGCTGAGAATGTGAAAACATGATAATAAGTGACCGGGAGGCCAGCAAGTAGATCAAATGTCCGCTGGAAATCCCGATCGGTCTCACCGGGGAACCCGACCAGGACATCGGTTCCTATGCCCGGGAATTGCAGTCCTCCAGCCAGGCGGGTGATAATATCGGTAAATTCATCCGGCGAATATCGACGACCCATAGCGCGAAGTATCTTACCTGAGCCGCTTTGAAGGGGTACATGAAAATGTGGTGCGACTTTCGACTCGGTGTGAAGCGCTTCCAGCAGTTCGGAGCTGAATTCGAGCGGTTCGATGGAAGAAAGTCTCAAGCGTTTGAGTCCGTCGATTCGGCACAAAACACGGACAAGCTCCGCGAGGGTTTCCCCGCGCTCTTTGCCGAAAGTGCCGAGATGAACTCCTGTCAGCACCAGCTCGATATAGCCCTTTCCGACGAATCGGACGGCATGCGACAGGGCATCCAGCATCGAAATACTCCTGCTCGGTCCACGAGCATCGGGTACTGCACAATATGTGCACCGGTAATCGCATCCATCCTGAATTTTCAGAAAAGCCCTGGTATATGTACCGAAACGGCTGACCGCCGGAAAGAATGCACCGCTGGATCCCGGAGGTTTCACGAAATTTTCAGCCGTATGTGTGAGCTGTGAACCGTTCTGCATGCGGGATACCAGGAGCTTCTCTGCCAGGTCGGGTATCCTGTCCTTATGGCTGTTTCCTACAACTGCATCGATTTCCTCTATTTCTCTCGCCTTCTCTGCATCTCTCTGGGCGTAACATCCGGTCAGAATCACAATGGCATCTTCACCGCCCGTACGTCTCGCCCGTCTGGCGGCATTTCTGGATTTGTAGTCGCTCCTTCCGGTAACAGTGCAGGAATTGATTACGTATACATCCGCAGGTTCACGAAAAGGTTTCAATTCGAAACCCTTTTCTCTGAACATCTCAGCAATCGCCATTGTCTCGAACTGGTTGAGTTTGCAGCCGATAGTCGTAACCGAGACGGTTTTAATTCGGTTTGGGTCGTTCAAGGTTTATCGATTCAATTTATATTTCCGATTATTTCGTTGAGTAGATATCCGAGGATCAAGCGTGGTGTTCGGGCTCCTGTTTTCAAATCAAGGTCAGCTTCGAGCAGTTTCTGAAAAATCACCGGATATTCGCGGCGGGTAAAATTGCGGCTCTGGTCCAGGTATGATAAGGCGAAGAAAGGAGCCGCGCCGATTGCGGATCCGACGCGTGTTTTTTCTTTCCAGCTGTTCGAAACCGCGCGTTCAGTCGAGGCAAGTGTCAGAATCCTGAAATGCCGATGGAGAAACACAATCATGCCGGGGCCGCTTTCACCAGCATCAAGAAGCGCATCCAGGGTGTTCATCGCTTTATCCAGTTCCCTTTTGCCAACCTCCTCGCAAAGCCTGAATATTGTCGGGCTTCCCGCGCCTGAGAGATGAGTTTTGACGACACCTCCGGTGATCTTTCTGTCTGAACCGATAGCCATCAGCATTTTATCGAGCTCGCCGCGGATCATCCCGGGATGACTTTCCAGTGCATCTATGATTATCCGGATTGCTTCAGGTGTGACTGAGCACTCGTTTTCCTTCATCCACTCTCTTACCAAACCCTCCAGATCCCGCGACCGGAGTTTCTGAAGCTTTTTCAATTCCAGCCCCTGGATTTTCCGCATCGCGGACAGGTCTTCTTTGCGGTATTTCTCTGCGATCAGCAGAATCCCGGTCTCTTCATCCTGACTGCCGATCCATTCGAGGATCTCATTCCGAACCGATTCATGCAGTTTGTCGTAGAACGAGAGAAGCAAAACACGCGGTTCCTGTATCATCGGACAGAATGAAAACTCGTTAATGATCGTTTCGGGAGAATCAACCAATCCTGAGAACCGTCGCACCTCTCCATCTTTTCCGCCCGGGAGAAATGCTTCCAGGTAACCGGCCACCTCTCTTTCCACCATTGGACTCCCCGGTTCACCCTCCAGGCAAAGCACCCGCGGTACCTCTCCGGTTTGATTGGAAATATTGTTCTTCACTTCAATATCTTCCCTGAGATTTTCCTGGTCGTTTCGGAACGGGGATTATCTCGTCAATCCGATTGATAGAATATGATTCCCTCCGGAGGAGCTTCCAAGCTCACGGGTGTACGCATAGTCAAAAAGCAGCCTTGCGTCAGGTGGATTGCCGAATCCGAATGTAACACATGATTCATCCCCTGCTCGATTTTCGTAACCGCCGATTCTCAAAACAAGCGACGAGCCTAGAAGCTCCATACCGGCAGCCAGCCTGTCATAGCCGAACCCGAAATCTAATGTCGAATCCCACTGTGTGGTGAGAATCGCGTTTTTCCAGGAATAGCTCAGCCCGCCGCTCCACGTTTTCTCACCTTCCCAGTCTTCGGGTAGAGCCAGATTTTCGAAAGACACGCCGAAACTCGCCCTCGGCGAAAAAGAATAGAACAGGTTGAGATCGAAACCGAAACCGCTCTCTTCACCCTCTTTCTCCATATATTTTATATCAATAGTATACGGGGGCGAGAACGCGTCTCGAATTAGAACGGGGAATTCGATCAAGCGGCGGTCGATACCATCCTGTCCGTCGTCGCGAAGATATAAACATCCAACCAGCCCGGACCGGGTCGGGTGTGAATTGATTCCGAAGAATGAATAAACGAATCCGTCGCACGGAGAATACAGGAGTATCGTGGTGCCGGTGGATACTCCCTGGAGTTGCGCGAGGCCCGCCGAATTATCGTAGATCGCCGCCGGAGATCCCCCGACACCGATAAATGCTCCACCCAGGCCTGCGGCCCTGGCGGATTGATGTTTAAAGCAACCGCTGTTCGTCGCGTCTGCAGCGAGTATTACGGTAAAGACAACAACAGCGATCTTCTGAAGTGGCGAAATCATGAACCGGCAAAATCCTACTGAAATTCTCCGAGGAATTTCGAATCTGCGGGGAGAACCAGCACAGTGCCGTCATTCATCGAAGTTTTATAAGCTTCCATGCTCCGGAGAAACGAATAGAATTTCGGGGATTTGCTGTATGCATCGGCATAAATTGCAGCGGCAAGCGAGTCACCACGACCGCGAATACGCTCGGCATCCCTGTAGGCATTCGCCATGATTATCACTTTCTGCTTGTCGGTTTCCGCCCTGATCTTAACAGCCTCCTCCTCCCCCTCAGATCGGTACATATTCGCTTTTCTTACCCTTTCAGCTCTCATCCTTTCATATACGTACTTGGCGTTTTCCTTCGGTAGATCAGCTCTCTTGATTCTGACATCCCTGAGTTCAATACCGTATGCTTTTGCTTTATCAGTAGCTTGTACTGTAACGCCTTCCATGATTTCAGCGCGTTTGGTAGACACAATTTCCGTCAATTCGTACTTTCCGAGATGTTCTCGAAGAATCGAATAGATGATATCGTCAAGCCGGGATTGTGCCCCGTTCTCGTCGGCAACCGTTTTCAGGAAAAGCAACGGATTCACGATACGCCACATTGCGTAATTGTCGACAACAAGGTTCTTTTTGTCCCTGGTAATGATTTCTGTCGGAGCTGAATCGTAGTTAAGCAACCGATCATTGAAGACCGCAACCGCTTCTATCGGGAAGGGAAGCTTAAAGTACAACCCGGGTTCTGTCAGAGTCCGTACCGGATTACCGAGCCGGGTTATCACGCCGCACTGGGTCTCATCAATTATCAGCGTCACGGACACGACTAGAATGAGAATTATCACGAGAATCGGAATTATGAAGGGATTTCCGCTCATTTTCCCCCTCCTTTTTCAAAGCCGCCATCAAAAGGCAGAACGTTCAGAAGGTTTCCCCCCTCGCCTTCAGGCACTAAGTATTTGGTGAGACGGGGAAGTATCTCTTCCATTGTTTCAAGATACAGCCTTTTCTCCATGACCCCGGGCGACTTTATATATTCCTTCCGAATCGCCAGGAACCGTGCGACATCCCCTTCCGCTTCCTTCACTCTTTTCTCCATGTAAGCTTCGGCATCCTTGACGGCCTTCTCGCCGTTCCCCCTGGTTCTCGGAATGATATCACTCCTGTATCCCTCTGCTTCATTGATAAGGCGGCTCTTGTCTTCCTTGGCGCTTGCTACATCTTTGAAAGCATGAATTACATCTTCGGGAGGGTGAACATCCTGGAGCTGAACGTTCAGCACGAGGAGTCCGGATTCATAACGGTCAAGAATCGTTTGAAGCTGATCTTTCGTTTTTTCCTGAATGTCGAACTTGCCGGTTGTCAGGGCTTCATCGATTAAATGGCTTCCGATCACCTGCCGTATCGCCGCCTCGGTGCCGTCTTTGACGCATGTGTATATCCGCTTGATGTTGAACAGGTATCGGACGGGATCATTAATCTTATACTGCACAATCAGATCAACGTTGATCAGGTTCTCATCCCCAGTCAACATCAACGATTCCTGCGGAATAGTCACGTATCTGGCGGGGGGCCCCGGATCCACGGTTCTGAATCCGACCTCCAGCCTCTGCACCTGGGTGACCTTCGGCGTGTCGACCTTCTCAATCGGGTACGGCAGATGGTAGTGCGGCCCAGGACCCGTCGACCTGGAATAAACACCGAAACGCCTGATGACTCCCATTTCATCCGGACCGACGATATAAAATCCGGAGAGCAACCAGGCGCCTGCAACTATCAGTAGCAACCAGAGCGGGTTTATTCGTCGCCCGCCCGGGAACACCTTCTCCAACATCTGTGTGGCGACATCATTCATGCGGACCTCCTTGGAATGAAAAAGAAACCGTATCAGAGCTTTTCTTTCAACGTCAAGGGAAAACCCGACAGCTGTTCGAGACGGGAAATTGATCCCATTGATATCGGGACCTTCCAGGCGGTTAGGGAGCGTCTTTTCTGCGATGGGCGCATGGGAAAGAGGTATATTGAGCTCAAATGGGCTTGCACTTACCGCAAGACAACTCCGAGAGTCTAAACTCTTGACAAAAATGGATTGGCCGTGATACTGAAGGCGAACCAGACGGGACGAATGGGCGCCCGTATTTCGTCCCGAATATGATTATGTGCCGGAGTGGTGGAACTGGTAGACGCGCTGGACTCAAAATCCAGTGGGGGCAACCTCGTGTCGGTTCGATTCCGACCTCCGGCATTCCTTATTTATCAACGAGTTACGCAATTTCTGACTCATAGTTAAAGAACCATGAGCTTCATTTTGTAACCATCTTTACAACCGTTACGATTACCTTACCGAGTTGCAGAATACGCTTCACGCCGCCCTGAAGCATCCTTCAGATCCTCAAGATAACCGGCACTGTCATTGTTGGGCTTGGAGGGAACGGACAACCAAGGGAGTCACCGGAGATCACCGGTCTTCAAATCGGCGGATTTACCAGGGTTCATACCGTTGCCAACACCCGGCGGTCTCTTCAAAAAACCGTGCACGGACTTACGGGAACGGGTATGCTTCTTCCATGGAGGTTGAAACAGGTGAAACTCTATACAGTAAGACTTTAAAAATATTTAATGAACCGCTCGATTGATCTAATCCGGAAATATCCCCTACTTTTAGCTGTTCCCGTAGTGCTTTTCCCCATGCTGCTGCTGCTTCCAGGTTTTTTACGACCCACTTTCGGTCATTATGTTGATTGGTGGAATCACACATGGATAGTTAGTTATTTTTCCGAGTACTTCTCCCAGAACCACTCCTTCCCCCTCACTTTCAACACCAACAACCGTGGTGGAATCGGTAATCCTTTTCCCATTTTCTATGGTCATCTGCTCTATCCTATGATTGGAATTCTGGGATCACTGCTCGGCGGTCACACGGCTCTCAGAATTTTTATTATAGCGACTTATTTTTTGCAGTTTTATGTGATTAAAAAAGTATTTGAAAAGATTTACCCCTCTTCGATCCTCCCCTGGGTGGTTGCGACTCTTTCGGTATGGACTATCTACCCCCTTACCAACCTTTACAATCGCAGTGCCATCACCGAATTCCTGGCCATCTCATTTTATACCATCTCGCTCTGCTATTTTTTTCTCACTCTCTGGTCTACCACCGTTCGTCAACAGTTCAGCAATGGCATCTTCATGGTCTACTTTTTAACCCTCTGTATTGGGACACACACTATTACCGCTCTGTATGGTCTGACTTTTCTGGCTCCAGTCGCGATAGTCTCTTACATTCAATGGCGACAGACGATAGTATCCCACAGGTATCTCCTCTTGATTCTCCTGGGCCAAGCCCCATTGTTGATTTTAGCTGTCTCACCCTGGTTGTACGCCCTCTACCTTTTCCTCTCTGATCTTCCCCTGACGTTGAATCTACCGGAACCGATGGTGAGAATCTTTCCCGAGAGTATCGATTCACTGGCCTGCCGGTTTTTCCCACTGCCGCTCGATCTCCGCTCTTTGGGGAGCGACTTGTACGCCGTAAGCACCCCTTATCTGGATGCTCAGATCAATATACCGTTATTATTGCTGTTTTTATGGCTCGCATATCACCTGTTCTCCTTTCAACGATTTTCTTATAGAATGAGGCAGCCCAAGAATTATCTTCTGATTGTCACCAGCATCTCTCTTTTTATTGTTACTACAATACTATCCGTCTCTCTCCTGCCTTACAGCATGTTACCGAAAATATTCGGCTCTGTTCAGTTCTCCTATCGCCTGGTCAGCTTTATAAACCTCTCTCTCCTCCTGATGGTCATGGCCATCCTGCACGTGAAAAACAGGATGAAACCGTTCAGCAGGAGTCCACTGGCGGTAACCGTCATCCTGACCATGGCCTTTTTCGCAGTGCTGGTCAAATTGACACACGCTTATGCTGTTGTCGGACACAAATTGCCGGACAATCCGCTCCGCTCCGATCGCTACTCCATCAATATGACCGAACACTTCTACGGCATTTACGATTATACCGCCAGTCGCTACCGAGAGGTTCCGACTCATGAATTTAACCGGATCAACTTCACGGTCAGGGAATACCCCGATTTTGGGTCCCGAACCGATTCCATCGATCTGAATTTATCTGAGAGCAGATGGATCCTGAGCAATGTTCACGCTTTCCCCTGGAATAAAGTCTCGATCAACCAGGTCGACATGCCGCCCGAATCCATCCGAAAATATCGTCATATGGTGGCCTTTGAACTGACCCCGGGAGATTACCAATTGAGCTACGGCTTCAAGCCGCCCCCTCTCTTCCGACTCCTGCGAACACTATCGCTTGTTCTGGTCATGGTAATCTGGCCGCTGGCCGGACTGTTTCTTCTTTCGCCTCTGCATACCGGACAAAAATTCCCCTGAATTCGCGTCGTTATCTGTAAGATCGGCTCCGAGTCCTTTCGAAAACCTGGAAGGATTGACCTGGAGGATCGGGGATCGGAGCAAACGTGAACCACGATGGTTCCGGTTCTGTGGACATGCGTGCGTATACTGCTAATACGCTTCGACTACCTTCACGAAATGCTTTATTTCCGAAAAGCACGGCGTACTACTTCGCCGATGACGGGAGAAAATAAAGCGTCGTAGATCGGGTCGGGGCAGAAGCCGGAGTTATCGTGGTAAGTGGAAATAACCGGATCGATATTGATATCCGGTGTTGATTAAGGTGGAGGGCCCCGTGTGGGTGTTTAAAGGTTGTTGTGATCGATGATACGTTGGATGATGAGGGAGCGTTTTTCCGTCCGGATGATGCAGCGTGCTCCTCAGGGTGGGAAGGAGCTCCCTTGACAGCCTGTACAATGCCAAAACCCTTTGAATTATAACGACTTTCACAGAAACTATGGAAAAGCTGGGGAAAGCGTAGCGTCGGTTCGATTCCGACCTCCGGCATTCCCTATTTTTTTCATCGAGCTATTACAGTCCTATGAGATATTGAAACCAATCCCCTAGGGTCGATACCTGTCTGGATGGCGGCCTTGTACTGCGCCTTCTCCTTACTATTTAATAGTCCTGGTATGATATTCCAACCATACCAGTATTCATATGCTCCCATGTCGATGCGGGAACCGCCGCCCATAGGAACATCAAATGAGGGATCACCTGCGTCGATACAGGGGGAGTTCGATGTCAAGCTGAAATCCCCTTCATCAGGTGCTGCGAACTGGGGATCCTCGTCGATATTGCCCTCACCTTCCCAACCGCCCTGAACGTCTGAATATGTAACGACCAGAGTATCTTCCGGCTGAATGAATATCTCCCCGGGAGAATCATTCCACAGAATACAATTGGTGATTACCATATTGGAATTGCCGCTATAGATCCCGCCGCCCTCAAGAGAAGACATATTATCGGTAATAGTGGAATTGGTGATTACCAGATCGGAAATCTCGCAATAAAATCCGCCGCCCTCATCGACGACTGTATTCTCGGTTATGGTGCAGTTCGTCAGGACAATTGAGGATTCGTAGCTTAGGATCCCGCCACCGGCTCCGTCACATGTATTCCCGGCTATGGTGCAGTTGGTTAGAGTCAGGGAAGAGCCGAAGCAGGTGAGCCCGCTGCCGCCCTCGACAGCCGTATTCCCGGCTATGGTGCAGTTAGAGATGGTCGCGACAGAGCCCCCGTAAAAGATGGGACCGCCAATAGCAGCTGAATTCCCTGTTAAATTACAGTTTGTGATGATCGGAGAGGATTCTTCGCAAAAGATCCCGCCGCCCAAACTTTCCTCACCTATGGCTGTATTCCCGGTTATGGTGCAGTTGGTGATTGTCGGGGAGGAGGAGGCGCAGAAGATCCCGCCGCCGATGTCGGCTGCCGTACCATTCAGTATAGTGAATCCATCCAGCACTGATAAAGAGTCTTCTCCACTGCCGAAAAAGAATCCCCTCCCGCTGTTTTCACAATCAATTCCGGTCGAACCAGGGCCGAACTCGGAACAAACGGTAATTTTCTTACCGGAAAAGTCGATATCTCGATTCCCTGCTCCGGTATAAAGACCGGATGATACAAGTACCGAATCCCCATCGACGGCAGCATCAATTCCCGCCTGGATGGTTGGTTGCTCCGATGGCACCCGGATGGTTGTAGCGCAGGCCATTGATATGGAAAGAGCCAACGAAAGCATGATAATCGTGAGGTTATATTTCATTTGTCGCAACATTGAGGTACTCCTTGTTAGGGATGTTATACGCAATTCAGGAATTGTAACATGGAATCGCCTAATCAACAAATCTCGAACTGTTTTTCAGAAAGAACTTTACAACATGGAATCTCGACCTCAGCAGCACGATCAATCGGATATGTTTACAGAAGAAATCCAAAAAAATGGCGATTACACACTTGATATCCGAAATGACGCACCTTTCACGATTCTTTTGCAATGGGTGCCTGATGGGGCAGTGTCCTTCACTCTCAAGCAAGGATTGTTTAATTTCCAGGTCACCTCTGAAATATGGACATTACGACGAAGTCCAGGTAACGGGATTGTTGAATATGCTGCTTATTCAATCATCCAGGGCACCGGAGATTAATTATGAAAGGCGATAAAAAAATAATTTGTCTTTGCGCATTAATTGTCTTGCTGAGTCTTATGGCGACCACCGGCATCGCCCAAACCGCGTTCAAGAGCAGGTTCGCGCCAATGCATCCGTTCAGGCTCGACGGCTACAATCTTCCTCCCGATTTCTGCAGCACGCTGAAGATGGATTCGGCGGATGTCGACGGGGACGGGGACCTGGATATCTTCTGCGCGCAGGATCACCAGCCGAGCCGCCTCTACATCAATGTCGGGGACAGGGACGGCGACGGCATCGTCAACTTCGTCAACCGGCCCGGCCGTCTCCCGCCCGACAGCCTCATGATCTTCGACAGCGAGATCGAGGACGTGACCGGCGACGGGCGCCCCGAAATTTTCGCCGTTCGCGCCAAAACCTACGGCTATGGGGCGCAGCGGAATTTCCTTTACGTGAACACCGGCAGCGGCGTTTTCTACGATGGTTCATCGAACTGGGCTCAGGATCCGCCTTCTTCGAGCCAGGGGATCGAGCTCTGCGACCTGGACGGAGACCTGGATCTCGATATCGTCGTCGCGAACGGGTTCGTGGACGCCAAGCTGGAGGCTCAGCCCCAGTATTATCTCAAGGAGAGGAATCGTATCTACCTGAATGAAGGTGATACGGACGACGACGGTGTCCCCAACTTCTTCGACCCGTATACCGACCCCGACACCCGGCACAACGTCTGGGCGCGACTCGACAACACGCAGGATATAGGCTGCGCCGATATCAACGGCGATTCACTCACCGACATAGTTTTCGCCAACTTCGCCGATACGAACATGATCTATCTCAACCTCGGAGACACGGACGAAGACGGAATCCCCAACTTCGCCGCCGCGACCACGAGCCTGCTCCAGGCCGGCGAGATTTACGGCGACAGCACGCGGGATGTCTGCCTTGCCGACCTCGACTTCGACGGCGATCAGGACCTGTTCGTTATGAACACCAACAGCAGGAACAGGTTGTATCTATACTACGATTCCCTCGGGAAGTTCACCGAGGCGACCGAAACCCACCTGGACCCGATCACCTTCGAACTTCAGTGGGATGCGGAGATCGCAGATGTGAACGGAGATTCGCTCCCCGACATATTCGTGGCAGGCGACCTCCCGCACCTCCTCTTCAACGACGGAACCGCCCGGTTCACCGATGCCGGCGATTACAAGCTGATCAACACCCACTTCTCGAGCCTGGACGTGGAGCTCGCGGATATCGACGGCGACGGCGACCCGGACGCCCTGCTGGGCGATCTCTTCGAGCAGAACCGGTTTCAGCTGAACGACGGGACCGGCGACTTCACGAACGATGTCACGACCGTTCTCGCTTTTCCGGACGCCGATTACTCTTACGACATCGCGCTGGGCGACCTGGACGACGACGGAGACCCCGACATGTATCTCGCCAACATGCACCAGGAGGACCGGCTGTATCTCCAGGACGAAACCGGCTGCTACGTGGACGTGACCGCGACTCATCTCCCGGATGTCACCCGCGAGACGAGCTTCTCGGTCGCTTTCGGCCGAGCGAACCCGGACATTTTTCCGGACATTCTCGTGACCCGCAACGGAAATGAACTGTTTCTGTTCATCAACAACGGAGACGGCAGCTTCAGGGACGCGAGCTCGCAGCTTCCATTTCTCTTCCCGGTGGCCGGCGGGCATACCGACTCCTTCTTCAGCGACGTGGACCTGGACGGAGACGAGGACATCTTCATCACCACCTGGTCCTTCTTCAACCTCTATCCCCATCGCCTTTTCCTGAACGACGGAACGGGAAATTTCAGCGACGCGTCGGGCACCCATCTTCCCCGCGACAGGTTCTGGGCTCCCTGCGCGGATTACGGCGACGTGAACGGGAACGGACGGCCCGATATCGCCATAGCCTCGAACGGGATCGGCCGGGCCACCGCCCTTTACGTCAATACGGGAGGCGGAGTCTTCGCGGATTCCTCTGCGAACCTGGGCCCGGACAATCCCGCGAATATATCGAACAACCTGGTAAGGTTCGGCGACGTGGACGGCGATCTCGACCTCGATCTCTTCGTGGGCAACGCGGCCGGCTCCGGGGATCGTCACAGAAACCAGCTGTATATCAACGACGGGAAGGGGCGTTACACCAACGAAACCGGACTCAGGCTCCCTGACGACCGCTACTACAACCCGCTCGACTGCTTCTTTTTCGACATCGGCGACGACGGCGACCAGGATCTCGTCATTGCCAACTACCTGCTGGGGTACGAGCATCAACCATTCAACATCCTTCAGGTCTACATCAATAACGGGAACGGATTCTTCTTCGATGAGACGTCTTCGTACGTGCGGAAAAACAGCGTCACCGGCGAAATGCATCTCTGCCTGGACGGCGGCGACATCGACGGCGACGGCGACATCGATATCCTGGCCGGCACCGACGGCCAGACCCGCCTCTATTTCAACCACACTACCTTACCTGCCGGATCGTCGGGCCGGCGAAAAACCCCGCAGCGAGCGGATCCGGCAACCTTTCGGATGAAATGATCACCATCGGTAAATTTTGAATTGATGTTTTCAATATTTCCTTCATAGTAGACGCCAGCATTCTCGCAACTGCGCCCCGTTCAACGATCGTGCTCCATCGATAACACCGGAGGAACCATGGATTTTCTAACGATACCCGAAATGTTCCACGGCGTGGTCGGAAAGAATCCCGACAAGAAGCTGCTTTTCGAAAAAAAGAACGACGTCTGGTTCGGTTATTCCGGAAAGGAGATCCTCTCGACGGTCCGGAATATATCTTTCGGCCTGAAAGCGCTTGGATTCGGTTCGGGAAACAATGTCGCGATACTTTCCGGGAATTCCCCCCGCTGGGCGATGACCGATTACGGCATCGTCTGCGCCGGCGGGGCGACCGTGTGCCTCTACCCCACCCTGACGCCTTCCCAGATAGCATACATCCTGAAGGATTCCCTCTCCGCGGCGATCTTCGTGGAGGACGAAGAGCAGCTGAACAAGGTCGTCCGGATCCGCGATGAATGTCCCGACCTCACCCGGATCATCACCATGAACGATTCCGGCGGCGGCGGAGACGACATGGTAAAAACCTTTTCGGAGTTCTGCGCCGAGGGCGAAAGATACGGGGAGGGCACGGAATCCACCTTCGAGGAGATGATCGGTTCGGTGAAACCCGATGACCTGCTGACCCTCGTGTATACCTCCGGCACCACGGGAAATCCAAAGGGAGTGATGCTGACCCACGACAACCTGGTTTCGAATATCCGGGCCATCGACGAGCGATTCGATTTCGACGAGACGGGCACGTTCCTTTCCTTCCTGCCTTTGAGCCACACTCTCGAAAGGATGGGAGGGCATTTTACCGCCTTCAGCCGCGAATGCGTCATCTACTACGCTGAAAATATCGATCTGCTTCAGCAGAATTTCCTCGAGGTGAAACCGAACGTCGTCGTGAGCGTTCCCCGGCTGTTTGAAAAAGTCTACGTCAGGGTGAAAGACCAGTTGGAGGCGATGCCTTCCCGCCGCAGGAAGATCTTCGAGTGGGCCCTCCTGACGGGCGGGAAGGTCTCTGAATACCGTTCCCGCGGGAAGCCCGTCCCGACAGGATTGAGATTGAAGCACACCCTCGCCGGATTCCTGGTCTATTCGAAGGTGAAGGCCCGTCTCGGCGGAGAGGTCGAGTTCTTCATCTCCGGCGGTGCGCCTCTTTCGAGAGAAATCGCTGAATTTTTCGGCGCCATGGATATCCTGATTCTCGAAGGCTACGGACTCACGGAGACCTCCCCCGTCCTCACCGTCAATGCTCTGGAAGACTACAAATTCGGCACGGTGGGCAAACCGCTGTTCAACGTCGAGATACGGATTGCCCCGGACGGCGAGATCCTCGCCCGGGGGCCGAACGTGATGAAAGGATACTTCAACAACCCGGAGGCGACCTCGGAAGTGCTCGAACCCGGCGGCTGGTTCCATACGGGGGACATCGGCGAGTTCGACGGAGACGGTTTCCTGAAAGTCACCGACCGTAAAAAGAACCTCATCGTTACTTCCACCGGGAACAACGTAGCGCCGGCAACCCTTGAAAACATGCTCCTCCAGTCCATGTATATCGAACAGTCGCTGGTGATCGGCGACAACCGCAACTTCATCACCGCCCTCATCGTCCCCAATTTCGAGCAGGTCTCGGGCTACCTGGCTTCGGAAGGCGCAGCCATGGAGGATCCCGGATCGATGATCGGGGATGAACGGGTATTGAGCCTCTTCGGTGAAGAAATCACGAGGGTGACGACGGAGGCCGCCGAGTATGAACGGGTCAAGAAATTCACGCTCCTGCCGGAGGAATTCACCATAGAAAACGGAGAGTTGACCCCGACGATGAAAGTCGTGAGGAAGAAAGTTTTGTCCAGATACTCCGACCTGATCGAAGCGATGTACGGAGGATAGCAGGGAGGATCGATGAGAGACCTGATTGAAAATATCGCGGGGATGATCGAAAAATCGGAGAATGTCCTCGTATTTACCGGAGCCGGCATATCCGAAGAAAGCGGAATCCCGACCTACCGGGGCGCTTCAGGCATGTGGGACAAGTGGGATCCGGCGAAATATGCCAGCGCCGATTATTTTTTCAGGGATCCGACCTACTACTGGAACTTTTTCAGGGAAGTGAGATACCCGACCCTGAAATCCGCGAAACCTAACCCGGGCCATTTCGCGCTGGCCGATCTCGAGAAGATGGGCAGGCTGAAATGGATCGTCACCCAGAACATAGACGGTCTTCACCGGGAAGCGGGTTCCCGGAATGTCCTGGAGCTTCACGGCAATTCCAGGTTCGTCCGGTGCCTCGACTGCGGCGAGATCTTTCCCGCGGAAGAGATACATGATCAGCTCGAGACCAGGAATCCTCCCGTCTGCTCCGAGTGCCGGGGAATGCTGAAGACGACCGTGGTGCTGTTCGGCGAATCTCTCCCCCCTGAAACGCTCAACGCTGCGGCCGTCGCCGCGAGGAAGTGCGATCTCGTCCTGGTCGTCGGCAGTTCACTGGTCGTCTATCCGGCCGCCGATATTCCTCTCGCAGCCAGGCGTGCCGGCGCCGGATTCGTGATAATCAACCTAGAACCCACGGTTATGGACGCGGAAGCGGACATCGTAGCACACTCGAGGGCGGGCGAGATTCTTCCGGGAGTCGTGGATTTACTCCGGAAACCCTAGAAACCCGGTCGGCCGGGATGAGTCCGCGGCGAGGGAACGCGATGGAAAGAAGAAGCCCGGCATCCGCAGATCAGCGGCGGGGCCGGGCTAATGGAGTTAAAGGACGACTCCGGGGCCTGGTTTACCAGGAGTTGTCGCCCGTATACTCGAGCTCTACGAGTAATTCTCCGGCAGTCTCTTTGAATATCCTCCTGTCCTCATCGGTGAACGACTGTTTCCAGCGACCGATCGAGGAAGTATAAAGAGACTTCTTCACCTGGGGACTGCTCGACTCTCCCTCCGGAAGCTCATGAACCTGGTTATAATAATCGAGGAGCCTGTCATCCCATTCCTCGCCGAGGAAATTCATGAGCTCCTCGAGATTATCCTTCGGGTCGACAATCATATCCTCGTAACGCAGTTCAGCGTATCTCCCCCACACCCCCGCATCCACGGCGGCTTTCCTGATTCCCGATACGATTTCTTTCCAGTAGATAGCGGCGTTTCTGATGTTCTCGGTATACCATATCTTCTGTTTCGATTTGATGTCGAACCACTGCATCTCGACGAGGGACGCCGCCACGTCCCGTCCGTCTCTCAGAACATGGACGAATCTGGCTTCGGGAAATATCCGGGAAAGCTGCCTGATATAAAGGAGATTGTGGGGTGTTTTTTCCGCCCAGCGGCGCTTGCCGTTCGCCTGCAGGTGGGAGGAGAATAAACCATTGATCAAGTCCCGGAAGAGGAGATCTATTTTCTCGTCTGAAACCTGGTAGCTGTTCAGGAATTCCGCAAAACCGGACTTCAGTTCGGTCTGAAACTTACAAATCAGCGGGAGAACCTTCATTTCCGGCCCGCAGGAAATATAAGGATGAGAGTCGAGCATCACTCTCAACAGGGTCGTGCCGGATCTTCCCGCTCCGCCGATGAAAACCGGTGCGACACGCGTATCCACGGTTTCACTGATCATCACTGAAGACATTTCTCCTCCTTGGTGTAAAAGCCGCTGCATTCAATACATCGGAAGGTTTTGTCCGATTTTCACCGAAAGGTATCGATTAAAGCAAAATTGGAAGGGCAAAAACCGCTCAATCGGATGTGAAGATCGGGGAAGACCAGGCGCGCTCGGAGTATTCGGGGATTTGAAGGCCGGAAACGGGATCGTAATATGAATCTCTGTCGCGGTTCAGCGGGTCGTTGATTTCCACCCGCACATAGTAGACGGCGATGCCCGATTCCTTTATATCGAGCCAGTCAAGCTCGACGGATCTGGTTGAAGGCGGGCATGTAATCGTCTCCGCCACCGCGCCGTTTCTGATGAACAGCACCCGTGAAATTTCGTCCCCGCCGGTCTTCCCAAGGTTGACTTTAAGGCCGAACCGGAGGGGGCTGCCGGGCTCGAACACAGCTTCTTCGCCGGCGAGTATGGCGTCTTCCAGAGTCAGGAAATTACCGTCCCTGTCCAGCCAGAAGCGTATGTCGACCCGCGGGCCGCTGGTGCCGAGAGTCCGCCGGGTGTGAAGCGCCGAAAAGATTCCTTCCCGGGTTAAAGTCCCGGACAGCGAATCACGGGTGACCGCCCATACGCCGGTCAAACCGCCTCCGAAGCGTCTCCAGCCGAAGGGTTTGCCGTACACACTCACTCGCCAGTCATGTTCGGGGAAGAAGCAGGAACCGGGAAATGCCGGAATATGGGAACTCCGGCCGACGAACTCGAAATGACCGTGAGAATCGGTGCCGGCGATAATGCCGAGAGGGCGGCCCTCGGCAAGGATCTCCGCTACACCGCCGCTCCAGTCCGGGTGTCCCGGTTCGAGGGTCGCGTGGTAGCATCCCTCTTCCTCTGCGTTGCCGTGTTTCGAATAGATCTCGACAAGCCTGTCGTAGTCGTCGTTCCTGAAACCGGCCCAGTCGACGATCACCGGACCGACAGGATGATGCGGAACCGTGATGACCCTTCTGCCCGGCACACCGAAACCGGTTTCATCGAAACTCGACCACAGCTGATCGGGCGTTGGTCTGTCGTAAGTGACGGGAATTTCAGGAAAAAGGAACGGGACGCCCGACAACTCCATTTTATGAAGCTGGGAACCGAGGGCGTGGTACAGACCATGGAGCGGCAGCAGGCCCACATCGGTGCCGGAGGATTCGAAATAGACGGACCTGTGTCCTCCGTCTTCCGAGCTCCATTCGTAACCGGCAAGGGTGACGAAAATACCGGGTTCGTAATAATCCGCGCATAAATCCACGACCTGCGACCACTTCCACTCCGCTGTGGCTTCAGAATACGCGACTACCCCCCACTCGAAGAACGTTTGAAGATCGATGAAAAACCACTCGGTATGGTCCGACAGCGCGGCGAAGTCCAGCTCCATCATGTCCCTGGCGGCACGCAGCTCCGCGTCCGGGGAAACGAGCGGCACGCCGTCGGAGAGACTGCTGTGGCAATGCAGATCTCCCCAGAATAGTGAGTAGGTATCCTGATAAGGGTCAGGCATTCCTTCCAGGGCGGCGGCAGAGAGGAGAATCAGCAGGATCCCTGCGGGAAGTGGATTTGTTTTGCGGCGTTTAAACATTTTATCGCGTTCAGGAACAGGTCCGTCGTTACCATTCTGAGAACAAACCCGGTTTACCGTTTCTATTGAATTATAAAACAATTAATCCGTATCGGCAATACCGGTTCCGCGGACCGCTTCATACAGGAGGATCGCGGTCGACGCGGATACATTCAATGAATCGGCGATTCCCCGCATAGGTATCCTGAACCTGACATCAGCAGCCTCGAGAAGCTCCGGACTCAGCCCGTCTTTCTCGCTTCCGACGAGAACGGCGCAGGGTCGGGTGAAATCCGCCGAAGTGTAATCGAGATCGGCATCCGGCGTCGAAGCCAGCAGTCGGAAACCGTTCTGCCGGAGAAACGTAACTGCCCGCTCTGAGGAAACTTCGGCGGACGGCACGGTGAAAATGGTACCCATGCTCCCCCGGATAGCCTGTCTGCTGTAAATCTCGGAACCGCTCCCGGCGATGAGAACAGTGGAAACGCCGGCACCGTCCGCGGTTCTGAAAAGAGCGCCGATGTTGCCCGGCTTTTCCAGGCCTTCCGCCACCAGAACAAGAGAATCGTCTCCCGGTTTCAGCTCCTCCAGGCTGCGACGGGGCCTGTGGGCCACCGCCAGCACCCCCTCGGGATTCTCCCTGAATGATATCCCCCCGAACAGGTTGCGGGAGAGCGAAACGAGCTCCGGGGCCTGTGTGAACAAAGCGGTGGCGCTTTCCGTCCGGTTTGTTTTTTTTAATATTTCTTCAGATACGATCAGGGTTCTCAGCTTCACTCCGCCCCGCAGAGCCCGGGAAACCTCCCTGATCCCTTCAATCAGAATCAAGTTCTCCCGTTTGCGCCGTCTTCCGGTGCCGAGTTTCTTGATTTCTTTTATCAGCGGATTTTGCGGACTGGTGATTTCTTTCATGCTTCCAGACGATTATTCCCTGTCGGTTACCGGTTCGGTCAAGGTCCAGGCGGCATACGAACCCGCGGGTAAGTTTCGCTGCAGGGCACCGCCCGGCAGGCTCAATTCGCCGGAAACGATGCCGCCGCCCCTTGTTTCTTTGAACCCGATCAAAAGCGATTCCAGGAGAAGCGGCGTGAAGCCGGGAGAATGGCAGCTCAGCAAAACGAGGAACGCGACATCCGAAAGGATATCGGAAACGAGCTCCAGAAAACCGGCCAGATCCCGCTCGATCTTCCACGTTCCCCCGCGGGAACCCCTGCCGAAAGACGGGGGATCCAGGACGACGGCGTCATACTTGACGTGCCTGCGTTTTTCCCTGGCGCAGAACTTCCGTGCATCATCGACTATCCACCGCACGGGGCGATCGACCAGGCCGGCCAGAGCAAGGTTCTCCCGGGCCCTGGAAACCGAGCTCCGGGCGCCGTCGAGGTGGCACACCTCCGCTCCCGCCCCGGCGGCCGCCATGGTAGCTCCTCCGGTGCAGGCGAAAACGTTGAGTAATTTCGGTTTCTTCTTGAAGGGAATGTTACGGATTGTTCCTTCGACTGTTCCCCAGAGCCGGGCATGCTCCGGAAAGAAACCGATACTCCCTGATTCGTTCGGCTTTATGAGAAAAGGAAGACCGGCATGGTTTATTATCCAGGATTCGGGAAACCGGACAGGCTCGACCCACCCCCCTCTCCCGCCGGAGGCGCCGGCCTGGAAAACACCGTCCGCTCGATCCCATTCAGCCGCCGGCTCCGATGAAGACCAGAGAGCCAGCGGAGCCGGACGAACAAGCCTGAAGGAGCCCACCTGTTCCAGCTTTCTTCCATCCCCCGAATCGAGCAGCGTGTATCCGTTATTCACCGTCAGTCACCTCTACCGGTCACAAGCCTCACGAGCAGGTCGACTATCCTGTCCCTGGCTCCGGGCGGCGCTCCGTCCAGTAATACGACGAACCTGTATGGGGAGCCGCCTTTGTCTGTTTGAATATAGCCTGCAGCGGTCTCGATACCTTCCATGGTTCCGGTTTTAAGACGCACCGGCGGATCAATTGTTTTTTTATAACGATCCGGAACGGAAAGCAGCTTCCTGTATGGGTAAAATGTCTCGAGCAAAGCCGCAACCTGGCTTGCGGTGAACTTGTTTTTTCTCGATATTCCCGCCCCCTCGCTGACGTCAAAACCTTTGATGCCGACGCGACGCGTAAGGAAGGAGTCGAATGACGCCACCGCTGTTCCCAGGTCGATTCTGCCGGAAGCTGGTTTTCCCGCCGCCAGGAGCAGATGGTTCGCCACCAGGTTGTTGGAATACAACATCATCGACTCGACCATCGATTCGAGAGTCCTGGTAGAGCGGTGCGTGTAAAGGACGCTCCCATGGTCTTCGAGCACCTGTGGTCCGTCCTGCTGCAAGAGGACCACCCCCTGATCATCGAGGAAAGAGGCGAGTATCTGCTCGGTATATAGATGCACCTTTTCCTTCGAATCGAGAGAGAATCTGAAGGTGCCCCGTCTGCCGTCCGCAAAGGCGAGACGGCGGGCCGATTCGGTTAACGGGGTCTGCTTCTCGGCGCTGAAAACCTCTGAATTACGAACCGTTACGGCGCAAGTGTTAAAATTCGTGCAGAATGCGTTGATGCAGGCATCGAATGGTTTTCCGGATTCGCCTGTTCCCGGAATCGTCATACCTGGAGCAAATGCGTCATCAACGAGTCTGATCGATGATACGGTATCGATCCCGGCCGACAGGCTGTCGGCTATCACCGCCCACTCTTCGGAGATGAGAAAAGGATCCCCGGATGCTCTTACCGTAAGCACCCTGTTTTCGTTGAAATAGAAATCGGTTTCGAACCGGTATTCCGGACCGAGGGTTTCCAGAACAAACAGAGCGGTCGCGATTTTAAGAACCGAAGCGGGAATTCTGGGAGCATCCGCCGAAATGGATATCAACGGATCGCGGTCGTCGAGAACCAGCAGGACGGAAGCGTCCCCTCCTCTACAAATCCGCTGTATGGCAGCGGCTTCGGAATCATGGGCATTTCCGGAGGATGGAGCGACTGCATTCTGATCACTCGAGGAAACTGCAGGAGTTTCGAAGGCGGTGAAGAACAATAAACAGAAAAGAAATATGCCGGGCGGAAGCCTGGTGAAGCTCACGGCGGGCCGGCCTTCTTTTCGCGGGAACCGGAAAACAGCATCTTCTCGATGATCCTTTTCGCTGCGACCATCGCCTGCGCCCTGTGGCTCATGGCATTTTTCCTGGATAGCGCCATTTCCGCGAAGGTTTCTTCTTCTCCATCGGGCAGGAATACCGGATCGTAACCGAAGCCGCCATTCCCCCTCCTGGTTTCCAGGATCGTTCCATCCACCCGACCTTCGGCTGTTCCGCTGCGTCCATCCGGAAATACAAGGGCGGCCACACAGCGGAAACAGGCTCTGCGTCCATCGGGCGGCACGTTTTCAAGGGCTTCGAGAAGCTTATCGACATTGTCATCATAGGTGGCGTCCGGGCCCGCGAATCGAGAGGAAAAAACCCCGGGCGCGCCGTTCAGGAATTCGACCTCGAGACCCGTATCGTCGGCAAGAGCGGGAATTCCGGATGCCAGGGCGGCGGCTTCGGCCTTGATCAACGCGTTTTCTTCGAGGGTGCTGCCGGTTTCTTCCGCTCCTTCGCCATGCATGGGGTCGAGTTCTACGGGTAAATCTCCCAGGATGCGCCTGATTTCGCGAACCTTGTCCGGATTGCCTGTGGCCAGTACGATTCGTTTCAAAGCATCCGGTCCTTTCCAAGGAGCCGGCTCAACCCCTCTACATCGACAACCATCGGAGCATTTATTGAAGTACCGAGAAATCTCCCGCCCACTTCGTGGAATCTGCCGGGGATATCGCTGACATAAATACTGTGATCCTTCATCCCGAGGGGCGGTTTCTTCGAATCGATGCCGAGCTCGGACAATGCGGCTTTCACATCGTTGGCGACGGAAGTGGCTGAATCCACCAGCGTCACGTCGGGTCCGGCGGTCTTCTCGAACATCTTCCATAAGACGGGGTAATGAGTGCAGCCCAGTATGAGGGTGTCGATGCCCGAGTGAAACACCGGGTCGAGATATTCTCTGACAATCAAGTCGGTGGCTTCGTGATCCAGCCAGCCTTCTTCGGCAAGGGGGACAAGGAGCGGGCAGGGGCGCGACACCACGACGGCGGAGGGCAGCAGCCGGTGGATTTCACGGGTGTAAGCTCCACTGGAGACGGTCGCCTGGGTGCCGGCAACGCCGATCCTGCCTGATTCGGATATTTTGACGGCTGCCCGCGCTCCGGGTTTGATAACACCGATGACGGGGATATCAAGGAGCTGCTTCAGCTCCGGGATAGTGACGGCGGAAGCGGTATTACACGCCACAACAAGCATCTTGATGTCGTGCTGCAGCAGAAAAGCGGTGTTGTCCCGGGCGTATCGGCGCACAGTGGAAGCCGATTTCGGACCGTACGGAACCCGCGCGGTATCACCGAAATAAACAATACGCTCCGAAGGGCATAAATCCATGAGCGCCCTGACGACTGTCAGGCCGCCGATGCCGGAATCGAACACCCCCAGGGGTTTATCCGCCGTACTCATCTCTGCACTCGTGTAAAAAATGTAGGGGCTTTTTCTGCATCCCCTTCCCTTCAGTGATAAACTTCACTGAGCCGATTTCAGGGAGATTCGCTTTAAGGGATCGGCAGATCGCTTTCACGGCGAGAGTTTCTCCCCCGGAACCGGCCCCGGATTCACCATTCGGCAATTCGATAAAAATCGTTTCGACCCCGTCGAAGTAAACGGTTCCGACTGCAATTGCGGAGTGAACGGGAGAGACAGCGTCCCCGCCCGGATCTTCCCTGAGGGCATTCAGAATCAATTCAGCCTTTACTGTCAGCGATTCGGTATGGGGTATCTCGCGCCACTTGGGCACCAGGTAGCCGGCTGTCGAATTCCAGTAGAAAATTTTAACCAGTTCCGTGGAGAAGTCGAAACGTTCCCATCGCCGGGTCGTCCCGTTTTTCCAATTCGATCCGGAATCTTTTCCTTTACATCCGGCCAGAAGAAAAATGGCCAGAGCGAAGACGGTAAAAACACCCGGCAGGCGACGAACTCCCGTTCGTTTTCCCATCATTCCCTTTCTTATCGGCGGCATGTTCAGGCAAAACCGCCAGGCTGTCGTTACAGTAAAACCGGGATAGGAACGGGGATCGGGTTGGGAAACCTTCTTTGCCGGTGTCGTAGATCGCATATTACCTGGTTTCCTGTAATTGATCACAGACTCATGTAAATTCGCACGCCGTCAGCGATCGCCCGTGCGATATTTCTGCGTGAGGCCGGATTGTTCAGCAGGGCCTCTTCTTCCGGACAGGACAGGAACCCGGTTTCCACCAGGACCGCCGGCATGGCCACGCCTCTTAATACATAGAATGCTTCGTCGTGAACTCCCAGGTTGTGCAATTCCAGTCTTCTTCCCATCACGTAGGAGATGCAGCTGGCGGCTTCGAAAGACGATTTTATATGTTTTTTCTGGATTTCCTCCATACTGATCGGAAGATCCGCAGGAGAATTCAGATGGCCCAGCCTCTTTTCCGCAAGGGCGCCATCCTCTTCGATATTATCCGTTTCGCGAAAATAGAATGCCTGCACTCCCTTAAGCGTCGGATCAACCGACGAGTTCGCGTGTATGCTTATGAAAAGATCCCCCTGTCTGATATTCGCGTACTCGCAGCGCTTGTCGAGAGGAATGTAACGATCACTCTTCCTGGTCAACAAGACATTCAGCCCGTAGTTCTTTCGCAGAATCGTCGCCGTCTTCAAGGCGATATCCAGTGTAATATTTTTCTCCAGCGTGCCTATGACTCCAACACATCCCGGGTCCGCCCCTCCGTGGCCCGGATCTATAACAACAGTTCTGAACCTTTCGCGCCGGGCTATCCTTTCCCTTACCGGCGTGACTCCCAGTAAAGGAATAACATCCCAGACGTTGGTCGGGCGTTTATAGTTGAAAACGAGGAGAATACCTTTCGGGTTTACAGTTTCAACGAGTTTCGGCGGGTCGATTCCGCTTCTAACCTCGATCACGATTTCAGTGGATACCCCGTTTTCACAGGTCGCACTGATTTTCCTGAGGGGGGGGATGGCATCCGGCACGATGCAGTTACCGGGGAGTGAACCGGCCTCCGGGAACCGGAGGACAATCGACTCTCCCCTGTCGTTGAAATCGTAAGGAGTATTCTTCAGTAAAGTCAGCCGGAACTGGACCGTCTGTTCTATCCTCTTGACCGATATCCCTTCTATCAGGGAGACAGGCTTGTTCTTGCCGGAAATGAAGAATCTGCCGCGGTCGCCGCTCCATTGGAGCATCTCGCCCCGGGTATCCGCCGCCCAGTCGAGAACGCCCAGAACGGGGATGAAGCAGCGCCCCCGGATCAGGCGGACAGGGAAATGGATATTATAGATTTCTTCTCCGGAAACTATAAAAGGCGAATCTATTCTGAACTCTACCGTTTCACCGGGGCCCGTGCATAAAATCCGTCTCCCTATATTGTCCCAGCTCTTGTACCAGCCCATTTCAGCGGCCAGGGCGTTCAGTTCGACGTATTCGACCCCGTCGATATCGATAACGGAAAAAATCGTCTCGATTCCGGGTGCCGCGGACACACCCGTCAAAGTTAGAACGAGCAGGTGGATCAGAAAAATCCGTTTAACGGTCCCTGAGCTCACGAGCCATCTCCCGCTGCAGATCTCTACGGCGTATCGTTTCACGCTGGTCGGATCTGGTCTTCCCCCGGCCCAGTCCCAGCTCAACCTTGGCGTATCCCTTTTTAAAGTACACTCTGAGCGGAACGAGAGTTAAACCTCGTTCCCGGACCTTTCCGGAGAGGCGCTTGATCTGGTATCTTTTCAGAAGCAGCTTTCTCTTTCTCTCAGGGTCGTGGTTGTATCTGTTCCCCTCATCATAATGATTGATGTAGAGATTGCAGAGAAATGCTTCGTTTCCCTCGAAAGCGGCGTAGCTGTCGCGGAAGCTGAGTTTTCCGGCGCGAATCGATTTCACCTCGGTCCCCTTGAGAACAAGACCGGCCTCGATCTTTTCAACTATCTCATAGTTGAATCGAGCTTTCCTGTTCTTCAGCTCCACGGGTCGCCTTCCGGAAAACATGCCAAATTCGTTGAACGCGCACACAATACTTCAAGACGCTCCCAGGTGCAAGCCGATTCACCAAATGCATTCTGCGTTGCGAGTGTTTTTTCGGGGGCTTTATCCAAGGAGTCGTCACT
>CAYMWF010000065.1:0-26182 GCA_964394085.1 uncultured Gemmatimonadota bacterium | reverse complement strand
GGACCGCTCCCGCCGTGGACTCCCACCTGGCTGAAGGAACCGCCGATGAGCACGCCGGCGCGGGAATCGTCTATCAGGGAGGTCACGGTATCGCCGACAGATACGGTCGGCGGACCGCCCGCGGTGGAGAGTTGCACGGTCAGCGTATCGCTTCCGGCACTCCAGTATGCGCCGCCGATGCCGCCGGAACCGTCGAGCCAGGTGTGGCCGCCGGAGAGTTCGAGGAGGCTGTCGATGGCGGCGGCGTCAACCACCGGGGCGGAGGACGGGTGCGAGAAGACGATGATTACCTCGTCGTCGTCATCGATCCCTTCGCCGGGCAGGCTGCCGTCGGTGGCGGCCGCCGAGATCGGAACGGCCAGGTCGGTGCCGTAAGCGTATGTTTTCGTGATGCTTTCGGTACAATTGTTCACAATCAGGAACGGGGTATCGTAGCCGCCGCCCGGTACCACGACATCGGTGCCGAACATGTCTTCAAACAGGTCGATTTCGCGCACTTCGGTCTCGACGCCGTCGCCGGTCAGCACCATTTTCGCACGGAACGCCGCATCGTCGGCGCCGTCGAAATAGAAAGCACGTGGGATGTCCCCGGGATCGCTGAACCGCTGGTAATCGCAGGCCCAGTGCTCGGTGGAACCGGTTCTCCGCGTAACGGGATAACCCGCGTGCCACTTGCTGTAGAACGTCGGCAGCTCCTCGCCGTAGTACCCGTATTCGCCGTCGCCGATGGTGGTGTCGTCGAGGAGATTCGCCGCGGTCCAGCCCGTGAAGATGTCGTCGAACCCGATCAGGAATCCGAGGTCGGCGAGGGTGGCTTCATACCCGGCCACCGAGTTCTGCGGCTCCGCAACCAGTGCGGTGATGCCTTCCTCCCCGCCGTACTGCTCGTAGAAATAGAGGGTGAAAAGGTATGATTTGATATAATCGGCCCATTCCTGGTCCCAGACCACCAGCGAGTTGTCCGGGTCGTTCGGGAATCCTGTTATCGGGTCGGGCACCCCGTAGAAGAACATGGCCAGCTCCGCGCATCCTTCGTCCACCCAGGATGATTCGTTCCTGTCCATGTTCCAGTGGATCATGTGCTCGAACTCGTGGGCGAGGACCGAGAGGGTAGACGGCGCCGTCGGGTCCACCGGGTAGCAGCTCATGTAGAACATCTCGACCTCGTTGGAGTGGCCTCCCTGGAGGCGGGCTTCCTCCTCGGTGAGCTCGTTGAGGGGGTCGAAATAGCCGTCGAAAATCGAGCCTCCGTAACTCCCCAGGGCCGAGTAGAAGATATAGATGCGCGGATCCTCGTCGATCTCATCCGGCGGAGGTCCGAAGAGATCCACGTCCATCCTGAAGATACCCTTTTCAGGTGTCCCGGGCGTGCTGGCGTTGAACCTGTACAGAACCTCGGAGACGTCGGCCTGATCCATGTTGACTTCCCACTGGTCGTCCGCCACGAAAACATAGCAGAACATGCCAACCCCCCGGCAGGTGGCGGGAACCTGGATCCACTTGGGCGGCATCACGGAGAGGTCGTACGTCCAGAATGTCCGCTGGTCACCGACTTTATTCTTCGGCCTGGGAGAGACGACGAAAGCATAATCGTCACGGCTCCCGTCCCTTTCGGGGTACAGGGACGCGACGTATTTATAATGGTCCCGCAGCAGGGGAGTGCCGCATACTCTCCCTTCCGACCGCGTCATTTCCGTGTGTCTTTCGGGTCCTCCTCCGAGAGAGCCTGTTTCGGTTGCTGAAAGCCCCGCCGTCGCTGAAAAGCCCGATACGAGAATTACAGTTATGGAAATCGACAACAATGATTTCATGATACTTCCGCCTTTTTTATGAGCCTGCCTTTCAGAAATACCCCTTTTGTATCGTCCACTCTTTTTCTTCCTTGGTTAAGGGCCTTTCGAAGGGAGAATCCGCCCTCTCCGGGAAGGTATCCAGTCGTATTTTCCAGTTCTGAAGCAGGTTCCATAATGAATCGGCCTGCTCCTCCGTCTGGTTTGCTTCGCAGGATGAGCCGGATAGATCGATTTTTTCATACAGGATATTCCGGTCGACCGGGATCGGTTCGGGGACTTCAACGTGCGGCGACGTTACATTGCCGGTGATCCTGGATGTGCCGCTCCTTACCGATAAGCCGCCGTTCCCGGACCGGGATGCAGCGAATCCGGCGGTCGGAGAATCTCCGGATCCGGCAGGCGACAGCCCTCGCCATGATCGCGTCACCAGGGGAAATCCGTGAGTCCTTTTCGTCGGCTGCAGCGACAGTAATTCAAGCGCGGTAGGCAGGAGATCGATCATTTCCACGACTTCGGAGATCGTGAAACGCTTCCCCAGGAGAGGAGCATGTACGATAAAAGGAACTCTCAGATACCGGTCTCCCAGCCTGTTCCAGGTTGAATACTCCGATTCCGGGTCTTCAGCGAAAGGATAGCTTCTTCCCGCGTACATGAAGATATAAGTAGAGTTCAGAATATCGCGCTCACTGAGCATTTTCAGTAAACCCGCGATGCGATATTCCAGCTTCCTCAGCTGTTCTTCATCCGCTGAAAAAACTTCAATCCCGGACTCGACAGCTCTCGTTCGGTTCAGTCGCCCCTGGATGAATAGAAAGAACCTGGAATTCTCTCTCCCATATTGTGCGAGCCAGGTTTCGGCGTTTTTAATCGAATCGTAAATCGAGGTGTAATAGTTTGCGCGATTCTCCTCGAAGCGGTCGAATCCCCTGTCGAATCCCTTATCTTCAACCAGCGGATTTCCACCCGTGAATGCAGCGGTCCGGAACCCGTGAAAACGAAGGATTTCCGCCAGAGTAAATTCGACTCCTCTTCCGGCTTCCGGCGACCGGTCCGGAGGGCCGGGTTCGGATGGATATAACGACGTTGCCATCGACTTGTGGGAATCATGGAGATCCGGAGACTGGCTGAAGGCTCTTTCGAATACAAAACCTGAATCGGCCAGTCGATCGAAACACGGCGCGGCCGGATTCCGGGAACCGTAGCAGCCGAGATCGGTGTAATGCAGGCCATCGATACAAAGGCATATGAGGTTCGATTCCTGTTTTAACCGTCCGGTATCGCAGGAGCATGTCAGCAGCATGATGAGCCAGAGTACGATCGGCGACAGCCATGCGGTTCTGGTTTTCTTACTGCCTGCAGACGTCATTTCTGAATCCCCGCGAGTTCAGCTCGATATTGCAGAACGAAAATTACAGGATTTCCCTGTTTCGGAAAAGCGGAAATTCAGAGACTCGTCCGTCTCGTCCAGTGAATTATAATTTTAAATGCAAGGATCGACAGGCTTTTCACTTGATTGTCTGCTATACTGTCTTATTCTGTATCTCCTGTATGAAACAACCGGCACGCGGCCTGGCAAGACAAGACTTTCATGAGGATTCTCGAATAAGACGACCTTGTTCTCTGAAGAGACTCAAATGTTTTTTTCAAAGTGTCGAAACATCCTGTTTGACATTACACGGGGATCGGCGGGACGGTTCTGCCGGTTAAACCGGGAGCCGGCCGGCCGCGCACCCGGTCCGAG
This sequence comes from uncultured Gemmatimonadota bacterium, assembly GCA_964394085.1. Lineage (GTDB taxonomy): Bacteria > CAYMWF01 > CAYMWF01 > CAYMWF01. Next base: position 22,648 of record CAYMWF010000065.1, on the reverse strand, counting down.
AATGAATGCCGCCCCGGGTTGCTTTTGGGTCTTTTTTCTGCTTGCCGTTTCGATGTCTTCGACCTCCTGCAATGATAAAACACCCGATGTCAGGTTGCCCTCCGGTATGGAGTTCGTGTTCGTCAGGGGCGGAGTCTTCGAAATGGGGAGCGATTCGGAACTGAGCCTGGTCGACGAAAGGCCGGTTCACAGGGTGAGGGTGGATGATTTTTTTATGTCCGTCACGGAGGTCACGAACGCGCAGTATTATGAATTTCTCAAAGCATCTTCATACGAACCCGTCGCTGGCATCGTCGAGAATCATGTAGTCCTGGATACTTCGGGGAAGGTTCACATATATCCCGAGGCATTGGGAAATTCACTGGAATACATCAAGGCTTTTAAAACAGGTGAAATTATTGAGACCAGGGCGGAATTTCCGGTGGTCAGCTTTACCGTGCAGGACATGGCGGCCTTCTGCACTTGGATCGGCGGAAGGCTGCCTACTGAAGCGGAATGGGAATTCGCCGCCAGGGAAAGGGGCAAGTCGATAGATTATGACGACTATATACAGTCTTCACTTGCGTCTTCCAAGCATGGATCGGAGTGGAGATATCATACCGGTTTTCGTTCCGTGAAGACTCGTCCCCCCAATTCCCTGGGATTGTACGACATGCTCGGTAATGTCTGGGAGGTGTGCTCGGACTGGCACTCGGCGGAATATTATCGGAAATGTTTTGAATTCGGCACGGTTCATAACCCGGGAGGTCCCTCCCGATCGGAGGCGACTCGACCGAAGGGCGACCCCTGGGCAAGGGCGCGGGTGATCAGAGGCGGAAGCTTTCATCATGGTATGCGGGAAACGACAACGACGTACAGGAACTGGATCAGCGACGGGCAGGGATACGGCGATGTCGGTTTCCGGGTTGTGCTCGACGGAGACATCAATAAGAGAATCCGCGAGAACAATCGTCGCGAATCCGGGGAGAAGAAATAAAACCAGATCCGTGTTCCGCAACAACGGCTCGACTGTCTGTTCGAGGGTGCGAACCGATTTCAGTGAAGCCGTACCGGCCTATGCAGTGGAACAACTCCTCGACCCGAAACACAGCAGGAACGACATAGGATAAGTAATATGCATCATTCGATGCTTGACAGGGTACTACTAATCCTCGTACGGATACAAATCGATGTTTAAAACCCCTCTTACGGCCACCTCGGTTCGATAAGGATAGAGGCTCGCCCCGCTCACGGTCAGAACGCCCGTCCCTTCCGTCAACCGGAAACCCGAGAAATCGAACACGGCAGCCCCATCCTCTCCGGTTTCCTGCCTGCAGAAGTAGTCGCCCTCCTTTACGAAGCATACGTCCGCGTTCCGGACGGGCGCCCCCCCGGGATCTGCTACGGTCACTTTCAGGTAACGTGCGGTCGTCGGAATACGCCGGGGATGTTTTACTTCGGCTTCGACGGGATCGCTCACCCATACAGTGATTGTCGGATCGCCGAAAAGCTGCAGATCGAGCATCCAGAAGGGGCTTTCGTGGCGCCTTGAATCCGCGAGGTTCCAGCCTACCATTTCGGTCCCGTCATCGATCATCGAGCTGACGAAATCCCGCATCTGCGACTCCTGACCGCTGTATCCGTAGTCGCAGTTCCCGATGAAAACGACCGCCCCGCCCGGCTCGAGCACGAAGGATTCGGCGATACAGTCGTCCTTGTGGAACATCGAAGTATTGCACCCTATGGAGTAGCAGACGGAGGGCATTTTCGTGTTCGTCAGGTCTGCAACGTCATTCGGGTGCCATTCATAATAATCATTGTAGAAATATTCGTAGCCCATCCCCATGGTGTAATAGCCGGAATGATCATAGTGGAGAAGAAGGTTGTTCCCCCTGTTCGTGTATTCTTTCATGGTCGCGACATCGATCGGGGCGTAGTTCGGGTCGTTTTCGGCCCAGTCATGGGGGTAGGAATAGCAGTAGTCGTCATCGTAGTAGAGTTTCTTCCGGCTGAAATTGGAATGCGGGTTGAACTGCGGATCTTCATCGGCCGGATCGGAGTCGATTACCGGATCGACGGTGCTTTCGAACCGGCAGGGGCCGCAGGTCGACCATCGCAGCCTGCCGCCCAGGTACAGCGCCCTGGTGGTCCATTTGTCGATTCCGGGGGTTCGCGGGTCGGGGTGATTATACTGAAAATGCTTCTTGACGTACCCTTCCATTTCATCGATCGACTCGATCGGCAGGCGGCCCACCAGGATATCCTCGTACATATCCATTTCATCCTCGTATTCGAAAAAGAGACTGTCCATATCGGCGTCGTGGTTGCCGTCCAGGGCCTGGAAATAATAATCCGAGGGGAATTCTTCATTGTTGAACGGAAAACACGGTCTCCTGGAGGAAATCGACTCCCAGTCTCCAGCAAGGAAGACCGCCTCGAGAACGGGCGGATCGGCGAGCAGGTAAATCTCCTTTATTTTTTCCCTGATCGCTTCCGCCTGGTCCCTGGCGCCGTTGTAATCGATGGGAATTTCTTCGACGGCAAGCGAAGCCGCCGGTTTTCCGCGCTCCCACTGCCATAGGATGTACCAGTCCAGGGCGGGCACGAATTCCTTCCTGGTCACCACCAGGACTCTCGTATTCTCATCCGGTTCCGCGAACAGCAGGTCGGCGGGAGGGATGAATGGATCTATCCCGGCGGAAGCGGCTCCATCCGCCGGTGATTTCTCACCTTCGGTCGGATCACCCCTGTCGAGTCCGTCATCAATCGCGGCCGTAACCCTGGTCGCCAGTTCGAGCACTCCCGACGCGGGGTAGTACCTGAACGGACGGATCTCGACGGTGGCCACCGGCCTGTGCCGCCTGTAACCGGCCGACAGGATCTCGCCGTATTCGACCGGGTATACATCTGAATCCCGCTCTTCCCCGGAAATCATCCGCTGATCCGGGATCCCCGCTCTGAGAGGCGGCTCGACCGGAGGGATATTGAGAACGCCGGGGATTCGCACCCAGTCGGCGGCTTCGACCTCCAGCTCGGCGAGGTCGGGATCCATCCCGGAGGCGAGGTTCACCTCAATCCTGAGGACCGGTACGGCCGGAGCTCCGATTACATCGGATATGGTAGCTCCCGGGTAATTGATATGGTGGTGTTCCCCGTGAATGGATATGCTTGCTTTTTCGGGTTCGAGATCCAGCCTTACCTGCAGAGCCTGGGCGGCGCCGGTCACCAGGAATCCTGCTATAATCGGGCAAACCAGCTTTTTAAATGAAATGAAAAACATCTTCACCCTCCTGAAGAAATGGCCGAAAAGACAGTACGCTGTATTAATCTTGTGCCCTTCCGGATTGATTTCTTACAGCTTGTGCAGGTTTTTTTTTCACGTTACACTTGCCTGTCATCGGCTTACGCTTGTTCTTCACTGTGAATTGAATCGAGCAAAGGATAGAAGTCAGACATGCATCAGAATACGGATAAAATTCGAAAAGCCGCTGAAAAGCTTGCCTTTACAGAAGATTTCACCCATCGAGTTACGGAAAGGGCTCAGCTTCTGGCCGCAGGGTCATCGCTCGATCCGGCGGATCTGGCGATCAGGGCGCTGTCGGCTTTCGCGGATGTCAGGGATGGAAAGAACTTACTGGAAAACAATGCGTTTCTGCGGGCTTTCGGGATCAGGGCGAATGAGCTGAATAGAAATATCTCTGTTTACGAAGGTACACGGATCGGGGTTTTCGGGTGGGGTCTTGTTGCTCCCCGGACGAAAAATATCGACACGTTCAGGCGGAACATCCGAACCGGAGAAACCTGGCTCGAGCCGATGGAGGGGTACGGCCCCAGCAATTTTATGGTCGGCAACCCCGATTTCGATTTCGAGGATTACCGCGGCTGGTTCGACACGGAACTGGGAACCGGACGCTACCAGATGATAGACAAAAAAATGACCGGCAACGTCAAGTATGTGCTCGGTTCATTCATACAGGCGATCGGTCAGAACCCGGGCATCCTGGAGACGCTGCGTGAACTGGACGAACAGGTTCACCTTTACATCGGGACGTCCCTGGCGGATCAGCAGATGCTGTCCGATACAACGCTGGATTACACAAAAGCGCAGAGGCGGTGGAACAGATTCTGGTCGCACCCCGATCGGTGCGGGGAGTTTAAGGAATACCTTGCGGAGAGGGCAGACGGAAGAGGCGGCGCTTTCCTCGAACCGCTCGGAGCGCCGGAAGATCCGGCCGAACTTGCTCCGGGAACCGTCGAGTTCGAGGAAGCTTCGGCAAAATGGTATGCTTTCTGGGCGTCCAGGAGCGAAGCTCTGAAAGGTTACCTCGCCGAATCAGCAAGCCTTCATGACGTGCCGATAGGCAGCGATGTCGAGGCGAGCAAGAAGGCTGTGATCAGAAAACGCTACATCGGGCTGGCCCGGCTGGCGAAGAAATACGGCTGCCCGAAACCTCCGTGGGATTCGGTCACGGCGAACCGCCTATGGAATATCGACAGCATCCCCGCGGCCCAGATAAACATGGTCACCGGTATCCACGGCCTGCATATAGGCATGTCGAATGCCTGCGCCGGGTTTTCCGCCGCTGTACACCTCGGTGAACAGGCTATACGGGAGAACAGGGCGAAGGCCGCCATCGTCGGGGCCGTGGATCCGTATCCTCATCCGGTCGAAGTAGGCACTTTTTACGATGCCAGGGTCTTGAGCTGCGACGGAAAACCGAGCATCCCGGCCACAAGACTGAAAGGCGCCCATATCTCGGGGGGGGCGTGCATATGGATAATCGGCGATCTGGACTATTTTCTGTCACTCGGGTTCAGACCGGTGGGAGCGGAAATAGTCGCTACGGCCCTGAATTCCGACGCCGGTCATATTATCACACCGTCGACCGAAACACCGATGAAGTGCATTAAAACGGCCCTTGACCGGGCGGGAATAACCACCGGGGATGTCGAGACGTTCGATCTTCATGCCACCGCCACCCCCGGAGATTTCCCGGAATTCCGGATGGTAACGGATCTATTCGGGAACGGTCCCTGGTTGACCGCCAGGAAGGGAGTATTCGGGCACGGCCTCAGCGTCGGCGGCGGCTGGGAGCTTACGGCTCAGCACATGGGCATGGAAGAAGGGGAGATCTTCAAAACATCGGCGGAACCCGTTGATCTGCATCCCGATGTCGAAGCCGCCGACGCCAGGATGATCACCGATTCAGAGGTTCCTTACGAGGGTGGTTATGCGGGGAAGCTGAGCATGGGAGTCGGAGGCATCAACGGCGCGGTCATCAGCAGGGGGTGGGATTTCGAGATGTATCCTTTCCAGTTTGCCGCGATCGCGGGTATCGATACTGAAGAAGTCCTGCGGATGATCAAGGCCGGCGAGCTGCCTTGCGGCACCGACGAGCTGGGTTTACCCCGTATTCCGTCAAGTGCTTTAAAGAAAACAGCCGGATAAAACCGGCATTCCGGGGTCGAGTCTTGAGCTGATTGACAAGCGCTTGACCCCGACCTGATCCCGTCCCGGGCTCCTGTGAGCCGGAGCGGGAATTTTTTATTCGGTTTCGGGATCGGAAGGCCTGATCCTGAATGCGACAACCGACCTTTTCGGGAAGTTCATCTCAAGATGGTATTTCGAACCCTCGAGGATGCCGAAAGGTTCATAATGCGGCGGCGCCAAAGTTATTTTCTCTATTATCCAGGTGCCGGGATCCATCCCGTACCAGCTCAAGTCAATATCGATACCGGCGTCAACATCATCCCCGGTGAAATTCGTCATGAAAACGCCCAGTGTCGAGTCGGGCGCGAGGAACGCGCCCCCCAGAACGGAACCTGTTTCACAGGTCTTCCGGTTGCTTTCATTCTTCCCCGGATCCGGTACAGGCGGATACTTCTTCCCCCCCGGGATGCCTGTTTCGAGGTGGATCAGCCAGTCGATGAAGAATTCCACGACAACAGTCGGAGAATCGATGGCCGGCGGTCGCATGAATTCGCCGTAACGAAGATAAGGGAGTCCGATCCGGCTATACCTGGCCAGGAGCTTCCAGTATTCTTTCTCTATCACTTCCCGCTCTTCAGGCATCGTCTCCGGGTTTTTACGCAGAAGGAACGCATCCTCGCGCAGTGACAGGGTGTTGCCGTTTACGAATGAATATGCGTTCGTGAAAGTAAACTGGAGTTTCTGCCTGCTGTACTGGCTCCACCAGCGCCGGGTGCTGCCGATGGATGAGAGGTAATCGTGGTAGACTGCGGAAAGTATCGGCACCGGAAATCCTTTGCTCACATAGAAGTCGTTGAAATCTTCATCTTCCCAGTACAACAGCACGTACATATCCAGGTAGGGAATCATCCCCTCCATCTTCCCTTCCTGGATCATTGAGAATTCAGGGTCGGTGTTTTTACCCGTTTTCCGTATTTTTGCGAGCATTGTATTGAAACCGTCGAGCCAGAAACTGCCGGAACCTGGTGTATGGTCGTGATCGCCGTCCTGTCTGCAGCATGCCTGGAAACCCTGATGATTGTCCAGATAAACGGTTTTGCATCTATAATGGGACTGCACGAAACTGGTCATATCCCATATTTTCCGCCTCCATGCAAGGCAGGATGGGTCCATGATGTGAAAGTCGTAGTTCGGATCGATAAAAGGATCACCGTTGGCGTTTAATGCGATTGCTTTAGATTTCGTTCCGAGAGTGTCGTCCGGCTGATCGGCACCCCAGCCTCTGGTATGAATATACGGAACGACGGAGAATTCCAGTCTGTTCTGAATGGAAGAGATCAGCCAGTCGATGCTGTCTTTCGGAACCGTATCGGTGGGCCAGTTATCATACCAATCCATCAGCCTGACGCAGATGTCCACCGAATCTCCAAGCCAGTGCTTATATCCGTGCATCGCCGCGAAGGCGTGAAAAGCCCCTTGGTAATTCGGGAACGAGAAAGATACTAATCCGGTTTTTTTTGCATAACTCGTATCGTAATCCGCTCTTTCGAAAAGGCGGCCCTGGGAGGTCCAGGGCTGCCTGATTGCCCATGCGCGGTAGATTTTCGACGCGGTGAGCCAATCACCCGTAAAAGGCAGAACATATGCTGAATAGGGCAGTTCCGAAATCTTGCCGCCTGGACCGCCGGGACTCATGTTGAACAAAGGATAATTCCTGACGTAGTACTGCATGAAATCTGCCCGGGGATCATTGCAGTCTTCATTGGCTGATCCCTTCGCGGATAAACATCTTGCATGATCGCCCTCTTCAGGTGGCAGCGGATCCTGATAGGGGGTGCCGCGAAAGGCGTATCTTTTATACGATGTCGTGGTGTCGTCCGTAGAAAAGAAGAGTCCGTGGGAGAGCTCGTCCTGGAAAGTTTCGTAGATAGCCGAGAATTGGATCCCGAACATTCCCGGAAGCTTTCCGGGAGCTTCTTTTCCCATGTCGTCCACATCCCTGTCCGAATCCACGCGGTAGCATGCGTTTTGAACCGGATTCGGGACCAGGATCCCCGACATGTTGGGCACGGCCAGCCTGGCTGATCCGGGGTTTCCCGCGAATGAAGGTATTTCCAGGAACGGAAAATCAAAAGAAAAGACGGACAGGCTGTCGCAGAAATCGGTAATTTTTATATCCCAGCGGGATGATACCGAGAGATCGTCGAAAGGCCGCACCCGCCGCGGGTCGAAAACACCATTCAGCCATTCGGAATCGTCTGATCGTGTAATCCCCCCGCTCTCCCCGGTATAAAGCGTCACGGATACTTCGACGCTGCCTCCCTCGAGAAGGGGGATCGAGTTCCAGGTTAGAACAAGGGTGGTATTTCCCAGTGAGTCTTCGGTGAAGAAGTGGCTTCTTGCGCCGCCGGATTCCCTCGCAGTAATAGAAGTAAGATTATCTTCGCAGAGGTACCCGGAACTCGTATCATACAGGTTCAGGCGCCACATGGGGCTGCATTCCAGGTTGAACACTGTGCCTGTGGATAAGTCAACGACTCGATGCAGACATAACTCGCTGTCGTCGAAGCAGAGTCTGATCCGGTCGTTCCTGAATTCGAATGCTTCGGCCCTTTCTGAAACGAGAACCGTCGGGAGGATTGCGATCACGATGCAAAGCACGATTTTTCGGATCCATGGGAAGTACAAACTTTGATACATGACCGATCCTGCCTGTAAAATGTACTCCTGCTATAAAATCGAAAACAGTATTCAGACCGTTTCGGCAGCCTTTAATGAAACATATCGTCCCGGGTATCTCAAATGATGAACATATACTAAGCCCCTGCGGAAATGGTTTTCACGCAAAGGTGTTCTATTGATACCGCTGGATTTGTACAAATTCGATTCTTGCTCATTCACTATCCGTATATTAGACTTCTTGTGTTCTTCTGCATTTCAGGAGGAGCGTTATGAAAAAACGAATCACGATTTTTCCGTACGCGGCATGCGCCGTCATCCTGTTCGTTCTGCTCCCTGCCGTGGGAGCTGCCGGAATGTACGGCGCTGTTCGACCCGATTTCACCAGCGAGGACGATCTGTCCTCGGTCGTGCTTTTCGAGCCTACATCAGCGGCCCTGTACCTGCCCGGATACGCGGGGGGTGATGCGATTTTCACCTCGACTGTTATCGATGCGCCTTTCAAGTTCAACGCTGTCGGAATAACCTTTTCCGCCGAGATCGAAGACCCTGACCTGATCGAGATTTATGCAAGGACTTCGGACGGCGTGACCGGTTGGGGGAAATGGATGTACCTGCCCCCGGGCGAGGGGATCCTGCGGAATCTCGAGGGCAGCGGTACCTGCAATGTCAAGATAGCGACTCCCCTGCTGTTCAGGGATACCGCCGATGGAGCGGCGATCCAGTTCAGGCTGACGATCCCGGGAGCCGGTGGAACCGAAGTGGTGATCACCCGCCTCGAGGTGATCTTCATCGACTCCACCGACGGCCCCTCCGAGAAGGACATTCTCGAGAGAAGGCGGGCGATCGAAACGGATGAATCCGGCGACCGGAGTGTCGAGGAGCCGGTCGAACCCGAAGTTACGCTGGACGGGTATCCGAGACCCGACTATGTAACGCGGGACCAGTGGGGGGCCGACCCTCCCCAGGGGACGCTCTACTACTATACGGTCACCCACAACGGCCTTCACCACACGGCGTCGGTCGCAGACTGGGGGTCGTCGGGGTTTTCAGAATGCGCCGCCCGGGTCCGGGCGATCCAGGACTACCACATGGGGCTCGGCTGGACCGATATCGGGTACAATTATCTTATCTGCAAACACGGCCTGTCCTGGGAGGGACGCGCGGGCGGCGACGATGTGGTCGGAGCCCATGATGCCTGCAACTGGGGCAGCATGGGTGTTTCCTGCATGGGCTATTTCCATCCGCCGTACAACCATCAGCCCACCACGGCGATGCTGAATGAGCTGAATGACATGTTCGCCTGGAAATGCGACAACTGGGACATAGACCCTTTCGGCACCGGATGGTACTACGGATACGGCGGATACATGGACAACATCTACGGGCACAGGGATGTGGGCGCGACGGCCTGCCCCGGAGACATTCTCTATGTCCTGATCCCTTGGATGAGGAGCGAGGTTGAAAGCTTGATCGGGGGCGGTGGAGGCCAGGAGGCGATTCTCGACACTGACCTGGCGATCAAGAGGGGCTCGTGGATCACCGGAACCATGGCCCAGGACAAGTACGGTCCCGATTATCTCTGGACAGACACTCAGCCCGGAGGCGACAGGGCTGCGGGCTGGCGGTTCGGAGTGCCCGAGAACGGAACGTATGCGCTGTATGCGTGGTGGTCCCAGGGTTCCAACCGGACGACCCAGGCCATGTTCGGCGTAAAGCACCGCGGCGATATAACCTACATAACGAAGAACCAGCAGCAGGACGGCGGCAGATGGAACAGCCTGGGTTCCTACTATTTCCTGAAGGGAAGCAGCGTGCTGGCCGGCGTCCTGAATGACGCCCCATCCGGCTCCGTCGTGATTTGCGACGCTCTCAAGGTCGTCAAACAGTAGAGAATCCCTCACGGCCGTTCCGAAGAATCTGAAATCAGGTTGAAACAACCAGTGTTTTCAAGCACAAGTACTATATCATTGCAGGAACTTTACGAAAAAGCCGCCGCGGGTGATACAGCCGCGGAAGACGAACTTTTTCGAAATTTGACTGAAAGGTTTCTCCGTATACTGGGACATAGACTAAGGAGGAGCAGGTACGAGGATACGAGGGAGTACCTTGATGACCTGAGAGACGTCACCCAGGAGGCGGTCCTGACAACGTTCAGAATCTACCGCCGGGAGAAGATAGAAACCTTTGCCCCGTGGGCTCAGCGCGTGCTCGATTTCGTATTCAGAAAATGGCTTTCCCGGGATCTCCGACGCAGGGAACGATTTTTACGGGAGGAGTATGACGGGGGCGGCAACCATTCAGGCAAGCACTTTCCCGGCCCGGCGACGATGGGAACGGCTTATACTCCGCCCCGGCTGCGACGTGATCTCGTAGAGGAAGTGTGCAGGGCCATGAGGGGAATGCCGGATGATTACCGGAAGGTGATGGTGATGCTGATGCGGGAGTCGAATATCGGCGAGATCATGGCCGAGTTCCCGGGGGACAGCGCCGGAGCCGTCTACACGAGAATCTCGAGAGCCCGTAAAAAGCTCAGGGATAAACTCGGAGAGAAGCGGGAGATGTTCGATAATCTCGTTCTTTCCGACCATCATATCATCGAGGACATTATTTCCATGGTGGAGCCTGGGGAGGGGAGTACCGGGGATGGATGACAGATGTACAGATCCCGGAATCGGGAGAAAACTGGCGGACTTCGCCGCAGGCGCACTCGACAGCCGGGACGAAGCGGCAGTGGAAACCCACCTGCTCGAATGCAGCCATTGTTACTCGGCCTTCAAGCGCGACCTGAAACTCGAGACTTTCCTGCATGAAGAAGCTGCGGGGATACTGAAAGAGCTGGAATCTCCCGCCGGCTCGGTCGGAAGTCTCACAACGTCGATTCTCGAAAAACTGAGAGAACTGGCCGAAGTGGTCTTTCCCGAACCCGCCGCTCTGCTGGCTGCGCCCGTCACGCGGAGCCGGAATCCGAAACAATGGGAGAAGATTCTCGGTTGTCTGGAGAGTGCATGCGAAAAATATGAAATGGGTGAATACAAAGAAGCACTCTCCATGTTCATCTCCCTGAAGGGCAGGAGAGGGCTTTCCCCGCTTCTCGATTTCTATATCGGGATGTGCCATTACGGGCTCGAACAGTACGAATCCGCCGCCAGGTGTTTCGAAAGAATTTCACGAAAAGTTCCCGGGTCCGAAGAATACAGGTGGTATCTTGCCAACACCTGCCTCAAGATCGGCGATCCCGAGAAAGCGGTGCAGAACTTCGACTCGATTGTGGAGATGGCCGGCTTATATGCGGAGAGTGCGGCCAAGCGCCTGGCCCGCCTGAAAGAGATCCTGACACTCAGCGGATGATTTCCCTGCCTGTGTGAATGAATCCCGCCCAGAAGTAAGGATGCGCCAGGGACACGGACCTCCCCGGCCCCGTCGAGATCGTTTTTTCGAGCAGCGCCCTTTTCGCCCCCGCTAGAGCCCTGACACTGCCTTTACCCTCGAGGAATCGTTCGTAAAACTCCCCGACCAGCATGGAAGCGCTCTGATCCTCCACCCGCCAGAGAGTGGAAATCACCGCGTCGGCTCCCGCCTTGATGAACGATCTGGTCAGACCGATGACCCCTTCCGACATGGTGCCGGCTCCGGCGGCGGTGCTGCATGCGCTCAAAAAAACCAGCCCGGCCCGCAGAGAGGTCGAGGATATCTGGTGGAGAGTCAGCATCCTGCGATGGTCCGGCATCAGGATGCCGGAGTCGTAAGGCGATTTCTCGCCCGCGATGGCATGGGCGGCGAAATGGATGATTTTCTTGTTGCCTGCCCCGCTCCGGAATGTTTCCGGTGAAACATCCTCTCCTCGAAGCAGAAGCGTACGATTCCGTCCCAGCCTTTCAGCTACGAACTCCGCTTCCTCCCCGGCGAACGGGATCCGTTCAAACTCGAAGACGCCGTATTCGGGTGCAACCACCATGTAGACCTGAGATTGCCCTTCTGCTCCGGCACTTTTTCGATTTTTGATATCATGAGCGGTTCCGTGTCCTGTCGAACCCAGCAGTCCCAGCGAAAAGGTGTATGCGATGTCGAACCTGAAACCCAGGAACATGTCCGCTCGAAGAAATGAGAATCCGTGATCCGGGTTGCCGGGAAAGTTGATCCGCTTCACCGGGAGCAGTTCGAACGGCAGCCCGTGCAGGAAACTTTCCCGCACGATGAACAGCCGGCCCGAGTCTCCCAGGTAAGGCAGCACAGGCTCTATCAGCGTCCGGGCGAGCCGGCGGGATGTCTCCCATGGATAGAGCTTGAGCGACTCGAGCACGCCCAGTTCATGGGTGTCGTCCAGGGCCGCCGTCAACGCCAGGCAGTCCCGCCTGAGCTCGTCCGTATCGCAGGGCACGGGGAAACTTGTTACACCTTTCCGTCCGGCGACGATTACCGTCAGGCCCCGCGCCGACATTGAATAAGAGATAACGGACGTGTCGCCGTCCGCCGTCGTGGTTTGAAGGGCTTTTTCCCAGTTTTCGGCGTTCAGCGTTTCATGCCGCTCCTTCCGCCACTCCATCCGGGCCTGCAGTTCCCGGTGCTCCCGCCTGAGCATTCCGTGAAGCTCGCTCCCTTCCTGTTCCTCTTCCATCCTCATTTCCAGCCATGCGGATTTTTTCAGGAGACCGCGGGGAACCGGGGTCAGGTTCGATCTTACTGCCAGGGCGCGGGTTCTGCCCTTCTCGAGCGCAGCCAGGGCATCGCCCGGGCGCGAAGGGGCGCGCAGCGCCGCAAGGTCCGCATACAGCGGATAGATCGATTCCATGAATCCAACCCGGTAAATGTCTCCGGCCACTTCCGGGAGCATTTCCTCTACCAGGGCCACGGCCCTGTCGAGAGCGATCTCTTCTTCGGTCCTGTTGCCGCCGGCCCGGTGGATCTCAGCCGTTATGCTCAAAGCGTCGATGACGCCGATCTTCGAGTCGGCCCCGGCGGCGCCTTCGAGGATTTTACCGATCTCGGCGAGAGCCTCGGCCCTACGTCCGAGCTCCAGGAGCAGGGATGCTTTCCGCCTGCGCACGAAGGACAGAAAAGCCCCCGCCATTCCCCGCTCGGCGATTTCCGAAGCTTCATCATACATCTCGAGAATTTTCGTCCGGTCGGCATCGAGCCGCTCCATGGCCCTTGCGGCATTCCCGAGAACGATGCCTCCGAATGCCGCCCGTCCCGAACCCTCCATAACCTCGTTATACCGCTCGAGGGCGGTTGCGGGCAGCCCCATCCTCAGGAACAGATCGCCCTGAAACACTTTCACGCGCTGCAGGAAGAGCTCGTTGCCTGCTTTCCGCGCAGATGCAGAGGCCTTCTCGAGGTTCCGCCCGGCCTGTTCGTAGAGGAGCATGTCCATCTGCGTTACGGCGAGATTAGCGTATAGACCGATAGCGTGCGGAGAATCGGGGTAAAGGGTCGCCGCCCTGTTATAAATCTCCACGGCACGCGGAAATGCACCGGAGTATCGGTGAAGATTGCCCAGGTTGATGAGCGATTTCGCCGCTCCGGCGTGGTCCCCCGTGGAAGCGGCGAGGGCGAAAGCTTCTTCCTGCATGGTTACGGCGCTGTCGAGATCCCCCGTATCCGCAAGCAGCAGGGAGCAATTGGCCTTTGCCACCGAGAGCGAGCGGGAGGCGCCGGAGGCGGCGAAGGCTTTTATCGCCCGCGAATAGAGATCGAGCGCGCTTTCGCTGTCGCCGGTGAGATGGCTGACCAGGCCCCGGTGCGTGTCGACCACCGCGGAGAGGACCGGATCTTTCGCCGCCCGGGCCGGGTTCCCGGCGTCTTCGCAGGCGTCCGCCGCCTCCTCGAACATCCCGCAGAAAACGTAAGCGTCCGCCGCCAGGCACTTGAGCCGCACGGCTGTGCGGGCGGGAAGCCGATCGAGATCTTTCAGCAGCGGTTCGAGAATCGAAAGCGCTCTTGCGGGAGCGTTCTCCTCGAGAGCGAGGGAGGCCGTGAACAGAACGAACGGTATCCGGCTGTAAAGTGTCCTGTCGTGAAGGGAAATTCGCTCCAGGATCCGGGCCAGCCGCCTGACGCCTGAAAACCGGCCCGACTGCAGGAGCATGTCTCCCTCGATGGCGAGGAGCCATGCGTAGAGCGCCGTGTTCCTGGTAAAAGAGCGCAGATAATGAGCGAGTTTTCCCGCCGCGGCGCAATCATGTTCCGCCAGCGACGACACGACCCTGACCAGGAACCCGAGAATATGCGGATGCGAATCCAGGATCCGCTGCAGCCTGTCCTCGGAACTCCTCGGGGATGACCCGGCATTCGGTGCTGCCCGTTTTTCGGCGGAGGCTTCGTTTTCGGTGACAGCGTCGCTGCCGCTGCTCAACCTGCCGGCGAGAAGGGATGCCGCTTCCCGGGCGAAAATGCCCAGTGCGGCGTTGCAGGGAGGATCTTCCCGCGAGGCGGCTTCAAGGATGTTTATGCGCCCGAGGGTCAGGGTCGGGATTGATTCCGTTACGCGGCGCAGGAAAAGGTCCGGATCGGAATCCCGGTGCCAGCGCCGCAGGTCTGAACGGAGCTTATCCGGCACGGTTACGATCCCCGGGAGGGCGGTTTATCGGGCTGCGGCAGTGAAGAGGCGCTCGGTTCACCGGGTTTCGATGGTGGAGAAGCAACCGGGTTGCCGGGATTCTCAGCCATGCCGGGGGGACCGGACTCCGGCTCAGATCGGGCGGGAACTGCACCGGTCTGCGATGTTTCATTACCGGCTGCACCGCTCGCCCGGTCCAGCTCGGACTTGAACTCCTCGCCGTAGATACTCCAGATCGTGATAAAGAGCGCCGCGATCACCGGGCCGAGGATGATACCCAGGATACCGAACGCCACTATTCCTCCGAGTGTCGACAGGAGGATGAGCAGCGGATGAATTTCCGTGTCTTTGCCGAGAAGGCGGGGTCTCAGCAGGTTGTCTACGTTGCCTATGACGATAACTCCGGTCAGGAGAATTCCCGCGCCCTGTACGTAGTGCCCCGTTATCAGCTTGAACACTCCCGCGGGCACCCATACGAACCCGGTGCCCACCGCCGGTATCAGAGAGAAAAACATTATGATGACGCCCCAGAACAGGGCACCTTCGACGCTGAATATGAGAAAGGTGATCATTCCGAGCCCGCCCTGCACCAGGCCGAGCAGGAAAGTTCCTTTGATTGTCGCCCTGGCCGTTGAAACGAAGCGGGACAGGAGCCGGTCCTCGTAAGAGTCATCCAGGGGGCTCAAGTATTTCAGCCTGTCGATGAAAGCAGGTCCGTCCTTGAAAAAGTAGAACATGGAAAACAGGAGGATAAAGAGGGTGAACGTGAGCTGGAAAGCGCTCATGGACAACCCCGTGACGCCTTCGGTTACAAATGTGGCCGTTGACTGGAGAAGTTCGCCCAGCTTCTCTTCCAGGCCGAGATTGGCCGGGTCGAACCGTCCCGAAAGAGGAAGGCTGCTCACGTAGTCATATCCCTTGCGGACGGCTTCTTCCACCTGGTCGTAATTTTCGACGATACTGGTGACCCACTGGATCAGCTGCGATGCCACCATTCCGAGTATGCTTACGGAAGGTATCACGAGTACGCATAGAAAAATTATGCAGGTCAGCGCCGCGGCGGTGCTTTCTCTCTTTCCCAGCGCGCTGTTGATTCTCCTGTACAGAGGATGGAAAAGGCTTGCGAATATCGCGGCGGTAAGGGCTGGCAGCAGCAGGGTTTTCACCACGTGGAAGAATGCCACTGTTATGGCGAGAAGAAACAGGAGCAGTATCAGAAGTCGAATCGTTCTCATATTCATGAAACTCTCCGTGAAAAAGTCGCCCGGCCTGATTTATCGATCTCGAATCCTTCCGGTCAGGACCCTGTACGATCATAGATGGTCAGAATGGAAACCGAATCGGGTTTCGAGGCGTCGAAAGTGAAATCCGCGAAACCGTACGCATAACTCCCGCCGCCGGCTTCAATTATCGAAAAGTCGATATTGAGAGAATATTCGAGCGTATCGACAGGTTCGGCGAAGTCGACCCCCGTGCTCCCCAGGACAGTATACTCGAAGACGATTTCGAGAACCTCCGGTGCGTCAAACAGGTTCTCCATTGCATTTACATCATCGTTCCTGTTCCAGTAGATCGTCCCGACGGTATCGGGATCCTCCCACATGAACCTGTACGATTCGGAAAGGCAGTCGGCGTAGAGAACCGCATCCTCGAGGGTATGGGCGAGAGAGAAATTATAGAGTGTATTCGCCGGTGAATCGAAAGGTAAAGGTTCGAGGTTGATATCGTCCGGACCTTCCCGTCTTGGATCGAGGAGGCAGCCGGAACAGCAGATTAACAAGAGAACCGCAGCGATCACGACAGCCTGCGATTTTGCCTGTTTTCCGGCGGGATCGTTTCTTTTCTTTTGCATATCCATTGCTTCTTCACTGGTTCGACGCCCGGTTCTGAAGCGGGCGGAATTCTTCTCCGGGCAGGCCTGGATGGCGCTTCTTCCGGGCCTTATCCAATCGCGGAGTATAAGTCTTTCTTTTTCCGGCGTCAAATCGGCATCGACGCAGCATCGTTGAAGCTTTCGGCGCATGATCCGGAACCGCCGTCAAAACGTTTGAGGGAATAGATAGACTGTCAGCTTGTATGTTATTGCGGCGAATATCGCGGCGAAAACGGGGCTTGCGACCCAGCCAACCACGATTTCGACGATTTTTCCACGGCTTACCGCTTTTGCGCCCCTTATCAGCCCTACGCCGATGACCGCGCCGACCACGGCCTGGGAAGTCGAGACCGGAACCCCTATCATGGAAAAGAAGTAGAGTCCCGACGCGGCGGAGATCTGGGCTGCGAGAGCTCCGGGCGGGTCGAGCGGCGTGATCTTTTTTCCCACTGTGTCGGTGACTCTCTTGCCGAATGTCATCGCCCCTACGCCGAGGGCGATTCCGCAGAACGCCGCCAGAAAGATACCTTTATCGGGATACTTGCACAGCAGGGGCCCTACCGCGTTCCCGACATTATTCATTCCGAGAGAGTAGGCTACGTAACAGGAAGATATAATCACCATGAAGGATATGGTTCGCCGGACCTGCGTCCCCGAGCTGAGCCTGTTGAGGATAAGCTTCAGAATTGAGAATACGGCAAGGGAAAGCAGCATGGTGAGAAACGGGCAGATTATCCAGCTTCCGAAGATCCTGGTTATGACACCAAGATTGAAAAACTCGCTCCTGAATCCCGTAATACCCAGCCCTACCCCGAGCACGCCTCCTACGATAGCCTGGGAGGTGGATACAGGGATGCTGGAGAATGTCGCGAGAGTTACAAAAAAGCCGGCGGAGATCAGGGCGATGAAAACTGCGATATCAGGTAATCTGCCGCCGGGGAAATACTCTTCGTGGTCTGCGGGTCTCCTGGTTTCGATTTCCGTTTCTATTTCGGCTTCGAGCTCCCTTCGGGTTTCCCTGAGCTTCAAATATTCACCGTCGTCGCCGATCTCCAGACGATCGAGCTCAGCGTCGATTTCTTTCAGCCTGTCTGTATTCTCACGTGACACATAGCTTGACGGATCGCACAGGACGATGTTCTTGCCGATGGTTTTCATGACGCGGTCGCCCTGGAGCACCGCCCCCGCGAGGGCAAAGACCGCCATGAGCGCTACCGCCCGGCGGTAGCTGATGATACCGGCGCCGACCGTTGTGCCGATGCAGTTGGCGGCATCGTTCGCTCCCATGTTCCATCCGACATAGAAACCTGCAAGAAGCAATATGATAGGAAAAAACAGCAACGGGTAAAAATTATCCTTTCAGCCGAATGGGGAGATCAGATGGATCGTTTAACGACCATTATCTCGAACCTGTCCGAGACATCTTCCATCCTGTCGGAAATCGCTGCGATATTATCGACCAGGCCTTTCAGCACGAGTTTCTCGGCCAGGGGCAGATCGGACTTGAAGATCCCTTTGACCACGTACCACTGAATCTTGTCCACTTCCTGCTCTTTTTCTTCTACGCTTTTCGCCATGGCGAGCACCTGGTCGAAGTCTTTCTGGAAAAGTTCATAGAGCGATTCAATCGGTTCGAAGCATCCAAGAGTGCTCCGGACGAGATTCCGGATTTCGTCCACCAGGAATTCGGGGATATCGGGTCGGGTCAGAACGAGATAGTCGCTCGTAGATTCGACCTTGTTCGCGATCTTGTCAATCAGCTCGAGCAGCACGATATAATCTTCCCGGTAAATAGGCAGGAAAGCGCCCTCGCTCAGTTTGATCGCCACCTGCCGGCGGGCGACGTCGGCCTTGTGCTCCAGCTTGTGAATCGTGTATGCATCTTCCTCGAACTGTTTATCGCCTTCGATGTAGGCGTCTATCAGGTTCGAGAACTCGGTCAGGGCCTGTTTGACCAGCTGCATATGCTTGGTGACGAGTTCCTCGACCTCTTTCTCTTTTTTTCCGAAGAACAGCATCCGTTCCTCCCGGGTATTAACGTCAGATTTCATGTTCGAACTTCGCGACCGGAAAATAATAGGGCGACGGAAACGAATAAGTCAAGAAGCCATTAAGGATAGCGAGGTTATACCGTTCGCGCTGTCCCCTTGAAACCCAGCTGAGGACATAGCGGGGTGACAGTATTATAAATCTGGTTACCCCGGTTTTTAGCTGGTTACCTGAGCACACACCAGCCATTGCTGTGCAGGATGGGGAATTGATGCGATGGAGATCGGGCAAGGTGGGGGGGGTGGGGAGGGAGCGTCTTCCCGCCCGGCCCGATGAGCCGGATGACGCAGCGTGCTCCGCAGGGCGGAAAGACGCTCCCTCTTCATCTCCCCGCCGACGGAGGCTAAACGGTTAATCAGTGATTTCGCATTCGAAACTGTCCGATGCGAGATCTCTTCCTTGATACGACGCGACTGTGGTGAAAGTATAGGTTCCCAGCAAGGCGTCCGGCGGTATCGTCAGGCCGAGCCACGTTTCAAGGTATTCGCCTGTATCCATAGTTAGGAAACCTGACCATAATCCGACCGAAGCTGTAATCGGTCCTTCAACATCCAGACGGGCGGCGTCGATTGTTACCGGATCACTGTCAAGATTCGTCAGTCCGATCTTCCAATCCAGGGTCTGGCCAACGAAGGCGAAGGTCGGCGAAAGGAGAACATCGAGATATAGACCTTCGATGACGTATTCATCAGAACCCATATCGAAACCATCAAAGGCGGGTCGGGTATGACCGTCGATATCTGTATATACTCCGGCGTCAATCCCTGTATCGATACAGGGAGAATCCGCTGTAAGATGGTAATCTCCCCCTCCTATGAAGAGCGGATCAAGGGAGATGTTGCCTTCGCCCGACCAGCCTCCTTCAATATCCGAATAGGTGACTGTCCCATAACTGCCATAAATTTGATCCGGCAGATTACCGTATATGATACTGCTTGTTACTGACATGGAATCAGAATAAGCGGTCAAGCCCCCGCCCCTGCCGCCTGTATTCTCGTCTAAGGCAACATTATTGACTATCGTGCAATGATTGATATTAAGACGAGGGACCTGAGAAGTTACGTATATTCCTCCACCCGAGGCGTTTCCGGAAATGCATATGGCAGCATTATCGCTGATTGTACAGTTTGTAAGCGAAATTGTACAGTCATTGTAAATACAGATTCCAGCTCCCTCACATTGCTTATAGCCGCTGGTCGTCTCGAGGATGTTCCCGGTTAGCTTGCAATTGATCAGTGTTACATCAGAACGATCAAGATAGCATCCTCCTCCGTACTTGTGATGCGTATCATTTTGAATGGAGCAACCGTATATGATGCAGTTCTTAATCGTGGCAGTGGAAGCTTCCGCCAGGATTCCCGCCCCTTTCAGGTGGGACTCGCTGAGTTCTTCTGTAGGAGGATGACCGCGTATTATTGTGAATCCATCAAGCACGGGATTGAGGTGGTTATCCCCGTAGAATTTGAACGCGCGATCCAGGCCTTCGCAATCGATGATCGTGTGTCTCGGTCCGTTCTCTGACTTGACGGTTATCTCCTTGCCCAGGTATTCGATACCTCGATTGCCGATTCCGAAATACCATCCATCAGCGACCAGGACGGTATCACCGTCCTCGGCCCAAATGATCGCTGCCTGTATTGTTTCATAATCGCCAGGCACATTCAGGGTGAATGTCCAGGCGCTGGCTACTGAAGCCAGGACCAAGAAAAAACTGATCAGATTGTGTTTCATGGTCGCCTCCTTTTTTGGACCATTTTCGCATACACTGAAATGCGAGCGTCTTATCCATTCGCGGTATTGTGCCCATCTGTTCATGTTAATAAACGGGATGCTCCCGGGGAGCAAACCGACTAGTCAGTTATTTCGCAATCAAAGCTATCCGATGCGAGATCTCTACCCTGAAACGACGCTACTGTTGTGAAAGTATAGGTTCCCAGCAAGGCGTCCGGCGGTATTGTCAAGCCGAGCCACGTTTCCAGGTAATCGCCCGTATCCATTGTCAGGAAGCCTGACCAGAGTCCGACCGATGCTGTGATTGGACCTACCACATCCAGGCGGGCGGCATCTATTGTAACGGGGTCACTGTCAAGGTTAGTCAGCCCAATCTTCCAATCGAGGGTCTGGCCCAGGAAGGCGAACGTCGGTGAAAGAAGAACATCAAGAAATAGGCCTTCGATGACATATTCATCGGAACCCATATCGAACCCGTCAAAAGAAGGTCTCGGATGACCATCGATATCGGTGTCAACTCCGGCGTCGATCCCAGTATCGATACAGGGTGAATCCGCGGTAATATGGTAATCTCCACCTCCGATGAAGAGCGGATCGAGGGAAATGTTGCCGACTCCCGCCCAGCCGTCTTCTATATTTGAATACGTTACTGATACAGAGTCGTTGGAACTGGATTTGTACATTTGATCCGGTGAATTAAAGTAAAAGATACAATTTGTGAATACATGTGTTTTATGCGAACCGATAAAAATCCCTCCACCCCAGCTGTATTCATCGCCATCTGCTCTATTATTTGAGAAGGTGCAGTGACTCACCGTCGTCCCATCACCGCTTAAATAAAGTCCTGCACCTTGAGGGCTACCAGTAGCGTGAATAATGGCATTATCTGTTACTGAGCAATTGATCATCGAGAGTCTGCCTAAACAATATATTCCTGCCCCATAACCGCCGCCTCCTGAAATGATGTTCCCGGTTATCTTGCAGTTGATCAGTGTCACATCACCAGACTTGAGATAGATACCTCCTCCATAGGTGCCCGAGGGGTTATCGCTGGAGCATCCGTATATTAAGCAGTTTTTAATCGTGGGATTGGTATTGCACCATATACCGCCCCCTTCTCTCTCATCAGTAGGCGGATGTCCATGGATAATTGTGAATCCGTCAAGTACAGCGTTTTCGGTTACATGGTCGTAGAATTTGAAACCACGATCCAGGCCTTCGCAATCGATGATCGTGTACCTCGGTCCGTTCTCGGACTTGACGATTATATCCTTTCCCAGGTATTCGATACCCCTGTTGCCGATTCCGAAATACCATCCATCCGCAACCAGGACCGTATCACCGTCCATTGCCCAGATGATTCCGGCCTGTATGGTCTCATAATCATCCGGTACGCTCAGGGTGAACGCCCATCCGCTGATTACTGAAACCAGGACCAAGATAATGCCGATCAGACTGCGTTTCATGGTCGTCTCCTTTTTTCAGGACCATTTTCTGAATAGTTGCATCCGAATGACTTTTCATGCGAATTTCACAACACTGATCTTCTTTTTGAAATCGATAGAGATGCGTCCAACCATATCAGGTAAGCGAACATATGTCAAGTATAATTTCGGGGGCATTTGCCATAGCAGGTTTATAAAGTAAATCTCCAGTGAAGAATCTCCGTGGTTGACTGTGATACCTCGGTTACCAGAGGATTCTTCGATAGGAGCGGCTCGGAAATGGATAGAGCGGGGCCACTCCTGCGGCATATCACCCTCAATTTCTGATCGGCTTTTTCGCACGGATTTTCTCCGTGTGAAGAAGCCGCATGACCGCGGCAGCAGCAATTGAATACAATCCATCTCTATGACACAGATCCTCGAGTTGCACGACCGGTGCAGCGGAACCTTTGCCGGACCGCCTCGTCAACCAAACCTCAAGCCGCGCGACCGGGGCGGCGGAACCCTTTGCCGCATCGCCTCGACAGCCGACCTCGAACCGCGCGACCGGATCGGTGAAATCCTGAACCGCACCGGTCCGGCAACCGCAACCGAAACTGCATCGGCCCGGCAACCGCAACCGAAACTGCATCGGCCCGGCAACCGCAACCGAAACTGCATCGGCCCGGCAACCGCAATCGGATCCCGGCGGCTCGATTTTCTCCGTGTGAAGAAACTGTTGGATCGCGGCGGCGGAACCGAATCTCCAGTGCTGAATGTGATGCCTCTTTTACCCGCGGGTCTGCCTGAGCCTTCGGTTGATCATGCCGATTCTGCCCATGTGCTGAAATTCGAATTCAGGGTAGGCGCCCGATATCCGGAGCCGCCCTTCATGTATGTTTGAATGGCATAACCTGCATTAT
>CAYMWF010000064.1:0-26714 GCA_964394085.1 uncultured Gemmatimonadota bacterium | reverse complement strand
CCTTATAATGATCAAATTACCAGACTTGTCCATCAAATAGCGTTTTCAGCCTCAGGAAATGCATCTGCAATGAACATACAGGCAATGGTCATGCCATTTGGCTAGTCTCTGGTATCGTCCTCGGTCGCCGCACTCATCAGGTCTTTCCAGCCGCAGTTTGCCCGCATCCTGCTTGGGAAGCGGTTTTCAGCGAATTGCCGGAACTCAACCCGACTGATACAAATCCGGGTGCAATATCAATAGAAATGGAATTTCCTGCTCTGCGGATCAGATGCTGCTATTCGAGTACTATATCGAACTCGAATCCATCGCTTGCCCATATCGCGTCCGGAAAATCTCCGACTTTTACCTCAAGCACGTATGCTCCGCCGAGCGGGGCTTTTTCGGAAACCAGCACTGAGACATGGGTTTCATATGTATGGTACGGCGACAGATAAACTTGTTCCGGAATTTCCATCGGAATACCTTCATACGGTTTACCGTCAGGAAGCGTCAGTGACAGCCAGGCATCCAATACGTAGTTATGTCGAGTATTGTTTGTAACCTTGACTAAAAAACCGGCCGTGTCTCCTCGCTGGAAATGCGTTGTGTCCGGAATCGTCTCCACTGTGAATTGATAAGGGTCGAGTATCACCATGGTAATCGGTATTTCCAGATCCTCATGATACTCATCCCCATCAACCGTAACATCAATTTTGCCGTAATACGTACTATCCGGCAGCCCCCTGCCGTCAAGCAGGACTCCCGAAAGTGCGGTATCTTCGCCATAAAGGTAACCCGATCGAGGCCACAAATGGATCCAGGGTTGATTCTTGCTGAGAGTATAGGCCAGGGTATCTCCGCGCGGGCTGATTATGGTCAGTGTATCGAGGAATATCAGAACGGAATCCTGAAGCATGGTCACGGAAAATTCACCCGGCGATACGAAAACACCGTTCGCGAATTCGTCATATCCGATATCCGAGCTCGCGCCCTGGGGCCGCTCATCACCTTCGAAGTCGATTTCCGGCGCATGTTCCGTGTCGCCGGCATCAATACAGGGGCTATCCCACAGTAAGTGAAAGTCGTCTTCTGCAACATCTGCAAAGCGCGGATCACAATCAAAGATATTCCCTTCGCCGCAAATAGCATCCCGGTAATCACCCTCCTTATTATTCCAGAACAAACTATTATAGAGAGTTTGAGGATGGCCTGGTTGAGTGACTACTGCCTCTGAGTCGAGGTTGTCGGAATAGATATTGTTCCACAAGGCCATGTCAATTTTGTCGCCCGCTACGAATATTGCTGAACCGCTGTTAGCTTTGTTGGCGTAAAATGTGTTGTTGCTTATTGTATTAGCGCCGAAGTTTCCCCCGAAATATCCACCGCCGGTAACCGTATGATTATATGCAATCAAATTGTTCTCAATTACTCCTGAAGACGAGCGATATCTGATTGCCCCGCCGATATAGCCGGCGCTATTGTTGATGAAGCTGTTCCCTGATATCCTGCCGTATGAACCGTTTACGAATATTCCCCCGCCTTCATTGGCGGCGTAGTTGTTTGATATAATGTTGTTTTTTATGACTGCGGAGCAGTCATTGATTTCAATGCCGCCGCCCCAGAACGTACAAGAATTTTCTGTAATGACATTATTCTCAATCGTCGGGCTTGCTCCATCCCAGCATTGAATTCCCCCTCCATACATGCATCCTGCGCCGTTCCGAATCGTAAATCCCGAAATAACGCAGTCGTTTCCTTCATTTCTGTCGAATGTAACAACAATACCCAGACCCAGGCCGTCTATTACCGTCGATTCGCGGGCCTCGCCGAGCAATACGATGTTTTCACCCTGAAAATTTATTCTTTCAAAGTAAGTCCCTTTCATTACGAATACCGTATCACCCGCTGTTGCGTTGAATAGCCCTTCTTGAATACTAGGAAAGTCAGTCGGTATCGTGATGGTAGCACAATCACTTTCTTCAAATGTTATTGTTAAAATTACAGATAATGCGAATAGAACGGTCATGAACCTCATTTCACTCCTCCTGCAATCGTGTATATGGCGCAAATCTTCTAGATCGTACTGGGATTATAACATGCATAACATTTCCATGACATCTTTTAGTTCGCATGTCCTGTACATGGAGCAACCTGCTCAGCCGGAGTTACTTGTCAGTTCGTATGGTCGATCGCTCGATGAATCGAGAAAAGACAGGCGACCGCGGCGGTGTGGATGCACCGAATTTGAGAGCAGGTATCCCGGTGGAGTTATTCAGGGGGGAGAATGTAGCGATCCCCGCTCTTACTTCCCCGGAGGAAACGGACGACGAGGTGGTAGAGTGTAAAGAGCTCGAGGGAGAAGGGGATGTAGCCGAGGTAGCCGAGGATCGGCATCTCGAAAACATGGCAGAAGCCGACGTAGGGCACCCGGTAGATCCATTTCGGATAAGAATAGAAGTTCCACAATTCCCAGAAAAAGCCGCAGACGAGGCATCCCCCGGCCAGGGCGACGACCGGACGCCAGTCCCCGCGCGCCGTGTAGTCGAGGAGGGTGCGGCCGCCGACGCGTGCGTTGATCGGTTCGAGGATAAAGAAGACGGAGAGCCAGACGAAGGGGAAGAAGCAGTCGGGCTGCCAGAGGAGGAGCGCCAGCATCGCCCATCCCGAGGCGAAGAAGATAGCGAGGGTGCCGCCTGTCGGGGCGACGCGCTTCCAACGCTCCAGCCGCCGCACCGGGGAGAGCGACGCTATGAGCTCGGCCGTGCCGAATACGGCGGGCATCACGGTGGAAAAATTGATCGATGCATGGATGAAGTAATAGAGGTTCGAGAAGTATTCCCTGCCGTCGTAGAACCAGTTCTGGGTTCGCCAGTTGATCAGCTCGAAGAGCCACCAGGCCGGCGCCGAGAGGAGAAAGAGGCCCAGGAATTTCAGGCGGCTCCGCGCGAGGAGCGACGTGCCGGTTCGCCGGAAGACCAGGCCGTCCACCGCGATGGCATATCCCGCCCAGAGCGGGAAGAAGAGGATATGGGTCCGGAGGCCGGGCAGGGTCCAGTTTGCGATCCAGGCCGCTGCAACGAGCGTCAGGCCTATCCACAACCTGACCGGACGAAGGATTGGTAAAGCCATATTATTTTTCAGGTTAACCTGACCTCCAGTTCAAAGCAGTAGAAGGGCCCTTTTCTGAAATCAACGGTACCCGCCAGGCGGTATCCCCTGCCCCTGTAGAGCCTTACCGCCGCCGGGTTTTTCGTAAAAGCATCCAGGCGGATTGATGCGTATCCGTTCCGGTGCGCATAGTTTTCGATGAACCGCATCGCTGAGCCGGCATATCCCCTGCCCTGGAAATCCGGATCGACGCACAGCCGGTGAACCACGAGGATTCGGCCTTCCGTTAATTTCCAGGATATTGTTCGGTATTCGGGAGGCTGTTCCTCGTCGATTGCCGCGGCGACGCAAAGCCGTCCGTCGGATTTGGTAACATACAGGTTGTTCTTCTCAATATCCGATTCAAAGGTTTCGACGCCGGGATAGATATCATCCCACTGGTGGATCCCACACGACTCCATGTTTTCGATACAGCGATGCAGAAGCGTGATTACACCGTCAAGATCTTCAAGGGTGGCTCTGGAAATATTCATTTCGAACTCCGGATCGGACCTTTCCCATGTCACCCGCTCCGGGCGGTTTCAATCATTCGGGTCAGTTCGGACGCGGCCCGGTGAGCCTGGTCGAGAAAGAGCCCCTCATCGATATCCAGGCCCCGCATGTTAGATTCCAGGCTCACGCATCCCCGGTACGAGGATGCCGCCAGGATCCTTGCGAGCCGCGGCCAGTCCACGGTCCCCGAGAAGGGGAGATCGTGCCGGTCGCTTCTCCCGTCGTTGTCGTGGATATGGACCGAAACAAGCCGGTCCTTGCAGCGTTCGAGATGATCGAGCCCCGACTCGCCGCCGGGATCGAAATTTCGGTAGAAAGGGTTCCGCGCGCCCGGATATCCATCGATTTCGGCAAAGTCGCCGCCGAAGATATTCCCGTGGCCCGAGTCGTAGCAGAGACCGAGAAAATCGGGATCGTACTCGGAAAAGAGCCTGGATATACCTTCGAAGCTGTCGAACTCCAGGTTTTCGAGGGCGATCGCAATGCCGGAACCGCGGGTCGCGGGTTCGATCTCGTCGAGGGTGCGGCACAGTGCGTCCAAAAGCTTATCCGCGTCGAACGGAGCGCCTGGTTTTTCGGGCAGGTGCAGAACCAGAGCGCCGCCCGAAAGCTCGGAGGTCAGATCGATCCGGTTTCTCAGAAGTTCAACGGCCCTGCGCCGCTCGGCCTCATCAGGCGAGCCCCACCCCCACCCCAATCCGTGGGGAGCGTGAAGATCGAGAAGCTCCAGATCGAACGCCTCGAGCAGCTTCCCGAATTTCTTCATTTCATCAGGCGGATAAAAGTATTCCGTGTTCCATTCATGACACCAGTGCACATGGGTGAAACCGGCTTCCGCGATCCGCCTGAGATAAGGCTCCGGATCGCCCAGGGAAGTCACATAGTCCGTGGTCATCGAAAGTTTCAATGTAAAATCACTAATTGTGTTCGCTGAATATTGCGGAATATACATCATCGTGAGCGAGCGGTCTTCCTTGCATCTTTTCAATCCTGTTCAGTACCGGCTGGACGATATCTTCCGATTCGCCGTAAAAGCTGCCGAGAACAAGCAATGGATCCAGTTCTAAAACATGGCTCAAGAATCCGTGAAAGCACTGGATCTGCGACTCTTCGGTTTTCGCCAGAAGTTCTGACGGCGCTGGGGATTGCCTTCCTGCAGCGTCCTCCCTTCCGGTGTTTTGATTATTTCGTAAAAGCGCATATGCACCACGGAAGGAGCCGCCAGAAAAATCCTTAACAAATGCCAGCGACTGCACCAGGTTTTCAGCTTCTTCGCTATCGATACAACGGAGTATCCTTCCTATTTCTTCGTTGAGTTCGTGTATATAATCCTTTTTGGCCGCACCCAGCAGCACGACTGCGAATGGTAAATTCATTTCAATACACGGATCCAGCGCATGGCGCCCCCAGAACATGCCGGTGGATAATTCGTCGCCGGATTCGTGTCTGTATCTTACTTTCATCAACAACTCTTCGGTTTCTTTTGAAATGCCGTGTGGGGAGAAGGCATTGATACTGTAAAACATGATAACCTCTCAGGTTGAAATCGTCTCAACGTGGAATGGAAACGATACGATTCGAGTCATTGTCGAGCGGAACCAGCGAACACGAGTGTAATACACTCAATTGTGAAATCGGGCAAGTAAATCCCCGAAAAGGGATAAAAAAAGGGGCGGTTCTATTTTTCCCGAAGTGTGAAATGAATGATAACCAGTTCTGTTCCCTTACCCTTTTTCGATTTTTGTCACGTGACAAAAAAATTGACTTGTCCCCACTTAGAAAAATTAATCTATCCCCATTTACTCTATTTCGATTTTTGTCACGTGACAAGAAGATAAATCCGTCGGCTTTTTTCTTTTTTATTGACAAGGGCGTGGAATGGGTCTATTTCTTATTGAAGATGATTCAGTTTTTGAATTATCTTCGGTTTTTTTATGGTGTTCAGCTTATTGAGGTTCAATGGAAGCGGCGGAAAACGGCAGGAAAATGTCGAAAGCTTCGCTCCGGAGGCAGCGGGAGCGGGAGCAGCGGTACTATTCGATACTGAATACGGCCGAGGCGCTCTTCGTGTCGGAGGGCTACCATTCCGCGAGCATGGAACAGATAGCCGAATCCGCCGAGGTTTCGGTCGGCACCCTGTATTTCTACTTCAAGAACAAGGAAGATCTGCTTCTGAAGCTTCTCGACGAAATCGCCTACTTTCTCAGGAACCTGATGGGCCGGGAGTATGAGAAGGCGAATTCGCTGCTGGAGGCTTTCAGAAACGCGGGCTTTGCATTCTTTTACGGGCTCTGCCTCGATGCTCCAGAGAAGGCGCTCATCCTGCTCAGGGAGTCGGCGGGACAGGGCGAAGCCGTCGAGCTGCGACGCAAGGAGATCTTCAACAAGCTGACGAGCGACATCCTCGCTTCCCTCGAGCGGGAGCGGGAGCGAACCGGCTTCACCTACAACAGCGGGCTCAGCGCCGAGGTCATGTCGGTCTGCATCGTGGGAATGCTCGAAAGAACCGCTTACCAGTACCTGATCTCGTCGGATCGCTCGGAGGATCTCGAAACCATCGCCGATGACGTGATGCTTTTTATCATGGGCGGCATCGAGAACCTGGTGAACCAAGGGAAGGCCGGACCGGCGGAACGGACCGGATGACGTCGAACCGGGACCGGAGATCGAGGAACGGACCGGCGGAAACGAACTGAATGAGCGGAGTCGGAACCGGAGGCGACGCCGGAGAAACCGGGCGACACCGAATCGGGGTCTGCAGCGGAAAAAAGGGAATCGTTCGATACCATGTTGCTCAAGGGCGCTCTGCATATACACACCACGTGCTCCGACGGACGGATGTCGATTCCGGAAGCGGTCGGGATCTACGAAAAGCTGGGGTTCGACTTCATCGCCATCACAGATCACGACTGGCTTCTCCGGCCCGGCTGCTACGAGAAGCAGCTCTCGGGGGTCGAAACGGAAATGATCATTTTCGCTGGTGTCGAACTGACCGTTTTCGAGAAGGGCTACATTCACGTCTGCAGGATAGATGGAGACGAGGAATCCCTTCATATTTTCAATCACCCGTCGGCGCTCGATCTGCCCCTCGACAAGGTGCTTTCGAGGATAACCGCCGTGGCCGAAACCATGCCGATCGACCTTCTCGAGGTTACGACCAACGGGTATTACACCCCCGAATACGACATCCCGGCAATCCCCTACCCAAAAGTCGCCACGGACGATTCGCACACGCCGGCGGGCTGCGGCCGGGCCTGGGTAGAAATGGACTGCGACCGCGACAGGGACAGGATCATCGAAGCGCTGAAGCGGGGAGAATTCTGGAACTGCTTCAAGAGCTGACTGGACGGACACCCGGAAGGAGACAGAGATGGATTTCGAACTGACCGCCGAACAGAAGATGTTCAGGAAGGTGGTCAAGGATTTCACCGTCAAGAACATCGCGCCGCTCGCCGAAAACGCCGACGCGACGGGCGAGTTTTCATGGGAAGCCTGGGGGAAGCTGGCGGAGCTGGGGCTGCTCGGGCTTCATTACCCCTCCGAGTACGGCGGGCAGGACGCGGATGTCCTGACCGCGTGCCTGGCCGGGGAAGCGCTCGGCGAAGGAGGCGCCGACGGCGGGCTGATGCTGGCCATGGGCGCGCATACATACCTGTGCGGAGACACTATCCTGAGGTTCGGCTCCGAGGAGCAGAAAGCCAGGTATCTTCCGAAAATGGCTTCCGGCGAATGGATCGGATGCCTCGGCCTCACCGAACCCGACGCCGGCTCCGACGCGGCGGCGATCGCAACCACGGCGGAGAAGAAGAACGGCGGCTGGATCCTGAACGGCACCAAGATGTTCATCACCAACGCGCCCCTGGCCCGGGTCGCGGTGGTTTTCGCAGTAACGGACAGGAACGCGGGTCACGCCGGGATCAGCGCATTCATAATCGAAGAAGGGACGCCCGGATACTCCACGGGCAAAAAACTGAACAAGCTATGCGTTCGCTCTTCGGCCACCTCGGAAATCATCCTAGAGAACGCCGAAGTGCCGGACGAGAACGTCCTCGGCCCCCTGGGCGCCGGTTTTCTCATCGCCCTCGGCGCACTGGAGTGGGACCGCTCGGCTCTCCTCGCCCCCTTCGTCGGCGCGGTCGGGAAATCGCTCGACGACTGCGCCAGGCACGCCCTCGACCGCAGGCAGTTCGGCCGCCCGATCGCCGATTTCCAGGCGATCAGGCACAAGCTCGCCGACATGAAAGTTTTTGTGGAAGCCGCGAAACTGCTGGTTTACAGAATCGCCTGGAACAAGGACCAGGGCAGGACGCTGAACCACCTCGAAGCCTCCGTGGCCAAGCACTTCGTCGGCGACTGGGGCATGCCCGTCGCATCGGAGGCCCTGCAGATATTCGGCGGGTACGGACTCATGCACGAATACCCCGTGGAGCGGATGTTCAGGGATGTCAAGCTGGCCCAGATAGGCGGCGGCACCTCGGAAATCCAGCGGATGGTCATATCGAGAATCCTCAAGGAGAACGTCAGGTGAATTTCGAATACTCCAAAGAGATTTTGGGCGCCCTCGAGGTTTTCGCGGAGTTCTGCGGCAGGGAGATCGCACCCGCGGCGGCGGATCTCGACAGGGCGGGCCCCGAAGAAGCCCGAAGAATAATAAAAGAGAACACGGCGAAGCTGGCCCGGGAGAATTATACAGGCATCAACCTTCCGGAGAGCCTGGGCGGCGGCGGCAAAACGCTCCTCGACTCGCTCCCGTTCCACGAGGAAGTGGCGAAGGCCTGCCCGTCCACCTTCATATCGATCGAAAGCTCGGCGGGGCTTGCGGCGCGGCTCCTGGTCGAGACCGGAACCGCCGGGCAGCAGGAGGAATTCGTCTCCGCCGTCACCAGCGG
This sequence comes from uncultured Gemmatimonadota bacterium, assembly GCA_964394085.1. Taxonomy (GTDB): domain Bacteria; order CAYMWF01; family CAYMWF01; genus CAYMWF01. The sequence goes on along the minus strand of CAYMWF010000064.1, from coordinate 18,183 downwards.
TCAGAGTATCGGCGCCTGGGCCGTAACCGAAGCGGGAGCGGGCGGCGACGCTCAATCGATCGAAACCACCGCCAGGGAGACGGACGGCGGCTGGATCCTGGACGGCGCCAAGAAGATGATTACAAACATACCAGGCGCTGATTTTATCGTGGTCCTGGCAAAAATCGAAGGCGGAGATGGAGATCAGCGGCCGGGATTCTTCCTGGTTCCGGCGGAAACTCCCGGCCTTTCACAGGGAGAGCCGCTCGAAACCATGGGGCTCAGGGGGGCGTCCCTCGGCGACATCGTTTTCGACGCCTGCAGGCTGCCCGGCGAGGCTCTGCTCGGAGCACCCGGGACGGGCACCGGTCTCCTCGAAAGAGCCGAAACCGAGGGCCGAATCAGGCTCGGGGCTCTATCCACCGGGATATCCGCGGCCTGCCTGGACCTCTCCCTGCGGCACGCCCTCACGCGAAAATTCCGGGGCAAGCCGATCTACAGGAACCAGGAGGTTTCATTCAAGATAGCGGACATGCACACCAGGCTCGATACTTCGCGACAGCTGACGAGGTACGCCGCATGGCTGCACGACGGAGGGAGCCGGGAAGCCGCTGTAATCGCTTCGTCGGCCAAGCTGTTCGCCGGTGAATCCGCTGTCTGGACGGCCCACGCGGCCCAGCAGGTTTTCGGCGGCGCCGGGTATCTCGTGTCGAACGAAACGGAGCGCCTGTACCGGGACGCCCGTTACTGCGAGATCGGACAGGGAACATCGGAAATCCAGCGTATGCTCATCGCGGATCATGTATTGAAATCGGCTGGATAGGTACCGCCGGATAGCGGCGGAAGGCTCTCGAAACATGCGATTCGAGCAGTTTCGGAGCCTCAGACCGGCAGAATAGACCGGGAGGACAATAATGGCAGGACGTGTAGGGATTTGCGCGGTGGCGCAAACGGAATTCGTGCGGGAGAACACCCGCCAGAGATTTCAGGGGATGGCGCTCGACGTGCTCGAATCGCTCCTGGGGCAGACCGGTCTCGATTTCTCTGAAAACGGCGGGATCGACACGGTCGCCAGCGTGTCGGACGACGTTTTCGACGCGCGCACCATCTCCGACAACGCGATGACCGACGTGCTCGGCGCTCATTACAGGTGCGAGGAGAAGGTGGCCCAGGAAGGCGCCCAGGCGGTCTATTACGGAACCGCCGCCATCCTTTCGGGGCATACAGATGTCGTGCTGGTCCTGGGGCACTGCAAGGAATCGCAGTCCGCCGACAGGAACATGGTGACCCACCACTGCTTCGATCCCTTCTACACCCGGCCGGTGGGATACGATTACCAGGTCGCCGCCGCCATCCAGGCCCGGGCATATGCGGCCAAATCCTATGTAACCGATTCCCACCTCGCCGATATCGTGGTGAGAGCGAGGAAGAACGGACTCCTGAACCCGCTAACGGCCGGCGAGCTCACGGCTGTGACAAAGGAGGAGGTGCTCGAGTCGCCATGCCTGGCCGACCCGATCCGCGGGCTGCACGCGTACCCCGTCACGGACGGTGCGGTGGGCCTGATACTCGCCTCCGAGGAGCGGGCCCGGAAGCTGACGGATACACCGGTCTGGATCACGGGCACGGGAAACTGCTTCGACAGCTTCTTTCTCGGGGACAGGGATCCGGCCGGGAACTTCGCCCTCTCGAAGGCGGCTTCGAGGGCATACCGGCGGGCCGGTGTCGAAAATCCGGTCGATTCACTGGACCTTTTCGAAATCACGGATCAATACGCGTACCAGCAGCCGATGTGGGCCGAGGGCCTGGGCTTGTGCGACGAGGGCGCCGGAGGGGCCTGGCTCGACTCGGGCGGTCCCGAAAAGTCGAAGGTCAACCTTTCGGGCGGGATGCTCGCCGGCTGCCCGCTCATCCTCGCCGGCCTCGCCAGGACCGCCGAAGCCGCGCGGCAGCTGAAGGGCGAGGCGAACGGCAGGCAGGTCGAGGGGGCGAAGAAAGCGCTGGCCCACGGAGTCATGGGCCCGGCCGGGCAGTTCCATTCGGTAATCATCCTTGAAAGGGATTAACCGCGATTCTCGGCTGCAGCCTGCTGCAGAGGCTGACGAGCTGAACAGGGAAGGCAAGTTATGAAACCGCGAAAAAACAGAAACGTCGGAATTATCGGCGTCGGGCAGACGGTTTATTCGAGCCATCGCGAAGATGTCAACCAGCCGGAAATGATACACGAGGCGGTGATCGCCGCCCTGGCGGACGCCGGCCTCGAAAACGAAGACATCGACTGCGTGGTTCACGGCAACATGGAGCTCTTCGAGATGGTGCACCAGCCCGACTGCTGGCACGTGCTCGGGTCGGGCGCCTACGGCAAGGAGGCTCTCCGGGTGACCACGGGCGGCACCACGGGCACCACCCTGGCCTGCGCGGCGGACAACCTGGTCGCATCCGGCCTGCACGATATCGTTCTGGCCGTCGGGTTCGAGAAGCTCCAGGAGGGCCACACCACGGGCGGGATAACCAATATGGCCGATCCGCTCTGGGGCCGCCAGCTCCAGACGGGCGCTCTCACCGGCGCCACGGCCCAGGACGTCATCGATGAATTCGGCGAGAAACGGGCCAAGGATGCCGCCATCAAGTACAGGATCCTCATGGACCAGCACGCCATGATCAACGAGAAGGCGCACCGGCGCTTCGGCCTCGAATTCGACGCCGCCGACGAGCTCGCCGCCACCTCTCCCCCGCTGGTGGGCGAACTCCGCCTCATCCACATGTGCTCCCAGAGCGACGGCGCCTGCGCGGTGATCTTCGCATCCGAAGACAAGGTCAAAGAGCTCGGCGCCCGGGCCGCCTGGGTCAAGGATCACATCACCGTCCACCGCGAAGAGACTTTCACCCTCTACGGCAAGGACAAGCGCAACACCACCATGCGGTACGCCGCTCGAAAACTGTACGAGCGGAACGGCATCGAGGATCCCAGGAAGGAGATCGACATGTTCGAGATGTATGATCCTTCAGCCTGGTGGGGCCTCGACTGGATCAGGGACTTCCTCCTCCTGGAGGGGGACGAGCACCTGAAGATGGTGGAGAACGGCGACATAGCCATGGACGGTTCCTTCCCGATCAATCCCTCTGGGGGAGTGATCTCCACCAACCCGATAGGCGCCACCGCCCTCATAAGGGTGGCCGAGGCCGCGAACCAGGTGAGGGGTGTCGCCGGCGGGCACCAGCTCGTAAAAGAGCTGAACCAGGTGCTCGCTTCGGGGTTCGGAGGCACCTTCTGGACCGTCCTCCTGCTGTTGACGAAAGATCCTCCCGGCCCGTCCTGAAGAGAAATTCCGGAGGCGGGCGGATGAACGGTTAAACCTCCGGAAACCGGCGGAGCGGAAAACGAGCCGTCGAACCGTGGAGTGCAGAACGAATGAATGAACGGGTAAACAAGTCCCGAATCAGGAGAGAATCATGAACCTGGGAATTTACCTTGAAAAAAATGTCGAGCGGTTTTCCAAGGCCCCTTACTTTTTCTTTTACGACCGCGTTTTGACCTACGGCGAGTTCGGCGCCCTCGTCGACTCCCTCGCGGTCGGCTTGAGGGAGCTCGGATTTTCGAAAGGGGACATTGTACACGTGCTCGTTTCGAACTCGCCCGAGACCCTCGCCGCCTATTTCGCCATCCAGAAGATCGGCGCCATAGCCGGGCCGATAAACGGGTGGTGGAAGGCCGGCGAAGTGGAATACCTGCTCAACGACTCCAGGGGCCGGGGGCTCATTATCGAGCCGCAGTATCTGCCGATACTCGACGAAGTGCGAGACAGGTGCCCGAACCTCGAAACGGTAATCGAAACGGGTGAAAATCCGCGCCCGGAACATGTTTCGTTCAACGAACTGGCCGGCGGCGGAGCGGACGGGCCGGTGAAGTGTGACGCAGCCGAAAGCGATCCCGCATATATCTTCTACACCTCCGGCACCACGGGCAACCCGAAGGGCGTGCTCCTGTCGCACAAGAACGTGCTGGCCGACCTCAAGAGCTTTCATGACGCGGCCGGGCTGGATGAAGGCTTCCGCATCCTCATCTTCCTTCCCCTCTTTCACGTGAACGCCATGATGACTGCCGTCTCGACCCTGGTGAAGGGGGGCGCGTGCGTCCTGCGCACCCAGTTCAGCGCCGGCGAGTTCTGGCCCGTGGTCGAGGAATTCCGCGTCAATTTCTTCTCGGCGGTCCCGGCCGTATACAATTTCCTGCTGGCCGATCCGGCTGCCGCCGCGAAGCACGACCGGAGCTCCCTCCAGTTCGGAATCTGCGGCGCCGCGCCGATGCCGGTGGCGACCTTCAGGCAATTCGAGGAGACCTTCGGGGTGCCGATCGTCGAAGGCTACGGCCTGACCGAGGGAACCTGCGTCAGCACCCTGAACCCGCGGGACGGCGTGCGGAAGATCGGGAGCATCGGCCTCCCCTGCCCCGGCCAGGAGGTCTTTATCGTGGACGAGGACGGCGAGGAGCTGCCGGCGGGCGAATCCGGGGAGATCGTGATCCGCGGCGACATCGTCATGCTCGAATACTGGAACCGGCCGGAGGAGACGGCGGAGACCCTGGCCGGCGGGGTGCTCCACACGGGCGACGTCGGATACAAAGACGAGGACGGATACATCTTCATCGTCGACAGGCTGAAGGACATGGTGATAAGGGGCGGCGAAAACATCTATCCGAAGGAGATCGACAATATCCTGGCCGCGCATCCGAAGATCCGCGAGGCGGCCGTCATCGGCGTGCCCGACGAAGTGAGGGGAGAAGAGCTGAAAGCGTTCGTCATCGCATCGGACGATTCGCTCACCGAGGAGGAGGTGACCCGATACTGCACGGAGAACCTGGCCGATTTCAAGGTGCCGAAATACGTGGAGATTCTCGAGGAGGATTTTCCCCGGAACCCGATCGGCAAGGTCCTCAAGAAGACCCTGAAGGAGTGGGGCGTCACGCCGCGGCCCAGGGAAAAAGACGACGGCGGAGGCGCTACGGTGGCGGATATCTTCGGCACCATGGAGAAGCGCGTCAACCCGAAAGGCGTCGAAGGCGTCGAGGCGAACTACGGATACGTCATCACCGGGGACCAGGGCGGCGAATGGACGGTGTGCGTCTCGGGCGGCGCAGTCCAGGTGAAGGAAGGGCTCATCGATCCTGACGTTACAACGACGATTGCAGACAAAGACTGGATCGCTCTCACCCTCGGAAAGCTCGACGGAATGGCGGCATTCTCGTCGGGGCGGCTGAAGGTCGAGGGAGACATGAGTCTTTTGATGAAAGCGCCGAAGTTTTTCAAAAAATACTCGCCCCCTTCCGGAAAAGGCGGCGGAGAAGCCACGGTGGCGGATATCTTCGGCACCATGGAGAAGCGCGTCAACCCGAAGGGGGTCGAGGGCGTCGAAGCGAACTACGGTTACGTCATCACCGGGAACCAGGGGGGCGAATGGACGGTGTGCGTCTCGGGCGGTGCCGTGCAGGTGAAGGAGGGGCTCGTCGAGCCGAACGTTACATCGACGATTTCAGACAAGGACTGGATCGCTCTTACCCTCGGCAAGCTCGACGGCATGACGGCGTTCACATCCGGGCGGCTCAAGGTCGAGGGAGACATGGGTCTCATGACCAAAGCCGCCAGGTTTTTCAAGAAATACTCCCCACCCTCGGCGGAGGAAGAAGAGGAGGAGCCGGCGGAGGAGCTGATCGTCCTGAAGCAGGTCCTTTCGATACCGCACAAATTCTCCACCGGTCCGCTCATGGGCAAATTCCTCAAGGAGCTCCGGGACAACAAGAGGATACTGGGCAACAAGTGCCCGTCGTGCGGGCGGCTGCAGGCGCCCCCGAGGGAAGTCTGCGCGGTCTGCCGCGTGAGGGTGGAGGAGCTCGTGGAGATCGGCCCGGAAGGGTACATCTGCCAGTTCGACACGACCTATTACGCCAGCCCCGATCCGCTCACCGGCGAAAGCCGCGAGACGCCGTACTGCTCCGCATTCCTGATCCTGGACGGGTGCGGGGAGAACGACGTCTTCTGGCACGAAATAGACCCCGAAGATATCGACAAGGTAAAAATCGGCGCCCGTGTGAACCCCGTCTGGCGGAAAAAACGAACAGGCGCTATTACCGACATAAAGTATTTCAGGGTCATCGAATGAGATTTTTCTCTTTTTACTGTGAAGCGTAAAAAGGTTCTGGAGGTTTAAAGTGGCTGAAAGCATCCGTTGTTCGAGTGAAGATTCGTTCGTGGTCGAGGGAAAGCTCGCCCTCCCCTACCAGTATTTCGCCGGAAGAACCGGAAGCAGGTTTCTCAGGGCCCTGAGGGACGAAAAGAAAATCCTGGGGATAAAATGCGGCAAGTGCGGCAAAGTCTACGTCCCTCCGAGAAAAAACTGCGAAAAGCATATCGCGGAGGAACTGACGGAATGGGTGGAGCTCCCCGGCACGGGAACCGTTACAGGGTTCACCATCATCCGCTACGAGGAGCCCTACCAGCCTGTGACCCCCCCCTACATCCTCGCCCTCATCAAGCTGGATGGAGCCGACTCCGCCCTGACGCACATTGTAAAAGGCATCCAGCTCTCGAAAATGCGCGTCGGCCTCAAGGTCAAGCCGGTCTTCGCGAAAAAGCCGCCCTCCACTATTCTGGCCATAGACCATTTCAAGGCGGAAGACGGTCCGAAATACAAGCTGGGCTACTCTTATGATGAGCTCGAGATCGGAATGACCGACACCTTCTCGAAAACCGTCTCCGAGACCGATGTATACCTCTTCGCCGGGATAACGGGCGATTTCAACCCGATGCACGTGAACGAGGAATACGCGGCCACCACGCCTTTCGGAAAACGGATCGCCCACGGCGCCATCCCGCAGTCGCTCATCGCCCCGGTCCTCGGAATGAAGCTCCCCGGCCTGGGAACGGTCGCCTACGAAGTCCACGTCCGCTTCAAGGCGCCCACCTATTTCGGCGACACCATTACGGCACGGGCCACCGTGGCGGAAAAACTGCCCAGAAACCGGGTCCGCCTCGACTGCGAATGGACCAACCAGGACGGCCAGCTCATCGCCGAAGGCTACGTGGTCGCGATACCGCCGCCGAAGGTTACGTGATCTCAGTAACCTGACGGAAGCTTTTAGCCGAAGCTCCGAGCCGCTCCGGGCAGAACCTGCCGGACGTGTTACCAGATGCTCCGGGCCGAGTCTTCCAGCCGAAGCTCTCAGCCGGTCCGGAGCGATTTTCCTGACCGAAGCTCAGAACCGCTTCGAACTTTTGTTCCATCCGATTGGAGCTCGAGGAATACATTCCCGCAGCCGACGCCGGCTCCGTCACACGGAATTTCAACCTTTCCGTAGAGCCGGGCTCGACTATCTCGAATTCGATGTGAGCGGGAATCCGCCGCTCAAGAGATAAACCTTCATCTAAACACTACCCTGGTAAATATCAGGTGATAAATTCCGAAGGAGCGCTCGGGCGGGGAGCCCGGTTTTACCCGTATGGGTAAAAAGCTTAGCCACCGACCGGCACGGAAGCCCGGTTTCTTCACATGAAGACGGTACCCTGTCGGGAAAAGACTCCGCTCGGAAAACTCTCCGCAACAGCGATTTCAGGCCCATCAAGATGCCTTGCGCATTCAACAGCGTCCAGCGGAAAATGCAAGTGCAGCAACCTGTTACACGTCCATAGCGCCGTCAAGCAATATCAACCGCGTGTTCGAGTATCGGATCCCTCATGACTGCCCCCCGGAATCTGCTCTTTCGCTACGGGCGTCGGTTACCATGGGCGGTTCTACGACCTCGATCAGTTCGAATTCGACGTGGTCGAGAATCCGGCCTGCAACGATTGACTCCGTCCAGGAATCCAGCCCGGATTTTACCCATATAGGAAATAATTCCCGCATTGGCGGTCGGTCCGCTGTATGCTTCCGACCCGGGCCCGATTTTCTTCATGTAAAGACAGCCGGCAACAGGAACTAAGGATCCGAAACGAGACGGAAGCCGAAGCGGGAAAGCGGATCCGGAGCCGGGGATTCTTCACACGGGGAACCGCGCCGGTGAGGAAAAGGTTCCGCCGGGAAAGCAGATCCGGAGCCGGGGATTCTTCACACGGGTAACAGTGCCGGTCATGAAAAGGTTCCGCCGGGGAAGCGGACCCGGGGATGTAAGTTTTCCGCGTCGGGAAAACCCCCGGATGCATTTCCGGAGACGGAAATTCTCCACACGGGGAAAACCCGCCGGGGAAGTACAGGTAAGTATAGGGCAGGCTCACTCCGCCCAGGTGAGAGCGAAATCGTCCAGGAAAAAAAGGGTGGTGTCGTCCTCGGTATATGCCACCACCGCCGCGTAGGTGAATTCGGCGGGGGCGGTGAAAACGAGGGAACGGTGCGTGTATTCGGTCCAGGTCGCTTCGATCAGAAAAGCTGCGGTTTCGGCCCAGGCGGCGTCGAAGAAGGAGACTCCGAACCTGGGCGGATCGGTGGGAACGTCCACCCTGGTCCAGGCGGAGATTTCGTATTCCTCGTTCGGGGTGATGCCGCGCAGGAGCTGACCGCAGCCGCCGACGCCGGTGCCGATGCGGCAGGCCCGGGCTCCCGAGTGAACTCCATAGTTCACCACCGTGGCGCTGCCCAGGTCGACCCAGGCGAATCCTCCCAGTTCGAAGCCGGGATTGCGAACCAGGTTCAGGGCGGCGAGGTTGGCTGCGTAGTGGGAAAAACCGGCGTCGTTCGGGTGCAGTCCGTCAGGGAAATAATCGAGTCCCGGCGGAACCATGTCGCGGCCTTCGAGCAGATACAGGTTGTCGTCCGAAGCCTGGCGCGAGAAAACGACTTCGCGAATGTAGCGGCGGTAGTCTTCGACCCGTCGCCCGTGAAGATGCCAATCTTCGTAATCCACCCAGGTCGGCGTGATGGCGAACACGGGCACGCCGGGCTGCAGGCTGCGGATATTATCCAGGAATTCCGAGTAGCGGGTCTTGAAATTCTGCTCGGACGGGCCGATCCAGAAGTCGTTGGTGCCGATGGCGGCGGTTACGAGGTCGGCGCCGAGGAGGCCCACCGCGGTGCCGTCGGCGGAGGTGACTATCTGGCCGCTGAAGCCCATGTTGATGACGCTCCAGCCGTTGAGCCGCCCGACAAGATACGGATAGGTCTTTCCGATTCCCGTTGAAACCCATCCGTGTGTGATCGAATTTCCGTAGGCGACATAAAGAAACGGCGGCCTCCCGGGAGGCGGCGAAAGAAGCGATCCGGTTCCACCGAAAAGCCCCAGGCCGCGGAAATCCACGTCAGCGCCGTAGGGGAATATCAGGCTGAACTCACGGGGGACCGGGTCGTGCTGATCGAAGATTCGGTAGTAGTTCAACCCGAAATCGTATCCCGAACCGAATTCTTCTTCGAGAAGAACGCCGTCGACTTCTAGCGAAAAGCAGGACAGATCGTCGCTGCCGGTTTCTTCCAGATAATCGGCCGCAAAGAAGATCGTGGTCGCGTCGCTCGAAAAGTTGACGCGGGCGCCCGGGCTGTGGAGGTTTCCGAACCAGTTTACCGTGGGACGGGTGAAACGGGCGTGTTCCGCATCGATTTCGGCAGACACATATTCGGTGTAGGAAAGCCCGGGATCATCCGGGTAGATCAGAACCGGTCCATCCGGAAGCTCCCCTCCCGCCCCGGCGATTCCAGCGAGCCCTATACTGCCGAATGCGTCGGAAAGCTCCCCTCCCGCTCCGGCGATCCCGGTGAAAGCGATTCCTCTGAGGGCAACGGGAACCTCCGTGGCCCGCACCTGCCCGGCGCAACCGACGTGTGCCTCCGGCGTGATCAAACAAAGAAGGGCCGCTGTAAAAACAAGATCGACCAGCTTGACTCTGCCGGTTGTCCCGCTTCGAGAAACAAGTTCGTGATTGGTAAGCATTTTCGAACGAACCTCCGCCGCTGGCCAGGAATTCACGCTCCCCGTGACGCTTGTGAACATTATAACCTTTATGATCCGAAACTCAATCGGGCGAGGCGGCAAAGGGTGGCGGCTGTATGAAATACCGGTGCCGGGGTTGGAGCGTCATTGCTGGTTCCGAGGATCGGATAAGCGTTTGCTTTGATGCTGAAACACAAGATAATCGACTGTCGCTTGAGCGTCATTTTTTTATCTGTGAGGATCAAATAGCAAGTTGTTTTTATGTTGCGGAGAAAAATATACTTGACTTCCCCTTTTTTTCAGGCTAAAGTAACCAATGGTTACTTTTAGGCGGATGCTTTGATAAAGCAGAAAAAATCAGGACGCGGAAACAGGGGCCCGGAGCTGCAGGCGGCGGCCAGGCGCCTCTTTTTCGAGCGCGGCTATCACGGGACGACCATGGAACAGGTGGCCCGCTCCGCCGGGTTCAGCAAGCGCACTGTCTATATTTACTTCAAGAACAAAGACGAGCTTTTCCTGGCTGTGGGTGAAGAGGGGTTGAAAATGCTGCGGGACAGGTTCGAAGCTCTCGGCGCCGAAGAGCTGAGCATCGAAGAGGCGATCCGCGCCATCCTCGCCGTATACCTCGATTTCGCCCGGGAGCACCCCCAGTATTTCCGGATCATCTTCCAGGAAGCAACCGCCGAGATGATAGCGAACATCCCGGCGGAGCAGAGGCTGCGGCTGGAAGATTACGAGAGGGCCTGTCTCGATGTTGTAGTAACCGCGGTGAAGAAAGCGCAGGCGGAGAACCTCATAACCGGAATAGATCCCTGGGAGATGGCCGCCGCGTTCTGGGGGGCGGCTACGGGTATCATCCAGCTGTCCATGGGCGGAAGCCAGACGGTCTTCACCCGGAGCACCAGGGAGGAGCTGGCCGTCAAAGCGGTATGGCTGTTGTACGAAGGCGCGAAAAGGGCATGAAACCGATGAACTCAAAATCGATTCTGGCTGAATTTCGAGAAATCATTTCCGGCCCCGCGAACAGGTATGTAGAGCGCTGGAAAGAAGACGGCGGACGCGTAATCGGCTATTTCTGCAGCTATGTCCCCGTGGAGATCATCACCGCGGCCGGGTTTCTTCCGGTCCGCTTCAGGGGGGCGGGCAGCGAAGATTCAGCCCCGGCCGACGTCTACCTGTCGAGCAAAACCTGCACATACGTGCGTCATACCCTCAGCCTGGGGCTCAAGGGCGCATACGATTTCCTGGACGGCGAGATATCCCTCAACACGTGCGATCACGTAAGAAGGGCCTTCGACCTGTGGCGGCACAAGACGCCGGTGCCTTTTCACGGCTTTATATCTGTGCCCCGAAATGTCCGCGAATCCCTCTATCCTTATTACCGGGACGAAGTCGGGAATCTCGCCGCCTCGATGGAACGGTTCTTTTCTGCGGAAATCACGAAAGTTAGCCTGCGGGACGCCATCCGGCTTCACAATGAAACCAGGAAGATTCTCACGGAACTCGGCGAGCTCCGCTCCCTCGACAAGCCCGTCCTCTCCGGCACCGATATGCTGATTGTTTCGGTGGCGGCGATGGTGATGCCCCCGGCGGAATTCAACGAAACGGCGAAGAACCTCCTCCGGTCTCTCGAATCAGAGGAAAAGACCGCGTCGAAACCGAGGGCGAGGCTGCTCCTCGCCGGCGGGGAGCTCGACGAACCCGCCTTCGTAACGGCGGTGGAGAGCCAGGGAGCCGCCGTAGTGGCCGATACTCTCTGCTTCGGCACCCGCGGAAACGATACCCTCGTGGACGAGGAGGCGTCCGACCCGATGGACGCCGTCAGCAGGCGATATTTCTTCAAGGTTTCGTGCGCCCGGATGATCGGGAACTTCCCCGATCGTTTCGATCATGTCCTCCGGACGATAAAAAAGCACCGGATCGACGGCGTGGTTTTTCAGCGGCTCAAGTTCTGCGATCCCTGGGGAGGAGAGGCTCACAACCTGGGACGCCGCCTGAAGAGGCACGGAATCCCCGTTCTCTTTCTCGATCGTGAATACGGCCATCCCAACAAGGGGCAGGTCGGAACCAGGGTGCAGGCTTTTATTGAGATGATCGAATCGCTCACCCGCCGTACCGGCATAAAAGAAGGATGTGTGGGTTGAATACCAACGGTCAGAAATCGATCCGCGAGAGGCTTCTCGCCGTGCCCGAATGGCGCGTTATCATCGACTCGAACCCGGCGCTCATCAAGTTTCTGGCTGACGACCCGTGTCCGAACGGGCTGCTTTCGCTGGCGTCGGTCGTGTGGGACTATCTCGGCGAAACGGCCGACCTATGGGAGAAGGGCGCGCCGTTCGTCTGGTGCAACCTCGGAATGAGCTCGGAAATCTTCCTCGGTTTCGAGAATCTCGGCCATATCGTGGTCGAAACCCAGGCGGCGCTCCAGAGCATCCTGGGCGACCCCGACTACACGCACGCATTCATCGACCTGGCCGAAACCTCGGGTGTTCCGAGCGACTGCTGTTCCGCCGACAAGGCGGGCATCGGCTCGATTTTGAGGGAGCTTTATCCGATGCCTGCCTGCTCCGTCGGTATCAACACGCCCTGCGACTCGCAGGTCCTGTCGACCCAGGCCATCGCCGAGCTGGGCGAAGCTCCTTTCTTTCTCATCGACGTCCCGTATTACGACGATGAACGGACGGTCACGTACGTGGCGAAGCAGCTCGAGGAGCTCATCCCTTTTCTGGAGCGGCACACCGGCATCAAGTTCGACTGGGACAGGCTGCGACGCGCCTGCGAGCTTTCGAACCTGGCGGTCGAAAAAATCTGGGAGTGGCTCGACTGGCGCAGACTCGCACCCCTCACCCAGTCGAGCAAGCTCGTCGCATTCACCCTCATCCACCAGATCCTCTTCAACGGCACGGAGCAGGGAGTCCGTCTCGCTACGGACCTCGCCGAGGAAGCCCGTGTAAGACACGAACGGGGAGATCGGTTCTTCGAGGAGCGGGTCAGGGCGATTTGGTACCAGGACCCGGTATGGACCGATTTCCAGATATACGACTGGATGGAGCGGGAGCTCGGCCTCACCGTCCCGGTGGATGTTTTCGGGTACTATGCCCAGGAGGGGCTCATCGACTGTTCAACGCCTGAGTCGATGCTGAACGGGCTGGCCCGGAAGCTGGTCAAGTGCCAGCCGATGTCCCGGCAGTTCAGGGGGAATATCGAAACCTACATCACCGATTTTCTTCACATGCACGAGGCGTTCGGGGCGGACTGCGGCATCTTCGCGGGGCACGTGGCCTGCAAGCACGCCTGGGGCGGCATCGGCCTGTTTCGGGAAGCCTGCCGCAAGGCCGGCATCCCGCTGCTCGTGTTCGAGTTCGACATGTTCGACGCAAGGGTGACTACGAGGGAATCGATCGAGGCGGAGCTCACCCGCTTCGTGAACGAGGTGGTCCTGCCCCGGAAGGCGGCGAAACAGGGGAGGCTCAGGGTATGATAACCGCGGGAATCGACATCGGCTCCACCGCCTGCAAGGCGGTCATCCTGTCGGCGGATGGAAATTCAGCCCGGATCGCGGGTTACTCCATCGGGCCTTCCACCAGCAACCCCGCCAAGACATCGATGGATATTTTCGAGCAGGCTCTTCAAAAAGCCGGCTCCGCCAAAGAGGATGTGGACCGCGTGGTCGGCACCGGTTACGGGCGGGCCCTGGTCTCCTTCGCGGACGAAAACATATCGGAGCTGACCTGCCACGGCCGGGGAGCAGCCTTCGCCAATCCCAGGGCCAGGACGGTCCTCGACATCGGCGGTCAGGATACGAAGGCGATACGGCTCGACGACGAGGGGTTCCTGGCCGACTACTCGATGAACGACAAGTGCGCCGCGGGAACCGGCCGGTTTCTCGAGGCCATGGCCCGGACCCTGGATCTCTCGTACGAAAAGATGGACGAGCTCGGCGCTGAAGCCGATCGCGCCGCGCCGATCACGAGCATGTGCAGCGTCTTCGCCGAATCGGAGGTCATCAACCTGATTAACGACGGCGTCAAGGCGTCGGCCATCGTCAAGGGGCTGCATGAATCGATGGCCGGGCGGGTGGCGTCCCTCGCCCAGAGGGTGGGCCTGGAAGCGGATGTGCTCGTTACGGGGGGCGTGGCCAAGAGCAGCGGCGTGATCGACGCCGTGTCGGCCAAGATCGGCATCATCCCGTGGGTATTCCCCGACGATCTGGACCCCCAGGTAACGGGGGCGCTCGGCGCGGCGGTGTGCGCCATGGAACAGGCCCGGGCCGGGGGGGTGTGACGCCGGAATGTCTGTGGCTGCAGCAGGGCCGGGCGCCTAAGTCGTCGTCGCAGGAACCCGGATGCCGCGACAACGGCAGCAGGATCGGACGCCGCTGAGGTAGTCGCAGAAACGGAATGCTAGTGTAACCGCAACCGGTTCGAATCCGGGGAGGATTCCGCATGAAAAATGAAGCTGATGTAATCGTAGTCGGTTCGGGCGCCGGCGGCTCCGCCGTCGCTATGGAGCTCGCCGCCGGCGGCCGCGACGTCCTCATCCTCGAAAGAGGCCGCCATCACGAAACATTTCCCGGAACACACTTCGGAGCGGCCCTCATGGCCGACAGGCTGGGCATGCGATTTTCGAAGGAAGGGCTCCAGTGCGTCCGCGCCTTCACCACCGGCGGCACCACCATGCTCTACTGCGGCACTTTCCGGGAGCCCCCATCCTTCATCCGCTCCGACCTCGGAATCGACCTGTCGAAGGAGGTCGAGGAGGTGAGGCAGGCCGCCGGCGTTCAGAAACTGCCCGAAAAATTCATCGAAGGCTCGGGAGAGTTGATCATGGAGGCGGCGGACGGCCTCGGATACAGGTGGGAGCTCTTCGATAAATTCATCGACCCGGAAAAATGCAGAACGGGCTGCTCGGCCTGCATGATGGGCTGCCCCCATGACGCAAAATGGACCGCGCGCAAGTATGTCGAAGAAGCGGTCCGGAGCGGGGCGACGCTGGTGCAGCCGGTGACCGTCGACCGCGTCATCCGGGAGAACGGGAAAGCGGCAGGCGTATCCGGACGCTCCGGACGAAAACCGGTGGAGTTCAGGGCGCCCGTCGTGATCCTCGCCGCGGGCGGGCTCGCCACCGCCCCGATACTGAACCGCGCCGGAATCCGCAAGGCGGGAAAGGGCATCTTCATCGATCCCCTCGTCTTCGTTGGCGGTGAATACGACGGGAACCGCCCCTCGGCGGCTACGCGGCTGAACCCTCAGATGAGCCTGGGCACCTGGGAATTCTACGAATCGGACGGCTTTCTGCTCTCCCCGCTCGTCGACCCATGGGTGATTTTCTGCGCCCAGATGGCGATGGTTTCGGTCCCCAAGGTGCTGAAAGTCCTGAAATACCGGCGGTGGATGAGCATCATGGTGAAGATAAAAGACGACATGGCCGGAGAGGTATTCCCTGACGGTTCTTTCTCCAAGCCGCTCACCGGCGCGGACAGGAAAAAGCTCGACAGGGGAGCCGAAATCGCATCGGAGATCCTGATCAAGGCGGGATGCCGCCCGAACAGCCTGGTCCGGGGGCCGGTGCGCGGCGCCCATCCCGGCGGAGCATGCCGCATCGGCGAGGTCGTGGACAAGAACCTCGAGACCGAAATCGAAAATCTTTATGTTTCGGATGCGTCGGTGTTTCCCGAGGCGCTCGGGATGCCGGTAGCGGCGGCGGTCATGGCCATGGGGAAACGCCTCGCGGGTCGAATCCTGCAGAAAAAAGGAACTGGTTCAGCATGTCGGAAAGGGCTGACTACAGCAGCCAGGTGAGGAGGCTCCGTGAAATCACGGGAACCTGGGAAAACGGCACGCGGGTGCACCGCCTGGCCGGCTGGAAGGATATCGCCGGCGATGCGGGGCTCGTGCTCGACGGGCGAAGGGAGCCTTTCGTGATAACCGGAGACGCGGTCGGCGCGGAGGCCGGGGGGCCGGGGTCCGACTCCCACGCCCTGGTGCTGACGACGACCGAAACGGGGCACGTCGAGGACGGGGTCGTCACCTGCGCCGGCCCCGATTTCGACGAAGCCGCCCCGGAGCTGCATCTCCCTTTCGTCCAGATAGTTATCCTGGCCCTTGCCGAAAATGCCGCCCCGGACCCTTTCGAGCTCGAATCGACCCAGTACCTGGCCAACCGCCTGCCCGGCTTCATGGTCAGGACCGTGCCCGGCAGGCTCTGGGTGAGGGTGAGCCGGGAGGCGATCAGGAACGGTTTCAGAATGCGCACCCTGGGAGCGGCGTTGATCGCTGCGTACAAAAACGATTTCTCGGGGGCGGTGAAGGCGGCCGAGGTGGTCCTGGCCACCGGAGACGAAAAAAAGATAAAAAGCCTGGGACCGATCGCGGCGGAAGCCGGCGTGATTGCCGGCAGACACCGGAAACTGGTCCTCTCGGAGGATGGCATCTACGATTGTCCCGACCTGGATTGCACGGTGTGCGATGAGAAGGCGGTATGCGACGCCCTCAAGGACATAACGGTGCGATATCGAAAAAGGAGCCCGGCATGAATGGAACCGCGACCGGAACCCGCCTGGAAGACAGGATAACGTCATTTTTCTCCGGCCTGGATGCTTACGGAGAGCTCCTCGGCGCTATCACGGACGGCGGATTATCCGCTGTTCTCGAGTTCAGAGGATCGGGGAAACGGGTCAGCCTCGACGTTTCGTCAGCCTCTGTCGTCACGAGGACGGGCGGGTTCGACATCCGGGGGGCGGCGACCGTTGCCGGCACCCCGGAGGAGCTGGATGACATGCTCCTCGGCAGGCTGAGCGTGCTGAACGGATTACTCGAGCGGAGGCTCCTGCTGAGGGGAGGAATGTGTCATATCGTGGCTGTCCTGCCCATACTCGGCCTGGTGCCGGTTCTTTACGGCGACTTCACGGATCGCCTGGAGAAGAGACCGGGCAGAGTCCGGAAATTTTTTGGCGGAGTCATCGATAAACTCTCGAGGCTGCCGGCTTTGCTGGCCGGACGTCTTGTCTTCAGACTGGACGGGCAGAGCAGGCTGATCGTCATGAATGCTTTCGCGGCGGGAGCGCGGCGGTTTTCCGCGATCCCCGTCGCTGAACCCCGCGGGAGCAGAAATCTGAAAGACGACAGCCATCCCCTGGATCAGCCCCCTCCCCCGGCGCTCCAGGCAATCCTCCTCAGTTCACTCTCCTTCGTGTTCTATTCCGCGGGATGGTTTCTTTCCGTCATGAAGCACCGGCTCGAACTGCCCGTTGGCATGGCCGGCATCCTGAAGGACGTTTCGGACGGCATCGGCGGAGCGCGGGCCGCGGCATCCGGAAAACCGGCCTCGGCCCCGGAGACCGCCGAGACCGGGGCGGAAGCCGTCCGGGAGAGTTCGGTGAACGACCGGCTGATCATCCGGAGCTCCGGGGAAGAGGATCGAAAGCAGGGAACCATTACCCGGGCGGTCAGCCTGTCCGGTTCCGGCGGATCGAAGAGGTGAAGCGGATGTCCCCGCACGGATCGCCCGTAGATACGACCGTAATCGCCGTGGTCGGTAAAGGCGGCGCCGGCAAAACCGTGGTAAGCGCGCTTATCGCGAAATCGCTCCTCGACGCCGGCAGGCAGCCGCTGCTCCTCGTGGACGCCGATCCCGCCGGGGGGCTTGCCTATGCAACGGGAGTTTCGATGGATCACACCATCGGAAGGGTGAGAGAACATCTCATCAATGAAGCCTCCGACCCCGCCGCCGACCGGGACGCCCTGACCAACAGCATCGACTGGCTCGTCCTCGAGACTCTGAAAGAACGGGGTGATTTCTCGCTCCTCGCGATGGGGCGCACCGACGTCAAAGGCTGCTTCTGCCCGGTGAACAAGCTCCTCCGGGAGGCAATCCAGCGGCTGGCCGGCGGGTTCCGTTATGTAATCATCGACGCGGAGGCCGGAATCGAGCAGGTGAACCGCCGGGTGATCGAACGCGTGGATATCCCGGTCGTGGTCACGGACGGTTCCGCCAGAGGAAAAACATCTGCGGCGCTCCTTGTGGAGCTGCTCGAAAAACACCGGGAGCCCGGTGCGGACGAACCGGGGCTCCTCCTGAACAGGACTTCCGAGCCGCCCGGATCGGTTCCCGACGGCTCCGTCTTCAGGGGAGCCGTTCCGGAGGACGAGACCGTCCGCAGGTTCGATGCGGAAGGACGACCGCTTCTCGACCTCCCCCCGGAAAACCCCGCCCTTCAAGCCGTCAACGCAATCTTGAAAAACTGGATCCCCGGCCTGTAAACCCACTGCGAAACCGGCGTTGTATCAACCGCTAAA
>CAYMWF010000063.1:0-27996 GCA_964394085.1 uncultured Gemmatimonadota bacterium | reverse complement strand
CGATGCTTTCCGCTTGTCCGCTGATCGGTGTTTCTGTTATTTTCCTCTTTTTCCCGCTCAAAGCGGTGGGGCTTCCGGGGAGTAATTTCAACATCGAATCCAGGGCGCCGGGAAGCGCCATTCGAAACAAACCCGAAAGGTAATAGAAATGAAAGAGATTCTAAAACGGGCAGTATCACTCGGACCGGGCGAGTATACCGATGCCCTTTTCGAAGAGCAGCATAATCTCGAAATCACGTTCGTGGGGGACAGGCTCGACAGTGTAAACAGCACCACCGTCAACGGGGGACGCGTAGCCGCGCTGAACAGGGGCGGATACGCCGCGACTTCTTTTACCGACCCCGAAGGGATCGACCATGCCGTCTCCCGGTCGCACAAAGCCGCCGCAGCCCTTTCCCGTTTCGGAGACGGCTACAGGCAGGCCCCGGTACCGGCCGTCAAAGATGATGTGAGACCGTCACCCGTGATCGACCCGCGAGGCCGCTCCTTCGACGAAAAAGTCGCTCTTGCCCGTCACTACGCGAAGTTGATGCTGTCGTCGGAAAAGGTGAAAACCTGCAGGGCGCTTTACCAGGAGACACTCACCAGGAAAACCTTCGTAAATTCCGAAGGAAGCGAAATTACCCAGGATATCCTTTTCTGCCGGGTGGGCGGAAGGATCTTCGCCCAGAAAGGCGGAGCCACCGAGTCGATCGGTTATTCCTTCGGATACGACGAGGATTACGCCAAGCTCGAAGGCAGGGAAGCCGAAGTCGAGGATAAAGTGAAAGTGGCGGTCGACCTGCTTTCGGCGGACCCGGTGGTCGGGGGCGCTTACGAGGTGGTCTGCGACGCCGACCTGGCAGGAGTTTTCGTTCACGAAGCGTTCGGACACCTGAGCGAGTCGGACGATGTCATCAACAATCCTTCTCTCGAGGGCGTGGTGAAGCTTGGAAAGAAAGTCGGAAGCGGGATCCTCGATATATTCGACCAGGGTAACCTGAAGGGGGCCCCGGGAACTTATGCTTACGACGACGAAGGGGTGGCGACGCGCCGGACGTACCTGGTCAGGAACGGTATTCTCGAGGGCCGGCTCTACTCGAGAATGGGCGCCATGTCCCTCGGCAGCGAGCCGACAGGGAATTTCCGCGCCCTCGATTACCGGTTCATGCCGATCGTGCGGATGTCGAATATCTGTATCGGCGAGGGTGAAAGCGACTTCGACGAGATGATCGGCTCCATCGGAACCGGGTTCTACCTGAAAGGCGGCAAGGGGGGGCAGACTATGGGCGACCTCTTCACGTTCGGAGCCCAGTACGGATACGAGATAAAAAACGGCCGTCTCGGAAAGATGGTGAAAAATATAAACATCTCGGGAAACGTTTTCGAAACCCTCGGGAACATCGTTATGATCGGAAACGATTTCAAAGTCAGTGAATGGGGCGGATGCGGTAAGACCCGGGCGGCCCTTTACGACATGCAGATGCTCGACAAATCAGGGCTTGCCAGCCCTTCCGTTAAAATCAGGGACGTGGTGATCGGAGGATGAACAATGGCTGACAGGATGAAAAAACTGCTGGCTGCCGCCCTCGACAAGGCGGAGCAGGCGGAGATCTACCGGGTCGTTAAAAACAGCAACCCGATAAACTTCTACAATTTCAGGCAGGTGGATGTTCTGAACAGGGAGCTGGACGAACTCTCGCTGCGCATTATCGCGGACGGGAGGATAGGAACGTTCACGGGAAGCGCCACGGCGGATCCTTCCGAGATCGTTGCGGGAGCGCTCCTTGCCGCGGCGAACGGACCGGAGGCGACTTTCGATTTTCCGGAAGGATCTTCAGAAGGCTGCGGCGGAAAAATTTACGATCCCGAACTCGAATCCCTCGAGGTCGCGGACATGGTGACCGACAGCGAAGAGATATACTCCTACGTTAAAGAGCGGCATCCCGGCATGGCCCTGAACCTGTATCTCGACAACGATCGCTCCACCGTATCGGTGATGAATTCGTCCGGCAAGGAAGAGGAATACAGGACAAGCATCTACACAATCTGCCTTCTTTCGATGTACGAGAGAAGCAAGGAAGGCCTGAACAGCGAGATAAACGCTTGTCGCTACTTCAAATTTCCCGAAGAGAGAATGGACGAATTGATCAGGGAGAACAGGGATTCCGAGCGGGAGCTCCAGGTGCCGACGAAAAAGATGCCGGTGATATTCAAAGCGTCATCCACCTGGGCGCTCCTCTACCGCCTGCTGGAGGGGGTGAACGGAAACAACGTCGCCCTCGGTCTCTCGCCGCTTACGAAGAAGATCGGTGAACCGATTTTCGGCGATAACCTGACGATGCTCGACGATCCGACTCTCGACTGGGCGCGCGGCTCGACGCCTTTCGACGATGAAGGCGTTCCCACGAGAAAGAAGGCTATCGTCGAAAACGGCGTCCTTCGGAGCTTCATCTTCGACCTGGCTTCTTCCGCGCGGGCCGGGGTGGAGAGCACCGGGAACGGTATACGGCGTTCGATGTGGATGAGAGGGGTCGAGATCCAGCCGAATCCCAGGTTCAACAATCTCGTTTTATTGCCCGGCGATAAACCTTTCGACGAAATGGTTTCGGAAATGGATGAAGGACTGATTATTAACGATGTAATAGGATTCCACAGCGGCAATATACTTCAGGGTCACTACTCGATGAACGTGGGTATCGGATTCTACGTCAGGGACGGAGCCGTCGCCGGCCGGGCGATGGACACAATGGTGGCGGGAAATATCTACGACGACTTTTTCAGGGTCAGGTGGATCGGCGACAGGATCGAATACAACCCGCAGGCGTACTCGCCCGATATCTGCATCGACGGAGTGAGCGTGTCCGGCAGAATGTAAGGCTGCGGCCGGCACCGGGTTTTCCGGGCTACCAGCGTTACAGGAGTAGAGATATGAGTTTGAATATTTCGGACCGGGGAGCGGCGATGCCTGCTTCCCCCATAAGGAAACTGGTTCCGTTCGCTGAAAGCGCGAAGAAGAGGGGGACCACAGTTTACCACCTGAATATCGGTCAGCCGGACATCGAAACCCCCGGTCCGGCCCTGGACGCGCTCTACGGCTACGGCGGCAAGGTGATTTCTTACAGTCACTCCCAGGGTGTCGCCGAATATCTCGACGAACTGCTGGGATACTATTCGCACCACGGCATCGAGCTCTCCAGGGAACAGCTGAACGTGACCACCGGGGGCAGCGAGGCTATCCTGTTCGGCATGCTGGGAGCGATGAACCCGGGCGAAGAGATAATCATCCCCGAACCGTTTTACACGAATTACAGCGGTTTCGCGCAGATGGCCGGTGTGAAGGTGGTCCCTCTGACCACCAGCGGTGAAGACGGGTTCCATCTGCCGTCCCGCGACCATATCGAATCGAAAGTATCATCGAAAACCTCCGCCATCCTGCTGTGCAATCCGAACAACCCCACCGGGACGGTCTACACTTCCGGGGAAATAGAGTCGGTTGCGGCGATCGCGCAGAAACACGATTTATGGCTGTTCTGCGATGAAGTGTACCGCGAGTTCATTTTCGACAGTGAAAATCTCCCCCACAGATCGGCGCTCTCGCTGGAAGGGCTCGAGGACAGGGTCGTCGTGATGGACAGCATCTCCAAGAGGTTCAGCATGTGCGGCGCCAGGCTGGGCTGCATCGTGAGCCGGAACGCGGCCCTGATGGACTCCGTCCTCAGGATGGCCCAGGCCCGTCTATCTTCACCCGAAGTGGACCAGGCGATGGCCGTGGAAGCTCACAAAATGCCCCTCTCATACATGGACGGCATCATAAACGAATACCGCCGGCGTCGGGATACCGTGTACGACGAGCTACTGAAGATCCCGGGCGTGAAGGTAGCGAAACCTGAAGGGGCGTTCTACACCATACCGAGGCTTCCTGTAACCGACACGGAGGAATTCGCGAAGTGGCTTCTCACCGATTTCGAGTTCGAGGGAGAGACGGTGATGGTGGCTCCCGCCGCCGGGTTTTACGCCACCCCGGGGCTGGGTTTGGATGAGATACGCATCGCCTTCGTGCTCAATTGCGACCGCCTGCGCCGAGCGATGCGGATACTCGGTAGAGCGTTACAGGAATACAACGGTTGTTAGCCTCTTCGGTCTGAACGGTCCGGCATCGCAGGTATTCCGCCAGCGTTATTGCTAATCCTGATTTTCGAAAAGCCCGGACCTCCGGCGGTCGAAAGCGTCCTTCCCGCAGAAAAGGGCTGTAACGGCCGGTGCTTTCCGGCGGGCCAGTGATATCATGTCGCTGCTGATTCTCCGGATGTCCCACTGGGCGTGTTCATCCATCCTGAGCCTCGATATGTGCGCAAGCTCTCTTGCGTTTATATTCGCCCTTATCCTGCGGCGGTGGCCGTTCGTGAGAAAATATTCCGCGGCGCGGCCGAGTCGCGGCGCCGCATCCGAAAATATACCGGATGCTTTTTCGAGGTGAGAAGAGTACTCTTTTTCTAATCCTGCATCGGCAAGGCTTTCCGGGATGGTGAAACCAAGGGCTGGATCGTAGGGCTGCGGCAGGAGGGTCATCATCCTGTGCCGCTTGAACTGGGCGTAGCAGCTGCTGCTCATCACGATTTCAAACGAGAAATGGACTTCTTCGAACTCCCTCGGAAAAGGGTCGTGTTTCCCAAGGTCCCGAAGACAATCGAGAAGGAAATCCTCCAGCCTCCCCCTGTTCTCAAGTTCCTGCGCCGCGAAGAGGGAATCAAGGTATCCGAATCGCCCCCCCGACTGTAAAAGAGCTGAAGCCACCTTGACATCCGGCTCCGTTGTCCAGTCCGCCAGAATAACATCCCCGAGCTGCTCCGGCTCGATTCCCGTTCTCACTTCCCTTGCAGTCGTATCGCGGGGAGGAGGTTCCAGTTCGGCTTCCGATTCACTTTGCTCCGGCCGATCGAGCTCAATCGAGGACCAGGCCGTCGAGGCTGCCCGCCGGATACTTTCCCGTTCGGTTTTGTACCATGTATCCTCCGCTTTCTGACCGGTAAGCTCCTCGAATCCTTCCGAATCGGCCAGGATCACCAGTGAGGGGGCGACATCCGTCACCACTTCATACAATCGGGCTCCCAGGCGCCGGACCTCCTCGAGCGGGTGACCGGAGAAACGGCGGATCGTGTGCTCGAGTATTCGGGCGTTGGCCGTCATCCCGAGCTGGGCGGGGGTGGCGAGGCTCAAAACGTATCTCGCGTCCTCCCGGGCGATGCCGTGGATTCGTTTCAACTCCTCGATTGTCGATCGGGTGGATTCCGGCGATATACCCGACTCTTTCAACTCGCGCCTGATAAAGCGGAGCCGCTCCGGCGGGTCGCCTGAACGCCTGAGAGCGAGCTTTCTCGATTCGGCTGGAAACCGGTCGGCGTCCCTTTCCGACAGGAATCGCTGCACCACCGGTGCCGCCCTGTGATAGAACCGGAAAAATTCCACCGCGCCTTTTGAAAGCGCGTCCCTTTCAGCCGTCAGTTCAGGCTCCAGCACCTCCGCGGGTAAAACGAACTCGGGCTCGAGCGTGATGTAACGCTGGCTCTTTTCGGTGAAGCTGGCGAGGCGCCTCTGCTCCAGCTCTTCTACTGCAAGACGGGAGATACCCGTGACATCGAAGTTGAAAACGGCATGCTCGGCCACGGAGAAGTGTCCCATGCCGAAAACTATCGTTCTGTTGGATCGCCGTGCTTTTCGCACCTCTTCCCTGGCTGCCCGTCTCAGCGCGGCGACACCCCGCGGGTCCCGGCTGATCCGGGCGTAAGCCGCTGAAAGGGTCTCCGGCGTCGGCGTTGCCCGGTCGAGGAAATGTGTGAGCTCACCCATCAAATCCGTCGAAGCCTCATCCGTTCCGTCTCTCGATACCGTCGCCGCTGAATGCAGATGATTCGCGGCGCGTCGCAGCAGGGAAAAAGCTCCGTCGATTATCTCCCGGTCGATATTGAAACCCGCGAGGGTGATTTCCAGCATTTTCATACTCCCGAGGCCGTTACCGGTCGAGCGCATGCAGATCCGTCAAATCCGCCGGCAGACGCTCCCTGAAAAGTTTCGACCTGAGTTGCCTGATGAGGCCGGACGCATTCTGTTCACGTTTTCCGGGAACACGCATCCAGGTTGCGTGTCGAACCCTTAAGGTGCGGGTTAATTTTAATCTGCCACCTTCGCGCTCAGATTAATTTCAACCCGCACCCAAGCTTTGCGATTTTGTATCGTTTCGTGCTCGTCGACAGGCGATCCGGGCGGGACCGGAGAGAGGTTTTATTTTACATCCGAATACATATCATCGATTAGATCCATGAATTTATCCGTGACGACTTTACGCTTCACCTTGAGGCTGGGAGTGAGCTCCCCGGTTTCCTGTGCGAAATCCTGCTTCAGCAGTCTGAACCGTTTGATCGTCGAATATGACGGAAGCTGCTCGTTGAATCGTTTCACTTCATCATCCAGTGCGGCGATCAGCTTGTCATTGTTTGCAAGCTCGGTCATTCCGCTGGAGGAAAGTCCTGATTTTTCTGCCCAGCCGGTAATATATTCTTCGTCGCAGGTAATGAGAGCCGTGAGGAACTTGCGTTTGTCTCCATGAACCATAACCTGGCTGATGAACGGCGATGTCTTCATCAGGTTTTCTATGTTCTGGGGTGCGATGTTCTTACCGCCCGCGGTAACGATGATATCCTTTTTCCGATCGGTGATCTTGATGAAACCGTCACCATCGACTTCGCCGATGTCTCCGGTATGGAGCCACCCGTCTTTGAGAACTTCAGCGGTCGCTTCGGGATCTTTGAAATACTCCTTGAGGTTGGTAGGACCCTTGATAAGCAGTTCACCATCATCCGCCGCCTTAACCTCCACGCCCGGCCATGCAATCCCTGCAGTTCCTATCCTGTTATCTTCAGGGCGGTTCGCCGAGGTCATCGAATTCGTTTCGGTCAAGCCGTACCCTTCGCAGATTGTTACACCGGCACCGGCGAACCAGTGGGCGATATCCGTGGACAAGGGGGCACCGCCCGAAACCGAAAACCTGAATCGGGTTCCGAAAAGAGCGCGAATTTTTGAATATACCAGTTTATCCGCGAGAGAATGCTGAAACTTCAGGAGGAACGGAACGTAGTCTCCCGCCTGCTCGAGTCGGCTCTTTTTGCTGGCGATTTCGGATGCCCATCCGAAAATTTTCTGTTTCAAACCACCTGCTTCTTCCGCTCCGGTCATCGCTTTCTGATAGATTTTTTCGTAAATTCTAGGCACCGCGGCCAACCAGGACGGATTCGTTTCGGCGATATTGTCAACAACCTTCTCGAGGGATTCCGCAAAATAGGTCCTTGAACCCAGCGGGATTATGCTGAATGTCAGCATCTTGGCGAAAGAGTGCGCCAGCGGAAGGAAGAGAAGCTGATCATCCTCCGTGGAAATCGGGTATGAATTTATTATTGCCGGCGCTCCCCTGGTAAACACCTTGTGTGTAAGCACCACGCCTTTAGGCGGCCCTGTCGTACCGCTCGTATATATGAATGTAAGCAGAGTATCCTCATCGATACCGGCGGCGCGCTCGGTCAGAACTTCCCTGTTCGATTCGAGAAATGTCGCACCTTCGTTTACCAGGTCCGCCAGAGACGTCACGCCCGGTTTCTTATCAGAATCATTGATGATGAAGATTTCCTTCAGCAAAGGAAGCCTGTCCCGGATCGATTCGATTTTTTCAAGCTGGACCGCATCTTCGACGAATACTATCGACGATTCGGAGTTGTCGAGTATGTAAAAGCATTCATCCGGCAGGTTCGACGGGTACACGGGTATGCTCACTCCTGCCGAGTGGACGATTCCGAGGTCGGCGAAGAACCATTCTTCCCGCGTATTGGATATGATGGCCCCTCGATCTCCCGCTCCGAATCCCCGGGAGATGAGACCTCCGGCAATCTTACGCGAGATCTCCTGAACCTCGGTCCAGCTCTTATCGTGCCAGATCCCGTCCTTCTTGCTGCTTACCGCGGGGTGTTCGGGGTATTTATTTACAGTGTCATTCAGCATTTCTATTACGCTTTTGGGAGCCATCGGAACCATCCTCTCTGAATATTGATCGGAAAAGGGAAGCAGGCTTCAGGCCTTCACCCGGCGTTTCAACCTGTATCCCGCAATTCTATCCGCAATCCCGCCGGTGTCAAGATGTTCGTGCCTGATGCTTTCGATGTTGCCGGCGTTTTCTGGAAATACGGTTGAGAATCGTCCACCGAAGTCCGTGTTACTTTTATTGCGACCGGGAGCTCATGATCGGAATCCACTTTGCAGTTCTCTTTTTGCGGCGCAGCGCGAGAAGCATATGCTGTCCTGCGGGGATGCAGACTCACTCGTGTAAAATTGTCAATCCGATTGACAATTTTACACGGCTTCCGGGTGGATTCGATTTATACCCATGGACGACCGGGGAGATATCCGCCTCATTGAGGAATAAATGATCGGCTCCCTCCGGTGGTGGAATAAGTGACAGGTTCCCTCCGGACTTGACTCAACCCGGATTGGCCGGCACGGAAACCAGGCAAAAGGAATCCGGGCAACAGGGGTTTGACCGGCAGATGAGCCCCTCATCCGGCTCTGCTGACCCTCGCTCCGTGAAACGCTGAAACTCGCTGCTCCCATCACTAGCTGCTCGCACCTGCTCGCAGCTTTCCGCCCTGCAGCAGCTCAAACATCAGCGTTTCTTATCCTGCGCCCGGGAAGTGTCGCCCATTCCATTCCCCCTGCCTTCCGGATGACTCCGCTATGTCCTCCGGGCGGAAAGGCGCTCCCTCTTCGCCTGGTTCGTGCTGGAATTCCTGGGGTTAAAGTTCTTTTTTTTGGTTCTTTAAATGGGACAGGTCTAATTTTTTTCGATTCCGTCTTTTTCGGATTTTCGGAACCCGGGATTTCGTTTGAAACAGGTCCGACTGCGATTGGTGGTCCTTGTTTGCGGATGGATAAACCTTCCCCGTAGCTTGATCTTCCTCCGATCCCGTGTAATTATTTGGAAAGCTGACTTGCGCAGCTTTCCGAGACGGCGCTTGAAGCTGACGGAGTTCCTCCGCAGCTTAACCGCCGGGCCGCTGGCTGGTGCAGCTGGCGGATCCGGTTCCGGGTGCAACGAATGGAATGGCAGGATTGGAGAGACCCATGCTGAACAGAACCTTGGCGATTCTACTGACGGCAATACTCTTCGCCGTGTATGCTGGCGCTTACGAGCTGGGGGATCTTACCGACGACTGGACTTTGCTAGACCCTTACGGAACGTCTTACAGGTTATATGACTACGAGGGGAAACTCGTCCTGGTCAATCTTTTCAAAGACACGTGAGCCGGATGCAGGGTGGAGGCTCCACTGCTCGAACAGAACATCTGGCAGGTTTACAGGGATCGCGGCATACTCGTATTTGCGATGACGCGTCAGTCGTACGAGGTGGCAGAGGAGTGGATAAACGAATTCAACCTGACCCATCCTGTCGTTCACGATCCAGAGCCGTCCGAATCCTACTGGAAATACAGCCACGGCTACATACCGCAGAACACCCTTACCGACCAGGGCTTCATCGTTATTTATGATGCGATCGGCTACGATGAAAATGAATTGATCCAGGCGATCGAAGCGCACCTTTTCGACGTGTCGCTGGTTCTCGACAGAACGGATGCCGAAGTGATGCGCGGAGGGATTTTCGAGTTCAGCGTCGATTTGAAGAATTGGGGCGAGCAGCCCGTAACCTTCGATATCTGGGCGGACGTGATATTGCCCGATCATTCGCTGCTTACCGAAGCCCCTGTGCTGGGACCGGCAACTTTCACCCTGCTTCCCGGTCAGGCCGCGACCGGTTATCCCGCCCTCTACTTCCCGGGCAACATACCGCCGGGTAATGACTATCGCATCCGCATGCAGATAGGTGATTTCGGCAGCGAGGTGTGGAACTGCGATCTGTTGAAGTTCGATATCAAGGCGGGTAAATCGGAGCTTGGGGAGGATTGAGTTTGCGGATGCAGCCTTCCGTCACTTCACTATTACGAACCTGCGGGTCAGGATTTCGCCGCCTGGAGTCAACTGGAGACGACAGATGTAAACACCCGAGGGTCTGTCGCGAGGTTCCCAGGCTGCCGAATGGTTTCCCGGTCCGCGGACACCGTCCGCAAGGACGGCAAGCAGCTTTCCGGTCTGATCGTATATTGTCAGCCGGGCCGTATACCCCTTACTGACCGTATAGGGGAAAATAACAACCGGGTTACAAGGATTGGGCCTGGGAGGCGGGAGCAGACCGGAGCCGGAGCTCGAGGCCCTCCCGGAATCCCGACTATCGATAACCTCATATCTCACTTCATCGGAGCCTATATCGACTTCCGGCCCCCAAGGGCGTGGATCTCCGTCAATATCCAACGACGGCGCGCCGACCGAAGTGCCGCTGTTCATGCAGGGTGAACTTTCGAGGATGTGGTAGTTCCCGACGCCTGTGAAACGCGGATCCTCGTCGATGTTTCCCTCACCGGGCCAGCCTCCTGCCACATCGCAGTAGGTTACTGTCGTGTCGCAGGTGCTGAAATCGAGCTCGTCGTCGCCGTTTCCCCAGGAGATACAGTTAAGGATTGAGATTTCCGAATACTCGCCTGAGACGCCGCCGCCGACTCCGGCGGCCGCATTCTCCGCGATGGTGCAGCAGACCAGGTTTGCAACAGTTCCGGTAATCCTGACTCCGCCGCCATTTTTTTCGGTTGAATTCTCTGCGATGGTGCAATTGGTCAGGCGGAATTCCGAATTGCTCGCGAACTGGACTCCGCCTCCGTGAAAATCGGCAGTATTGCGGTTAACCGTGCAGGCCGAAAAAGCAGCATCGGCGCCGATACCGTAGACGCCCCCTCCGTTCCTTTCCGTGAAATTGTCCGAGATCGAGCAGTTCTCCGCCGTCAGGCTGCCGTTGCTGCAGTAGATGCCGCCGCCGGAGTATTCGGCTGTATTCGAATCTATCGAACATGCGGTCAGTCTCGGGTTGGAACGGTTGTTGATAAAGATGCCGCCGCCCCCGCTCGACGTATTCCCCGACAGGACGCACCCGGACAGCTCCGGTTCCGATTCATCCGAGCATGAAAAACCTCCGCCGTAATCGAGGGCCGTGTTACCGGTGATCGAACAGCCCACGAAGGTTGGTGATGACTTTTCGGTGCAGCAGACCCCGCCGCCGTTGCAGCCGGCTCACGTTCCCGTGATCAGGTTTCCATATACAGAACAGTACTTGAAAACAGGCGCTGAGTGCTCGTTTATCGAAATGCCGGCTCCGCTGCAGTCTACCGCTATGTTATACCGGATTGTGCAATTGTCGAAAACCGGGGATGATCCGGTGCAGGACACGCCCCCGCCATAAATATTGACGGTGCAGCTTTCGATTACGCACGATTCCACCCGAGGTGAGCTCCCGTTTTCGAAGATGATGCCTCCGCCCTTGGCCGTATTGCCGTTGCATATGGTAAACCCGGAAAGCACGGCATCGGCTGTTTCTCCGTTTTCAAAGATCACCCCGCCGGTTTCCCCGCCGCAATGGATTTTCGTGACCTCGGCCCCTTCTTCCGAGAGGAGGACGATCCCTTTCCCGTCGTAATCGAGTTCCCTGTTGTTTTCACCGGAATAAGTTCCGGCAGCGACGAGCACGGTATCGCCCGGATCTGCGGTATCGATCCCTTCCTGGATAGTCGCCTTTTCAGCGGGCACTCGGATCGTCCCGGCGGTTAACGGAGCAATCGTCGCGAAAATGATAACGACACCGGGGAGAGGTTTTTTAACGTGGAATTTAGAAATCACTCTTCCGGCAAGGGCGAGTCCGGCGGAGGTTGCCGTTTTGAAATTTAATCGTCGGGCTTTTTGAATCTGATTCAACTGACAACCCTCCGGTCCACTTCCATTCCAGACGATTCTATCATAAAGACGGCATGGAATCATCACCGATTGACATGAACGGTGTCCGCTCATTCGAGTCGGTCCCGGGGGAGAAATCGCTTGGAGAAGCAGGACTCCTCTGCTAGTATCCGCTTCTTCAATATCGACGAGTGTCAAGGGTGTCCGAAAGTGGGCGCAGGAGGAGGTCAGCCATGATTTCAGAAGGAACCGCCGGCAGGAGAGGCTCCGGGGTTCGCTCAGACTGTTTCGTTTCGGTCTCCGTAACGGAATCCGGGGGGATTGCAGCGAAAGTGCAAAGCAAAGTGGGGGCTATTTTCGGCAAGGGTATTGAGACCGCATGCACCGAAGTGCTCGCCACGCTGGGTATCGATAACGCCGACGTGATTGTTGAAGATCAGGGAGCATTGCCTTTCGTTCTTACGGCACGGCTCGAAACAGCCGTCAGGCGTGCCTTCGGCGGAAATCTCAACGCCGAGTACCTGCCCACCATGTCTCCTCATTGCACTTACGGGACGAGCAGGGAGCGGTTCAGAAGAAGCAGACTGTATCTTCCCGGCAACGAGGCGAAGTTTTTCGTCAACGCCGGCCTTCATCTTCCCGACGGAGTGATCCTCGACCTCGAGGATTCGGTGGCGCCGTCTGAAAAAGACGCCGCCCGCGTTATTGTCCGGAACGCTCTCCGGAGTGTCGATTTCCGTGGCTCGGAGCGTATGGTCCGCATCAACCAGCTTCCGATGGGGCTTGAAGACCTTGATTTCATCATTCCTCATAACGTTCACGTCGTTCTTATTCCGAAATGCGAAAGCGCCGGTCAGGTGGTGGAAGTGGATGATAAAATCAAAACCATCCTGTCGGAAAGAGGAATAGAACAGACGGTATTCCTGATGCCCATCATCGAAAGCGCGCTGGGCACGATCAAAGCGTTCGAGATTGCCTCCGCGGCCGATACGGTGGTCGCCCTCGCCGTCGGCCTCGAAGATTATACGGCGGATATCGGATGCAGGCGCACCAAGGAAGGCCGGGAGTCTTTCTGGGCCCGCTCGCAGGTCGTGAACGCGGCGAGAGCCGCCGGAGTTCAGCCTATCGACACGGTGTTTTCCGATGTCGGAGATATGGAGGGTCTGCGCGAAAGCGTGAAAGAAGCCAGATCTCTCGGGTTCGACGGCAAGGGATGCATCCACCCGCGTCAGATAGCGGTGGTTCATGAAGCCATGGCTCCTGAAGAAGCCGAAATCGCAAAGGCGTGCCGCATCGTGAAGGTTTTCGAACAGGCTGAAGCCGAGGGGCTCGGCGTGGTTTCGATCGGAAGCAAGATGATCGATCCTCCGGTGGTGAAGAGAGCGGTTTCCACGGTAAAATACGCGGAAAACATGGGACTGCTTGAATCCGGATGGAGAGAGATAGAAGAGGAGTAATGAATTATGCCTCCAGGAATGGTAGAGAATGCAGCAGGAAGGCGGGTGCCGGTCGAGGTAAACGGCAGATCCGCGGTTCCTTACAAGGGTGTGAATCAACATCGTCCTTCAGGCAGAAAAACAGCACCTCCTCTCGCAACCTGCTCGGACTATCCGCCCGACGGCAACAAGGTGGTCGCCGACATGAGGACCGCACTCGAGCAGTGCGGGTTGAAAGACGGGATGACCGTCTCGACACACCATCACTTCCGAAACGGCGACCTGGTGGCGAACGCAGTGTTCGAAGCGGCGGCGTCGATCGGGGTGAAAGACCTGATGTGGTTCCCCAGCGCTTCGTTCCCGTGCCACGCTGAAAACATCGCCCACCTCGACAGCGGAGTCATCCACCATATCGAAGGGAGCATGAACGGCCCCCTGGGCGACTACTGTTCACAGGGTAAAATGCGCGGGCTGGGCGTGCTCAGGTCCCACGGCGGCAGGTACCAGGCGGTTCAGGACGGTGAGGTGCATATCGACATCGCCGTGATTGCCGCTCCCACGGCCGACCCATTCGGAAATGCCAACGGAGTGACCGGCCCATCCGCGTGCGGTCTGCTCGGGTTCGCCCTGGCGGACTCGCAATACGCCGACAGGGTCATCGTCGCAACCGATAATCTTATCGATTTCCCATGCATCCCGTGGCAGATTCAGGGCAATTACATCGATTTTGTTGTGGAAATGGACCGGATAGGAGATCCAGCCAAGATCGTTTCCGGAACAACACGAGTAACCAAAAGCCCCGACAGGCAGCTGATCGCTGAGATGACCGCCCGATTCGTCCGGGATACCGGCATCATGCAGGAGGGTTTTTCCTTCCAGGCCGGGGCGGGAGGCACTGCGCTCGCCTTCGCTATCTATCTGCGCGAGATGATGGCCGACGCCGGCGTCAGGGCCAGGTTCATCCGCGGCGGATCCACCCAGTACCTGGTCGAGATGCTCGAATCGGGCCAGACCGATTATATTCTCGACGGTCAGACTTTCGATCTCGAGGGGGTCCGCTCCATGCGCGAAAACCCGAACCATGTAAACACGAGCCCGTTTACATCGTACAATTTCCACGGCAAAGGCAATTTCGCTTCGATGCTCGACGCCGTGGTGCTGGGCGCTACCGAAGTCGACGTGAATTTCAACGCCAACGTGGTGACGCATTCCGACGGGCGGCTGCTCCACGGAATAGGCGGCTGGCAGAACTGTCTCTTCTCCAAGTGCACCATCCTCCCGATACCGGCGTTCCGGGACAGGATCCCCGTAATCGTGGATGAAGTGACTACGCTCTGCGGTCCGGGAGAATTGATCGACGTGATCGTGACGGAGCGGGGGATCGCGATCAACCCGGCCCGCAAAGACCTCCTGGACAAGGTGGCGGGGTCAGGTCTGCCCGTCATGACGATACGTGAAATGAAAGAAGAAGTAGACGGCATCTGCGGAACACCCGATAAGCCTGATTTAGGCGACAAACCGGTCGCGGTGGTCAAGTGGGTCGACGGGACCGTTATCGATACAGTATGGCAGGTCCGGTGAACCGGCTGCCATTTCAAGAGAATATGTCGAATAAGATATAACCGGTCGTATTTTCCTACGTCCTGGAACTAAATTTCCTGATTACCCGGTTCGCCCGGCGCGGATCCGGAAGCGAACTTATTACAGCCGGCCACGGGGGCGGCAGACAAGGAGTTGGACATGGATTTCACCCTCACCGAAGATCAAATAATGATGCGGGACATGGTACGCAAACTCTCCAGAGAAAAAATTCTGCCCCGGGCTGCTGAGATAGATGCTTCAGGCGAGTACCCCTACGACATCCTCGAAATATTCCGCGAGAACGATCTCATGGGTATTGACATAGAAGAAGAGTACGGCGGCGCCGGCTTCGGCCTGCTTTCCTGTTGCATTATGATGGAGGAAATCGCCAAGGTCTGCGCTTCCTCCTCGTTGATCGTCGGTTCCCAGGATCTGGGTTCCATGCCGATCCAGCTCGCCGGGACGGAAGATCAGAAAAAGCACTGGCTGCCTCCTATCGCTACCGGAGAACACCTCGCCGCATTCGGCCTTACCGAACCCGGCGCCGGATCAGACGCCGCGGCGGTAAGAACCACCGCCATCAGGGAAGGCGACAGTTACATATTGAACGGGGAAAAGTGCTTCATCACGAACGGCGGCATCGCGGATGTCGTGACGATTTTCGCAAAATCGAATCCCGAAGCTCCGGGCATTCGCGGCTTGAGCTGCTTCGTCGTAGAGAAAGGGATGCCCGGGTTTTCGGTCGGCAAGCATGAGGATAAGATGGGCATCAGGGGCTCCAATACGTCGAGTATCATTTTCGAGGATTGCAAGATACCTGCCGATAACCTGATCGGCAGGGAAGGCCGGGGTTTCCAGATCGCAATGATGACTCTCGACCGCACGAGACCCGCCATCGGCGCCCAGGCGGTTGGAATCGCCCAGGGCGCGCTGGACTACGCTGTAAACTACTGTAAAGAGAGGGTCCAGTTCGGTCAGCCCATAGCCAAGTTCCAGGCGCTGCAGTTCATGATGGCCGATATGGCGATCCAGGTGGAAGGCGCCCGGAGCCTCGTATACAGGGCCGCCGCCCAGTTCGAAGGATTGCCCAAGAACATGGACAGGCTCCCCAGGGGATTTTCCAAACTTTCGGCCATAGCAAAAGTATTTGCCGGGGATACTGCCATGAGCGTCACCAACGATGCGGTACAGCTTCTCGGCGGATACGGTTACATGAAAGAATACCCGGTCGAGAGGATGATGCGCGACGCGAAGATCACCCAGATTTATGAGGGCACGAACCAGGTGCAGCGAGTTGTTATCGCAGGTTCCCTGCTGAGGGAGTAAGAGAGCGGTTCCGGCAGTGAGCGCAATAGAGAGTTCCGGGAGTGATTCCTTCTTGACGATTCAGTAGCGCCGGGCATATAATTCGTAAGCTTTTTTTGAACCGCGGGCAGGTATTTCCCCCTTCCGCGGCAGAGCAACCGCCAGGAGTCGAGGGATGAGGATTTCACCCAAAGTCATCGAAAAAATCAGTGAAGAGATCGTGAATAGACTCGAAGCGGAAAACCACGTCGAATATGGCGAAGGTAAAAACGAAGTACTCCAGGATATCAGAGAAATTATCTTCGAAGATATAAAGGCCGAAAGTGAGCTCGATGCCGAAGTTAGGGTGATTATCGATAATAATATCGACAAGTTCAAAGATATCCCTCCGCACCGGATGTTCTCGCATATCAAGCGCCAGCTGGTCAAAGAACGTAAGATGATCATTTGAAACGGACGGTTGATCCATGCTTTCTCAATTGAGAATAGAGTACCTGACAGGCAAAATAATAGAAATCCTCTGGAACAGCGAGCATGTTGAAGAGATTTACGCGAGCAATCGCACTCTGAAACAGAAGATCAGCGCCATTTTCGAAGAATACTGCAATCTTGATGAAGTTGTGGAAGAAGAAGCCGCCAGGCGTCTCAAGCATCTCCAGAAAGGTACCCAGGACTGGGAGATCGAATTCGATAAACTCTCGGAAGAAATCCGGAGGAAAAAAGGTATCTGACCAACTCCCACATTGTTCGATTCGCGACGGTTGTTTCCGTCTCCTGAATGCCGGCTTCCGGCTCGGATACGACCCGATACTGCCAGAACTTTCCTGTTTTTATTCAAAAGTCGTTTCATTACCCGGACCGGCGTTTCTTTCCGGTTCTCCCGCTTGGGGTTATAAGAATTCCCTGAGTAAATTCCAGCCTGTCCGAATCTGTCATTTATACTCCTCTTCCGCTAATCGTTTTACGCACCGGTACGAAGGTGGACGTCCGGGGTTGTTACATTGATCAGTGTCCAGGATCTATCAAAAAGCTTCCGGAGAAACCCGAGCCTCAGGCCT
Organism: uncultured Gemmatimonadota bacterium; assembly: GCA_964394085.1. Taxonomy (GTDB): domain Bacteria; order CAYMWF01; family CAYMWF01; genus CAYMWF01. The sequence goes on along the minus strand of CAYMWF010000063.1, from coordinate 10,763 downwards.
TTTAAAAAAGAATTTTCCAATAAAACGGCAGACGACCGTTATATTCGAGTCCTGCGATCCATCTCTTTAAGCGCCGGAGAAGGAGAGGTTCTGGGTATCCTGGGGAGAAACGGCGCCGGAAAAACCACCCTGCTGAAGATAATAGCGACTCTCGTGGCTCCGGACACCGGCTCGATTACCGTAAACGGGTTCGGCCCTGACCGACCACAGGGTATCCGCGGTTCCATAGGGCTGGTTACCGGTAACGAAAGGAGCTTCTACTGGCGCCTGACGGGAAGGGCGAATCTTTCATTTTTCGCTGCACTTTTCGATATCCATCCATCCCTGGCCGAGAGGAGGATAAACGAACTTACCGAGAAACTCGACCTTGCCGCCGATATCGACAGACCCTTCGATCGTTTTTCAGCGGGCATGAAACAGCGTCTTGAAATTGCCAGAGCTCTCCTGCACGATCCGCCGGTCCTGCTTCTGGATGAACCGACCAAGAGCCTCGATCCCGGAATGGCGGGAATGGTCGGGGAAACGATCCGGCACGTCGCCGAGCATGAGAAACGGACGGTACTGCTTGTCACCCATCGGCTCTCAGAAGCCGTAAACCTGTGCGACCGGGTGATGCTTCTCGAAGACGGACGGATAGCCGCCGATACCTCTGCGTTCAGTTTCAGGCAGGCTGTGGAAAGCACCCGCGAACTCGAAATAACGATTCAGAGCGACAATTCCGCGAATCAAAGTTTTACTCCGGATGTCGAACACGAATCCGGTTTCCCCTCTGATTGGAACTTCTCCATAGATGAAAAGACGGGGCAGGGCGCCATCCGCTTCGAGTCTGGACAGGGTGCATGGGCGGGAATCCAGGATCTCGTTGAAAAAATCGAATCCCGGGGGTTCAGAATATCGCAGGTCAGGGAGCGGGAAAAATCGATCGAGCAGCTGCTTCCAGAACTTATTCGCAACGGAAGCAAGCCGCCTGCTTCTGCGGAATCCGGAGAATCGATAAAGTCCGTCGGCGAGGCGGCCCAGGCCGACGAAAACGGCAGTGCATTCAAGAAACCGCACCTTATCCCGGGACCCATCAAAATAACCGCAAAACTCCTGGCCTTCGTAAAAAGGGACACGGCGATCAGGGCCAGCTATCGGCTCGACTTCCTTTTCCAGCTTGCAAGCATATTTTTTTCAGTGGCGGTGCTTTTTTTCATCGGCAAACTCGTCGGCGCAGGGAATATCCCTTCACTGACCGCTTACGGAGGTGATTTCACCGCTTTTCTTCTTGTCGGCGTTGCCATGTCGGGATATCTCGCCGTCTCTCTCGGCGCTTTCGCCGATGTAATGAGAAATGCACAGGTTCAGGGGACCCTTGAAATGATGCTCGTCAGTCCGACCAGCATAGCAGTTATACTGGTCGCATCATCACTCTGGAGTTTCCTCTTCACCACGGTGACGGTGCTGGTCTATTTCATCGCGGGCAAAGCGATGGGAATGTTCATAACCGGATTTGCACCTCTGGCCGCTGCGATTCTCATACTGATCCTCACAATTATTACATTTTCCGCCGTGGGAATATGTTCGGCCGCGTTCATCATGGTGTTCAAACGCGGAAACCCGTTGAATTTTTTCCTTGTCAGCGCCGGAGGGTTGCTCGGAGGTGTTTTCTTTCCTGTTTCGATACTCCCGGACTGGCTGCAGGTCGTGAGTTCCCTTCTCCCGATCACCCACGCTCTCGAGGGAATGAGAAGAGCGCTGCTCACGGGCCTGGGCCCCATGGACATACTTCCGCAGCTTCTTTACCTTACCTTGTTTGCCGTTGTGCTCCTGCCATTGTCCTTTACACTGTTCCGCGCCGCCGTGGCGAAGGCCAGGCGCGACGGCAGTCTTGCCCGATTTTGATGGTGAACTGAAAAACCCGGAGAAATAACGGATGTTGTTCGAACCGTTCCTCCTGGAACCATGGACCCTCGAAAACCGGATTGTTCGATCCGCTACCGCGGAACGGTTGGCGAAGCCGGATGGTTCCCTCGGTCCTGAAGCTGTAGAAATGTACCGGTGCCTCGCCCTGGGTGGGTCTGGGATGATCATAACGGGACACATGGCCGTTCTCCCCGAGGGCAGGACGAATCTTCGTCAAACCGGCATTTTCAGCGACCGGCATATCAAACCTCTTAAAGCGATTGTTGCGGCTGTGAAAAAAATCCGTCCCGGACTCCCGATCATTTCCCAGATTTCTTCTGCCGGTTGCCGAATCAGCAAGGAAGTGTCCGCTTCCGCTCCCGTGATATGGATGCCCGGCCCGGATGAATCGGTGAAACGGAAAACCAGAGTCGACCGGATTGTGCCCGATGGCATTGAGCCTGAGGAGCCCGATTTCCGGGAACTGCGGAGAATGGCCTCCGCATTCGGTGACGCCGCCGCCCGGGCAAGGGACGCAGGATTCGACGGTGTCCAGGTCCATGCTGCTCATGGTTTCTTCATCAGCCAGACGCTGTCCCATGCCTTGAACCGGCGGGAGGATGAGTGGGGCGGGTTCGAGCTTGAACGGAGAGGACGTTTTCTGAGGGAGGTATTGTGCGCCATTCGAGATCGGGCCGGGAGCGACTATCCGGTGGTCATGAAAATAAATTGTTCTGACTTCTCCCCCGGGGGGCTCGATCCCTCCGACTCGATCTCAATCTGCCGAGAGGCCGTTTCTCTCGGGGTCAGGGCCATAGAGGTATCGGGCGGCACGCCCTGGTCGACCAGACAAAGGGGCTCGGTCCGGAGTATCGATAAGGGGGAAGCATACTTCTCATCCTGGTCCCGTGTTTTTAAGAAGATGCTGTCAGTCCCCGTAATGCTTGTGGGGGGTATCAGGTCTCTTGGGGTGATGAATCGTCTCCTTGATCGGGAAGACACGGATCTCTTGTCTTTGTGCAGGCCGCTGATAAGGGAGCCTGATCTACCGTTGAGATGGATGCGGGGTGAAAAAGAAACCGCAGACTGCACGGGCTGCTGCGGATGCCTGACGTCCGGGGAAACACATTGCTCATTTTTATGATGTGCCATCCGCCCCTCACCGGGTCGATCAGCCGTAAGGATTATCCCGGACCATTTCCATCACTGACGAATCCAGCCTTTTCAGCACCTCGACGAGTAAATGGACGATCTCGGTATAATCGCCGATGTTGAACATGCCGTGATGGGCATGAGCATATCTCACCGGCACTCCGAGCATGAGAGCGGGTATGCCGAATCTCGACTTATGGATCACGGCGCCGTCGGTGCCGCCGATAGGGCTGACGGCTTCCTGGAATCGAATTTTCATCTCTCTGGCGGTTTTAAGGACGAAACGGTGCAGCCCGGCATTTCCTATCATCCCCGGCTCGAGCCGGCGGATGTGCGCGCCGTTGCCCAGGATGCACTGTGAGATATTCTTTTCGAGAGGGATATCATCAGCGGGAGGTCCTTCAATCACGAGAGCGATATCGGGATTGCAGAATTCCGCGGCAGCCGCCGCCCCCCTTCCTCCCACCTCCTCCTGGACTGTGGCTGTGGCGATGATGGTATTTGGGTGATCGGTTTCCGATAGCTTGCGAATCGTATCGATAATTGCGGCAAGACCGATACGATCGTCGAAAGCCTTCCCGGTATACAGTTCGGGATTACTCATTTGGCGAAACTTCGAGTCCAGGGAGATCGGGTCGCCCGGCTGAATACCGAGTTTATCCATTGCCTGCCGCCTGCTCGATGCTCCGACATCTATGTACATCGATCTCTTCGATTCGAAACGCTCAAGCTCGTTACCCCTGAAATACGAAGAGGTTGAACTTATGATTCCAGGAATCGGACCGGAGCCTGTCTTTACAGTTACCGGTTGCTGAAGCATCAGCCGATACCACCATGATCCGTGAACAATAAAATTCAGAAGACCGTCATCGTTGATCGATTGGACCACCATTCCAATCTCGTCCATGTGGGCGGTAAGCATGATACGAGGTTTCTTTTTTCCGCCTGCGAGGGTTCCTGTGACATTTCCCATATAGTCGCGATCAACATCAGCCCCGTATTTCTTCATATATTCGCCGAATAGAGAGGCGACTTCCGACTCGAATCCCGGGATCCCGTCTATCTCGCTGAATTCTCTTATCAACTCTATGCTGTCTTTGCTTGCCTGTTCTCTCGTCATTCGGTTTCTCCGTTTTTCACATTAGGTGTCTTTTTCGGAAATCCACAAGTGAGGGATAATTCGATATCGGTTTTTTCATTGATCGGGACCTGGCTTTCTATCTCGGAAATCTCGGAATGCAACCGAGGTTAATAATCCGGCGGCTTATTTGACCAGGACGATTTTTTTACAGACCCAGGCTCCTTGTGACGGCATCCCGAGCCGGCAGAAATAAACGCCCGAGCTCATGGCGGATGCATCAAGCTCAGCGGAATGGTTACCCGTATCTTGAACCCCGTCGACCAGCACGGTGATTTGGCGGCCGGCCAGATCGTGAATCACGAGTCTAACCCGGCCCTTCTCCGGAACATGGTAGTCGATTCGAGTGACCGGATTGAAGGGATTCGGAGAAACTCCGCCGATTGCCAGCTTCGGGAAGGATGTGATTCCGGTTTCCCGGGGAGTAGATCCGGGTGGGGAAAAGGAGCCCGTGATAACAGCCGGTGAATCGGACATCTCAAAATAGTTTGGTGATATTGTGTCGCCTACCGCCACTGTCGGCGGCATGGCGGCAACGCTCAGGTTCACCAGTGCTTTGTCTCCGGATGTGTTCCATTCGAACTGACCAAGCTGTCCGAGTCCGTCCAGCCATGAATGCTTGTTACTGAGTTCAAAGACTGTATCGATATTTAAGGCCGACACCTCCGGTTTGTCTGTCCGTCTGTCGAAAGTAAGGAGCACGTAATCGTCGTCGTCGATGCCCGGTTCCGGTATATCGCCATCGAAAGCGCGGGCTTCAGTAAGGTGCCACCTCCCGTAATCGAAATATGTATAGAAAAGGGAAAAATCAGAGTGGATTGGATCCTGTGTGCCCTCCTCGTATGCGATTACATCCCAGAAAAACCATGAATACATTTCAAGAGAATCCGTTAACGAAAATGTGCTTTCCTCGATGTTCTCGAACAGCAGCGGGTTGTTGAAAAGTGAATCAGCGCTGATCCTCAATGTATAAGTTCCGGAAGATTGGAACGGAGCATCCTGCCAGTCGAACAGTGTTGGGAATTCCTCGATCGAATCTCCATACGCAGGCGACAATAGTGCGATTTCGAGTTCCGGATCAGGGTCTGTTTTGATAATCCACATGTCTGAAGAACCCTGGCCGAAAGATCTTGTTGAACCGACGGTGACGAAACCGTCGGATATTCCGTTGCATATTGCGAACCCTCTGTCGTTTTCGGACCCCCCTTGAGAAAGACTCCAGATTACGTTCCCGGACTCGTCGATCCTGATCAACCAGACATCGTCGTTACCCGTACCTGAGGATCTTGTATATCCTGCAATGCAGAATCCCCCGTCACCGGTCTGATGAGCGGAGTATCCATAATCGTGATTCGATCCACCGAAAGTCCGATTCCAGATTTCATTCCCCAGGAGATCCGTCCTGATGACCCAGACATCCGAAGCTCCGGCTCCATAGGACATCGTATATCCTGTGAGCAGAAAATCATGGTTATCCGTTTCAAGCAGGTCGAAACCGTACTCGATCGATTCCCCGCCATAGGTTCGTGACCAGATCTCATTTCCGAGTGAATCCGTGCAGACCATCCAGAGATCAGCTCCTCCGGAACCGAAGGACCTTGTGCTGCCGGTGAAGACGAAGTTGCCGTCCGATGTCTGAATTATGCTGTACCCCTCATCGTGTGATTCACCGCCGTATGTTTCAGACCATATCTCGTTGCCCAGGGAATCGGTCTTTACAAGCCAGATGTCGTTGTCACCTGGACCGAAGGAATTGGTGTATCCTATCAGAGCAAAGCCACGGTCAGGTGTAGCGACGAGATCGAATGAATAGTCGTTCCCGTGATCTCCAAATGTGCGTTTGAAAAGGGGTATGCCGTAAAGGTCTGTTCTTACGAGCCAGTAATCATATTGACCCGCTCCGTATGAACCGGTATATCCCGCTACCGCAAGCCCATTGTCCTCAAGAGAAATGATAGCATTCCCGTACTCCGATGCAGTTTCTCCACCGTAAGTACGATCCCAGAGTTTTACTCCATCCGCATTGGTTTTCAGAATCCAGAGATCATCATTCCCGGCGCCGAAAGACCTTGTATATCCAGTAAAAACATATCCGTTATCCGTCGTTGATAAAGCAGATTTCCCTACATCCGATGAACTTCCACCGAAGGTTGCCGACCATTCGATATCGGGTGGCGTCCAGTTCGGTGAATTATCGGCGTGGAGGATCTGAATTCGACATATCATACAAAGAAAGACAAGAACTAAAGCGCGTTTCATCCTACCTTCCCCGTATCATCCCGCTCCGGACGAAGAATAACCCGAAATCAGGTACGGATTCTCCTCGCAGGCTGACAAATCAATACATCCAGCAAAGAATGGCTGATTTTTCGTCACCCCGTTCGGGAAACCAGTGGAATAGTATCGGAGCATCCATTCCAAGTCAAGAATGCCCGAAATTATTCTTTCTTTGAAATTCCGGAAATGAACTGCATGTTCGGTTACAGTATTTTTTTCAGCGGATGGCAGGTAATCCGGCCATCTTTGCCCCGGAATCCGTTGTGTTCATCTTGTCAGCTTCTGGTGGAGTAAATCCAAGGTTCAGAGATCAAGACCTAAATCATCGAGAGTCATACCCTCTCCGGAAGAATTTGATTCAAGTAATTCTTCTTCCACGTGGAGAGTGCATATTTTGCGGGGTCTGGTGTTCTGGATGAATTCTTCATCCAGGTCGGCTGGACAGGTGGGACATGCGAGCAGCCCTGTTATCTCGCATATTTTCCGGGTTAGAATACCTTTGGGGTGTTTGAATTCAGTCACCGGCATCTGTTCGAAAAGCCGTTTCATGTATTCGGTCCAGTATGGAACGGCAACGGTTGTTCCGCTGTTCTTGCGACCGAGAGAACCGTTGTCATCGAACCCTACCCAGACTCCCGTAACGATATCCGGGGTGTAACCTATGAACCAGGCATCCCTGAAGTCGTTGGTTGTTCCCGTTTTTCCTGCAACCGGACGTCCCATGCCCGGCGTCCAGCGCATCCGTTGCGCGGTACCGCTGTCGACAACGGTTTTGAGCATGCTGTGCATGATATATGCTTCCTGCTCGGTCAGAACCTGCTCACGGGAAGCCATATTCTGCTCAATAATCCGACCTCTACCGTCTTCGATTCTTCTTATTGCCACTCGATTCGTTTTAAGCCCCATGTTCGGAAAAACGCAATAGAGGGTAGTCAAATCGGTCAGAGTCGTTTCTCCCGATCCGATACTGAGAGAAGGAACCCTGGGTAGATTTCCCTTATAGCCGAGTGTTCGCGCCTCATCCACTACTCTATGAAGTCCTATCTTGATTCCCAGGTTGATCGCCGCCAGATTTCTCGACCACCTCAGAGCCTCCCTCAGGCGTACCGGTCCATAGAACCTTTCGGTGTAGTTTTCCGGGCTCCAGGTTTCGCCCTCTTTCCCTTCCAGGTTCAAAGGTTCATCATTGATCAGTGATGCAGGAGTATAACCTTTCCTGATAGCTGAGGTATAAAGCACCGGTTTGAAAGCGGAGCCGGGCTGCCTTTTTGCCTGTGTGGCGCGATTGAACTCACTCGTCTCGAAATCCCGTCCACCGACCATTGTCAGAATGTGGCCGTTTCTCGGATCGATACTTACCAGCGCACACTGGACATATTGCTCCATGCTGCCTTTGGGGGGTTCGTCCGGATCATCGGTAACGGGTTCCTCGACAGGGAACTTGCGGATACCATCTTCAGTTCTTCGGACAGGATATTTCTGTTCCTCCTCGAACCATTGCATGAACTGCCTCGTTGCAGCTTCCGCCTTCTTCTGATAGTCGAGATTGAGTGTCGTAAATATTCGCAACCCTTCTTTATAGAGTGTATCGTTACCATATCTTTCAGCAATTTCCCTTCTCACCATTTCGATGAAATACGCGCCAGCGGGGGGGGCATTGCCTTCCCCTTCACCGCTGATAAGCGGCATATCAAGGGCCTCACGGTATTCTTCGCCGGAAATCTCCTCGGCATCGAGCATCAATCTCAAAACAAGGTTCCGGCGTTGCAGGGCTCTTTCGGGGTGTTTAATCGGTGAGTAATAGTTGGGCGCTTTCGGGAGAGCTGCAAGGAGTGCGCATTCGGGCAATGTTAATTGGCTGACCGGTTTGTTGAAATATCTGCGGGATGCTGAACCTACTCCATAGCTGCCATGAGCGAAGTAGATCTGGTTGATGTACATCTCAAGAATCTCATCCTTGGAGTATAGTCGCTCAAGTTTGAAAGAAAGCAGGATCTCCTTGAATTTCCGAGAAAAGGTCTGTTCGATCGTCAGGAAAGAATTTCGAGCCAGTTGCTGAGTTATGGTACTCCCGCCCTGCAGCGAACCAGATGAGCGGATGTTACGCAGCACCGCCCGTGTAATTCCCGTCAGGTCGATCCCTGAATGAGAATAGAAATCTTTATCTTCCACCACCAGAAAAGCAGATTTAAGAAGCCTGGGGGCTTCACCGATGGTTATCAGCGTTCTGTCCTCTTGAAAAAATTCCGCGATAGGAATGTCATCCGTTGAGTAAATAATTGAGGTCTGAACCGGTTTATACCCGGTTACTTGCTCCGTTGTTGGTAATCCGTTCCGGTAGACGTCTAAAATATAGTAAAACCCAATGATTCCGATGGTAATTGAGACTGCGACCGGAAGAAGGATGAGAAGTACTGTTTTTCTGTCCATATTGCTTTCAGTAGAATCCAGGCGAGCGATTTCGCTTGATACGTTACATTATACCGCGGAAACAGTTCCATCGTGAAGAAAAAAATCCAGATTTCCGGAGTGCTTTCCCAGATTTCCGGATTCGAAGCGCCTCCTGGGCGATCCACCCAAATGTATGGGTGATTTACCCCAGTTTTGTGCGCAATTTGAAGCATCTTCAGCTCCGGAAGTTCCAGTGAGCGATATTCGGCTTTCGAACCCTACCTAAATAAACAACTTATGATGAATGAGATTTTAATGTAAACGGGCATGCCAATTGCATTAGCTGTTCTGCATGAAACGAATGAAAACACATACTGCCAATAAAATTCGCATCAGAGGAACCGTCAGAAGCTCCGTAACCGGGTGCATGCTGAACGGCTTCAGAGTGATAGCAAGGGATGAACAGCAAAAGATTGTCGCAGATATGCGGATCGACGGAGAATCTGAGAAGGTACATCCGGGTAGCTTTGAACTGGAGCTATTGATCAACAGAAACAATGTTTTTTTTCTTGAGGTCGAAAAACCCGGCTTCTATTCGACAACTAAAAGTGTTCAGATCGGAGATGAAGCAGAATTCGATATGAATTTCTTTCTCATCTGAACCTGACATTATTCATACCCAGTATTAACATTCATCCATCATTTACGGCTTGTTTTGAAGAAATAATTTTTTCTCGAAATTATTACTTGACTGTAGATTTGCTCCTGGTTATGATGCCCCTCGCTTGAGACTGATGTGCTTCAAGAGAAAATGCTAAAATAATCCTTGACACATATTCGAGTTTAAAGTAAAGTTATAAAGTTGGCCCGAAAACGGGTCTGCTCTTTGAAAACGAAATAATAGCGTGCAAAGCGTGAAGTGAGTTACCGGGTCCTTATGACTTTGAAAAATCATCGATTATTCGATGTAAAACTTACAATGAAGAGTTCGATCCTGGCTCAGAACGAACGCTGGCGGCGTGCCTCACACATGCAAGTCGAACGAGAACGTTTCCTTCGGGAGACTATTAAAGTGGCGAACGGGTGAGTAACACGTGGGCAATTTGCCCGAAAGTCGGGAATAACATCCCTAACGGGGTGCTAATACCGGATGTGGTTTTCTTCAGGCATCTGGAGAAATCTAAAGGTGGCCTCTCATTGAAGCTATCGCTTTCGGAGAAGCCCGCGGTTCATTAGCTTGTTGGTAGGGTAACGGCCTACCAAGGCTATGATGAATAGCCGGCCTGAGAGGGTGACCGGCCACACTGGGACTGAGATACGGCCCAGACTCCTACGGGAGGCAGCAGTGGGGAATATTGCGCAATGGGGGAAACCCTGACGCAGCAACGCCGCGTGGGTGATGAAGGTTTTCGGATCGTAAAGCCCTGTCAAGTGGGAAGAAAGTAAAGGCGTTAATACCGCTTTTGCCTGACGGTACCACTAGAGGAAGCTCCGGCTAAATACGTGCCAGCAGCCGCGGTAATACGTATGGAGCAAGCGTTGTTCGGAATCACTGGGCGTAAAGGGCGTGTAGGCGGTTTGGATAGTTAGGCGTGAAATCTCTCGGCTCAACCGGGAAACTGCGCTTAATACTCCCAGACTAGAGTTCGGAAGAGGAAAGCGGAATTCCAGGTGTAACGGTGAAATGTTTAGATATCTGGAAGAACACCAGTGGCGAAGGCGGTTTTCTGGTCCGATACTGACGCTAAAGCGCGAAAGCTGGGGGAGCGAACAGGATTAGATACCCTGGTAGTCCCAGCCGTAAACGATGGATACTAGATGCAGGAGGTATCGACCCCTTCTGTGTCGAAGTTAACGCATTAAGTATCCCGCCTGGGGAGTACGGTCGCAAGGCTGAAACTCAAAGGAATTGACGGGGGCC
>CAYMWF010000062.1:16843-28031 GCA_964394085.1 uncultured Gemmatimonadota bacterium | reverse complement strand
GTCTTCTTCTTCGGAACCGGCATGGATGAGGATGTATTCGACTCCGGGCGGGAGCTGTTCGATTATGGATTGGATGGTTTCCGCGTCGATTTTTCCCCACGTGGGGAAAATCCGGGTGGCTGCGGGTTCGCCGGCGAAGGCGGCGGCGGAGAGCAGCAGGATTAAACCCAGTAAAAGCGGTATCGTTCTTTTCATCGGGAACCTCCCCTGAATAGTGGAGATTGAGAGCCGGTTCCGGTGGGGTCGAAAGAACCTTCCGGGCGGCGACTCACGGGGTATTCCGATGCTGTATCAGCTTCAAGGTGAACGGGATCTCTTTGGAAAACCAGGGATAAAAAAAATGAGAGAAACGGCAAATTGAAACGTTGTGTTCGACGCCCCATCGGCAGAACCCTTTCGCCTGCTTCTCTCGCTAAAACTTTGTATACAAAAGAATAATAGCGTACTACCGCGGATTGTCAATCTGTTTTCCGTTTCGAGGTTTATTTTAAGAGCTGTATCGGACACGTCTTTTAACGCGGTTAAATGTAATTGACAACCGGGAACCTGCCAATATATTTGATCGATCATGATCTCGCGGAAAGGTCGACGCTGTCCACGCACAGGCCGCGCCGCAGTCAAAGCTCTTCCTGCGCCGGCGATGGGAGCGAGCTCATCCGCCGAAAACCTGATCCGCCGCCGCCGATACCTCCGCCCGCAAAGGGGTCGACATTGATCCGTAAAGGTTTTTTCTTCATTCTGTGCATTGGCCTGGCGGCCGTCCTGCTTCCCGCTTCGGTCGCGGCCGCCGGATACTATTACGGGAGCGCCGGTTTCACGGGTCTCGTTTCCGGCTCGGGCGACGAGGGAACCGGAACCGATATCTACTCCGACCTCCTCTTCAGGATCAATGACGGTTCGGGCGTCTCCTTCAACCTGAGCGGACGGCTGAAAGCGCCGCTCTACCAGGGCCCGGATACCGATTTCAGACTTTATTCGGCGCTCCTGGAGTGGGAACCGGGGTGCTGCGGGACCAGGATCGCGGCCGGCAGAAAATTCCTCTACAGGGGAGTCATCCAGGGATACCGGGACGGCGTATTCCTGGATCTCGACCTGTTCCGCCGCCCCGCCGGTCCGAGGGTGACCGTCTTCGCCGGGGAAGAGGCGGGGAATCACCTCGACGTCGCGCCTCTCGACGGAGAGGACGGCTTTGAGGTCGGTGTTGCCGTGGACGCCGGTTTTTTCGATTCGCTCGACATCCTGCTCAGCGCCCGCTTCGGGCTCGAACGGCAGGACAGCCCGCCCGATGTCGCCGGGCTGCTTCTCTGGTGGACCGGAGGGCAATCGATCAGCGCGGACTGCGGCTTCGACTATGGACTCAGCCGCCGCCGGATGGAAAAGTCTCACGCCAGGCTTTCCCTCGCCTTGACGCACGTCTCGATGAGCGCCGAGTATTTCAGGCGGGAATCCTACTGGATTCCGAAATCATCCTGGTATTCCTACTTCGCGGATCTGCTGGAGCCCTGCTCCCAGGTGAGAATAAGCCTCTCCACCGGCGAACCGGTGTTCGGATGGCTCTCCGCCGGAACCTACTGGGTTTCCCGCGATTTCGAGGAAAACAGCGTCAGCGCCCACCTTACCGCGTGGAACACGGCGACCATCGGATACCGCTTTTCCGGTGACGGCGATCAGTCGAAAAACGGCGTGTTCGGGTCTTTTCGCAAGGATATATCGGGATTTTTCCGGGTGGCCGCCGGAGCCGATCTCTCCCGCTACAAAGTCTACGACATGTATGATCGCCCCGCGTACGGCTCCTACCTGAGGGCGGTTTTCGACCCGGGCGACGCGTTCAGTTTATTTTCCGAGGCGCAGTTCAGGAAAAACAGCGGGAACGAATCCGATATCCGGATCCTGCTGGGCGGAAGATACCGGTTGAGAGGCTCCTACGGAACCGGCGGACCCTGACCCCCGGGGAGGAAGAATGAGACGACCATTTATCGTAAAGCCGGCTGTAATCGCCGCTCTCCTGCTGCTCGTTCCGGCGTCGCAGGGAGGATCAGGAAATGATGGATTGATCTTTTCCCACAGCCTGCATGTCGAGGTTGCGGAAATATCCTGCGCCGATTGCCATCCGAAAGCGGCAGAAAGCGATACCGTATCCGACAATCTCCTTCCCCCCAAGGAGACCTGCGCCGATTGCCACGACGTCGAAGACGAATCCTCCTGCGGAACCTGCCACGGAGCCGGCGACAGCCCGGGCGGTTACCCCGCCGTTGAATCCGCCGGAATCTTCTCCCATGGGAAGCATGCCGCGAAGGCCGTCAGCTGCGCAGCCTGCCACGCCGGGGTCGAAGGCTCCGGTTCAGCCGCGGAGGATTTCCTCCCCGAAATGAAGCAATGTTTCGAATGCCACGTCTCAAAAGGACTCGCGGTCGCGTGCCGTGCGTGTCACACTGAGAAAGAGAATCTCCGCCCCTCCGATCACGTCCCGGACTGGCGGCACACCCATCCCCGGAGTGCCGCCCTCGCCCCCGAGTCCTGCGATATCTGTCACAGAGAGCGCATTTCATGCAAAAAATGCCACGGAGGCGATAACCTGACCGACGGCAGTCCGCATGCGCTCTCGTATCGCTTCAGCCACGGCCCCGACGCAAGGATGCAGGCGACGGACTGCAACTCCTGCCACCGCAGTCAAGCTTTCTGCTCCGAATGCCACTCCGCCCACGGCGTGAAACCGCTGTCGCACCAGCTCCCCAACTGGAATTACGGCGAGCACTCGCGCGAGGCGGAAAGACACCTTGATCAGTGCATAATGTGCCATCCCGAATCCGAAGCCGCGGCCGCCTGCGGAAAGTGCCACATCTGATTCCGCCGGGCCCGGACCGGGCTCCAACCGCGGCGGATTCCCGGGAGTCCATCCCCGTTCCGCCGCGGTAAAGCTACCCTCCCGCATCGCAAGCGTCCGCGGGGACAATGGCTTGTCCCGGTAAAAACGCATCCCGGAGTCCGAGTCCCGGGCTCTAAAAAAAAGTTGCATCGTCTCATTCTCTCAGCTAGAGTTTTACAAAAGGAGACTGGAACAATTGAATGCATCGAATCTCTGGGTGATGTCCAGGGTGTGCTCGAGGAGGGTGATATGGTTTTTCCTGTCCTGCTTGTATGCTGCCTGGCAGCCCTAGGAGCCCACACCTCTGAAGCGGGCGGCGGTTCCTTTGACCCTCCTCCCCCGGATACGGCAACACGGTGCAACCACAGCGCCGACCGGAGATCTGATTTCGGCCCCAGCAGGCTCTTCAACGATCCGACTCTCGGAGACGGAGTCATCGATCCCGGGCTCGCGGTATATCTTCGGACGATCGATGAAATAAAGGAGCTCCAGCTCCAGGACCTGAACATAACATTCCAGGATTGCACCTTCGAGGATCCCTGCCTGGAGCCGGTTCCACCCGATTCGAGCGGAGTCCGGGTCATAAAGGGCTCCTTCGAGAGCGGCGTGATGGTGATGCCCACCTGCCAGGCGATGGTTTCGTTCATCGGGCAGGAATTCCCACACATCGAAACGGCGCCGGAGCCCGGAATCGAGGGAGACCTGCAGGCGCTGCTCGACGAGGTCATCCCGGTTTCGATGGTGCACGATTTCGAGGTCATCGTACCGGGTGATCCGGCAACCTTCGACTGGATGTCGGAGCGAGCAGGATTCGCCATCGTAGGCGTCACGCAGCATGGCGAGAAGAACCCGCGGAAAGTTGAACCGCTCGGCAGGCGGTTGCGGGGGATGGCGACCTATTACGGGGTGCCCGCGGTCCACGTAACGGATGTTCTCACCTTCCAGCTCCTCACCTGCGCGGATCCCGATTACTGCGACCCCTCGGAGGAGGATCCCCTGGGGTACGTCACCGGAAACACGCTCCTGAGGCTCACGTCGGCGTTTGTCGCCGCCGTCGGGTACTACGGGGTGCCCCTGACCGATGAGCTCGAGCAGTTCGTGAATTCCTGCTTCGGAATGTACCCTTACATTCAGGCATATGCGGGCAGCATAACTTTTGCCCGGCGGATGCTCGAAAAACTCGCGGTCGATGCAGGATTTCCCGGGGCACCGGGACACGTGGCATCCAGGATCATCACCGGAGGAGGTTCGAAGGACGGTTTAGCGGCCGCCCTCGCCCTCGACGTGGACGACAGGATCCATGCGGTCACCGTGAGCGGCGGCGACATCATCGACCAGGTCGGTATCGATGGCTACTACGAGCGCATCAACAAGGACTGGGGGCGTTGCGGGTACGAGGAAGACTGGATCTACATGCCGGGCGCCAGCGTGTGCGCCCTGCCGTACCTTCGGGAGACGGTGATCGGCGAAGCATACATCGACTGCTGGAGCCTGTACAAGATAATTCCGCAGTACAGCGATCGGGGCGGCGAGACGCCGTCGGTGATATGGAAGTGGAGCACCCACGATCTGCACTATCCCCTCGGATCCACGCACGATTTCTGGTGGAATACCGAGGCTTTCAGCAGCATCTGGCACCGGCAGCTCATCGCCGTCAACCACGATCACGGCGGGGTGTACGATCCCGGTCCCGGCGAACCGTATTTCAGGCCTTACGGTGGATGGAACCTGCTCCTCGAACGCCTCATCAACGGCCGCGAGCCCGTGGATGTATCCATCGAATGGGAATACGACGATCCCCTCGCGCCGACGGCGGTGACGGTGACCGGCGCGATCACGTCGCCCGACGGCCATCCCGTGGAGGGCGCCCGCTACTTCGTGGCTCGTTCGACCGATCGCAACTTCAGCATCGCAAAGGGTATCGAGGGTCCCGAATGGTCGATGGAGTTTCCTTTTACGAGAATGGGGAACGAGGGCCTGCTGAGAGAAGGACCGTACGGCCCCGAGGGGAATTATTACGGTGGGTTCGCGTGGACGTACGCGGCCACCAATTCTAAGGGACAGCCCGTCGCCGTCGACGGCGCGGTGATCGAGGACCCCTGGGGCTCCGGCAACGACGAAGTCGTCTACCTCTACCCTTTCCCCCCCGAAGAATGCGGTATCCCCGAGGGTTTAATGGAAGACAGCGGGTTTTTCGTGCGGTACCCGGTGGAGCAGCACCACCTCACGGCCGGGGAGTTCGGAATCGACAGCCGCATCGAGTTCCGGATAACGATTCCCGTCGACGCGGGCCGCGCCGCCGCGGTGCTCATGTACGGCTGGGACCGGGACAGGTCGGGCCGCGTCACCTATGACTTCTCCCGCTATTTCATCGCCTGCGAGCAGCTGACCACTTTCGAGGAGTGCAGCTGCATGTAAGCCGCATCCGGTGCGTACACGCCTGTCAGGGCGCTTCCCCCGGCTCGAACAGTCTTTTCATCCTTTTAAAAAGAGAACCGGCCGGGAAAAAGGTTCGTTAATCGCTGCGGTACAAGAGTGGAACGGAGACGTGGAAGGTGGTGCCCTTCTCTTCAGAGGTGGTGAACCAGACCTCGCCCTTGAGGTACTTTTCGCCGAAGAGTTTCATGCTGTACGTGCCGATGCCGCGGCCTCTCCCCTTGGTGGAGAAGGAGCGCTGGAAAATCCGGAGCTGGACCGGACGGGGGATGAAACCGGGATTGTGAACGGAGAAGACCGCCGAGGAGTCGCCGCCCGTGCATGCGACGATGACCTCTTCTCCCTCGGGGATCGCCTGGAGCGCATTCTTCACCATGTTCTCAAGCACACGAAACAGGAGAGAGCGGTCCGTCACCAGCTCCAGCTCATCGGAAGCGGAATCCAGAATGATGAGGCGATCTTTGGCGCTCCTGATATTCCGGGCGATTTCTATCACATTCTCCAGCAGTGACAGTGAATTGACATCGGAAACCGTCATCGCGAGCTCGTTGTTCTCGGCCTGCAGCAGCTTTCTGTGAGACGTGATGACCTCGGCAAGTTGAGTGCCCGCGGATTTTATCGTTTCGATGTATTTTTGCGCCTTCTCCGAATCTTTTTTTCTCGCCAGGAGCTGCGCATGCCCCCCCAGCACGGCGAGGATGCTGTTGACATCGTGAAAGAACGTTCTTTCGAGGGCGTGCCGCCGCTTCTCGTCGGAGATGTCGAGAAGGGTGACGATCAGGAAATCCCGGTTTTCATAGCTGAAGGGCGATACCCTCACCCTGAATTCAAAATGATCGTCGTCGAGTGTCGAGATGCTGACCTCATTCTCGGCCGTTATCCCTTGAGTCTGGGCCTGGAGGATGGCCCTTGCCGCACCGCACTCGCGGCAGGCTTCAGCCGTTCCGCAGCCGGCGGGAGCTTCCTCGAAATGGATGCAGTTGAGCAGCTCCCCGGGTCGCTTGCCGAGGACTTTTTCCTCGATCTCGGCGTCGGACACGCCGGGTGTTTTCAGGTATTCGTAAACGAGCTGGCGCTGTTCGTTCAGGACCAGCAGGCTGCACGGAACGATATTCGTCAGAGTATCCAGCAGAACCGAATGCATCAGGAGCTGAGCATCGCTTCTAACGGATTCGGAATCAGCCCTTTCGGGCGGAGCAAAATAGGTTTCGAGCGCGTTCACCATGGGTATTTCCTCGTTCAGGATCTTTATCAAAATAAATCGGCTGAATTCCCGTCCGGATTTAGTTCGATCCGTCTGCGCCTGTTGAGAGGACCACGAACGAGGCGGAGCGGCGATGAGGTTCGCCGGGAGGTACGCGGTTCGGGGGTTGCGGGGACCGGGAATAATTATAGATAAGGCAGAGAACCGGAGTGTTTGGTTTGGAGTGCGTGAAGGCCTGGGAAACCGGCTGGAACTGCTCAGGAAGCGCCCTTACCTTTACGACGCGGAGTCAACGGAGGATCAATAGAAAGCCGGGGGACGATACCGTTCAAATGGGATGGACTACGTTCTTCTCCACTCTTGGCGATCACCCCTCTTTGAGCGAGGTATCGGCTTATCTCGTCCGACATTACCCCCATGAGTTCTCTCATCTCGTCAAAGGAAAATTCAAGTTTGCCGTCCACTTTCTCGAGTGAGGGAATTATGCTCGCTTCTGAAATCGCGGCTTTCAAATCAGAAAAGGGGATGAATCCCGTTTCCGTGCAACCGACCGTATACTCGGCCCATAAAATGATTTGTTCAAGATTCTGCTGGTGAAGGAAAGCAGTGCATTCCTTTCCTCCCCCCGGAACGGGAAAGACCAGGATCCCCTTTCGAGTGTAAGCAACCCTCGCGATTCTTTGTGATTCGGTTAGTTCTTCACGTCTTTTCAAAGCCTCCCGGTATTTCTTCCATATCCGCGGTTCGACAACCTCACTCAACGGTTTCCACCGCTCGTTCAAGCGAAGACGTTCATATTCGGAAACATAGTGAATGGTCGTTTGATTGATCGTAAGTGGTATCCCGTACTTCAGCCGGGACATCATGACAACGATATCCGTGTAGCAGTTAAACAGATTTCTGCTTGTCCTGCGAAGAGGTCGCAGCGTATCGAATATACCCGGCTGCCCATGGACAGACGACAGGGAAAGCGCCCGGTGGGCTTTCTGAACCTGCTGGAACATGGTTTCGTATCCGACCTGGCTTGCTTCGACAAGCCCCTCGACACCTCTCCGGATAAGCAGGCGAAACTCTCCGAACCTCTTCTTCTCCTTCCTCTTCAGTGCGATAACCATCTGCTTTCCGCTGCGCATATCCGTCTCGCTCTTGACCTGGCTCCTCACCGACTCCCCCGCCGCAATCCCGCAGAATGGAATCATTATATCGATGAACTCCTGCAGCTCGTTTTCGAGAGCCTCAAGATATTCGGGGGTCACCGTTTCGGCGAAATGGAGCAGAAGGTCCCTGATCGATTCACATTCAGCGATTATATGATCGAACGCTTCCTTCAGCGTCCGCCGTTTCTTATCGTTGAAATCGATCCATCTTTTTTCCACCGATTCCCGAAGAGCCTGGAACCGGCGGTCCGCTTCGGATGCTGCTTCGTCCAGGGCCGCTGTTTTCTCTACCCCAGCAAGAACATTACTAATCTGATCGATCCCGGGAGGTGGTTTTGTACACTCCATGTCGAGAACCTGACAGCGCGTCTTCACCTCCACGAATCCTTCATCCACCGCTTTCAGTTTCTCGAAAAACTCGAACCCGGAGGCCAGCCGCTCTGTCGCCGCCCGGAAATCAGCAAGATGCCTGATCTCTGTCAAGGCTTCCGCCTCGTCTTTCAGGGATCCGATTTTTTCGCGTGTCAGTTCGCTGATGTGCTCGGGCATTTTCCATTCCGTCGTCGCCCGGGCGGCGTCTTCGAAGTTGTGCATCCAGGCAGTCTTCCCGGCTTCTTTTGCGTCATGGACTGCGATAAAAGCGGTATTCACCGAGCGAGCGATGCTCTGGAGCCCGCGCAGTGCCCGGTCGAAATCGCCGGGCAGGCCGAGAGTGTAGAATTCGTCGAACTCCCGGCCTTCGGCGTGGAGACGCTCGAGCGATTCCTCGACTTCGCGGATATCGATTTTCGACCATTCCCCGGCCAGCCCGGCTTTCTCGATTACTTTTGCTTCGAGCCCCTTCAGGCGCGCTTCCATCTCGACAAGATCAGGCGTGACGCTGATCGATTCATCAAAAGTTTCCAGGCCTCTTCTTCTCTCGCCGCCGATCTTCGTTTCTGCGAGAGGGACCCGATCGAGGATCTTGTCGGCGATCCGCTGCGTCTCGGTCACGGCATCCTCTCTGAAGATATCTCCAAGCCAGGAGAACCAGCGGTTTTCGAGCTCGGGCAGAACCGCATCCGCGACCCACGCCCGCAAGTCTTCCGATATTCCGGCGGGTTCCGAATCTTCCAGGAAAGCAGCGATGAACTGTCTCGTTTCCGCGGCCGCAAGCTCCCTGGCATCCCGCAAAACCGCCGAGCGCCAGAGCTGGTTCACGTCGAGGCCGTCCGCCGTTTCCTCCGGGTCCTCGGATTCATCAATCTCCTGCGGCGTCGTGAGGGCGAAATCGAGCCCGCACTCCCCGAGGGTGCTCTCGATCGCTTCACAGGCCGTCTCGTCCACCAGGGCGGTATCGACGTCTTCGGCGAGGAATCGTTTCATGAACCCGATATCCTCCCGGGCGCTCGAGGTTGAGTAGAGCGATTTCGAATCCCGGTAGGAGGCCGTGAGAACGATAAAGACCGTGTCGAGGGAGCGGTTGTGCACGTAGAAAACGGCGCTCGATTTCGTGAAATGAATGTGGCCCGCGGAACGACCGGGTATCGCGACGATAGGCTTTATCACCCGTGAGAATTCGACGATGTTTTGGTAGATATAGCGGATTTTTTTCGCTGCGGATTCTTTGTCCGCCGGGGTCAGGGGCTCCCATTGCGATACGAATCTTTTCGTAAACGCGATTCGAGGTGGTGCAGACGTATTATCGGGCATAATGTGTAATGTATATCATCATTTAAGGGTTTCGTATAGCAAAGCATACTTCATTTTCTCGACGATCTGGTCTGGTCTGGCCGGACATATTGTAGAAGGAGGTCAAGTAATGTATATAACCGGCATCTCCGGAGCCGAAGCGCTGCTGTCTGCCTTAGATAAAATGATTATGGCAGGAAAGAGGTGATTATAGTGAAAGCCGGAAAGCCGGGGGCCAGGCTGGTTCGTTATGAGTGGAGTGAAGAACCGCGTAACCCGGGAGCCTTGCGTGGGAAGATCGGAATAGCGGCCGATTTCGACGAGCTACCGGACGATATCGCCCGGGCAAGGGAAGAAAAGCTGAAGCTGGTGACTCGCAGCGATCGGCTGGGCGAATACGGGATTCCGATCAATCGAGTGTGACTCGACCGGTGCGGAGCGGCGGATCAGGCTGGATTCGGCGGCCCGCGTGCGGAGCGGCGGATCAGGCGTGGCTGATGTCGGTGTTGGCCGAGACCTCGTTGCTGATGGTGAAAATGTCATCCGGGCCCAGGGCGTGGATGTCGGAACAGCCGTTGATGCGGGCCAGGGCTTCGAGCTCGCGGCGGCTCACCCGGGCGAAATTGACGAACCGCTCCACCGACGCCGGAATCGAGAAGCGCCGGCGCAGGTCGGCATCCTGGGTGGCGATGCCTACAGGGCAGTTGCCCGAGTTGCATATCCTGTACTGCTGGCAGCCGATGGCGATGAGGGAGGCGGTGGCGAGGGCCACGGCGTCGGCGCCCAGGGCGATGGCCTTTGCTATGTCGGTGCTGTCGCGGAAACCGCCGGTGACGCAGAAAGTGGCCCTGGAGCCCGATTCGTCCAGGAGCTTCCGCACCTTGCGGATGGTGTAGATCGCCGGCAGGCAGACATTGTCGCGGATGAAGTTCGGAGCCGCGCCCGTGGCGCCGCCGCGGCAGTCGACGGTGAAGAAGTCGGGCGACGCTTCGAGCACGAAGCGGAGGTCCTCCTCGATATGACCGGCCGTGAACTTGACGCCCACGGGTTTGCCGCCCGTTATGTCCCTGATTTCGGATACCAGCTCCTTCAGGTCGGCCGGCGTCTCCACCCCGGGCTGGACATTTGGCGAAATGAAGTCGTCGCCCGGATTTATCTTTCGGATTTTTGCGATTTCCGGGGTGACTTTCTCGGCCGGCAGGTGCCCGCCCATCCCGGGCTTGGCGGCCTGACCGAACTTGATCTCGACGGCGTCGGCCTGCGCCATTACCGAAGCGTCGCGGGTGAACCGGGCCGTTCCGATTTCATATATGTAGAGGGTCGCGTTGTCCCGTTCTTCCCGGAGCATGCCGCCTTCGCCGGAGCAGGTGGCGGTTCCGGCCCGGGACGCGCCCCTGGCGAGTGCGATCTTCGCTTCTCTCGACAGCGCGCCGAAGGACATGTGCGAGACGTAGAACGGCACATCGAGCCGGAGAGGATGCGCGGAAGCGGAGCCGATCACGGTGGCGGTCGAAACCGCCTGGTTCTCGTCGAGGGGGAAGCGGCCGAACTGGGTGCCCTTGAAGAGGATCGTGTCGAGCCCGGGGAACTGCTTGCGCGTCCCCATGGGCGAGATCTCGCTGGCGCCCGTCCGGGATATTTTCTGGATAATCGAGAACTTTTCTTCCTTCTCGTACTCGTCGCGGCTCCACTCGGAGAGGTATTCGCTGAGCGGGATCGTGTTCGGCTCGTCGGCGGCGGCGCCGGACGGGCCGGCGCCGAACGGGGCGGCGGGGCCGGGTTCCACGGATGCGGGTTCCACGGATGCGGGTTCCACGGATGCGGGTTCCACTGTTGCGGGTTCCGCGGGTGCGG
>CAYMWF010000062.1:0-16743 GCA_964394085.1 uncultured Gemmatimonadota bacterium | reverse complement strand
TGCGGGTTCCGCGGGTGCGGCCGCACCGGAGGAGTCGGCGGCGGTGTCCTGGCCGGAAGCGGCGGCGGCTGGATCGGGCTGTCCGGGAGCACCGGCGGCGGAGACGGGCTGCGCGGAGGCGGCGGCGGCAACGGTATCCGTGTCGGAAACGCCGGCGGCGGGAACGAACTTGCCCGGGGGCGCCGAGCAGACGGGGCACTTCTGGAGCGGAGTCACAACATTGATTTCGTGCTGGCAGATTGTGCAGCGCCATTTTTTTTCGTTCATCTCTTTACTCCTTGCTTGGCCGAAACGAGCCGGGTTGTGTAGACGCCGGCGGCAGATGCTTTTTACTTGGCCAGGACGAGCCGGGTCGTGCTGAAGGCGCCGGCTGCTTCGAGGCGGGCCGTGTAGACGCCGGCGGCGGCTGGTCGCCCGGCGGATGTGAGGCCGTTCCAGGGGACGGTATGCACGCCGGGGGGGAGGCGCCGGTCGACGAGTCGCCTGGTCAGGCGTCCGGCCTGGTCGTAGACGGTGAGGCGGGCGCGGACGGCGGCGCCGGCGGCGGGCTGCGGCGGGATTGTGAAGCGGAGGAGGGTGCGCGGGTTGAACGGGTTGGGGGCGCATGGATGGAGGACGGGTGCGCCGGCGGCGGGCGGGGTCGCGGTGTCCGCTTCACCTCTCACGGAATCGGGAACCACCTGCTCGACCTGGTAGTCGCTCGACCCGAGGCCGAGTTCCCCGGCGGTGTCGATATGGGGCGCCGTTACCGGGTTCATCCCGTGGGACTGCCGGGTTTCGTTGAGGAGATCGAGACCGAAGACGTCGGGAGCGAGCCTGTCGGTGGTCATGTGGATCGTATTGTAGATCTCCTGCGGATACTGGGTCGGTCCTCCCGAATAGACTCCGAATAGGGAGTCGAACATAACAAGCACGGTTTTTTCGGTAAAGAGCGAGTCGGCGTTCAGGTTGGCGATGTAAGGGTCGCACTTGTTCCCGTGGATGAAAAACGGGGCATTGACCGACCCGTAATTGTTCTTGAGGCTGAAGGTCGCCCCGGCGATGCTGTGATCTTTGATCAGGGCCATGTTGATCAGGAAATCGGTCCGCTCGGTCAACACTTTGCTCGGATACTGGGTCTGGCCCCCGGGATCGATCGGATAGGTGTAGTCGTATCCGACGCCCGGAGTGTCGTTCGCCACCACGGCCACCCCCACGCCCGACGTGTTGATTTCGAACCCGGCGTTATCAAGGTGATCCTCGGTCATGTCCCAGACGGTTATCCCTTCGGCGGGGAAGAATCCGCCTCCGACGGACATGAGCTGCAGCCCCGCGGTTACGGCCTCCACCACGGCGGGATGGACGGTCAGGTGGGCCTTGGATGCGCTGATGCAGTTTATCTTGATCGAAATGCGGCTTTCGGCGGTGATACCGGGGAAGAGTGAGAGCCAGGCCTCGCCGACGGAACCTGCGCCGGTCAGCCTCTGGATTGCGGCGTCGATCATGGCGCGGACCACCGTCGGTTCGGGCGACGGTCCGTCGGTGGCGTCCTGGTGATAGGCTTCGATTATGGTCGCGGCATCGGGGAGGCGCTCCCCTCCCCCGCCGGACGCCCCACCGGTTCGCGCTGCGGCTCGACCGCTGAAACTGGAGGCCAGGAGCCGCGCCGGAGACAGGAACGGGGTCGCCGCCGCCCCCGCGGCGAGGGTGGTCAGGAAGCGACGGCGGTCGATGGTGCCGGCGGCGTCTCGGCGGTCTGAACCGGAGGTGCGGGCGCACGGCTTGCTATCCGATGCGGCGGCTTCAGAGGCGGTGGTCGGCAGCTCTTCGGAAGCGACGGCACAGGTGGACGGGCGGCGTTCCCGGGCGGCGGCTTCAGCGGCGGTGGTCAGGCGGCCTTCGGAAGCAACGGTCTCGGCGGCTGAGGGGGATCGGAGATGCGCCTCGCCGCCGGCCGACGGGCGGCAACCCGTTTTTTCTGTTCCGCCGCCGCGGCGGCTGCCCGATTTTTCTTCGCCCTGCGAGGTGTCCGCGCCGGAATCGTTCCTGTGGCTCATCCGAATTCTCCTGAACTGTTTCGCCCGCCCGGTTGATGCCGTGAAAAAACCGGCTCGGCAGTGCGGGGTCAAAATACCACGTTTATCCTTAAGTCGGCGCCGTAATCGATCGGAATGTCTTCCGCCGCGGCACCGGGATCGGCCGCCTCCCTGGACATGTCGCCGGAAAGGAGCGTATAGACGAACTCTCCCAGCCACCACTCGAACCGCAGCATGCCGCGCCAGCCATAGGACGCCGCGCCGCCGTCTCCGCTCGCCCGGGTGAGCTCCCCCTCTCCGGTCAGGTCGATCCTGCCGGGGAGGGGCCGGTCCCTCAGACGGTATCTCAATCTCACGAGCGGCGCAATCTCTTCCTCACCGGAGCTGAACACCCCCTCCTCCACCCGCTCGCTCCGCCCCCGGAGCCGCGCCTTCAAAAGAAGCGCCTCCGAGAGAAGGGCGTCCCAGGTCAGCGTGGCGGTGGTTTCCCGGTCCTGGCCGTCGGGCGGCGTCTCCTCCAGCGCCACCACGCAGTCGGCGGTGAGACGCGAGGGACGACCGGGGAAAACCTCCGCCCTGAAAGTATACTTGTCCGATCCGGACTCGGTCTTCGTCATCAGCTCGCGCCGCCTGGTGACTCCCAGCTCGGCCCCCTGGGTCAGGATGAGCGGAAGACTGCGGGGGCGGATGGTGCCTTTGAACATCCATCCCCTCGTCCGGAGCGCCTCGGTATTGAGGGAAGTATCCACCAGCCTGAACGGATTCGCGTCCGCCTCTGTTCCGGCGAAGTATTCGTCCCGGGTTTCGGACAGGCCGAGGTTGAGGAGGATCGGCTCGAGGGGGTCGAGCCACATTCCCGGATAAAGAGTCAGGCTGCAGGACATCCGGAGATCGGCGTTCACGTCGTAGAGGTTTTCGGCGGCGTCGGCCAGGTCGCGCCTGTAGGATCCGTCGAGGGAGACGGAAGTTGCGAAGCCGCTCCATATATCGCTGACCGACACGAGATCGACGTCGTGCAGGACGGCCGTTTCTTCCCAGCCGCCCGTGGCGTCGCCGCGCTGGGCGTAGTGTTTGTAGTCGAAGTTCAGAAACCAGGCGGCCGTAGGGGAGCACTTGGCGCCGAAATAGATGTCGTTCGCGCGGGTGCGGACGTCATCCGCGCCGTCTTCCTCGACGGCGGCCGACCGCCTGAAATAGGAGAGCAGCCGGAGCCGCTCGAGGTGCAGCATGTCGAGGGAGCGCCGCCCGAACTCGTGATCCAGCTCGAGCTCGAGACGTTGCTCGGAGCGGTCCTCTCCGCCGCCGGTCATATCCTTGTCGGTAAGACGCACGGTCAGGCGCGGGAGCGACTGCCTGGCCAGCAGCATCGAGCCGAAACGCTCCCGCTTGCGGCGGCGGACGCCGCTGTCCGGGTCGCGGCCGTCCTCGTCGAGCCAGCCGCCGCGGATCGGCAGCCACTCGGCCAGGCGCCACTCCACGTCGCCCCTGATCCGCTCGTCGAGGGTTCCCGTCTCGGTGAGCCGCGAGTCCGTTCCCGCGAATTCGCGGCTGAACCACTGGTATTCCGCCCGTGCTTCGAGCCGGCGCCAGCGCCCGGTGAGGACGCCGCCCGCCGCGGACGCCGCGTCGCCCGGTTCTTTTTCGTCCGTCTGCTCCACGGCGACTTCGGGACGCAGCCGGAGAGCGGCGTCCGACGCCCTCCAGTCGGCGCGGTAATCGGCAGCCGCGTCGAAGATCAGGCGGGCGGGATCGCCGGCATCCCCGGCGGCGCCGTTTCCGCCGCCTGAGCCGTCGTCCCCGTCGCCCGACGCGCCCACCCGCGTCACGCCCGCGTCGAAAACCAGGAAGTCGCCGGGCGCGAAGCTGGCGCGCAGGGCGGCCACCTCCTCGCGCCGGTCGCTCTCGGGGATTTCGTATTCGTAATCCACCTGCACCACCGACTCCTCGCCGAGAAGGTCCTCGTTCACGAAGATGATGCGGCCCGTGGGATAGACCACGATGTAGTCGGCGTTGCGCTCCGCTGCGACTCCGTCGATGGCGACGGTCTCGCTTCCCGCAATGACCCGCGGGTGATCCAGGCTGAAGTTGGCGCGCCTGGTGCGGTAGGACGCCCGGATTACGGCGCCGGTACCGTCGAGCGGGTTGTCGAACCCGGGAAAGGCCAGGTAACCGTTTTTGAAGTCGATGCGGGAAGGATCGACGGCGCCGTCGGCGTTGTCGTCCAGGCCGAGTGTCGAGAGCGGCACCGTCGCGCCGAGGGTGTCGGTCACCGTGAGCGCGAATCCGAGCGGGACGATGTCGCCGGCGCCGAGGCTGTAGCGGTTGCGAAGCTCGCGGGATTCGCCGCCGCCGGCGTGCAGCACCGCCTCGAGGGAGCCCGAGCCGCCTGTGTATGACGCGGTCAGCGTGTCCGAAGCGCCGTAGTAGGAAACGAAGAGGATGGTGCCGTCCGTATAATCGGCGAAGTAGTCGACGCCGGCGGTCAGAAGCACCCAGTCGCCGAAGATCCCCGCGATGTTTTCCCCCTCGATGACGCTGCTCGTGCCGCTGTATGACGCGGCATCCACTTTCAGGTAGATCGATTCGCCGCCTTCGTCGAGAGGCAGCTCGCCCGGATCGCCGTGCAGGTGGAAGAAAAAGCCGGTCACGGGAGAGGCGGAGGATATCTCCACCTCGTGATCCAGCATATTTCCGCTGAAAATATCGGTATGGCGGCGGCCCCGCCTGAGCCCGCCCGAGGCTTCGAGGATGAAGGAGCGGCGCTGAATCACGCCGTGGCGGGGGCCGGCGGCGAAAACGGCTTCGGCGCCCTCGGAGGAGACCGGCTCGAGGATGCTGCTGCCGTGGAACCGGGTGGTGTAATATCCGCCGTGGACCTTGCGCACGTTGTCTTCCCAGGCGCCGCGATACGTGGCGCCGTAAAAAGTCTCGTCTATCGAACGGTTGTCGTAGAAGGCGTGAAGGGCGCGGCTGTCCTTCAGGTCGGCGTGCAGCAGGGCGTGGGTCCGCATCTGGTAGTCGAGGGTCGGCGCTTCGTCCGAACCCGTCTCGCCCCGGGTTTCGGCGAGGAAGGCGTAGCGCCCCGAGAGACGGGCGGAGCGACCGCCGGGGAGAGCGGTTTCGAGCCCGTCCGGGGTTATCGAGAAGAGCCTGGAGGAGGGGATAATCGGAAAGCGTCCGGAGGAAGGGGAGGAGGCGCCCCCCCCCGCCCCGCCATTTTCCGCGCCGTCGCGCGGCCGTTCCTTCATGCGCCACTCATCCTCCGCGGGATCGTAGTACCCCACACCCCGATCGCCGAGAGCGTAAACGAACCTGGACCCTTTATAGAGGAGACGCACATTGCCCGCCGCGAGGCCGGTGGCTTCGTTGTAATGGAGCCATTCGCCGGTGGACGGCGTGAAGAGGCTGACGCCTCCGGGCGACGCGAACCAGATCTCGTCCTCCCGCACGAGGAGCGAAGTCACGTCCTTCGACGGGAGCTCGTCGAGAAACGTGAAATTCGACCATGCGTCGAGGCCGGCGTCGTAAACGGCGACCCGCCCGTTCCCGGAAGTGTAGATCTTGTCGGCGTACTGGAAAATATCGGTGCGGTTTTCAAGGTTCAGACCGTCGGCGGCTTCGAAAACCCTGAAGCTCTCGGTGGTCTCGTCGAAGCGGGTCAGGCGGTCGTCGCCGAGAAACCAGACATTGCCCGCGTGGGCGAAAACGTCGCGGACCGGCGCGTCTCCGAGGGCTTTGCCGCTGTAGAAATTGCGCCACGTTTCGTGTTCCGTATCGTAGCGGCTCACGCCCCTGGAGGTGCCCGCCCAGACATGGTCGCCCGAAGCATGAACGGCGAAGACCGAATCGGCGGCGAGCCCCTCGGCTGACGTAAACACCGTCACCTCGTCCAGGAACCGGTCGAGCCTTACCGCGCCGGCGTCGGTGGCGATCCAGACATAATCGTCGGTGAATGAGAGGTCGCGGATCGAGCCCGACGGGAAGCCGGTTTCGACGCCGTACCTGATCCAGTCGTGGTAACGGACATCCGAGTTGAGCAGGCCGTCGGAGGTGGCGACCCAGAGGATATCGTCGTCCAGCTCGAAGAAGCGGATGGCGGTTCCTTCGTCCAGATCGAGCTCGCGGGAGACGGTCGACCATTCGTCGCCGGATTCGTCGTGGGCCAGGAGGCGCCCGGGGAAAGCGAACCAGGTGGTGGAGCCGTCCGAGTAAATGGTCTTCCGTGTGAGCCTGTCGGCGAAGGCGGCGTCGGGTCCCTGGAGCAGGACTGCCAGGACGAGGAAAAGTGCAGGGAGGATGAGTCGCGCCCCGGAAGGTCGGGGTATCTCAGATCTCAACCGACCGGATTGCATGTGCCGCCGGCGAATTGATGAGGGAGACCGGTATTATCCCATTTGCTGCCCTGCCAGTTGGATATGATGCCGTGATGACCGCATTCGGAGCAGAGCCAGTGGATCTCTTCCTCCGGGTCGACCAGGGCTCCTATTATCTCCCCTGTGCATCCGGTCACGCGGCAGCGGATACCGGTTTCGACTCCGGCTCCCGATTCGGGATAGACAATGGTCACCATGTCGACGACAAGGGCGAGAAAGCTTCCCATTTCCCTTGCGTCGCGGTGGACATCTTTCGGTATTTCACCCTTCTCGTCGAGAAATTGGGTCAAATCCGTTATATATGCACCTTCCATCACATTTCTCCTCTGACGATGAAAGTATCGTGTCGTCTCTCAAGACCCGGCTGCGATACGGTCCGGATTGCCCTGACCAGTTGCCGGACATCTGAATTATAACACCAAAGACGCTCCCGAAAAACCCCGGGATGCAAATGCCTCTACCCTACTTTACAATCCCGCCGCCCTTTTGTTTCGACTCTCCGGTACGGATCCCGAACGGCCCGAAGCCCGGCTTAGCGGAAGCGCGACTCACCGGGGGCAACTGACCCGGGTGATGGGCGCTCCCCAAGCGGGTGCCGGACAACCCCCTCCAGAAAAAGGAACCGGATCACCGGGGGCGGCTGAACCCGGTGATGGGTGCCCCCCCGAAGCGGAACCGGACGTCCCACTCCCGAAACAGAAACCGGATCACCGGGGATAACCGAACCGGGTGATGGGCGCCCCCCCCAAGCAGTTGACGAGTGCTCCCGAAGCGGAAACCGGACCACCGGGGGCAGCCGAAAAGAACGCCGGTCAGGCGGAGATCCGCTCTATCTTGAGAGCCGCCGTATCGATTTCGCCGAGTCCGGCTTCGTGAGCCGCTTTTATGTGCGCCACCTGGCCGGGGGTGAGAGCCCGTCCGGCCCAGCGGTCCAGAGGCAATCCGGCGGAGTCCACGGCCACCGGATCCGTCCCGGCTATCACGAGCCCCTTATCCACGGTCCTGCCCGGACCGGAGGGGCCGCCCGAGGTCAGGATCCGCATCCCGTCCAGGATGGTGAGTCCGGGCCGGATAACCCTGTTCATATCGGCTATCGCGGTGTGCAAATCGAACTTTGTGTGAAATGCGGTGCGATCCCGGATGAGCCCCATCAGGTTTTTCATGCCGAAGCTGACTCCGGTTGCGTTGTGCTCCTTTGCAACAGGGATATTTATGAGGAGATCCACCTTCGAAATCAGGCTCGCGATGGAGAGCTTTTTCAGCACCTTGCCCGCCGGAACAGGCACCTCGGTAAAATCGCGGGGGCGGTTGACGATGAATACCCGCACCCTGTCGAGGCCGGTGAGAGCGCCTGCAATGCCTGATCGTTCAGGGGCCAGCTCCGGTTTCCGGTTCGGATTGTCGCAGACCAGGACGCTTTTCGCTCCCGCTTCGAGCACCAGCTCCGCCACCGCCCGCACAACCGCCGGATTCGTGGTGGTGGCCCATTCGGGCGGGTTGGCGAAACCCATGTTCGGCTTCAGCAGAACCCGGGCCCCCGGCCTGACGAACCTCGACATGCCGCCGAGAGTGTCCACCGCCTTCCGGACCGCCGGACCCGGGTCGCCGGAAACGAAAACGATATCGGGATATCCGCCACTCTTCTTCACGACCGAATCCGCTGTGCCCGATGCTGCCGTCGCCTCCGCCGCTCCTGTCGCTTCCGCCGCTCCCGCTGCCGCAGTCGATCCCGCCCCCACCGCCTCCATCGCTCCGGCCGATCCCGCCGCTCCGGCTGCTCCCGACGCTCCCGCTACACCGGCATGCCCGGCAACCCCCTTCGCGGCTGAAGCCATACCGGATCCTCCCCAGGCTCCCGACGCCGCAACCGGCATCGCACAAAGGGTAAGACCGGCCTTCTTCATGAAAGCCCTTCGGGTCATCTTCTTCTTATGCGCCACCCGAACGCTCCTTTCTCTTTCTCTTCATCAGCTTTTTACTTTGACCACCTCTGCGAACCCGACCCCGGATTTATACCTGCATGCGCTTTCTCAATCGAATCCGGAACCGACTCCGTCCGCCGCAGCCGGGCCGGTGAAACCGGATGAACCTGAGCACGCCGGCAATTCATATCTCCGGAACTCCGGCCGAAGCACCCCGCGAACCGGCCGCACTACCTTCTTTAAACCCGACTACCGCAGGATGCAAGCAGTATAAACAATTTCCGCACCACAACACCGATGCAGAATCCGATCGCATAAGTAACCGATATTCCCGAAATTTATCAAGGAGCTTCCGTCCACTGATGTCTTCCGTTCCATTTTCTTCACACGGAAGATCTCTATCCTGCTGAACGCGACCCGGCGGCTGACCGGGGACAACTCCCGCAGCAGGAGCAGGTGACGCAGAGGAAACGGCATCCGGGCTCAGTGCGGTGACGCAGAGGAAACGGCATCCGGGGTCGGTGCGGCGACGCAACGGAAACGGCAGCCGGGGTCGGTGAGGCGACGCGACGGAAACGGTATCCGTAGCTGATCCCTCCGACCAATCGCGCATAACATACGAGGTTTGTGCGAACGAACGACCGAGCACGGCACCTGAAGCTGGTTTCGAGGCCCGGCCGGTTTTGTCACGTGACAAAATTTCAGTATGTCTTTCTACCTTTCGCTTCTTTGAAAATTACGTCTCAGGTGAACCTGTCAGCGAGAGCCTGCGTGATACATGCCAGCCCCGGTTGCATCTGGTCGCGACTGCCGCGATGCTGGATGAAAGCAGAATTCCTGCCGGTATCCCACCGAATCAAGGTCAAAAGTAATGATTTTATCGATTTGTGAATATTTTCAGAATTTCGACACGCTTTCGGCTTGACATGCTCTTTTTTACGATATATATTCGCCCTCAATGATATTATTATGGATTTAGTCAAGATTATCGACGTAAGAAAAACGAACAATTGTCTTCATATAGAGGGAGGAGATTTAATGACAACAACAAATATCGAACTTTTCGAGACGGGGCTGGACGGGGCCGAGGTCAGCAGGCGCTACAAAAATGCTGTTCGCAGCATGCAGAAGAACGAGGTGACCGCGGCGTTCTATCTTGCCGAAGTCGACAGGCGCAGATTGTGGCATGGGTTCGGATACTCTTCCGTGATTCATTTCGCCGTGAGCACCGGCGATATCGGCGAAAACAAGGCGTACGGACTTCTCCGGATAGGGAAAGGTCTCGTTCATTATCCTCTGCTGCGGAAAGCTTTTACCGATGGCAGCATCTCCTGGACCAAGGTGAGGACGCTGTTCCGGCTCAAAGAATCATTCGACGAACGGAATATGCTTGAGAAGGCGATGCAAATGACCAACCGGAACCTCGAACAGTTCGTTACCCGCTGCAACAAGAGTTTCCGGCGGAAAAAAGCCGGTCAGGGAGCCGAAAGCGGCAATCCGCCGACCGCTTCCGCTATCGATGCCATGCAGCCGAATGGCCGGCTTCTGCCCGAAGGAGAGGATTTTTCTTTATCCACCGTTTCATCAGCCCCGCCTGCCGGGAACCTTATTCCGGATGGCAAAGCGGCGCGATATTCCGATGATGATAAAGGTCAATTCCGTGAGGCGAGAATGTATAGTTTCGGAGGTGCGAGCGAATTCTCAAATGCTATACCGCAATACAACCCGACACTTTCCGGCGCAAAGAATCGACAAAAAGAGCGGTCGGACCAGGAGCTGGTTTCGGTGACTTTGAAACTCACACCGGAGGAGTACACTACCGTGAAGGAAGCCCACAGGATCTGGAAGAGAAAAAACCGACACGAATGGAAAAGAGAGCGGATGATCGTTTCCTTGTCCAGACTTTTTCTCGAAGAAACAGCCGTATCCGGCCACCTCGACCGAAATCCCGGACTTTCACAGGATAAAACAGGTCAGAACGAACGAAACACAGGGCTGGCACAGGATAAAACAGATCAGAACGAACGAAACACCGGGCTTCCACAGGATAAAACGGGTCAGAACGAACGAAACACCGGGCTTGCAGGGATAAAAACCGGTTACAGCGACAATAACTCAAAAACTTCAGGGGGAAACGGGGCCGCAGAAACCGCCACCGATGAGAAAGAGTTGGATGTATCACCGATAATGATCGATTCGCCGTATTCGATCGTGATCCAGCACTGCCCGGAATGCGGCAGGAACCTGGTTGCCGGCAAACGCGGCGACATGCTCGAAGTGGAAGAATCCCTGCTCGAGCAGGCCAGGTGCGATGGTGCTGTTCATAAAGCGGATGATAACGGGATGCCCGGCAGAAAGAAGCGTTCGATAAGCCCGGCGCTTCGCAAGAAAATATTCGTACGGGACCGTGGTGTCTGCAGAACCCCTGGTTGCGGCAGCGCCTCTTTCCTCGAAATCCACCATGTAAAACCTATATCGCAAGGAGGAGTTTCTGTAACACTCGGCGCACCATCTTCACCTGGATTTCCTGAGCCGGAGTCTATCGTCCTCTCCCCAAGATCGCCATAGATGTAAATCTTTATCTTGTCAGGATATAGAACTACTTTCTCAATCAGTATATTCAACAGAGAAGCTTTTTGTTCATCAGTAGCAATCTCAAACAACTCTGTGAATTTCACAAGTGCATCATGAGCAGCTGTTGCATCCAGACGTTTCTTTTCATACTCCTGTATATCAAGCCCTAAATATTCGATTTCACGAGCTACTTGTTTTTTCTGTAAATGTATTTCCTCAAGGTCTCTCATAAGTTGCATACCGGTTTCATAAACCTTCT
Source organism: uncultured Gemmatimonadota bacterium (assembly GCA_964394085.1). GTDB lineage: Bacteria > CAYMWF01 > CAYMWF01 > CAYMWF01. The sequence goes on along the minus strand of CAYMWF010000062.1, from coordinate 5,600 downwards.
CAGTATCCGGTGCATTTTTTCTGAACCATAACCTGCCTGTATTTATCTCTTTTTCCAAAGAAGGGAGTTTCCTCTCAAGAGTTTTCTTTCGCTTTTTCAACTCAGCAATCTTCTCTTCTCCATCTCGATTTGCATCCTTAATGACTTCATCCATCAAATCAAGATTTTCACCCACCTTCTTGATTTCACGAACAACTGCATCTTCTATATCCTCCGCAGGCACATAGCCTGTTACACAACGGTCATCTAATCTGAAATCATTTTTTGAACATCTATAATAGAAATAGAGGTTACTTCTTCCACCAGAAGTCTTCGGATACATTGAAGATTCACATCTTCCGCATTTTAAAAGCCCTCGCAAAAGAAAATTATGTTTCTGCTCTTCTTTGTAGTTGGTCCTGGTATTTTTATTTTTATCTAGCAGTTTATTGACTCTTTCAAACAATTCATCAGAAACAATTGCCTGGTGTTTTCCTGGATAGGCGTCTCCTTTATGTCGAACAGAACCAATATATGTCGGACTCCTCAAGATTCTTGAAACTGAAACTCTATTGAATTTGTGGCCTTTATGAAGCTTTCCCTTTTTTGTTACATACTCTTTCCCTCGATAGCCTTTTTCATTCAGAATAGCAGCTGTGCGATCAAGGGAGCCTGTTTTTAAGTATATATTGAATATAAGGTTAACAAGTTCTGCTTCTTCCTTGTTTAGACAAAGAATCCCCTTATTCTCTGAGTCAAGGTCATAACCAAGAGGCGTAGCACCATTCCAGAAACCTTGCTGTGCTCTCCAGAGCATTTTATCTTTGATTCTCTCAGATGTTTGTTCTCTCTCAAGCTCAGCCAAAGCCACGATGATTTTAACGATTACTCTTCCTGTTGGAGTAGAAGTATCAAAGCTTTCATTCAAGGAGATGAAATCGATTTTATGTTCCTGAAAAAAATCAAAAAGCTTGTAGAAATCAAGCGAAGATCTTGTGATTCTGTCTATTCGAACAACAAGAACCGTGTTGATTAAACCTTTTTCTATATCAGCAAGTAATTCCTGGAGTCTTGACCTATCAGTATCTTTACCAGATCTTCCTTCTTCCCTGAAAACCTTGAATACTTTCCATTCTTCATCAGCTGAATTCTTCAGGTTGACGAATGAGATAAGCTTTTCTTCCTGAGTGTCAAGGCTCCCTGCCTTCACATCCACCTGCATTTGTGTTGAGACTCTGAGGTAAAGACCACACTTTTTCATCAGAACTGCTCCATGTTTATTGTTGAATTTAGATCAGATCCGGATCAAAAGGAGGGTGTCAAGAGAAAAGAGGGTATTGGTGATTTACTCGGGATTTGTAGGATTGCTCAGAGTTTAACTACTCTGCGAAATTATGTTTAAAGATATTCCATCCTTGCCAGTATTCATATGCACCCATATCGATTCGAAAACCACCGCCAAGGGGTACTTCATATGTTGGATCTCCAGCATCGATGCAGGGGGAGTCTACCTTCAAACGAAAATCTCCTTCATTAGGAGCAACGAACTTGGGATTCTCATCGATGTTGCTTTCTCCGGGCCAGCCGTCCTCTATGTTTGAATACATTACATCGAGAAATCTGGAATCATATGATATTTGATCCGGGAAATTCTGATAAATTATGCAATTTACTACGTCAAGATACCCGCCAAGATAAGTTGTATACATCCCACCCCCCTTCCCCGAATTTGCTATATTACCCACGATAACACAGTTTATCACTGGGTATCCGTCATTACAATCAATTCCACCACCATTCTCACCCGCGATATTACTTACAATTATACAGTTATTCAATGCTGCATTGCCGGATATTTTGACACCCCCGCCATTGTCTCTAGCTTCGTTGTCAATTATAGTGCACCCAGATATAAAAGTAGTTCCAAAGCAATACAATCCGCCAGCAGTAAGAGCATAATTATTCCTTATGAGGCAGTTATCAACTATAGCGCAATCTACATATATTCCACCTCCATACGTCGCCTCATTGTTTTGAATGACACAATTGGTTATTGTTGCCTGTGTGTCTGTTATGTCTATACCACCGCCCCATCCATAAGGCCCTGTCCTATTTTGAAAGATCATACAATTTACAATTTCTGGTGCTTCGAAAAGGCACAAAATACCCCCGCCCCCCCACGCGTAATTATTATATATCCAACAATTGAATATTGTTGATGAAGCCCAATATAAAACAATGCCGCCACCGCCGGAAGAGGCAGAATAAGCATTACATATCGATACTCCCTCTAATCGCGTTTCACGACTTTCATTATAAGATATATGAAATCCTCTTCCACGGCTCTCACAATCAATTACTGTGGTAGCTGGACCATTTTCAGAAGAAACAGTAATCGCTTTCCCTAGAAATTCGATGTCTCTGTTCCCGATACCGGCATACGTTCCATCTGCAATGAGGACAGTGTCACCATCACTAGAAGCATCGATACCTTCCTGAATTGTCGCATAATGTTCTGGTATTTTAATTGTATTTCCATTAGCTAAGGATGAAAATATAATTCTCATTATTAATATTGTGATAATGTAAACTAATTGTATTCTCATAAGACTCTCCACTGCCTATTTTATTCTATCATGGTAAACGTCAGAATACAAATGAAAATGCACTAGAACAGATTGTTCCTAAGGGGTAACTTCAAACGAAATCTCTGAATATTTTCCGTCTTCATCGTCACCTCCACCACCAAGAACGAAAAAGTATTTCAGAGTTACTACTGATGTTTGTCCAGGAGTCAAATCGCTTATCGTTAATTTTGTTACAGCCTCAATTGATCTCTTTTCTCCAGGGGTGAAGTCTCGATGAGTACCATAAAGTGGATCAACTATTAGATCTATCTTCTCATCCCAATTACCAATATCCCGTGCATATGCTTCTCTCCCCTTGACTCTCATACCCTTACTCACATGATGATTTATTGCATAGGGAGAGTCAATTATTATTGAGCCTTGTTTTCCAAGAGTTATTTCTCCATCAAAAACTACCTGTAGCACTGATTCACCGCTTCCCTTTCGATTACTCGTAAACTCAAAGTCGTTAAGGCCCATTCCGCTAGTTCCACCGTCAGGAAGCGTGACGATAACTCTATGCACTTCAACAAGAGTTTCATGGCGTTTATATTCAGTAATCCTTTCTGAGCCAGTCTCAGTATCCTTAAGACTGACGACAACTGTCCCATAGTGGCTGGTTCTCAGACTGTATGGTTCTGCATTTTTAGCAAGAGGAAATTGTTGGTCCTCTCCTTCTAGCCATGGGTAGGGAAGTTCTGAATCTTCTAATATCCTACAAATATGTATTTTATGATCTTTGCTATCCTTATACTTGCAAGCCGCAACTACTAATTCTCCACGTAAAATATCAAAACCTCGAAATTCGACATCATAAAATATTTCAGTATACTGTTCCACCGCGGTCCCTTCAACAGATATGATTACTGACTTAGTTACTGACTTAGAGTCATCGTAACATGAGACTAATATATGCTCGTTACTGGATGCCTTTTCTTGGCAAAATCTTATATGTAATGGTACCCAATCCTCCAAATCCACCGGACCACCATCCTGTATCCAATTATTAGCCTGAAACTTAAATCTATATATAAAGTACTTAACACCTATTTTAGCAGCCATATATAATATCGTATTGACAATTTTATCCTCTTCTACACCGTTTAGAACAACTACCTCTTCCTCACGAATTGCGATACTTTTAATTTCATTGATTATGATTTCATTTTCTTCTTCATCACAAATTAACGCTTTTCCAATAAATCTTCCAGAAAGACTCGCAAAATGCAATAATTCACTTACTCTATGTCCCATTTCAATTCCACTCGAAATACTCTCAAAGTTGGTTGCTGGCTGAACTTCTGGCCGAATTTTGTTATCAGCAACAACAAAATGACCATTAGGCATCCATGCAAAGGAATTGGTATTCTGAAGGGAATATTCTCCTTCAGTCTCAGGGAATCCAAGTGTAAAGCGGTCTTCAAGTGCATCCGAAAGCACATTATCATCAACATCAAAAGTATACTTTTGCACTTGATTTATTTTGGTATTGAAAACTAGTAGCTTCGAATAATTTTCAAAACCAGTAAGCTCTTCTTCGAAGTCTAGAACATACGGATCTCCCCATACAAGGAATTTTGGAGATGTATCGCAATCTACATCAACATCTTCAACATCTTCGACAATGAAACTCTCGTTCTTGAGGTGTTCCCCTGCCGCACTATACATTGTAATCTCTCCTGAATAAAGCTCTCCGGATTGAGGATATGGAACACTTAATTCTTCAATTATGACGGCCTCATTATAAATACCTATATCTGAAGGCGGATCCTCTGAATATTCAAAACACCAAAATGCTGTTATAAAAAGATTATCATGATTCTTAAATACAATTCTTCTATACGCTACATTAGGTGGAACTTCAAACCATTTATGGCTTTGGATGCTGAATCCGTTATTTATAATTTGCATGAAAAATCGATAAGCATTTAGTGCTTGAAAACGTTTGCCTGGCAACGTAGGTCTCCTGCCACATTCTTGGATAATGCCGCATTTATCCGTTACAGAATCGGGCGGTTTCATTGCATGCATCCATTCAATTGAACCGATATTATGAACGGTAGGGCCAACACTTGGTGCTGAAAACATTAAGAGTTTTCTTGAGGTCTCACATGCTTGTTCATTTATAATTTCGACAGGATCTTTGTCAAATCTTGTTCCTGTTTCATAATCAATAGTTTTATCACATTTGTATCCGGGATCACCTCTCCCTATCCACCTCAGGCGATTACCAAGTTCATTAACTAGAACGGGAAAATTATCTACAGCAATTTCAAGATGATCGCTCCTAAGCCAATTAAGATACTCTAATACTTTGGGAATACATGACCAATGCTCATAAAAATGAATCATAAGACCACTAAAATGAGGTCTTTCCAGTACAACATCTTTCTTTATATAATCAAATAGATGTTTCATAAACTCAGCAGCGGATATTGTTTTCCTACTGACTTTATCTTCAAAATGTTCATGACCAATTGCAAAATCATATTTCCAAGCTTGAATCCCGTCGGGCGTTTCAGGCCAAGGTTTCTCCCAGGTTCCATTGGGGCCGCCGTATGCTTCCCTCATTGCTTGATTTAGAAAATCCTTTGTATACTCAGCATAATATATATTCGCAAACCTCCTGGCTTCTTCTTCTTCTAAGGGGTCACCTTGATCACCAGCAATCCACCTGGTTACAAGCATTCCTAAAGACGGCGATGATATACCGAATGGGAAACTCTTTAATGATTGGTCATTCTTTTCATTCCAGTCTTTTATTGCGTTAGTAAATGAAAAATACGCCTGCATATAATGGTTTGCGAGATGCCTACCATACCTTAATGCCGTATTCTCATCAATATTTATAAAGTCTATAATGTCAGGAACACACTTCCCACCATCATTTTCGGTATAAGGATCTCCAAGTCCTGCCCAATGGCTAGCCACCTCATTTTCAAAAGAAAATATGGTATTAAAATTTAAGCCACTTTCTTTAACTTGTGCGAATTT
>CAYMWF010000061.1:0-28042 GCA_964394085.1 uncultured Gemmatimonadota bacterium | reverse complement strand
TTTATTATACTCTCGCATATATCGTTGTGCAATATCAAAGGTTTTTAGATTAATCATTCCGCAAAATAATTCCTCATAGTTTTTACCATATTTTCCATTTTCGGGCTCAATTTCATCTGTACAACCGGCTAATCCAGGGAAATAGGCGTTCCAAAGACATACTGTGCTTGGACATGCTTTTGCAGCTAAATCTATTGCAGGAAAATCATATGTAGTTCCGTCTACAATATACATTCCATCGATACCCTGCGCTCCCAGGAAAAAATCCTCAGCGCTTAGAATATTAAGCTCTTTTGTTTTTATCGCCAATGTTGCTGTTACATTAAAACTGAATTCAGGATCAGTACCACCCAAAGTCCACCTTACTCGCAGAAACCTTCCAAATCTATTTATCCAGATTGAATGCACGCCAAATGCAGAGAATCGGGAGAATAAACCTTGCCAGGTCTCACTGAAAAGATCCTTCCAGTTCAATCCATCAGACGAATGTTGGAGATAGACATCAAGGGTTGGATTCGTTCCCTTGACACTACCAACACCACAAGTAACAACAGCAGCATCACACCCACTCACATCAACAGGTGGGCCATAACCAGATTCTCTTTCATACGTTCCTTCATGTAAGATCTTTTGATAGACTTGCTCCATTTTACACGCTCCATGTATTATCAGATTAGTTAGGTCCTTTCCAACAAATATCGCAAATCCCCATTCATCTGGAAGCGTTCAAAACCAGCTATTTTTCTTGCCGAAGCAGTACGAAACAACTCGTTAGAGACCTCGTGGAAAGACAAGGTACAGGCTTATGTCCTTTAGAGTTTCATCGTCAGCTGTAATCACCGCTATTTTATAACCAACTGCAGAATATTGTCCCAAATTAAAAACGCCGACAGCCGGACTAGCGAGGTTGGAAGACGCAATTATGCCATCCACCAATTTCACGTAATTGGTCCCATCATACGTTCCATAGAGATCGAATGTTGCTGCCGCAGTGAGTGTCGCGGTTGCCTCTGCGTAGATTGTAATGTAAGTGTTTGGGAGAGGTTGCGGATACTTATTCGTATAAACCGTATCAGTATCCGGCAAGTCCATTGTCATGTATGACATTGCCGAACCAAGCCCTCCGATAGGATCAGTCCAATCTGTAATAATTGCCATTTGTATTTCCTTCTGTTAACTATTGTGTTTTAAGCAGATAGCCTCCTTAATCCTTTCTCAATGCTACAACCCCTGCTTCAATCTGAAGCGCTTCATAATCTTCCGATACGAAACAGTCTATTAAGCGAATCCAAGGCGCTAGACTATTTTCTTTGCACTTCATTTCATCCCTAATCTCTTGAAAGATTCGGAATGAATACTCCTATCACTGCACCATCATTACTCGCATTAGCTCCGGATTCTACCCCGAACTTGTAAGCAAGGGCCGGGTATTTTTCTACCTGAAAATTAGAGAGTACAGGTTCAGCTCCTTGTGCAGCTGCAGCGATTAATTCCTCTATTTCAATGTCCTTTTCAGTGTGAACATCAGATCCGTTGGTTTCTGCAACGACAGCGTATACATCGAGAGAACATTGTTGGTCAAAATTCGCTCCGTCAGCACTATACAGCGTTACCTCTACATATGGCCCGTGAAGCTCGAAAGGAAACTTATTTGTGAATACAGTTTCTGCATTCGGTCCGTCAATACGCGTGAAGTAGTAAGTCCCTTGGGACCCTGTGAACCCAAGTGTCCAATCTGTTTGTACTGCCATTATCCGACCCTCCTTTACTTGCTTGATCTTTGCTTGTTCTGGATGAATACTCCAATTACAGCCTCATCATCACTCGCATTTTGTGTAGCTTTTACTCCAAACTTATAGGCAAGTGCAGGAAAATTCTCCACTTGGCATTGTGATAATACAGGATCTGCTCCTTGTGCGGCGGCAGAGATCAGCTCGGCAATTTTGATGTCTTTTTCAGAGTGAACATCAGAAGTGTTTGACTCCACCACTACACCGTAAACATCCAGAGAACAATTTTGAGCAAAGTTCGCTCCGTCAGCACTGTAGAGAGTCACCATGACATAAGGTGCAGGAAACTCAAATGGGAATTTGCTGGTTAGCTCGGTTGTTGCATTTGGCGCAGTAAGACGTGTGAAATAATATGTTCCTTGAGGACCTGTGAACCCAAGAGTCCAATCTGTTTGTACCGCCATATCCTTCTACCCCCTTCTGTAGAACAACTGTTGATAGTGATTATTCTGGTTCAATGATGTATGAAAATAGTCCACCATATACATCCTGGGAGATGTCATGTAACCCAAGCTATGACCGCATTGTGGCGCTCAGATCAAAGGAAAACACGGGAGTGGTACCACCTATTGTCCAGTATGGTCGTATATATTTCGCAAATTTAGAGATTCTGATTGTTTCTGAGCCCGAGGCTTCCATTCGGGGAAATACTCCCTGTTGGAAATCTTCGAACAGATTTTTCCAGTTTACGCCATCAGGTGAGTGCTGCAACTGGACATCCAGCGTTGGATCAGTACCCGACGCTGTTCCCACAGTAAGAGTAACGAAAACTTCCTGATATCCCGAGGCATCTACAAAATTGCCGTAAGTAGTACCGGCTTGCTCCGTGCTCTGACCTTTCATGGGTATTATGCTTGGCATAAGTTAGACCTCCCTCTCGAAAATGAGATAAATCGTTATGTCTTCAGTTTCTGCCATATTCGTGGTTAACTCAAACCGGAAGCTTAATGCAGAATATTGCTCCAGGTTGAAAGTCCCAGAAGTTGGCGTGGCAAGACTCGTTCCTGCAATTATGTTAGAAACCAATGTAACGTAACTTGATCCGTCATACGTACCTTGAAGATCGATCGAAACTGTACCGTTCAGCGGACCAGTAGCCTCTGCATACAATGTGATGTATGTATGCGGCAGCGGTTGGGGATATGCATTGGTGTTCTCTGTGGTATTGTTTGGTGCATTCATCGTCATAAATGACACCGCACAAGCTGGACCACCATGGGGATCGGTCCACTCGGTTACTATCGCCATAAATTCTCCTTTCTCCAGTGCGTCACAGATTGTCTTGAGTTACTGATTTAGAATCGATCACCTCCTTTTGTTATGGAGGTCTAGACAGCTGGCGAACTTTGTGGTCCTGTTATATAAAGAGGGCAAAACTGGGATTTTCAGGAAAATGTTTTCAGATTATCGATTTTTTCCCTGTAACCCGATGTTATGTAAGGAGTTGCAAAACAGATAATTTTATAAGGAATGAATCGACACTCGCCAAATTTACTCCCTACCACCAAAGGTTAGGCGAATATCACAGAGGTTCTCCCGTTGAAGGGGGTTCTGGGTCACAGCTGCAAAATCAGGAAGTAGTTTCCCTTTTCCCCTTGGTGCCGGACTCCTACATCTTCATTTGATCTGCGTGCCCAGGATCACTCCACCCGCTGTTGAAAGGAGAATCGTACCCCAGCTTGGCAAGCCCATCGATACCTGTGGCGGCTTCTGTAACAGCTCAATGTACTTCCCATTGAGGACCTCGTACTTCGTGAAGGCTTCGTTGTATCCATCCTGATATGCGAGTTTATTTTTTTCCTCCAAACGGAAGATCGTATCTTGTAGAGCGATGACCTGTGTTTGCAGAGAATCTAGCACCATCAGGGTATCCCGTTGTGCTTCAAAAGATTTGGCGTTCTGATGGTCGATGATAAAGGTCTCTGCAAACCATAGAGGGGTGAGTAGGTATTCGATGTCGAGGTTCGCGTTCTCGTTGAACACTTCGGTCACTCCCCAATCCGAACTGGCCACCTCGGGAAACGTTTCCCGGAACCTCTGTTGAAGATCCTCTTTTCGACGAAGATTTCGCACCGTGAGCTGGTTCTCTGCGCGCTCCTGTTCAAGCTCGAACACGTGAGCCCGGAGTGTATCCGCTGCCGAACGTAAATCACTGACCTCGGTTTGTAGTTCGCGTTGTAACGAATCCCTCTTGGTAACCTCGGTCAGAAGGGAATCTCGACTAGCCCTGAGCTGCTCAGCTTCGGCTTTTGCCTGCAGAATCTCTTCATGGTCGATGAATCGTGCCGTGAGGTAGGTAAGTGCGAGCATCAGCACGATCGCAAATACGGATATCGCTATCAGCAGCTTCTCAAGCACTGCGCACCTCCAGCCTGGATTCCGTGATAGTCCTAAAGCCCAACGCACGCGCGATTCTAGCCACAAGAGTCCTATCCCCCTGGACGAACTCGTAATCCACCGCGTGCCCGTCTGTCACTGCATTGCTCAGTTTGATGTAGGTTCCTCTTTCACCACGCTCCAGTTCCATGATGAGACCTTTCAACATACTGCCCGCAGCAACGTTCATTTGATTGATCTGCTTTATATTATCTTTAAAGAGCTGATCTAGTTCGTTTTCCGTCATGGTTCTTCCAGAAATGTTAGATGTTCCGATGCTTGTGGGCACGGCACCGCAAGACGTGACGATCCGATTCCACAGCGACACTTCTGGGGCAGGATCACTTTTATCCTTACGCACCATCGCATGACCGATAATTCCCTCAAAGTTTGCGAGGCCATCCCCGTAGTAATTCAAGAATTGATCAGGCACTTGTCTCTTGATCCGAAACTGGTCGCATAGATGATTAGTAAGCTCGAGGAGTGAATCAACCTGGGCATCTTCGTATTTATCGAAGTATCGATACCCCCGATAGATACGTCCAAAATCCAATGCCTCCTCCGGTCGTTTAAGGGTTTTATCGGAGACGCGATCGAAACAATAGAGTTTACCCTCCGATTCGATCAACCCACCTTCACTGGCGAGCTCGATACCGATAAACCGCTTTTCAAACTGAATTTTTTTCGCCCGCGGCCACTTCAGCCCGAACTGCCAGGCCCAAGCGGCGGGATCGAAGACTTCAAAAATCATCCCGTCCCGATCGATGATGTATGCTGTTCCCACCATCTGATCATCACGCATCCACCAATGGAAGGTGGACGCGACACTCCCACCCACGGTATGGTGAATCACAATACCCGTTTTAGTATTGCTTGAAGGAAAATACTGCTGTGCTGGCAATCGTAGAGTCCGGTTAATTTCAGGAGCCATAGTAAACCTCCTCGTTTAATTTATCATACAAAAAGCGTCATAGTCCGAGCTTCCTCCACCAAAATGTCTGGTACATTTGGATTTCAACTCGCAAGTCGATTCTTGCTGACAGTATATCTCACCTTTTACTCGGTAAAGCCTGACTCTCCGCAAACTTTTGGAGAGCCTTTGGAGCAAAGGCGGCAAGCAGAAAACCAAAGGTGATATAAATTCCTTCTGGTCCACTTCCTACCCCTAACGTAGTTATTAGACCAAATACAATTGCCGCTATAAGCGCAGCAAAGCTCATAAGCCGCATTGAGGACCTATTACCATTGTCCTCTTGAAAGAAACCCACTGGCTGTGTTGTTTTTCCCGGTGTTAGCACTGTATGTTCCGGCGTCTGTTCCAAGGTTATATTCCTCCTTTTTCCCTATTGGTTCTTGATGTTTGCCTTCATCATCTTCGATAAAAATGGTGCATAACGAAATTCCCGTCCGCACAGACGATATGTGCACAGACGTCACCTCATTCCTCTTCTAATTTCTGATGCGGGCACTTCCCTGGTCCAGAAGCTATGTTCTTCGGTATCTGAGCAAGTACTCTTTCACGATATTTTTGATGGTCGTCGTCCCCCACAAAGGAGAAGGATGTGAGAAGTGAGAGATTTTGCTGTAAGATATTTCCAACCTTCACAGACTCAGGGAATACACTCTGGTGAGCGAAGAGGTCCTGGATGTGTGGTGGCTCATTCAAATTCTTAGCGAAATCGAAGAACACTTTGTTTAATAGTCTGTTCCTGTATTTCGCACTTTGGACCCAATTGGCAAGCGTGCGCAACCCATGTTGAGCAAGACACGGACGTACTGTACTAAGAGCGAGGAGTGCTACCATAACCCGCCTGATTTCAGGCTCTATGGCTGGCTCCTCCTGACGCTGATGCCAGAGCAGCTTCCAAATTTTGTAGACATTGCTGATGCGTTTACCCGCCCGTGGTGATAGGCTAAACGGTTTGCACGCAATAACAATGTCGTCGAATTCATCATGTGTAAGTTGAAGTACTTGCCTGTGCAATAGCGCTTCTGGAATGCGAATAGTGCGGGCTGGGATTCCACCCTCCCGCATGGTCAAAGGTTCGATATCTGTCCTAGTTTCTGTATTCGAGGTATCAGATATGTACTTGAGCTGGCCGTTAAAGAATGGTTCCAAAAGGTCCTTTGCAATGGGTCTAACTTGATAGGGTAACTGGATGATTTTTTCAATATAGTCGAGTCCTGTCGGGTGTTCGGTGTGGTCCAGGATCCCGTCGTAAAATTTCTCTATGGCTCGGGTGACATATCGCAGGTCAAGGGCAAAGAGTACCACGAAAAGATCGGTCTTGACGAGTAGTTGAGTCGCTTCGAGCACTTCAACAACCTTCGCCGGCGGGCATCGGTCGAGGTCATCGATTGTGAGAACGATACGTGGCACTCCCCGCTGGAAAGGCGAGTAGGTCCCTTCTTCGTCAGCGGAAGAGTTATCTTGACGTTGCTTACTCCATTCTGTGACAAGAAGGGAAAGCCTCTCCAGGTGCTCTTGCACTTGATTCATCAGACCAAGATGTTTTGTATACACTTCGTCGGTTCGAATCTTTTCGAGAAAACCTTGCAATTCCTGTAGCTCAAGGAACGGAATACCCGATTGCCTTCGCAACTCGTCGAGATCCGCCCGGAGTTTCTTTTGTTTCTCCTGGCTTCCCTCTAGCTTTTGTCCATGCTCTTTGTCATACTCCTTGGTCAGCACTTGGAGCGCAGCTTCACGACGTTGGTCGAGTTCGCTCAGGCTCTTTGCAGTGAGATCATAAATCTTATCCCGGGCGTTCCGCACTCGAGCAACGGCTAGACCAACGGACGTCACAAAGGACATGATACCGGTATTGAGAGTCCAAGTCTTCTCCATGATAAGGGTGTGAGCGACCGCGCCAAAGCCGATCAGGATCAACAGTATGATATATGGTGAATTGATCGCGCCCACTAGCTTCTTATGGAGAGCGTAACCCCCGTCGATTTTATCCGCAACCTCTTGTATTTTCGAAAGATTTCCCAGACTTCTTTTATCAACGCCAAGAGCTTTAAGTAGCTTGTTTGAGATAGAGTCGACAAAGTCCTTCGTAATTCTCATTGGAAGATCCTGTTCGAGGGACTTCTGACGATTTTCCCACAGGGAGGACTCGGCTTTCTGTTCCTCCTTCAACTCCTTGATCAGCTTTGTTTGTTTAGCGGCAAAGTCTTTGTCGTTGATTACGATGAGTAGATCACTGAGGTTCTTTTGATCGTCTGCGATGTGCATGGTCCAATTGGTGTACTCGCGCAGATCCGAAGGCTCCGTACCCCTAATCGCCTTGCTCACAGCCCAAGGCGGTAGATCGAGGGGGATCCGCGGTGTTGGCTTCTCTCGGTCCTCAAACTGGATACGCTCGATGTTGAGCTGTTCCTCGAACTGACAACAGATTTGATCCATGAGCCTCGCCCAGAGATTCTTCTTGCTGTACGTCCAAGCGTCGAATTCGATCCAGTAGATATGTCCTACGTGTAGGGCATCTTTTTCGAGCACTTTTTGCTTTCGAATCTCCTGCAGCCGTCGATCCATGAGGTTCAGAACAAAGGACTTGCCTGCTCCCCAGCCACCGCAGATTCCCACAACCAGAGGTGGCCTGAGTTCCACGCTGGCAATGGCATCTGTGAGAGCATTGATCTCCCCCGTCAACTCGAGGAGGTCCGGTCCGCTAGCCTCGTCGTTTGTGATGGGTTGTCCGATTCCTTCAGTCTTCTCAGGTGTCTTCAAACGATAGGCCCAGGTCCCTTTTGCGTGTATAAGCTCAGCATGGTTGGGGATTCCGCCAACCACGACGATAAGGCGGTCGTGCAAAGGCGCAACGGCCTTGGCGAGCCAGGTGTTCACGGAAACAATGCTGCTCGCGTCGAAATTGTCGAGCTCAAGGATGAGAACGAGACGATGGCTGATGAACGGCTTCATCGTCAGGATTGACTGCCAGGATTTCAGGATCTCTGTGGAGTCCAGCGAGCCCGAAACAGCGCTATTGCTCTCGCTTGCGAGTTCTTTGGCTAAAATCGTCAATTCGTGTTTCCTTCCTTGGAGGAGCTTTAACGATTCCAAGCTTGCTGCAGCGAGTTTCGAGTCTATGTCATTCGTGTTAAGCCGCATTCGAATGGGCAGACAGGCACAATCAGGCATCTCAGCGACCCATTCCTCCACGTAGCCAAGGTCATCCTCGGTAGAGTAAATGATGGCGGCGTTTTCTCTGCCAAGGGTTTCATTTCGAACATCCGACTTTCGCGTGTTCGCGAGGAGCTCCCAGAACTCGCCCTTGGAGACAATTTCGTGGTCGCGATGTACATCAGCGATAAATTCGTTGAACTTATCCCGGCTTCGCCGGGACTTTTCCCTGCCTGCCCTTTAACATCTTTCCCTTCCATCTAAACATTCAAGCCCATACAATCCCAGTGATGCCATAATGGATGAAGAAGGTCACTGTGGAGCACATTGACAAAGATACGTTCAAGCAGATATTCAGGGACCATTGGGATGCATTCAAGGCGGCTTATCCGCGGTATGATACTTACGATTACAACGTAGTTATTCAGAAGATGCTTGACTGCGGCGACCCTGAGAAGACGGGCTTCGCCAGTTTCCGTTGCATGGAGTGCGGTGAGACGCTCCGAATCTCGTTCAGCTGTAAGTCCTCGTTCTGCCTTTCCTGCAGTAAGGTGTACACCGACCGATGGGTTGAATTCATCGGACGCCGACTCTTCCCGGGAGTGATATATCGTCATTTTGTATTCACCGTGCCGCAGTGCCTTCATCTCTGGTTCTACCGGAATCCCACCTTACTCTCCCCGTTCATGCGGGCAGGACATGCCTGCCTGCTCGATATCTTTGCAACCTATACGAAACACGCGTTGGATATCGGCGTCGTAATGGTGCTCCAGACGGCGGGACGCGCGGGCAACTATAACCCTCACCTACACATACTCGTCACTGCCGGCGGCATTGACCCTGAGGGAACCTGGCATCAGGTGAACTATATCCCCTATTCATTGCTCCATCGAAAGTGGCAGTATCATCTCCTCACCATGCTGCGAGAACAGATATCCGACCCGGCGATAGAGAAGGATATCGACTATTGCTGGAACACATATCGCAAGGGATTCGTCGCTCATATACAAAAGGGTGATGTTCCTCCCGGAGGCAAAGGGCTGGCGCAATATCTCGCGAAATACGTCGTCTCTCCTCCCATCTCTGTGCGACGCATTGAGCGATATGACGGAACGGCTGTCCGCTACTGGTATCGTGACCATCGTACCGAGAAAATACAACATGAGACCCTCCCGGTCTCGCGCTTCATCGGACGGATGGTCCAGCACATCCTCCCGAACGGCTTCCAGAGAATACGCTACTACGGACTCCATGCAAACGTCCGCTACGAAACAATGCGGAACATCCTCGCAGCCATCATCCCGGCTGATGCACCGACCCAAGACGATGGATTCCGGGTCATTCCTAGAAAAAGCTTTGCAGAGCTGTTCTTCCAAAGCTACGGCATTAACCCCCTACGCTGCCCTCGATGCGGAACCGAAATGGAATTGGAATATATCGAACACCCGATGTATGGTGTAATCCGTGATTACTGGGACAACCTGATACGAGGAGCGCCCGATGAAGCGACACCAGCAACCGGAAGAAATGGACGGCCCATGGACCGGACCGAGCGAGTGGTTCAAGTATCGATGCCGCTCATGTAACTACATAGAGTGGGTCGAAGATATCGTCGTCAACGCCTTCCCACCTGAGAAGCCCGGGGGATTCCCTGTCATCGTGTGCCCCTCCTGCGGCAAATCCTTCCGACACGACCCTTCAGAACCACCGAAACTCCAAAACGAACGGCCAGAGTAAGCCATTTCATACTGCTTCAGAGTTTCTTTGAGACTCACCCCTACATCCAACACCCTTCCACGGCTCAAGTCTGATGAATACAAATTCCTATACGATCGAGTTATTTCAGATTTTATTGCAGATACGACCGGGCGGCGGCAAACCGCCCGGTTCTCTATTTCATCGTAAATGGGGACAGATTTATTTTTTCGATTGCGAGGCTGTGCGGATGGAGGCGGCGGCCAGGCGGGCGGCTTCGGCGTTTCGGCCTTCGTCCCGGGGGAAGTATTCCGCGACGGCTTCGAGGACGGAATCGAGTTTGACGAGGTTGGTGGCGCCTGCGAAAGCGCCGAGCATGGGGGTGTTGGCGATGGGGGACATCCTGGTGCCGAGACCGCACTCCACGGCTATGCCGTCGGCGTCGACCGTGGCCACCGGGAAACGGGCCGCGAAGCTGATATCTTCCGGAGGTTCGGGGGAATTGACGATGATCCAGCCGCCTTCCTTCAGGCCCGAGGTGACATCCTGGGTGGTCAGAAGCGTGCGGTCGAGCACGATGACGTGATCGGGCGTGTAGATCTGGCTGCGCACCCTGATGTACTCATCGGCCATACGGGTGAAAGCCTGGACGGGAGCGCCCCGCCGCTCTACGCCGAAAGAGGGGAATGACTGCACGAACCTGCCGTCCTTGAAGAAAGCCACGGCAAGCAGTTTCGAGGCGATGACGGCGCCCTGGCCGCCCCTTCCGTGAAATCTGATTTCGATCATCCGTCGAGTTCTCCCGCCGTTGCTCCGCCAACAGCTGATTCCGAGTCGCCAGTGAGAACGCCGGCTGCGCCGGGTTTCGATTCGACCGCTTCCTCAGGCTCGATCACCAGGGCGCCGGTAGTGCAGACGGCGACGCAGGCCGGGATTTCAAGTTCGGGGCAGCCGTCGCACTTCACGACGACGCGACCCTCCGGAGCGCCGGTTTCCCGGTTCAGGTGGAGCGAGTCGTACGGGCAGGCCATTACACATGTGAAACAGCCTGCGCAGCGGTCGGCGGCACAGAGGACGAACCCGGTGGCGGAGTCGCGATACATGGCCCCGGTGATGCACGAGTCTATGCAGGCGGCGGGCTCTTCGCAGTGCCTGCAGATGAACTGCGCCTCGAAGCGTTTCATAAGGTTGCGACAGATCGATATGCCGGACAGGTTCCGGTTGTTCTCGCCGCCGTGCGTAACCGAGCAGGCGGCGACGCACAGTTCGCAGCCCGTGCACAGCGCTGCGTTCGCAAATACTTTTCTCACTTTATCCGGCATTCTTTCCGTGCTCCGCTCCTCCCCGTCGTCCAGGGATTTACTCACCGGTTTCGGCGCTGGATGCCGCCGGCCGGCGACCGCCCTCAAAGGGGAATCCCGCACAGCTCCTCGAGCTCCACGACCCGTTCCGCTGACGGTCTGCCCTCGCCGTCCCATCCGCGCAGCTCGTAGTAACGAGACAGGAGGGCCTCGAACTTACCGCGCTCGATTCGGTGCCCTTTCGCCAGCTTGAGCTTCATCCTGTCGTCGAAATAGCGTTTCGGGAGGGTGTCGTCGGCCCGTGTCATCCCCTCCCTCAGATTGATCATCCGTTCGAGGTCGACAATCCTGCGGGCGACCCCGGTAAGCTCCTCCCCGCTGAAGTCGAGACCCGTAACCATGTCGATCAGCTCCCGGAAATGGGAAAACCCGAGAAGTTTCGGGCTGTTGAACCCGTGACATACGAATTTGCAGATACCGAGGGCGTCGATGACCGCGTAGATATTCTCGTGGGTGGCGACCAGGACCTCCTTGGTGTCGTAAGAAGTCGGGTCAGCGGATACATCGCGGCCGTAGACTTTTCTGCGCAGCTCGGCGGGCAGATCGAAAACGTCGAGGGTCGGGCGGCTGCGAAGGTGATCGGCGCCGCGGCTCGCCGTGGCGATGCCGAGAGCGAAACTCTTGATATACCTCACGTCGTGGGGATCCGACTGGGGAAGCCCCTTGATCGCAATCAGGAAGTCGCGCGCCTCATCTCCCAGCTCGTCGGCGGCCCGGGTGCTTTCCGCGAGGAAGTCTCCGAGGCCCCTGCGGCTGCCGATGTCGTGGATGAGGGAGCGGACCGCTTCGTAATCGCCGAACTTCACCGGCCCCGACAGGCCGAACCGGGCCGGGTCGAGCATCCCGCGCTCGAACAGCTCCATTGCCCAGCCGATGATCGTTCCGGTGGATGAAACGTCGAGGCCGAGCCGGTTCACCAGGTTGTTGAGGTCGATGACGCTGGCGGTGTCGGCGATTCCGAGGTTGGCGCCGAGCAGGCCGATGGTGGTGTATTCCGGCCCTTCGCCGCCGTAGTTGCGATGACGGCAATGAACCACGCAGTTATAGCACGAAAGCATCTTTTCGACGTATCCGTGGATGACTTCGGCGTCAAGGGTGCTCTCGAAGGCGTTCAACTGGCTGTTGTTGGTTCGGATGGCGCCGAGGAAGTTGCTCACTTCGTAAAGGAGGGGAGTGCCGACGCGGCCGAGCACCTTGACCACCTTCGATGCCTGGAGGTAGTTCCTGGTGCGCGCGACCGTCTCGACGAAACGCTCCGGGTGCCTGACCGGCACGCCGCCGGAGCCGCGGACCACCACGGCCTTCAGGTTCTTGCTGCCCATCACGGCGCCTAGCCCGCCCCTGCCGGCCGCATTCTTGACGCCGGTCATGACGCAGGCGAAACGGACGAGCTTCTCACCAGCTTCGCTGATGCATGCCGTCTGTATGCCGGGGCCGAGCTCCGAGGCGAGGGCGAGCTGGGTTTCGTTGATATCGAGGCCGCGGAGGAAGGAGGCGTCACGCAGCTCGGTGCGGCCGTCTTCGATATACAGGTAGGAGAGGCGGGGCGCTTTCCCGGTGAGGATCAGGCGATCGACGCCGGCGAAGCGGAGCTCCGGCCCGAAGAATCCGCCGCAGTTGGCGTCGGCGAGCACGGTCGATTCGGGAGACTTCGCGGAAACCGAGAACCTGCCCGAGTTAGGAACGCCGCTGCCGGTAAGGAGCCCGGTTCCGAAAACCAGAACGTTGGCTGGAGAGAGCGGATCCGTGCGGGGAGTGAGATACTTGTGCAGGTAGTACATGTTCAGGCCCCGGCCGCCTAGAAAACCCCGCACCGCTTCAGGCGGAGTATCATACATTTTCGCGCCGCCGCCGGTGAGGTCGAACTCGAGCACGTTGCTCCGCGGGAAATCCTCTCCGCTCACGATTTTCTCCCTCTCTTCTTCCAGCTGTCCACGTCGATCTTCTTTTTGTATTTTTCTTTCATCCCGAAAACGGCCGGCCACTCGACAGGGCCTTCCATCTTTTCACGTCTCATCTCGAGCAGCAGCGACATCAGCCCGGGGGAATCTTCGACCAGCTCGTGCTCGAAGCCGCTGATATCGACCCCGTCACGGGCCAGTCGCGCAAGGGTGCCCGCTCTCGCCGGATCGCCTATGAATGCAGCGCCCGCGATTCGGCCATCCCGCGTCGAAACGCGGCGGAATGCGCCGGTTCCACCGTAGTACGCCGTCTCCACCGAACAGCCGGCGCCCGCCGCGCCCTGGACGCCGAAGGACATTACGGGCACGCCCGATATCACCAGGGAATTCAGGGCGAACCCTCCGTCGTAACGCTCGTCGCCGCCCGCCATGTTGATACCGGCGATCCGGCCCTGGTTCACGGCATTGATCCAGTTGGGAATGTATTTCCGCTCGCCCGTCGCGGAGTCGACGGTTTCACACGCGTCACCTGCGGCCCAGACGCCGGGGGTCTCCGCGGCGAGCCGTCCGTCGACCAGGATCCCGCCGCCTACCCGTATCCCCGCCTCTCCGAACATCGTTAGGTCCGGTTTCACGCCTGTGGCTGCGATGACGATTCCCGCTTCGATGGTTTTTCCCGTTTCCAGGGAAACGCGGCGCACGGCGCCGTCCCGGCCCGACACCACTTCCGCGGCCTTGACGCCGGTATGGATCGAAGCCCCCGTCGACGCGAGCAGGTCGGCGGCCAGCTTCCCGGCGTCGGCGTCGAGCATGGCTGGAAGAATCGTATCTTCCGCCTCGATCACCGATACGGCGACACCGAGCTTGCGGAACGCCGCCGCGGCCGTGATTCCGATGAAGCCGCCCCCCAGGATGACGCAGCCGGCGGAGGAGGAACCGCGCGTCATAAATTTCCGTATATTCGCCAGGTCTGCGAGGGTATTGAATCCGAAGACGCCGTCCGAGTCGATTCCGGGCACCGGCGGCGCCGATGGAGAAGCCCCTGAAGCGATAAGCAGCTTGTCGTATCCGGGAGTTTCACCGTCGAGAAGCACCAGTCTGCGGTTCCCGGTATCGATCGACTTCACTGTCCGGCCGAAAAGCAGCTCGAGGCGGCTGCGGTCGACGTCCGCGTCCAAGTCCCAGAACGCCGACGACTCGGGAAGGGAACCGGTAAGGATATACGGCAGCGCCGGGCGGTTCATGAGCGGGGGATCCTCCCTGCTCACGAGGCTCACGCCGCTGGCCGGATCGTTGCGGAGTATCTCGCGGGCCGCGATGGTTCCGGCGATGCCGGCGCCGAGTATCAGGTATCGAGTCAAGTATCAACCCCCGCTCAGTGCGAGAAAGAGGTAGAGCCGGTCGCCGTCTTCGAGAACGGTCTCAGGCCATTCTTCCCGCCTGATTATCTTGTCGCCCAGGCTTACGAGCAGCTGCGGCAGCGGGTCGCCGCCGGCTTCGAACAGTTCGGCCGCCGGCTCCGGGTAGAGCTCTATGAACCGCCTGAAAAGATCGGCCGGGGATGAAGAATCGATCTCCACCGGCAGAACCGTATCGCCCGGTTTTCCGGAGATCGAGGGCGGCAGGACCACCTCGATCGTCTTCGTGCCGCTCTTCCCCTCCATGCACCCGTATCCCATATTCGATGTCTCCTGACGGTTCTCCCCGGCCCGTCGCCGCCTGGCCCGTCGGAGCGCGCCGACCGGCCGGCAGTCGCCGTTCCGGGGTATATATCCTCATTGCCGCTCTTCCGGATATTAAATGGTAAGGGTTGCCCGGTAAACCGAATTCTTTCAAGGATATCCTCCAGGATATCCCACATGAAAAAATACCCGCATAGCAAGAAGCTCAATACAGAATCAGCTTGACAAAGTCGCTTCATCGATAATATCAACTATTTGCCACTGTTTTGAAGTCGTGACACGGCTGACATCCCTGAAGTAACCATACAACACAGGGGCGATGGAAAGAATCCACGCCCGAGACCGCGGCTCCAACGGGCAAACGTCAAAAAAGGGCTGATTTATGGATGTAGTTTTACTTTCCAGGCTGCAGTTCGCGTTAACTATTATTTTTCATTTCTTTTTCGTCCCCCTGACCCTGGGGCTGTCGATTCTCATCGCCTGGATGGAAACCCGGTTCGTGATGTCCGGCGACGAAATATACAGAAGGATGGCCCGGTTCTGGGGCAAGCTCTTCCTCATCAACTTCGCCATCGGGGTGGTGACCGGAATAACCCTCGAATTCCAGTTCGGGACGAACTGGGCCGAGTATTCCCGCTACGTGGGCGACGTGTTCGGCTCACTCCTGGCCATCGAGGCGACGGTGGCGTTCTTCCTCGAATCGACCTTCATCGCCGTATGGCATTTCGGCTGGAAAAGGCTGTCGCCTAAGGCGCATGCGGCGGCCATCTGGATCGTGGCGGCGGCGTCGAACATATCTGCGATCTGGATCGTGGCGGCGAACTCCTGGATGCAGGATCCGGTGGGATACGTCATCAGGAACGGCAGAGCCGAGCTCTCCGATTTCGGAGCGCTACTTACCCATCCGTACTTTTTCGGACAGCTGATACACACCCTGTCGAGCGCCTATCTTCTCGCAGGTTTCTTCGTAATGGGAGTAAGCGCCTGGCACCTGCTCCGCGGGAACGAGGCGGGATTCTTCAACAGGTCGTTCAGGATGGCGCTGGTCTTCTCATTCGTATGCGCGCTGGTGGTCGCCGGCGGCGGCCACTTCCACGGCGAAACCGTGGCGGATACCCAGCCCGAAAAGATCGCCGCCATGACCTCACACTGGGAAACGGGCGTCAACGTTCCCATGAGCCTGATCATCTGGCCCGACGCCGCGAACGAACGCAACGCCGTGAGCGCCCTCAAGATTCCCGGCCTTCTCAGCTTCATAACCCAGCGCGACTTCAACGCCGAGGTGAAGGGGCTGCTCGACTTCCCCGAGGATGAACGACCGCCCGTCCTGCTGACCTTTCTCTCATTCCATGCCATGGTCGGCCTCGGGTTTCTCTTCCCGCTGCTTACGGTCATCGGCCTCCTGATCAGGAACCGTCTGGAGGATTTCCCCTTGTTCCTCAAAGCCATGCTTGTTGCGATTCCTCTACCCTACCTGGCGATCCAGTTCGGATGGATCGTGGCGGAGGTGGGCCGCCAGCCATGGATCGTCTACCGGGTCATGCGCACCGCCGACGCGGTCTCTCCCATCCAGGCCTCGCAGGTCCTGTTTTCGTCGGTTGCCCTGATCGGAGTTTACGTTATCATCGGTTTCGCGGCGCTGTACCTGATTGTCAAGCACGCCGCCGCCGGTCCTGAACCGGCTCCGGGCACGGAAGGAGGTGCGGGATGACGCTGCAGACCATTTGGTTCATACTCTGGGGAGTGCTCTGGATAATCTACTTCATACTCGACGGGTTCGATCTCGGTCTGGGCGCGGCCATGCCCTTCCTTGCCCGCAACGAAAATCGAAAACGCAAGCTCTACAATGCCATGGGGCCCTTCTGGGACGGCAACGAAGTGTGGCTGCTGACCGCCGGCGGGGTGACTTTCGCCGCCTTTCCCGAAACTTACGCGACAATGTTCAGCGCCATGTATTCGGCCCTCATGCTGCTCCTGCTGGCCCTGATACTACGGGGCGTGGCCTTCGAATTCCGAGGCAAGTCGGACAACCTCACCTGGAAGAAAACCTGGGACATCTGCCTGGTGGCAGGCAGTTTTCTGCCCGCTCTGCTGCTGGGTGTGGCATTCGCCAATATATTCAAGGGGGTTCCGGTGGATGCGGCGGGCGTATTCCACGGAACGCTGCTCACCTACCTCAACCCTTACGGGCTGGCCGGAGGCGTTCTATTCGTGCTGATGTTCCTTGTTCACGGGGCTCTGTGGATGGCTTCGAAAGCGGATGACGAACTCGGTGACGACTCGATCGCTTTCGCGGGCCGCGTCTGGGTTCTGCTTCTGGGCTGGGCGGTGATTTTCCTGGTGATGACCTGGTTCGCCACGGGGCTCTACGATAATTACCTGGAATCACCGGTGCTGTTCGTCATTCCTCTCGCGGCGGTGGTCTGCCTTCTGCTGACCCGCGTCTTTATAACAAGAAAAGAGGCCCTCAAGGCCTGGTTCGCGTCGGCGGGCACCATCCTGACCGTAACCGCCTTCGGCCTTGCCGGTCTTTTCCCGGCCATGTTCCCGTCCAGTCTCGACCCGGCATTCAGCAGAACAGCCTTCAACGCCTCTTCGAGCCCGCTGACTCTCAGCATAATGCTCGGCGTGGTTCTGGTTTTCGTTCCTATCGTGATCGGCTACCAGATCTGGACGTACAGGTTCTTCAGCAAGGGCGGCGACGAAGCCTACTAGAACATCCCGGGGAGCGGGGAAATCCTTTCACCAGCGGGAAGCATCTACTTTACCGGCGGTGAAGCTGTCATTGCCTTCACACTGGTAATGATGGCGTACCATTCATACGGGTTGTTCTGCTGTAACCTTCTACGGGTTGTTCTGGTTGGCGTGTAAAATTGTCAATCGGATTGACAATTTTACACGTTCTCCGGGCAGAACCATTTGAAGCACCTTAACGAACGGGCGGACATCCCGTAGTTACCATATGAATACAGGCTCGTGAATCCTGATCGGTGGGATCAGCCGGCTGACGACCCCGAACGGCGAATCAGCCGGATGGCGGACTCGATAGGCGGATCGGCCGGATGAGGGGCTCGACCCACGGATCAGCCGGTTGGCGGGCTCGATCGACGGATTATTTCCAGCCAGTCGTGCCCGCCGGGGAATTCCGTCCGGAGTGAATCGAGCAGCCACGCCCTGGACCGCGCATCCAGGTGCGGCAGAACCGACTCCAGGTCGGCGAGGTCGGTTTTCCGATATGAAGTTCCGCCCCCTTTGAACAGGAGCTGCAGCTCGGGCTTCAAGAAGGGGGTTCCATCGGCGTCGACCAGCCCGATATCCTCGATCGGCCGCCGGATCGCCCTGTTTCGCCGGTATACCCAGTCGCCGCCGTCGCTCTCCTGGAACATCACCTCGAAAGCCCAGGCCGACTCCCTGTTCCGCCTCAGCCAGACATTCGGAGCGCTTTCAGGCAATTCCCCTGCTCTCCAGAACCTCAAACCGGGCGCATGAGTATGATAGATTTCCCAGCTGCTGAATGCATCCCTCACCCCCGCCTGGTCTTTCCGCAGTATCGTGACGTCGGTATCCTTGTGTTCGCGGGTCTGCCTGCCCAGAAAGATGTCCAGGGCCCAGCCGCCCGAAACCCAGCACGCCACACCCGCATCCTGGAGTCTCTTTACGATTTTCGTGTAAGGGAGCGGTTCCCAGTTCATGTGATCATAGACGCACCTGAACCCTCCGACGTCACCAC
Organism: uncultured Gemmatimonadota bacterium; assembly: GCA_964394085.1. Lineage (GTDB taxonomy): Bacteria > CAYMWF01 > CAYMWF01 > CAYMWF01. Next base: position 9,381 of record CAYMWF010000061.1, on the reverse strand, counting down.
CCATGACTCCGGTGTCGCCGCCCTTGCCTCCAGTGTCGCAACTCTTCCCTCCCGAATCGCCGCCCTCTCCTCCGGTGTCGCAACTCTTCCCTCCCGAATCGCCGCCCTCCACTCCGGCATCGAAGATCCGGAACCCGAGCGAGTGGAAAAAGCCGGCATCATCACCGCCGACCTCGACCTCGATCACGGGATCCCCGGCCTCCCTTACCAGTGCGTCAATCAGCATTCTGCCGACGCCCGACCTCCTCCGCACTTCCTCGACGAAGATCGACCTGATTTCGAAGCGGCCGGCTTCTGCCTCGATTACGGCCAGTATCCCCACCGGGCGTCCCCGCTTCCCCTGCGGGCATCTCCGCCCGGCGGCGATATAGAACCGGCCATTCTCAGAAGCAGTTTCATCCAATATCCGCGAGATTCCGCCCCCACCCGGCCCGCAGATCCCTTCCCCCAGCATGGACCGGACGAATCCGCCCTGCAAGTCTCCGGCTGCCCCTCTCTTTACCGTTACCATTCTTGTTTCAGTTTCCCGCAGGTGAGATCAGCCGGTATCCTATTTCAATCCGGATATTTTCACAACGGAATAGGTTCGCCGGGATTTACCGCTTCAATATGATTTACCGCTCAGAATCAATTCTTCGTGTGAAGAATTCCCCGGCTAAAAGGGGCCGTTCGGGAGGCCCGGAGAGTTTCCGCCGGGTGCCGCGACCCAGTTCTCCTCGGTGTCGCCTCCCTCGAGATCCACCTTCTCCGCGGATATTCCGTTGCCGGGATCGAAAGGATAAGTGTATGTATCCATCGCTTCCCTGTCCCACCTGAAAAGAACGATCGGATCATCGACAGAGATCATGTTCCCGATGGCATAGTCGGGAGTCGTCAAGAGCACGATATCCTCCGGCAGCGGATAGTCGTTTCTGAAATTCCGGTCGAGGATTAGAGCATACTCGCCGGGCTGAATCAGGAAGCGCGACCCCTTGTAGGGTCTCAGGAGATCGATCTTGTCGCCGTCCGATATCTGGAGTGTCGTGGCGTTCACCTGGCGGATTCCCAGGTTGTAGAGCTCGACGTACTCGCCGGTATATTCGTTCAGCGGATTGGCCATGATCTCGCTGAGGACGAGGTCGAGCGGCACCTCTCCGGAAGCGCAGTTCAGCTCGCCCGGCGAGTGTCCGCAGGGGGAGTGGAGCCAGTTTTCAGGGGTATCGCCCGCTGTCAGGTCGATCTTTTCCACCGATATCCCGTTGCCCGGATTGAACGGGGACGACCAGCTGTCGACGATCTCCAGGTCCCACCGGAGGATCATAACAGGGTCGTTGATCGAGAGGCTGTTTCCGAGGGTCTTGTTGCCGGTGGTGAGAACAATCGCTTCCTCGGGGATCACGTAATCATCGTTGAAATCCCTGTCGAGGATCACCGCGAACCGGCCGGCCGGGATGAGTGGCGGATCCATATAATACGGCGATCGTATCAGATCGTAGGAGTCGCCGTCATAGAGGATGAAAACACCTGCGTTCAGCGTCCTGTCTCCGCTGTTGAAAAGCTCGACGTATTCGCCCGTCTTTTCGACGATCGGGTTGGCCATCACCTCGCTCAGCACGAGCGGAAAGGTCTGCCATGCGGCGCAGTTGTCCTCGCCCGGGGTCCAGCCGCAGGGCGAGGGAAGCCAGTTGTCCTCCGTGTCGCCGGCGTCCAGGTCGATCCTTTCCACCGAGATCCCGTTGCCCGGATTAAATGGGTGCCAATAAGTGTCTATCGGGATGTCGTCGGGTGTCAGCAGGGTGATCGGATCCGCAGGGGAGAGTCCGTTTCCTATATCGGAATTGGTCGGGCTCAACAGCACCGTTTCCCCGGGTATTTCGTACTCCCCGGCATACTCCGTATCGAGGATCACGGCATGACCGCCCGCGGAGATGATCGAAGGGCCTCCCTCGTAACCCACGAGGTTGTCCGTCTTGTCGCCGTCCGAGATGCGCAGCCCGGCGGCGTCAACATCGGCGGCGCCTGCATTGTAGAGCTCGATAAACTCACCGGTATCCTCCACGAGCGGATTCGCCATCACCTCGGCGATCACCAGTTCCGGAAGAGTTCCCGCCGGAGTGGTGTCGACGGTGAATGGCTTCATCTCGTGAAGCTCGTAGGCCGCGCTGTCCGCGGGAGGATCCCAGCCGTAAACCGTGCAGTCGGGGTTGAGGCATGCCCAGTCGCGGTCGTCCAGCCACGATGTCGACCCGTCCGCCCATTCTGTCACGACGCCGTAGTAGCCGGTGGACGGAACCGGGACGACAACGGTTTCGCCGGCCTCGACGGCGACTTCCCAGCCCTGGTCGGGATCGCCCGGGTCGGTGGGACTTACTCTTTCATCGAAGTAAACAATGTAGCGACCGAGCGGATTGGTGAAAGCGAACGGTTCGGACACCGGGAAGTTTTCTCCGACATTCTCGACCGTTTCGAACTCACCGGTCCAGAAGGTGTTATAACCGATGCACTGGGTCCACCATATACCGCTCTCGTTCGCCCACCGGTCGGCCCACCCCGAGGTGTATTCGCCGCCCTGGACGACGGGCGGCAGAAGCAAGCAAAAAACAGCGATCAACGCAACACAACAACTATTTCCGTGCCGGTTTCTATTCATTCGAGACACTCTCCTCTACATTGGCTTCACCACTGGTTTTACTGAGGATTTTCAGCGGTCGATCCAATCCGGACATAAACTCATCATGAAGGAACAACTAAACCGGATCCTGAAACAAGGTGACTCAAGCCGATAAACAACTTATGCTACCCTTTATGCTTTCTTTGTTTATTATATCTGATCACCCGCGCCGCTGCAACAGTATCTCCTTTCTCTGTTCTCGATACCCGGCGACTCGAATCGCTGCCGGTTCCGCCCGGGCCGGGGAAGATTAGTTCAGAACTTCGAGAGAGAAGGTGTCGCTGGCTATGGGGAAGCTCCAGAGGAAAGTTCTGTATATAATGACGGTTATGGTATAAACGCCGGCCGGTGCGTTCAGCGGCACGTACAGGTTGACGGGGGCGCTGACCTGGCCGCCTGCCGGGATTGTGATCGATGACCCGTTGTAAAGCGATTTCACGAGACCCGCGGGCCCTTCGATCACCATATCTGCCTTGTCGAAGGAGTGTGGTTCATCGCAGTCGTTCACCGCGGCTGCCGTGAAGGAGAGAGTTTCACCCGGTTCCATGGTCGACGGATATCCCGAAAGCTCCACCGACAGGTCGCAGACATACTCGTCGGCGCCCATGTCCCAGCCGTCGCCCGTGGGGCGGAAGTCGCCTTCGAAGTCGCTGAGCGGCGCTCCGAAGCCGGAGCCGGCGTCGACACAGGGCGAAGAGGCGTTCAGGTGGTAATCGCCGCCGCCCGGGTATACGAACCGGGGATCCGCATCGAGATTGAAGAGGCCGAGCCAGCCGCCCTCGATATCGGTGTAGCTCACGTTCGTGCTCGAGCTTCCCTCGCAGTGGATCTCGTCGGGCTCGTCGCCCCAGAGGATACCGTTGGTGATCTCGACCTCGGAATCGCCGCAGTAGATGCCTCCGCCTAGGGGATCGCCGAACATTGAGAAAGCGACATTATCCGCCAGCGTGCAGTTCATCAGTTCGAAGACGGAAAGATCGGAAAAGACCGCTCCGCCTTTCGCGCCGTTTCCCGTTGCCGTATTGCCCGTTGTCATACAGTTCGACAGGTACACACCGGCGACTCCGTCTAAGAATAGCGCACCGCCCCTGCCTCCGATTACGTCCAGGCTCACCGCGGAATTATCCTGTATTTCGACGGTATAAAATCCGGGAGAAGAGTTCAAACATGCATACATGCCGCCGCCGAGGTGCGCTTCGTTATCCGAGATGCTGCAGTCGAGCAGGACGGGAGACGACTCCGAGAGATACACGCCTCCGCCGGAAGCCGCGGAGTTTTCGTGGAAGGTGCAGTTCGTAATGTAGAACGGGGCATTCACCTCGCAGGCGATGCCGCCTCCGTTTCCTGTTGCGGTATTGCCCGAAATACAGCAGCCGTCCAGGGTGCCGGAGCAATCGACATATGCATAGAAGCCGCCGCCGTTGAGGGCGGTGTTGCCGTTGAAGGAGCAGTCCGACATGTCGATGACGGAGTCGTAGAAGCCTGCACCGCCGCCGTTGTCCCCGGCCAGGTTCCCCTGGAATGAACAGTTTGCCAGGTCGGCATCCGAAGAGGCGAAATAGGCGCCTCCGTACCAGCGACCGCTCGAGTTGAACGACACCAGAACATCCGACATGGAGCACGTGGAATAGGTGCACTCCATGGCGCCGCCGACGTACTCCGCATGATTGCCGGAAATCGTGCAGGAAGAAATATCGACGGCAGCGTCGAACAGTTCGAGACCGCCGCCCCAGTAGGCCTGGTTGTAGGTTATGTCGCATCCGGTCACCGATACACCGACCGCTTCGGAAACGTAGACGCCGCCGCCGGCCGACTCCGTCGATGTCGCAAGATTGGCCGAGATTACGCAATTCTGAACCGTTACGCCGTCGGTGGTTATGTGGATTCCACCGCCGTAGCTGGAAGTGTTGTCTACGGAGCAGCCGGAAATCGTGCAGCCGTCGATGACCGTTCCGGCGGCGGCGCCCCAGACGGATATGCCCCCTCCCCGGTACTGGGCCCGGCAGTCGCGGATCTCGCAGAACCGCAGAGTAACGGCGGCCGTACTCTCGCAAACAACTCCGCCGCCCACGGTCGCATCCCCATTGATGATCGTGATATTCTCGATCACGGCGGCGGGAGTCTCCCCACTGAAGAGACCGATTCCCCTTCCGTCACCTTCGCAGTCGATAACCACGGGCAGCCGCCCGGACCGCTTGAGCACGATGTCCTTGCCGTAGAAATTGAGTGTCTTGTTACTGACACCCGTGTAGGTTCCGGACGCCACTGCAACGGTGTCGCCGGCTGACGCCGCATTAATCCCATCCTGGATGGTAGGATAGTCGTCCGGCACCCGGACGGTGGCGGCGTCGAGAGGTCCGGCAGTAAAGGTGAAAAATAAAATGGTTATGAACAGTATGTTCCGGGCTGTCGTCTTTGTTTGAGTATTCATCGAATTTCCCCTGCCGGATCGGCGCTGGTAACTGTGGTGGCTCCTTCCGAACCGACGGAACCTCCGGGTCTTCCGTCGGACTCCGGGCTTCGTGACGGGCGCCGGACCTTGTATCGAACCCGCTATTCCAATACCTCCAGTTCGAAGAAATCGCTGGCGACCGGGTAGGTCAGGAGGATTGTCCGGAAGATGGTCACGGTGATCCTGTAGACACCGGCCGGAGCGTTGCCGGGCACGTAAAGGCTCACGGGGGCACTCACCTCGCCGCCGGCGGGTATCATGACGGGCGCTCCGTCGTAAAGAGTCCTTTCGAGAACCGCGGGTCCTTCGATCTCCATCACGGCCTTCTCGAAGTGGAGAGATCCGCGGCATTCGTTAACCGCGGCTGCGGTGAAGGAAAGGGTTTCGGTGGGTTCGATCACCGAGGGGCAGCCCGAGAGAACCACCGTGAGATCGCATGTGTACTCGTCGGCGCCCATATCCCAGCCGGCGTCGATCGGTCGCGGGTCGCCTTCGAAATCGTCGGGAGGAGCCTCGAAACTCGAGCCGGCGTCGACGCACGGTGATGCGGCGTTGATGTGGTAGTCGCCGCTCGGAGGATGAACGAACCGCGGATCGACATCGAGATTGTAGAGGCCGAGCCAGCCGCCCTCGATATCCGAATAGCTCACATTCGTGGTCGAGCTACCCGCGCAGTAGATCTCGTCGGGCTCGTCGCCCCAGAGGATGCCGTTGGTGATTTCGAGGTCCGAATCGCCGCAGTAGACGCCTCCTCCGCGGGGATCGCCGAAGAGAACAAAAGCGATGTTGTCGGTGACCGTGCAGTTCATGAGTTCCACCGCCGAGGAGTCCAGGTGGACGGCTCCGCCGGCGCTCCCGTAACCGGTCGCCGTGTTGCCGGCGGCCAGGCAGTTGGTGAGAAGGAAGCCGGCGGCGCTTTTGCACGACAATCCGCCGCCTTTTCCTCCGACCACGCCCAGGGAGACGGACGAGTTGTCGAGGAACCGGCACGAATAGAAATGGAAACCCGTGTCCGCTTCGCAGTATGCTCCTCCGCCGAGGTGGGCCGAGTTTCCGAAGATTGAACAGCCGGTTACGGCGCCGCCTGCGCACGACCGGAATTCGAGCCCTCCGCCCGAAACCGGGGAGGAGTTGCCCCATACGACGCACTGATCCAGCAGCGGAGACGAGTTCGAGATATAGATGCCGCCGCCCCCGGAGTCCAGCTCATCGAGAAGTATCGCGTTTTCGCTGATGTCGCAACGTATGAACGCCGGTGCGCCGTAGCTGAAATAGGCTCCTCCGCCGCGCTTCTCGGCCGAGTTGCCCGTGATCGTGCAGTCGGTGAATTCAACGGCGCTTTCGAAACCGTAGATGCCGCCGCCGCGCCGTCCGAAGTTATCCGAAATCGTGCAGTCGGTCATCATGCCGTCCGAATTGTCGAAATAAAACCCGCCGGAGTATCCGGAATTTCCGGTGATCGAACATCCGAGCATGGTGACGCCGCCGTACTCCAGGGTGATGCCTCCCGCCTGGAGGCCGCCGGAGATGTTGTCTGAAATGATGCAATTCTCCAAAACGGGCCGGCATCCGCCGGAGCAGTGGATGCCGCCGGTGTACGATCTCGCGGTATTGCCGGAAATGCTGCACCCCGACAGAACCGGGGAAGCGCCGTTCCGAATGTAGATGCCTCCCCCGAGATAGGCCTCGCAGCCGGTGATGTCGCAGTCTATAAGGGTCGGCGAAGCGCCCCAGTCGAACTCGGCGCCGCCGCCCATTCCCACATAGGGAACATATCCGTTCACCACCTTGAATCCTCGTATTTCGGCGGCGGGAGATTCACCTGAATCGAATTCGAATCCCCTGCCGTAATCTTCGCAGTCGATCACCACCGGCAAGAAAAGCCCGCGCTTCTCGAGGACGATATCCTTGCCGTTGAAGTCGAGATCCTTGTTGCCCTGGCCGGTGTACGTTCCCACCGACACGGCCACTGTGTCTCCCCAGCCGGCAGCGTAGATGCCTCCCTGAATCGTCGGATATTCGTCGGGCACCAGGATTGTCGCGGCTTCGGGGGCCTTCCCGGCCGTGGGTAAGCATAGAACCGCCGCGATGAAGAGGTTCAGCGCGAAATTCGGGGCGGATTTCAGTGCGGATTTCAGTGCGGATTTCAGTGTGGATTTCAATCTGAGTTTCATTTTCGCTCTCCAGGTATGAACTGAACCAGGTCGTTCGAAAAACCCGGTCTGACTTTAAAGACCGGGCTGGCCCGGAATTGGCCCCGTTTTCTTTGTTTTTTGAAGCTGTCGACGAATCCTCGAACCTCACTGTCGGGGATCCGGTAAAATAGGGCTGGGAATTCTCCCCGGCAGTGTATAATATCCGGAACCCGGGCTGGATGGTTAAACGCTCAGAACAGGTCGCTTCGGTCGCCGGGAGCTCCGGTCTGTCTTCGTGATCCGGATTCGACTGAATATGCGGTGGATTCAGCGGCCGGAACCGGTCAGGCTCGATCATCCGAAAACAGGAGAACCTGATGACAAGAAAGCAGACGATCGGCGAAACCGTATCCGGCAAGCCGTCCCAGGTCATTTTCGACACTTTGAGGAAAGCGGGATACAATCTCGAATCGGAGTCGGAAATACGACTCGGCGTACTCGCGTACCAATCCGCTTTACTTTTATCCGAAAAGCAGCCGGCGAAGAGTATCGAGGATGCGGATCGCCGCCATGCCCGACCCGGACGGAACGCTCCCTGCCCCTGCGGCAGCGGCAGAAAGTTCAAGAAATGCTGCATGGGGAAGCAAAAGGCCGCCGGGCACGATTCCGGTACGAAACCCGGCTTATCGACTCCTGATCCGGCGCTGATTCCGAATATTCTAGACGAAGAACCGATGCTGCACGATCTCGCCGTTCTGGAAGACTTGTTCAGGGCCGATGAAGGCTTGAATAAAGTCAGGTATCCCCGGAAGACGGCGGCTGAGTTTCTCGAAAAAAACTTCGAAGCACACCCGGACCCGTTTGAAGACGAATTCGCGTTCGAGGAATGGCTGGATCCGATCGCGGCTCGATACGATAGAGAAATCGATGGCGGCAGCCTGATGGGCTCGGTCACCGACGAGTTGATCGATGCAGCGTCCAGGGCGAAGACGACCGGGGATACAAGAAGCCTCGCCCTGGGGCTGTTCCTGGCGATGTTGTACGAAGTCGATAAAGACGATCCCAACCCGCTCGTTTGCTTGATATTCAGGCTCAGCGCATCCGGTCACCTCAGGCTTGCGTCTTTCCTGGAATCCGGGATCGAACGCCTCGGCGGCAAGCAGGCTCTCAAAAAAAGGCTGCTTGAGGACGATCCGGATCTTCAGAAGGAGCTGGATAATCTTTCCGCCGGGATGGATCAGGATGTTATCGAAGCGATGAAGGAAGAGTTCAACCGGGATTTCGACGAAATCGTAAAAGTCATCGAGAAGGGGGAGTTCCCGGTTCCTCTGCCTTATGTTACTGTTCTGCCGTTTGTGGTGAAGCTGATGCGCCTGGCTGAAGATGGGGAAACCGACGCGGAAAAGACCGCAAAAATGCTCCTGGAATACCTCAAGGGTCTTTCTACTGAAGATTTCAGGTTGTACCGGAAGCACCTGAAATCGTGGCTCGAATCGAATGAAAAAAAGGAGCCTGAGCTGGCGGCGCATGTCGCATTCGTTCATAATTTGACGAAACTCGACAGGCTCGATCCGCTCGACGGCTATCTGCTCTTTTCGGGACTCAAGTTGAAAGCCTCGGTTCTTCTTGAAGGCGAGAGCGAGATTCTCCCTTGCGAGGGCGAGGCGCCGGATTCCCCCGAATTTCTCGAACGCTACGGAAATTTCTTCGAAGAGCTCGGATATCCCGCCCTGGCCGAACGCACCCGAAATCTCGCAGAACGCTGATCCCCGCGCCAGGTCTTCCCAGGCCGCGCCTGTTGAGCCGCGGTAACGGCATTTCCCCGGTATAATTACCCTTCGCACCCCGGCGGGAACAGAACGATGCCGTAGATCCTGACGTATCCCGGTATTTACCTTTTCCTGTCAAGGATCACAGTGGATTCGGATTCACCGATCACGGCTGCCAGCGAATGCCGCCCGCGATCATCAGGATCGGAGTTGCCGGAATGATCGGTCATCGCCGCCCCCAGGTTTACATAATATTTCTTCACGTGAGGAATCCGGTACAGACCCCAGATACAGGTGTCGCCGGGGCGGGGATGAAGCTGCCAGGTTTACATAATATTTCTTCACGTGAGGAATCCGGTACAGACCCCAGATACA
>CAYMWF010000060.1:0-28422 GCA_964394085.1 uncultured Gemmatimonadota bacterium | reverse complement strand
GCGCTGGAATCTGTCTGGAGTCAAGCTCCTCGATAATAGAAGGTTGCTCAATTTCGAATTGTTATCGAAGAGCTATCTATTCGGAGTATTCAAATAGCATTGTTAAGAACTGCTTGATTCAAGACAACAGATCCATGAATAAAGGCGCCGGGTTTTACCTTTACCATACAAATGCTTTTATCTCCGACTGCACAATCACGGGAAACACCATCGATTGCGATGGCGACGCCCAGGGCGGGGGTATATACAGCTACAAATCCGACATTATCGTTGAGCGTAGCGAGATATCGAACAACACCTGCGAAGGCGGCTGGATCGCTTGGGTGGAGGGCGGCGGGATATACTGCTATGCAGGAAGCGCAATCATATCGGATTGTCTCATTTCGGGCAATTCCGCCGATGCAGCCGGAGGTATCTTTCTATCAAGTACTGCTTATGCTTATATCGGTGATTCCCATATCCTTGCCAATACCGCATACAGATATTCCGGCGGCGGTTTATATTCCGGTTATAATCAACAGGTTGACATGTCCCGATGCTCAGTCATGTTTAACGAATCAGTGGAGTCCGGCGGTGGAATAAGGATAAATCCATATGACAACTCTGAATATGAAAACCTGATCGTAAGAAGCAACATCCCCGATCAAACATACGGATGGCCTGAAATAAACTGGTCGAATATCGAAGGATTCTACCCGGGCGAGGGCAATATAGACGAAGATCCGCTCTTCGTCGCTCCCGAGTACGGCGACTTCAGACTGCTCTGGGGTTCGCCCTGCATCGACTCCGGCAATCCCGACTCCCTCGACATGGACGGTACTCGAAGCGACATGGGCGCTCACTCCTTTGACCAGTCGAAAGAGCTCATCGTGTACCTGTCGCCCGAAACCCGAGAGATCGCCCCCGGGGATTCAGCCCGCGTCAAGTACACCATCTGCAACGCCCATCCGAACGAAAAGAATTTCGGAACAGCCGCCGGAGTGCGCCTTCCTGACGGCGCTCCATGGCCCGGCAACCCGCTCGAGGACCCTTTCTACACCTCGATCGCTCCTTCGAGCAATCTTACGCGCGAGTTCGAGTATCGCGTCCCCCTCGCCTGGCCCGAAGGAACCAGCTCCCTCGCCGCCGGAGTCGGGTTCGCGGGCCGCATCTACGACCTCGACCACTTCGAGTTCACGGTGTGGTAAAAAAACAATCTCGAATGCTTGAGGTCTCAGCTTCATCCTCAGTGGAGTTTTTTATTGTTTCCGGTTTTTTCTTGGCAGTCAAAGACTCGGCACTGACTGGAATTCAATTTCGCAGCCACTCGTATCAGCCTCCGCCGCAACAACTTCAAGATTTTACAGAGTTTCCCTTCCCAGCTCCCGTCACCGCGTAGATGATGAGGGAGCGGCTTTCTGCCCGGCGGACGATAGCGGAGTCATCCGGGGAGGGGTTCGGACAACAAGCATTTTTGAACACGTGTTCCTTTCGAATCTTCTGAACCTGGTTGGAAACAACCTTCCGGAAACAGGGGGAAGGGAAGGGACGACACTTCCCGAGCAGGGCTGGGACTGGGAGCGTGTGCGACCAGCGGGTTGGGAGGGATCAGAAGCGCTGATGTTTGAGCTGCGGGGGGGCGGGCAGCTGCGAACGAATGCGAGCAGCGCGGGAAGGGAACAGCGAGTTTCAGCGCTTCCCGGAGCGAGGGTTAGCAGAGCCGGATGACGCAGCGTGCTCCGCAGGGCGGGAAGACGCTCCCTCACCGCCTGGAACGTGACGGTATCCACGGGGTCGATTTCCCGACTCGAACAGCTGCCGATGCCGTATGTTTAAGTAACATGGTGGAAATCCAGGGTAAATTCATTTGCGATGCTTCTACATCTCTTTACCATCAAATAGGTTCCGCGCAGCGCAAATAGCTCAGGGAGCATGGCAGCGCAGTGTGACTGAAGCCGAAACGCAGCAGGAGCGGCAAAGGACAAGTAAGATGCTTCAGTTGATACTTGACAGGGCACCAGGAATAATTGACGAGGCAGGCACGATAGATTACAATTATTATTAGTAAGCAGACCAGCCTCAGCTTACGATATGGTATATAGGCAGGCGATCTTTCCGGGATCGCCGGGTATGGCAGCTTTACCTGGCAGGTCTTCGCCGCGCCGTCGGATCGGCCGGGCCGGAAGACTTGCTGTACATAATCCTGTCAAGCCGAAAGAACCGGATCCGAATTGATGGATCCGCTTAATTGATAGAATGTAACGTCCGGAAACGAATGGTGTGGATTCACCGGGTTTCTTCGGAGGCTTCGATGCGGAAAAATACGATATCACTCCTGATTCTACTGTCATTCGGTTTCTTCGGCATCAATGCTGCGGGAGCCGACGAATCGACGATTCTCTACCGCCTGGACCAGGTCCATGAAATGGAGATCCTTTTCGCTCAACCCAACTGGTGGCAGCTGTTGAACCAGTACAAGGAAGAAGAAATCTACATCCCTGCGACCTTCGTCTGCGGGACCGACACCCTCGAGCAGGTCGGAGTGCGGCTCAAGGGGAATTCTTCCTACTGGGGCCATCCGGGGCTCAAAAAGCCTTTCAAGGTTAAATTCTCCGAATACGATGAAAATCAGAGATTCTTAGGCGTTCAAACGATAAATCTGCATAACTCCTTCAGAGACCCGACCATGCTCCGCGAAACCCTGGCCTATCACCTTTTCAGGGAGATCGTTCCGGCGCCGCGCACGGGTTTCTCGAACCTCACGATTAACGGTGAGCTGGTCGGTTTCTATATACTGACCGAGCAGGTCAACAAGGATTTTATTGAGCGTTGGTGGGGAGACGGGGAGGACGGAAATCTTTTCAAGGGAGATCCCCATGGAACCCTCGAATACAAAGGCCCGGCTCCTGAACTGTATTACGGAGATTACGAGCTGAAGACGAACGAGGAAGAAAACGACTGGACCGACCTCGTCCATTTCATCTCCGAACTCAATCTCACCCTTCAGGACAGCCTCGCGGCAGCCCTGGACGCCGTGTTCGAGATCGACAGGGCGCTCCGCTACTTCGCCATGAATCAGATCCTGGTCAATCTCGATTCGTACGTCGGCACCGGGCATAACTATTACCTGTACCACCGTGAGGATTCGGACAAGTTCCAGATATTCCCCTGGGACACCAACGAGGCGTTCGGCAGGTTCACCAACGGCCTGGAGCCCTGGGAACTCCTGGATCTGGACCTTTTCTGGATCAATCCTCCATCCTACCAGCGTCCCCTTTATGAGAGAATTTTTTCCGTGGATCTGTTCCGGGACATGTATGCACGTTACGCCCACAGGTATATCAGCGGCCCGTTCTCACCCGCCGTCATGACGCCCCTGGTAGATTCACTCGGAGCATTCATCCGTCCCCATGTACTCGCCGACCCCAACAGAATGTATACGATAGGCGAATTCGACTGGAACCTGCATTCGCACATGCCGGGAGGATTGGGCAGCGTCATTTTCGGCCTGACATCCTTCGTTGAAGAACGCAGTCTCAATGTTTCCGCCCAGCTCGAAGGGCTTATCGGTGAACATGATCTTCATCTCAACGAACTCGTGGCGTGGAATGTAGCCTGTCACTCGGACGGTGTCGGTGAGTTCGACGACTGGGTCGAGCTCTACAACAGCGGCGCCGACACGGTGAATATCGGCGGTCTTTACCTTACCGACGACTTTCTCGATCCGGTCAAGTGGGAACTGCCCCCCCTCGATATCCCATCGAACGGATATCTCATCCTGTGGCTGGACGGGGACACCCTCCAGGGCGAGGACCACGGTCCATTCGGGCTGTCGAGAAACGGGGAATTTCTGGGCCTCTTCAATTCCGATGGGTTTACACTTGTCGATTTTGTCACTTTCGACGCACTCGACCCCGATATCTCCTACGGCAGATTCCCGGACGGTTCGACCCACATCCAGGAAATGGCACCGACTCCGGATGCTCCGAACCTGCCGAACATCCCGCCCAGGATCGTGAGACTGACGGCGGAACCGATTCCACCGTCGGTAACGGACTCGGTCCTGGTCACCGCCTCGGCATACGATCCCGACGGCGCCCTCACGGATGCTTCACTCTTTGTCGACGCCGGGACCGGATATACCGAAATCCCGCTTGCGGATGACGGGCTTCACGGAGACGGCATCCCGGGAGACGGTATCTGGGGCGCATGGATACCCCCGGAGCCGGAAGGAACCAACGTTCTTTACTACCTCTGGACCCATGACGGAACAGATCAGCGGACCGACCCGGTCAACGCGCCGGATTCCACCTTTATTTACGAAGTGGCGCCGACGGAGATCGATCTATTCATCAACGAATTCATGGCGATCAACAATTTTACCATCGCGGACCCATGGGGCGAATTCGAGGACTGGATCGAAATATACAATCCGGGTCCCGACCCGGTGGAAATGGGCGGGCTGTTCCTCTCCGACGACCTGGACAACCCGAGAGAATGGATGTTCCCGGATACGCTCCTGGAGGCGGGCGCGTTTCTGCTCATCTGGGCCGATAACGATCCGGAGCAGGGCGAACTGCATGCCACGTTCAAGCTTTCAGGGTCCGGAGAACAGATAGGACTGTTCGATTCCGACGCCCACGGCAACGGGGTGATAGACAGCCTGTCGTTCGGCGCCCAGTTCGGTGACGTTTCCAAAGGCAGGATCTTCGACGGCGCTCCGACGTGGGATTTTTTCATAGCTTCCACGCCCGGCGTTTCGAACGGGGAGCTGCCGGTGACCCTTTCCCTGACACCCGATTCCCCGCCGATTGTGATTCCTCCCGAGGGGGCAACTTTCACCTATACGGCCGAGCTCGAGAACGTAACGCCCGACCCGCAGGAAATCGAGGCATGGATCCTGGTGACACTGCCGAACGGTTCCCCTTACGGGCCGGTCCTGGGGCCTCTACCTGTGAATCTCGAGGGATATGCCATTATCACTCAACCACTGTCGCAGGCTGTTCCACCCGTCGCACCTCCGGGTGAATACTCATACATAGGCCGCATCGGAGAATACCCGGACAGGATATACGCGGAAAGCGTGTTCACCTTCGAGAAAACAGCGGAATGAATAGGATTGGCTGAAACTTTCGAAACCGGGGTGGATTGAATGAAACGTTTCTGGACGAGAGTCCTGATTCTCGTGGTGGCGCTGGCGGTCGTGAATCTGATCGTCCCGACCATCATGTTCCGCGGGTCGTCCGACCTTCTGGTAGCCGCCGTGATCCTCGCCGTTCTCAATGCATGCGTCAAGCCCGTGATGATTCTGCTGACCCTGCCGATCAATATTCTCAGCCTGGGCCTCTTCACCTTCATTATCAACGGATTGCTGCTTATTCTTACGGCGGCTCTCGTGCCGGGCTTTTTCATCGCCGGGTTCGGAAGCGCCGTCCTGGGCGGAATCATCATCAGTATAATAAGCGTTACTGCCAGCCTGCTTTCCTGAATATGGCGTCAGGCTGGAAGCGTCCGGGCCGATGTCCCCCTACTTTTATCCGTCAGGAAACAGTCCGGTTTTCGGCTTGAGAAGCAGCCAGTCCCCATCGCCGGCTACAATATCCGTGCGCGGTATCAGCTCCGAGCCGAGTCTGCGGCCTACGGCTGTCGTCCTTGCGTGCTCCCTGCTCATCCTTACGAGAATTCTGTCGTAATGAACCCCGTGCCTTTCCCAGGAAAAAGCACCGGGTTCGTACGGTCGGGGAAAAGGCGGACCCGAGGCGCGAATCGGCGTAACCACGAAGAGGGGCTGCACGGGGTAGGAAGAGACGAATCCGCCCGATTCGGCCGCGTGCAGGTGATGAATGTGAATGAACGGGTCCAGCACGGTCGAGATCCATGCCGATTTTCCCGACACGACCAGGCCCAGCAGCCTGTCCCCGTCGGGAACTTCGCGGGCCAGGGCGACCCCGCCCCTTGCTTCTTCCGAGTATCCGAAATGCTGAACGACCAGGTTGCCGGCGCTTACGCAAAGAAAGATCAAAACCAGGAAACGCACCAAGCGGGCCCGCGCCAGGGTCTGAGAGGGTTTTTTCAAAACCACGAGCAGCGGCAGCGCGAAGGTGAGGCTTCGCGTCGAGACATATGTCACGTTGAACAGAGAGAACGGCAGCAGAAGGACAGCGAAAACGAAAACGGCCCAGAGGGCCAGACCGGCTCCTGCCCGGGGAGAGCCTTCAGACCCGGTGACGGGTTCATTCCCTGCTTCGGCGCGCCTTGCTTTCGCAGCCAGGTTCAAAACGACAGCCGAAACCGCCAGGAGCAGAACCAGGACAATCCCCTGTATGATCTGCTGGTGCGGCCCGAACGGAAGAAGAACCGTGTCGATGAGCTGGTTGATTCCCAGTTGACCCGGTCTCCACTCTGCGCTGATCGTCGACGAGAGCAGACTGCCGATATGAAAATCCCCGGCGATATTTCCTCCTGCTCCGCCTGCGTATCTCCCTTTCAGAAATCCGAAATGAATCCAGGTCGAGGCCGCGACGAGAGGGACGAAAAGACCCGCCAGAAAAGGTCGAATGACTGACAGTCCCGTAAGGAACCGCCAGGCTAGAATCAGACCGGCGAGCACCAGGAAAAGTGCATAAGCGACCGGATGGATCAGAAAAATCAGGGCCTGAAGAATAAGGAAGGAGGCAAACCAGCCGACGGTGGAAAACCGTCCCGGTGAATTCCACATCATGTGGGCGAGGGCAAGAAAGAGCGGGAGACCGAGCAGGAAATTGACCATGCCGCCGTAGTAGGTGATGTTGAAAAAAAACGGAAGCGCCAGCAGGGGAAACGAGCTTCCGGTCCGCCTGGCTATTCTCCAGAGAATATATCCGTAGAGCCATAAAACCCCCAGCACGAACAGCCGGGCGGCAACCTCGGGGTTCGCAACGGGGGCAAGCAGTATCCCCGTGATGTAAAAACTGTTATACGGCCGCCAGGGGCTCTGTTTCTGAAAATACTCTCCCAGGAGCGCCGATCCGGATTCCAGTCTCGAATAAATCGAAACGGCTGCGACATGGGAAGGGAGGTCCTGCATCGGAAGGACGGGCGTCAGGACCACCGGCACTGAAAAAAGCAGTACGAAAAAGAGGAAAAGTCGTTTCACGGGAACCCTTTTTTTTTATCGATTTCAACCTTGACCGGGCAGCCGGCCGATGCTAATCTACCGCGCTCGAATGCCGAAGTGGTGGAATTGGTAGACGCGCTACGTTCAGGGCGTAGTGGGCGCATGCCCGTGGGGGTTCGAGTCCCCCCTTCGGCATATTTCTTCTGGGCGCGCGGGCAATTGAACGCCGATTCCCCGACCATCCGGCCCCGGAGCCCGCCTACCCGATCTTTCTGATCTCCACCGAAGTGTGACCTTCTTCCTGGAACCTGTCCGTCGTGGTCTTGATATCGCACGGATGACAGGTGCCGTAATCGGCGCATGTTCTGAATCGGAACTCCGGTTCGAATGCGGGATCCAGAATATATCCCAGCGGTTTTCTGTTGCCGTAGAGATCGGCGTGGCATCTATGGATATCGCCGTCGGGTCCGATCAGGATTTCGGTGGTTCTGCATTCCACGCGCCGACCGGCTCCTCGGGTTGCACCGGTGCACGCATCCGGATAAGTATAAGTGCCGTGCAGCCCGCCTCTGGCCCTGCCGAGAAACTCCTTCATCCTGAAATCGATGCCGGACTTGCGCGCGAGTTTTTTAATCCGGTTCGTTTTCCTGTGAAACACCGGATCGGGATGCTCGATTCCGAACAGACCTACGTCGAATCCGGCGTCGAGGAGCTTGACTACCCTGTTTATGAGCTGATCCCCATCCATGCCGTCCGGGTGATATGTCGCCCTTATGGGGGCGTACGGAGCTTCCCGCATGAGCCGGGCGGGAGGAACCTTGTCGATAAAATCGTCTAAATCGAACGACAGGTTGGTGAGGATATCGACCGGTATATCCTCCCTGATTCCGGTGATGATTTCCGGCAGGCCCGGATGCAGAAAAGGTTCGCCGCCCTGCAGTGTAACGGGAAGATCCGGCGTAGTGGAGAACCTGTTCAAAGCCCGTATCCACTCGTCGGTCGAGAGGGCGGCGGGACGGACGGTCAGCCTTCCCCCGAAGCGATTCAGGCAGTACCTGCAGGCGTTACGGCATTCGAGAGTGAGAAAAACGCCGATATAGTTGAAAACGGCGGGCACTGAAATTCTGTTCATCCGGAGCTCCCCGCCTTTTTGGCGGCTACCTGCAGGCGATTCCCCAGGCCGAGCGTAGAGCTCACCAGCCAGAGAAACCGCTCACCGGCAGTCGGACCGCCGCGCTCGTAAGCGCCGATTACTCCCATGATCCCGGTCCATCTTCCCACCCTTCGGAATCCGCCCGCCTCGAGAAGGAGGTCCAGGGTATCCTTCCTGAACTGCCACAAATGATAAGGAAGCCCGAAGGGAGCGTCCCCCGGAAAAGTGAAGCCCAGGATATTCGGCACCTGGAGATAGAGCACGCCTTCCGGAGCCAGCATACCCGCCAGCCGCTCTACAACGCCGGCCGGATCGGGAAGATGCTCGATCACGTCGGCGGCAGTGATGGCGTCGAAAAGCCGGCCGCCCGGATCAAAATCCTCCACCCGGCTCACTGCGATATCGATACCGAAGCGGTTTACAGCCCACGCCGCGGCCTCTTCCGAAGGTTCCAGCCCCGTCACCTCTAACCCTTCTTCCCGGCAGTATCCCGCGAAAAAACCGTATCCGCAGCCGATATCGAGCAGGGAGCGCAGTTCCGGAGTGAACTTCGAAAGCCGGGCAAGCCTCTGGCGGGCGTATTTCCTGAAAACCGGTTCATACCTCTCGAACCTGCCGGGGGTGCTCCAGAACTCCACTCCTTCAGCGGACTCGACGGCGTCGAGGTATCCGGCGCCGTCCTCGATGACCCGGTCGAGACGAACGAGGCCGCACCCGCCGCATTCGATGAGCCTGTGTCCGTCAATCTCCCTGAAAGGAACCGACGCCGCTGCAGGACCGCAGATGGTACAACTGATTTTCACCGGGCGGGCTCCCCCAGCAGCCGGATAACTGCGTCGCGCACCGCTTCAGGTTCGATGGCGGCCATGCAGTTGCATTCGACGTCGCACACATCCTGGTAGCATGGAATGCACGGCAACGCATCGTCCGGTGAATCAAGGGTCACGAAATCCGGTACTTCGTGCATCTCGAACCGGGATGTCGGCCCGTACAGGACGACCGCTTTTCTTCCGAACGCCGCGGCGAGATGAGCGCCGAGGGAGTCGCAGGAGACGATCAAGCCGCAGCTGTAAATCCAGTCCATGTAACCACGGAGGTTGTCCAGGGATTGCTGCCAGGATATGCTGTATCTCGACGGCAGCAGTTCAGCCAGTTTCTTCCAGTGCTCCGCCGGCCAGGCCTTGGTCGGCCATTTCTCGCCGACATGGTGGTTGAAGCCGATATCAACGGTGGGAGAGGCCGGGGTCGGCGGGTAACCGATACTGTAACTCTGTCCTTCCCATTGCCGGCCCATCATTTCATAGAGCATGACGACCCAGGATTTTCGAACGCCCTTCTTCAGCTCGGGAATCGATGAAATCGAAAGGGCTTCATGCGAATATTCGTAAGCTACCGCTTTTCCGGAAGTAGAGTCGAATTTGAAACCGTATCTCCGGCGCGCCGGTATTTCGCCTACGAAAGCGCATATCCCCGGGATCTTTTCAAGATTGACTATTATGTCGAAACGCTCTTTCCTGAGCAGGAACGCTGTTTCCAGGTCGAATACGAGTAATCGCTCGATTTTGGGATTGCCTGCCAGCAGGGGCACGGCTTCACGGCTGGTCAGCCAGGTGACTTCGTCCGAATCGAAAAGGTGGAGGATAGTCGTGGTTCGAAGCACGTCACCGAGGCTGACGATACGGCTCGAGTCGACATTCAGCGTTTCGGACAGGCCGAGTTTTACAACGAGAACTTTGCTCATAATTCCTTCGCGACGGGCCGCGGTCAGTCAGGGAACACGACCATTTTTCGAAGCTGAGCAGTCTCGCACCGTCAAGCAGGTTCGAGAATTCCGGCTTCGGATCAGTTGACAGAATACATCCGGTCCGGCTAAATGTAAAGGCGGCAGGCCTGCCGGAAACCGGCACAGGTTCGAAGGATGGGGTGAACCGGAAAGCCGCTCCGGCAAGACAGCGCTTTTAAACGCTGAACTACTATCAGGCAGAATCAGATATCCGCCGGGAGTTCATGCATGCCTTCCCGACCAGCAGGCAAAAAGGTTGAATCAGTCTTCTGGTTCGCTTCCCTCGGTTTTGCCGTAGCCGTCCGGCTCTGGAAAGGCCTCTCCTTCCCGATTACCAGGGATGAAGCCTGGTCAATCCACTTCTTCGTCTTCACCCCCCTGTCGAATATCATCTCCAGGTTCGACCCCCCGAACAACCATGTTTTAAACACGTTGATGATGAAGCTGATGGCGTTATGGAGCCTGTCGACGGGAGTGCTGAGGACACCGGCCCTTCTTGCCGGCATCGGTTATGTTTTCGCAGTCTTTTTCATTGCGAGGAAGATCCGCTCCGGTACTGGTTTCTTCTTCTTTCTCGCCGCCGCTCTGCACCCGTTTCTGATTGATTTCACAGCGATCAGCCGAGGTTATACCTACGGATTGTGCTTCTTCTACCTCGGTCTCGGGTTGATCGGGGCCGGCCTGAAGGATGATGCGGCGGGTAAAAAGCGCCTGTTGAAACCGGGAACACTTCTAGGCGCATGTCTACTCTTCATCCTGTCGTCTTTTTCGGTTTACTCCTTCCTGCTGCCCTCGCTGGCGGTGGTTGCAGTGGTGATCTGTGAGACGCTGCTTTTCAAACGCCGGTTTACGAATACCATCAGGATTTTCAGCTTTGTTGCGGTACCGCTGGTGATCAGCACGTTCCTGCTTTATTCACGCGGATTGGCCCGGCTCATATATGTAGAGAAGGGTGTGGAATTGCGCGATACCCTCCGGACTTTCTCCGAAGTGGCCAGTTTCGGAACGGTCGGTTCACCCGACAAATTCGAATCGCTCTCCCGTGCCCTTATCGAATTCACTCACCAGGCATTCCTTTATCTTCCCAGGTATGATGCCAGCATCCTCGACCTGCCTGCAGCGCTGCTGCCGCTGATTCTTTTTCCGTTCGCCGTCAAAAAAGGGATCCGCTCCGGCGACGGCTTTTCAAGAATCCTGATCCTGATACCCGCCGTAACGTTCGGCGGAGCGATGCTTTCCAAGTATCTGCTCGGAACGCTTTACCCTATGCCGCGTCACTTTATCGCCGTTCTCCCGGTTTACCTTTTCGTAATTATCGAAGGGCTGGACGAAGCGGCACGCATGTGCGGCCCGGCTGTAATCCGAAAGGCGGGGGGATGGCTGCTCGCCGGGCTACTGGTGATCTCACCGGTGCGATCCATTACCAACGGCGGATTCTATCATTTCGAAATCGACGCCGGGTTCGACCGGATCCTGGACGAGTTGATCGAGGATGCCGGCGGCGAAGAGGTTTCGATCCTGGCGATCTTCGACGACTGGCACTTTTTCCTGCTCGATTATTATGCGCGGGTCAGGGATCTGACGAATATCCGGATCACGGGCAGCATCGCGGAGGCCGTGTATTTCGTGCAGCCGATCCAGAAACCTCAAATCGCCGAACGACTCGGCTTGTATCACGAACATATCTACACCACCCGCTGGGGTCAGACCAGCCTGTATAAAATCCGGAAAAAAGAACTTCTGCTCAATCACCCGGACGAGTTCTGACAGATCCCGGGGGCGATTTCGAACAGAAGAAGATTGCTTAAATGAACCGGTTGTGTATCCTTCACACTTATCTCAGACGAATTGCCCGAAACCTTTTCAGCGAACTATCCGGCCGGAGGGAGAGGAATTATGGATCTGAAACGGACAGCTCTGCTCGTAATCGACATGCAGGAGTATTTCCGGTCGATCGGAGCCGGAATCGTCGATAATGTGAACCGTTTGATTGATCTGTGTCATACGGGTGGGGCCGCAGTCATCTACACCAGACACGGCATAGAGAACCCGGAAAAAGACGGCGGAATGCTCCTGGAGTGGTGGGGGGAAGTGATTCGCCCCGGGGAACCGGATCACGGTCTCCTGCCGGAACTTCGAGAAATACCCGATGGCGCGGTTCTTGATAAAACCAGATATTCCGCATTCAAGAACACCGACCTCGACGAGACTCTGCGCTCCCGCGGGATCGAAACAGTGTTAATCACGGGGGTGATGACGAACCTGTGCTGCGAAACAACCGCCAGGGATGCTTTCATGCTCGATTACAGGATCATCTTCGTCTCCGACGCCAACGCGACGATACTCGATGAATACCACGAAGCGACCCTCCTGAATCTCCGCTACGGTTTCGCTCTCATCCGCACAACGGACGAAATTTTCGATGCCTGCAGCCGGTCATCCGAATAAATAAGTATTCCACACGGCGCCGTCTCAACCGGTGCTTTCTCTCTTTAAACCTTCAGCAGGTCGGACTTTTCTTCTTTTTGGAGTTCACATTTACGATCAAATTCCAGTTTGACGCGGTAATGTTCACATCCGTATCCCCGACTGTAAAATCGACCCGTCCATCCTCGGCCAGTTTTCTGGCTCCCTCGTATCCGTAACCGATCAGTCCCGCGCCGACGAGAAGCGCTTTATCCAACCAGCACTCTATCTCCTGTAAAACCATTACTCAGCTCCTATCCCGGGTCTATCCGTTTCCCGCTCCGCCATCTCGATCACTGCTCCGTAACCGGTCCGGACTGAAAATGGTCGTCCCCGGATATTCCCGATTTGAAAACGGGAGTTTAACTCCGGGAACGGCAGATTGAAACCCTTAAGAAACCGTCCTGCAGAAAGGCGCTTTTTTTCTACTCCCCGGTGACCGAAACCGCGAAGAGTATATGGCTGACGTATTGAAGCTATTGAAAAAGACTTGAGGTTTCCGGAGCGTCGGTCCGCTTCTTTGCTTACCTTCCGTAGAAACGGACCCTTCCCCCTACGTGCCTGCCGTGGAACCGGTCCCTTTACCCACGTACCTTCCGTAGAAACGGTCCTTTTCCCCACATCCCTTTCCCGGCATCGGCCCGTTTCTTCGCATGAAGAATTATTATGTAAACCTGAAGGCTGATTCGCAGGATGAATACGTGTTTTTCGCCGTTGAGCTGCATGCATTCCGTGAGGACGCTCCTGATAAACCGGGCAACTTCAATCCGGCCGGCTCGAATTCCAAATGATCTTGACGCCCCTGCTCCTGAATTCGTAATATCGCCGACCCGGTTTACCGCGTTCGTCACACGAGAACAGATGTTTCAGTGCAGCAGACCGGTATGGAACCGTTACTTGAAATACCCCCCCTGGTTTGGAGGTCCGCTTTGGAATTCCTTAAAAAAGTAAACAAAGATTTCAGAGAGCTGCTGAGCGGGATGGATCCCGTCGGACAGATGGCGACCCTTACCGGCAAAATGGTCGGCAAGGGGATGGAGATGGAAGGCGACCCCTTCCCCACTTTTCTGAAACCGTACTTCGTGGATATGCGGGAACGAAAGGCTATCGCCCACGCCACCGAAAAGATCATGACGGGTCTTGAAAAGGTCGGGGCCGAATACATGGCGGGCAACGATTTCGACGGGCTCATCCACCTGCACGGAAGGACCGCGGAGCTCGCCGAGGTGGACCCGCTCTACCCGAACTTCCAGGTGATGGTCAGGCTCGATGTTTTCTACCATCCCGACACGGGCGAGATGAAATTCATCGAAGTGAACTGCGGCGACCCGAGCGGCATGGGCTGGCACGACGCCATGCTCGACTTCTTTCTCGAGCTCCCCATCCTGAAGGCGATGGGCGAGAAATACGATCTCCACACGGATCATCTTCTCGTCACCCACAAGGACGCCCTCCTGGACAAGTACAGGCAGTACTGCGCGACGAGGGGAATCGCTCCCAAGTCCAAACCCCGCTTCGCCATCGTCTGCGACAGGGATTCGACAATTCTGGGAGACGTGAACGTCGTCGTCGAATATTACGAGAAAATGGGTCAGAAGGCCGTTTTCGCCGACCCGAGGGATTTCGATTACGACGGAGAGAAGCTCTCGCTCAACGGTGAGGAGATCGACATAATATATCGCGACGCCCTCGAAGATTTCATCCACGACAACTTCTGGGTCGACTGCCAGAACGCGATCAACGCATACCGTGACGGAAAGGTCTGCTTCGTCAACCCGGTAAGAGCCGCCACCGGCGATTTCAAGACCCTCACGGCCGTCATGAGCGATGACAAGTACAAAGATATCTTCGACGAGGAGGAGTGGGAAGTGATGCAGAGATGCATCCCCTGGACCCGGCTCCTGCGAGAATCCACAACCACTTTCAGAGGCGAGACGATCGACCTCGTCAAGTTCGCCCTGGAAAACAAGGATACCTTCGTGCTGAAACCGAACGAAGGATACGGGGGATTCGGCATTTACATCGGCACGGACTGCACCGAAGACGAGTGGCGGAAAGCCGTCGACTCGGCGCTGGGCGCCGACTACGCCATCCAGGAATTCGTCAAGATCCCGAGGGAGGAATTCCCCGTGGTCGAAGGAGGCGAATTTACCGGGTTCGAATTGAAAAATGTCAATATAAACTACTGGTCGCACGGCGGAAAGTTCGCGGGAGCCTTCCTGAGAGCCGCCGCCGGCAATATCATCAACGTGCACCAGGGCGGCGGACTCGTCCCGGTGATTTTCGTATCGGAAAAGAAGTAGGCGAACCCTGTCCCCCCTGCTGCTGGGGGGACAGACCAGGTCGCAGAATATAGAAATCTCGAACATTCCCGCGGCAGCCGGTTTGCCGGCCGCCGCGTTACCTGAATATGTATCCGGTTACCGCCCGGTATCGTTTGCTCCGCCGGGGCGCAGGCCGGGATCGGGGGGACAGATGGGCAAATCGCAGGAAACCTCTCAACTCGACAAGATCACGGCACTCTGCAAAAGACGCGGTTTCATTTTTTTATCCTCGGAAATTTACGGGGGTTACGGGGGATTCTGGGACTACGGTCCCCTCGGAACGATCATGAAACAGAATATCCGGGATCTCTGGTGGCGCGATATCGTCTGCGACCGGGGCAAGGGTCCCGACGGAGAATTGTACAAAATCACGGGGCTGGACGCAGCCATAATCATGAACCCCAGAACCTGGGAAACGTCCGGTCACACCAGCTCCTTCTCCGACCCCATGGTCGACTGCCGCAAATGTAACGGACGGTGGCGGGGGGATCAGCTTCCCGAGACGAAATGCCCGTCGGGGGGAGAACACGACTACACGGAAGCCCGTGAATTCAACCTGATGTTCAAAACATTCGTCGGCCCGATGGAAGACAGCGCCGCCACTGCATACCTGCGGCCCGAAACCGCCCAGGCCATTTTCGCGCAGTTCACCAACGTGATGAACGCATCGAGAGGGAAAATCCCTTTCGGGATCGCACAGATAGGCAAGGCGTTCAGGAACGAGATCAATCCGCGGCATTATACCTTCCGCTCGAGGGAATTCGAACAGATGGAGATGGAATTCTTCATACGTCCCGGAACGGAGGAGAAATGGCACCGATACTGGATCGATAGACGCCTCGACTGGTACGAATCGATCGGCCTGTCCCGCGATACACTCACCCTCGATGTGCACGGAAAGGATGAGCTGGCGCATTACGCATCCGCCTGCACGGATATCCAGTTCGCGTTCACTTTCGGCGTTGAAGAGCTGGAAGGCATCGCCGCCCGGGGCGACTACGACCTTACGAGGCACGCCGAAGCATCGGGCAAGGCGATGAACTACTTCGACAGCGAAAGGAACGAGCGTTACATTCCCCACGTGATCGAGCCTTCGGCAGGCGTCGAACGGATCCTTCTCGCCCTGATTTCCAACGCCTATACCGAGGAAACGGTGCCCGGGAAGAAGGGGAAAGAAGAAACCAGGATCGTTCTCAAACTGCATCCGCGGGTGGCGCCTGTAAAAGCGGCCGTGTTCCCCCTTCTGAGGAACAATCCGGAACTGGTCGCCAAGGCCGAAGAGGTCTACAATCTTCTCTCGGGCCGTTTCAATATCCAGTGGGACGACCGCGGGAATATCGGCAAGAGGTATCGGTACCAGGATGAGATGGGTACGCCTTTCTGCATCACCGTCGATTTCGACACCCTCGGAAAGGAAGAAAACCCGGGCCTGGCCGATACGGTCACGCTCCGTGATCGTGACACCATGAACCAGGAACGGGTTCATATCAGCGAACTCGCCGCCGCCATCGGCGAAAAGATAGAAGCTTGACAAGCGCCGGCCGGGACGGCTTTCCAAGGCCCGATTAACCGCGACAGCCTGTCGCCCTACCGCGGGGTAATGGCGAACCGGCTGGTTCCGCGAAGAAAGAATAGGTGACATCATGGATCCGGTATTAATCGGTTTTATCGTTTATCTGTTCGTAATCCTTTTCGTCGGATTCGCCACTTACAAGCTGACCCGGACCCTGGCGGACTTCCTGCTCGCCGGGAGGAAGCTCGGGCCGTGGGTGGTCGCATTTTCCGAACGGGCGTCGGGAGAGTCGGCATGGCTGCTCATAGGCCTGCCGGGAGCGGCTTTCGCGGCGGGGCTGCTCGATTTCTGGGTCGTCGTGGGGTGCGTCGCCGGCATCATATTCTCATGGCTCGTCATCTCCAGGCGCCTTCGCGCCTTATGCGGCAAACTGGATGTTCTAACCCTGCCGAACATGTTCGAAACCAGGTTCCTGGACGAATCTCATTCCCTCAGAATAGTCTCGTCCATTATCATCACTTTCTTTTTCACCTTTTACGTCGCGGCCCAGTTCATCGGCGCCGGGAAGGTCCTCAACGCCACCTTCGGAATAACGGAACTCACGGGGATGCTGATTGGGGCCGGCATAATCCTCTTCTATACCATCATGGGAGGTTTTTACGCCGTTGCGTGGACCGATCTCATCCAGGGCATCCTGATGTTCTGCACCCTTACCATCCTGCCGCTTGCAGGCATCATCGAACTGGGAGGTCCGGGCGCCATGGCGGACAAGCTGTCCGGTATCGATCCAGCCCTCATGTCCGTGAACGGCGGCCTGGCCGGATGGGCGCTGGTCGCGAGCATTATCGGCGGCCTGAGCTGGGGACTCGGCTACATGGGGCAGCCGCACCTCCTGGCGCGGTATATCGCGATCAGAAAGACCGATGAGCTGAAAAAGGGCGCCCGCATCGCCATCTCCTGGGCGATTCCAGCGTTCACAGGCGCTTTCGTAATCGGTCTCGTCGGTTACGGGATATTCAGCAACGACGCCTCCGCCATGGCCATATTGAACGACGATGCTGAAAAGATCATGCCCATGCTGGCGCGGGCGCTGCTTCCGGCCTGGCTCGCCGGGATATTCATCTCGGGCGCAATAGCCGCCATGATGTCCACAGCGGATTCACAGCTCCTGGTGACGACATCGGCGATCTCCGAGGATATCTATCACAACCTGGTGCAACGTGACGCGCCCCAGGAGAAGCTCGTACTCCTGAGCCGGGCGGCAACCGTGATAATCGGTGTTGTCGCCTTTTTCCTCGCCCTTTCATCGAAAGAGCTTGTCTTCACTATGGTAGGATTCGCGTGGGCAGGGCTCGGAAGCAGTTTCGGACCCGCCCTGCTTCTTACTCTCTGGTGGAAACGGACCACTCGGCAGGGGGTGCTGGCAGGTATGATCACGGGAGCTGTAACAACTATAGTCTGGTCGAAAACCGATATCCTCTCTTCCCTGGTTACGGAGCGTTTCAGCAGCTTCCTGCTCGCGCTGGCCGCGGTGGTTCTGGTGAGCCTGCTCACAAGGGTCGACGAGAAAGCGCTTAGACAGGCGGCCTGATACCGCGACTACGAGGCTTCCCGCCGTCGCTGTCGACGATTTCGCAGCATTCGCCTTTCATCGAGTCGGATGAACCTGCCCTGACCTGACCTGCTTCCGCACTCGAAAACGATAAGAATTAACTCAAACCCGATCTTGTTCTTGCCCGGAGCGGATTATCAGTGTAAAATTTATGTGATTGGGGTTGGCGTATCATAAAATGGGATGGTCATATGGTTCTGTTAATCATCAAATGGATCTCGGGCATACTGCTGGCGATTCTCGCCGTCCTCGTGCTAATAATCCGGCTCATCACCTTCCATCCGTCGGATACCCGGCAGGAAGCTGTAATATCACCTCCCGACGCCCCTATCCTTCATTCGGGACAGACGCTGAAAGTGCTCAGCTGGAATGTCCAGTTCATGGCCGGAAAAAACTACCTGTTCTATTACGATACGAAAAATTTCGACGGACCGGATGAACGGCCTTCGTCGGAAGATATAACCGCCACCGTCGAGGAGGTCGCCAGGATAATCAGGGACGAAGATCCCGATATGGTCCTGCTCCAGGAACTGGACGACGGCGCCAAGCGTACGGACCACGAAGATCAGCTCGAACGCCTTCTTTCACTTCTGCCGCCCGCCTACAAATGCCACAGCTCGGCCTTCTACTGGAAAGCGAAGTTCGTTCCCCATCCGCGTATCATGGGGGCAGCGGGCATGAAACTCTCTACCATCTCCAAATACGCTATCAGCCGCTCCGTGCGCCACCAGCTTCCCCAAATGCCCGCAAATCCGGTTTCCAGGCAATTCAACCTGAAACGCGCAGTGCTGGAAACGTATCTACCCTTGAGCGACGGGAGCGAGCTGGTCGTGCTTAATACGCATCTCGATGCTTTCGCCCAGGGCACCAATACAATGGAACAGCAGGTCGGGTTCGTCGACAGTCTTCTGGCCCATCTCGACCGGGACGGCGTCCCCTGGCTCATCGGAGGTGATTTCAATCTCCTTCCCCCCGGCAACTCCTACACCAGACTCCCTGAAGAAAATAAACACTCTTACAGACCTGAAACGGAAATCGTTCCTCTTTTCACCAAGTACGCGGTGATGCCCGGCTCTGAAGAAACGAACGGCCCTGAAAGGGAAAAGTGGTTCACATTCTTTTGGAACGGGTCGAAAACGGGCAAACCCGACAGGACAATCGATTATATCTTCCATTCGAAAAAACTGGTTCCTGTAGATCGGCGCGTGCGGCAGCACGATACTCTCAGGATTTCAGATCACCTGCCGCTGGTTTTCGAGTTCGACCTGCCCTGATTCCTACCGGACTGATGCAAAAAAAATTGCCGCACTTCTTATCAACAGGTTTTCGCATAACCATGCTGAAAAGAAATACGGTTGCCGGGAATTCTGCGGGCTTATCCCCCGGACAAGTAATTCCGGCCTTCGAACGAAAAGTTGTTTTGAGCGGAAGCTTCTAACGCGTCAGCGGATGTAAACTCATCTCCTTCTTTTCATGCGGCACGATTTCGCCGCTTGATAAGAATTCGCTCCATCCATCCAGGTGGATGCATTCCAGATGGTATTCATATACCTCACCGTTTTGCAGGGGACGATCGAAATAAGTATAATCGTACCCCGCGGGATCGCCCGGGTGGGCGTTTATCAAACCCTCATTCAGAAGAATAAATTCCCCCACATCTTCCTCAAACCTGAACAGATTGAACCCGAGCACGCTGATTTCGGTTTCGGTGGACCACTGAAGCAATACCGATCGATTGTAAGGAAAACCCTCTAATCCGCTGACAACGGTTCCCAGCGGTGTTTTGCTGGCATCCCAGGTTCCCGTGCCGCCCAGGTAACTCAACATGCTCCCATCCATGTAAGTACCGGCTGCAGTAATCGTACCCCAGTAATGGGTGCCTGATTCGTAATACCAATCAACGGTGCACCCGGTCTGGAACCAGTCCCCGGCATAACCTCCTCCTGTTGAGAACTTGCCGTTATTGTAGAAATAGATTGGCGTGGTTCCATCCCAGAAAAAGTTCAGCGTCCATTGCCCCGCCATGCAGGGGCATCCGCTTACCGATGCATTCCAGGTGCCTGAAGCTCCCAGGTAACTCAACATCTCTCCCGACATGTAATCGCCTACTGAATTTATTGTGCCCCAGTAATGAGTGCCGCTGTCATAGTACCAGTTGACTATCGGGCCGTACTGGTCCCAGTCTCCTTCATAACCTTCGGTGCTGAATCTACCGGTCACATAAAATGTGATTGTCGTAGTTGCATTCCAGAAATAATTGAGCGTCCAGACCCCGATCATGGACGGCCAGGAATCGATTCCCGGCTTCGGTTCGCCGACCTCGATATCGTTCGCGGGTATAGCCGCAACCGCGGGAATAGAGACGAGCAGACAGAATAATATTATCAGGTATTTCACGATTTCGGCCCTCATCAATTCAGTCAAAGCTCTCTGCAGGATTCCGAAGACGGATCTCCTGCACGAGGAGAACAAGCTATTGATAAAAATAAAATGAAAATGTGAAATACGCAAAAAAATTAAGCAGGATCAGAAAAATAGCGGGTGATATTGTGAAAAAAAATGTGGCTGCAGGAAAGGCTGGGGGGCCGCCCCCGGAACTTATAATTCTGAGCCTCGATATGATATGAACAGTCTGCGAAGGTTATCAACGGATCGTGGGAAACAGAATCATCTCCTTTATTTCATGCGGGACGACTTCGCCGCTGGATAAGAATTCATTCCATCCGTCCAGGTGGATGCACTCCAGCTGGTATTCATATACTTCACCGTTTTGGAGGGGACGATCGAAATAAGTATAATCGTACCCGGCGGGATCGCCGGGGTGGGCGGGTATCAGGTCGTCATTCAGAAGTACATATTCCCCTACATCTTCTTCATACCTGAACAGGTTGAACCCGAGCGCGTTGACTTCGGTTTCGGTGGACCATCGAAGCAATATCGATCGGTTGTATGCAAAACTCTCGAACCCGTTGAGGATGGTTCCAAGCGGTGTTTTGCTTGCATCCCATGTTCCCGTCTCGCCCAGCCAGCTCAACATGCTTCCCCACATGAAAGTGCCGGCCGCGGTGATGGTTCCCCAGTAATGAGTCCCCGTAGTATGCCACCAGTCGACACTGCATCCATTCTGGAACCAGTCCCCGTTATAACCGTCGCCGGTCTCCATCTTTCCGTTATTGTAGAAGTCGAGTGTAGTAACACCATCCCAGAAAAAATTCATCGTCCAGTGCCCCGCCATGCAGGGGCACCCGTTTACCGATGCATTCCAGGTGCCTGAAGCTCCCAGGTAACTCAACATTTCTCCCGACATGTAATCGCCGACCGAATTGATGGTGCCCCAGTAATGAGTTCCGCTGTCATAATACCAGTTGACGATCGGTCCGTACTGGTGCCAGTCTCCCTCATAGCCTTCGGTGCTGAATCGGCCGGTTACTAAAAATGTGATTGTCGTAGTTCCGTTCCAGAAATAATTGAGCGTCCAGACTCCGATTATCGAAGGCCATGAATCGAGCCCGGGCTCCGGTCTGCCGATCTCGATATCGTTCGCGGGGATTGCGGCCATGGCGGGGATGGCGACAAGCAGGCATAAAAATAAAATCAAATGTTTCATGATTCCGGTCCTTATGGCTTTCTATACTCATGCACAACAGGATACCCAAAGGATCTTCACTATAATTTCGTTATTCTGGAAAAACTATACCACGATTCTGAAAGATCTGCAACAGAAAAATCTACCTGCAATCAGGGGGATTTGGGCGATAGGGAGTGAGAATCACGTACAGGCCGAAGCTGTCAAAGCACCTGTAAAATAAAGGGATTCGGTACTGAAGGAGAGAGCTGAAATGAAATGGGGTTTACACCTCGGGAACGGGGGTTCCCTCGCCGTAGACCATCGCCCTGTAGGCCTTTTCGATGCGATCCCAGTTATGCTCCCTGTCGAGAGCCCAGAACCTGCCGACCACGGTGACGAGCTTGCCGATACCCGCCTCGGCGCATTTCCGCTCGACCCGGTCGATATAGAGGGCTCCGCTTTCAGGGCGCTCCCCGCGCCGTCCGAGAAGGGAATGGATATATAGTTCTTTCACTCCCTCGGCTTTTGCCGCGTCGATCAGCTCCTCGAGGTGCCTGACCGACCCGTGGGAGCTGTAGAACGAAACGATTCCGTAGAGATGGAGAGCAGTGCCGGCATCCCTGGCGCTGTGCATCATAGATAGGAAGGCCGGGTTCCTGTGGTAGGACCCGTCCTCGACGGCCCGGTCGATACGAAGCCTGTCGGAGAAGATCACCCTGCCGGCGCCTATGTGCATATGTCCGGCCTCCGAATTGCCCACGGTGCCCGCGGGCATCCCCACATCCTCTCCGGCAGCCGCGAGAATCGTGGATGGAAATGATTCGAACAGGCGGTCCATTCCCGGAGTGCCCGCCTCGGCGAGGAGATTCCCTTCGGTTTTTTCGTTGAAACCCCAGCCGTCGGCGATGATAAGCAGGAGCCGCCGGCGCCCGTTGCCGCTTCTCAGCAAACCGAGTGCGTTTTCGTCGATAAGCGATTTTCCCGTCATGCCCCCGGAAGGCTCCAGGCCCAGAATCGAAAGCGCCGTGGGCGCGACATCGATAAGGCTCCTGCCGGAAGGGAGAGTGAAGGATGAACCGGTCAGGCCGGGAGATGCGATGATGAAAGGCACCGGGCTGTCGGTGTGGCCCGTATCGACGGCTCCGTCCGGATAAAACCATTTTTCGACCGTGCCGTGGTCGGCGGTCACTATCACGGTCATACCTTCGTCCAGGGCCGCGGCGACGGTTTCGGATACGCTTCGGTCCACCACCCTGACCGCTTCATGTATCGCCTCGCGGTTTTCGATGTGGCCCACAACGTCCACGTTGGGAAAATTAACGAAAACAAGGTCGTTTTCGTGATTTCTGATCTCGCGAACCGCGGCCTCGATAACCTGGCTCGAAGCCATTTCAGGCTTTTTGTCGAAAGTATCAACGTCCCTCGGCGATTCGATGACTACGCGCCTCTCATTCTCGAACGGCTCGGTCCGCTTGCCGTTCAGGAAAAAGCCGACATGCACCGCCTTTTCCGATTCGCAAATCTTGACCTGCTTCATGCCCGCGCTGCTTACCATCTCGCCGAGAGCCCCCTCGACGGCTCCGGGAGGAGGAAAAGCCACATCCACGTCGAGACCCGGGTCGTACTCGATCATTGTAGCAAAACCGACCTTCATATCCCGGACAGGGCATTCATTGAAACCTCTTTCAGTGAAACAACGGGTAATCTGGACTTCCCGCTCTCCGCGTATATCGTAGAAAATCACGAAATCGCCGTCTTTTATGCTTCCGATCGGCTCGCCTTTCCCGTCTACGCGAATCAGGGGTTCAAGCTGCTCGTCTTCCTGCCCGCTCCTGTATGCGGCTCTGACGCCTTCCGCCATCACGCTCAGTTTTTCGGTCGGTCGATCCGTCATTCGTTTCTCCTTGGTCAATCAGGTCCGGTTACGGGGAGGGAACCTTGCATCCTCTCGGCGTTCATGTAAAGGTCCATCGTCCGGAAAACCGCGTACCAAACACATTTTTCTACAATTTGCTTCCCTTAATCGATTACGATCTCTGAAGATCTGGTGCTGCGTCCCGCTCGCCACGCTTCCAGGTCGTTGTATATCGAGATCGGGAGAGGTGCGAAGCCGGAGCCCATTCCGAGCCGGTAATCGGGTTTGTCGGGGCCGTGATAGTCGCTCCCCCCGGTTACGGCGAGGCCCAATCTGCGGGCAAGAGAGAGATACCGGCTCTCTTCCTCGGCGGAATGGTTCGTATAGAACACTTCGATCCCCTCGAGACCGTAACTCATGAGCCGCTCGGTTAAACTCTCGAACTCTTCCCCGCCGCTCAAGTATATTTCAACGAAACGGGGATGCGCGAGGACCGCCAGTCCGCCGGCCTCGCAGATTAGCCGAATCGCCCGTTCCGCAGTAATTTTCGGGCGTGAGGCGTATCCGGGCCGCCCCGAGTTGAGGTATTTCTCGAAGGCTTCTCCAACTGAACCGGCGTAACCGGATTCCACGATCGCTTCCGCGAAATGAAGACGCCCCACCGAATCGGGGGATTTCGCCCGCGAAAGCACCATCCCGGGAGTGATTTCAACGCCGCATTTCTTGAGATTGCTGATAATTCGGGGGGTACGCTCTTTTCTGCCGGCTGCTATCCTGGAAAGCGCGGTCAGGAGCGGTCCGCTGGTATGATCGATACAGTATCCGAGGATGTGGCGGGTGCCGGTGCCGGTTACGCCGATCTCCACTCCCGGTATCCCCTCTATTCCCGCGGCGGCGGCGGCGGCGAGGAACTCGTCGATACCGTCGACCGTGTCATGATCGGTGAGAGCCATGACGCGGAGCCCCAGCGCTGCGCCCTCCTCCACGAGCGCCGTCGGCGAAATACTGCCGTCCGAAGCCGTGGAATGCAAGTGAAGGTCCGCGCCCGGAACGCCGGTCGATTTCTGGTTCGAATTGGGATCTATTTTCACGGATGAATTCCTGAAGGTTGTGCTGCCTGAACGAAACCGGTGCGAGGCCGCGGTTTCCCGTCAAATCACGGGTGCGCCGTCAAGACCCGCGGGTATATCGAGTTTCATCATCTTGAATATGGTGGGCATAACATCGACCACCGAGATATCTTCAGCTTTGATCTCTTCATCCTGGATGAAGAGCATGGCGTCGTCATACGTGTGCATGCCCACCAGGGTTCCCTTGAAGGTGAGGGATTCCGGTTTCAGTTTCCCCTTGGGATCGTAGCCGTTTACCGGATCGATGACGAGATCGGGACTCCGGTCGTACTCGGGTCCGTCGTAGAGCTCCTCCCTGGTATAAACTCTCTTCACCATCGGGTCGCCGCTTTCCGGGTCCGTCATTCCGGCGAGTTTCTCCCGGAGCTCGTTCCGGAGTGATTCGTACTCCTCCCCCGGCTCCACGATGCCGCCCGGCTCGCGCCCTTTTACGTTCAGGTAGATGCGGCCGGGATCCATGCAGTAGGCCTTTGTGGCGGCCGGGTTGAAGTCGAGGGGCGATTTCGGCTTTTCGGCATCTATGGTCATGTATCCGTTATCCCGCAGCCAGTAGTTCGGATAGTATTCTTTCTTCAGGGTGCAGAACCCGTGATCGGACAGCATCATCAGCCTGGTGTTCTTATCGAGACCGTCGAGAATCTCGCCGAGGAAGCGATCTATGGTGTCATAGAATTCGATGAACTGTCCCGCAAACGGTTCGCGCCCTTCTTCCATATGCTCCCACATGAAGTGGTGAAGCCTGTCGGTGGACATGAAGTGAGCTATCATGAAATCGGGATTGTATCTCTCGCGCAGGAACCTGACCGCTTCTATCCGCTTCTGCATCGTCTCCATCAGGGACGGAAAGAACTTCTCGAGATTTTCGCGGGCGAGCCACGGGTCGATATCGATGATGTATCCCATCGATTTCAGGTCTGAGGCGAGCTGCGGAGGGAAAGTGGCCTTGTCGATCTTGGGAGCCAGGAAGCCTGAAACCAGGGCTCCCCGGATCTGCCTGGGAGGGTAGGTTACCGGAACGGAAAGGGAGACCACCTTCTTCCCCGCGGTCGACATTTCCTCCACCATCAGTTTCGAGCGGAGGGTGGCGCCGTTCGGCAGGTAGATGTCATAGGTGCCGGGCTTACGGTCGATGAAGCCGAAGATATTGTGCCTGGCGGGGTTGTGCCCCGTCATCACCGATGACCAGGCAACGCAGGATACGGTCGGGATCACCGACTTGAGCGGCCTGAAGGAGCCGGTGTCCAGAACCCTCTTGAAATTGGGCAGCTCACCGGCGTCGGTTCTTTTCTTTATATAGCTGTACGGCGTGCCGTCGAGCCCGATCACCAGCATCTTCGGCGCATCGGCGGTTTTGTCTTTTTTAAACCTGTCGAGGAGTCCCATGCGTTCTCTCCCGTGAAATGTTCCATTGCCTCCCGGCGGGCGGTCGCCTGCGAAAAACCGAGGAATATAACCCCCCGCTCAGGGAAAAACAAGAAAAACCATGCTGGCGTTACCTGCGCTGCAGGATTTTTTCAGGGAAAAGGTGACGGATTTATTTTTTTTCAAAAACCTTGAGCAGGCTCGACACGAGCCGGAGCTTCATCCCCGGTCGAGAGGTCATTTTCGCCATGTGAAGAATTCCTCTACAGCGACAAGACCTCAGATAATGGGGAGATAACACGGGATATATTTTCTTTCGACAAACCTGTCTGATCAATGTGTTAAATGACCGGCAGGAACTCCCCGTGGTTTTTACGGAAAGCTGAATTGCTCTTTGCTGCCCTGGCTGAAATTTTCCGGGAAAATTTTTTAAAAAAATAAAGAAAATTCGAGAACGGTCTTAATTGATGCCCTCCTGTTGATGACGCCGGGAAGCTTCCTTTAATCGCTTCTGAGCCGCTTGAAACGGTTTTTCCGGAAGTTTTTACCTTACAGCCTTTTCAAAAGCATCAGAAGCCTTCCGTGTGGGGCCACAACTCGTTGTTATACATCATGTTACGAGACGGGCCGGTTTGACAAGGGTTCGTTTTTGTGATACATTCGGCTTTCTTTGTGGAATACGCTGTATTTTCACCGTGAAGGTTATTACGAAAAGGTTCATGTTCTTCCACAGACGGATGAATATGGAGAAAAGGAGCCCTGTTCATGAAAACCGAAGCTATCAGAAATGTACCCGGCTGTGCTTTCGTATCGGAAAAAGTCCGGAAAGACGCCGGTGGGCGAGGTGCGGGAATATCGGCGTACGAAGTCGATGACCCACGGATGAATCGATCCGGACCGTCCGGAGAAGAAGCCGAAAAATCGATGATATGCGACACGGGCTTATCCGGCGTCGAAGTCGAGAAAAGGTTCAGGTCGGCCGCGAAAACCATGATCAGGAGCGAAGCGGCGGCGGCTTTCTACCTGGCAGAAATCGACGACAGGCGGCTGTGGCGCGAACTCGGCTATTCCTCGGTGACAGCATACGCCGCTGCTGCAAGTGACATATCAGTCAAGAAAGCTTATGCCCTTCTGAATATCGGCAGGCGGATCAGGGAGCTTCCCGTTATCAGAACAGCCTTTGACGAGGGGCGTATAGGCTGGACGAAAGTTCGCGATATACTGAGAATCAAGGAGGTTTTCGACGAAACCGAGGTGCTCGAAATCGCCCTGACTTCGAGCAGCAGGGACCTGGAGCGGTTCGTGGCAAAAAAGAATGAAACGGAAAACCGGCTGAAGCGAGCGGCCGTTTCAAGTCGCGATCGAGACAGAAACCAGGTGGAAATCTTCGGAAATGAAGGAGCTGTTATCCCCGAGTCCTTTGAAAAAACCGGTCCGGATAATCCCCTTACAGGTCCGGATAATTCCGCTGCCGGTCCAGATAATTCCGCTGCCGGTCCAGATAATTCCGATTCGGGAAACGCCCCCCCGCCAGACGCCGTTTCGAAAAAAACTGAATCCGGCGGTCGCTCCCGGACCGCCCCTGCAGAAACCGCGGCCGTCACTGCACACCTGTTCGTAAACGTCACCCTGAAACTCACCCCGGAAGAGTTAGCGATATTCAACGAAGGCCATAGAGTCTGGAAACGGAAGAACCCGGGTGAATGGAAGAGGGAACGGATGGTCGTTTCTCTCATAAGGAGCCACTTCGAAAAAGAGGCCCGTGCATCCCTCTGCGGAAAATTTCCCCGAGAAACTGACGCTTCATCCGATAGTGAACTCTCAGAACCGCAGCGGGTCGTTGAAAAGAGAAACAGCGGAGCGGCTCCCGTGATCATCGATTCCCCATACAATATCTACATCCATCACTGCCCCGAATGCGGTAAGAACTCCCTGACCGGGAAGCAAGGAGACTTTATCGAAGCGGGTGACTCGATTATCGGGAAAGCGCTCTGCGACGGCGCCGCCCACGAGATCGACCGAAGGGGCGTCCCGGGCAGAAAGAAACGGTCGGTGAGCCCCGCTCTCCGGAAGAAAATCTTCATGAGGGACGGTGGTGTGTGCCGAGTGCCCGGCTGCGGCAAAACATCCTCCCTCGAAGTGCATCACGTGAGACCGCTCTCTACCGGCGGCGGTAATGATCCCAGTAATCTTTGTTTGTGCTGTTCATTATGTCATACGAATATCCACGAAGGTCGACTTCAAATATCGGGCCGGTATCCCGAGTTCGAGATCCAGCACATCGGCAGAATAGGAATGATCAATCAAAGGCTCCGGCAGGTCCGGGGATCAAAAACGAAGGCTCCGACAGGTCCGGGGATAAGAACCGAAGGCGCCGGCAGGTCTGCGGGTAAGAGTGGCCCTGCGCACAACTCCGGAGATTCTTCACATGGAGAAAAGCGAACCTCCGGGAGCCGGGTTCCTTGCGCCAGGCGGGAATGATTTCTGTTCGACAGTCGAGGTGGTGCAGTTTTGGTTCCACCTCGGTAGTGAAGCCCCGGCTCGGCGATCGAAGCGGTGCGGTTCAAGGTTCCGCTGCCCG
>CAYMWF010000059.1:0-29011 GCA_964394085.1 uncultured Gemmatimonadota bacterium | reverse complement strand
TTACTCCATCCCGCTCTCGATTGAGCTGTACCAGACCAACATGATTGGTAATTTCGAATCACTGAAGGTGGGTGGAGACACTGTCAAGCTCCCGGAGGAATCCCACCTGAACCCCGGGGTGGAGTCGCTGATTCTGAGTATCGGGATACTGGGAATCAAGCCCGGATTCAAGTAATCGAAAGGGTTCGCCGGCCAACCGATGAATCAAAACCCGGAACATACGAATTTACATGACACCGCCCGGCGGCGGAACCAGCGATTGCTCACCGCGGAAACGGGCGCCGGCAGTATGCTCGAACCCGGAAATCAGCGATTCCGGCAGTTCCGACCCTTCGAACTCCACGATTGAGGATACGATTCCACTTCTCCGACCCGGTTCACTCGGTTTGCTAATCCTGCCGACTTTCTTCGCGCGAAGAATTATTTTGTATCTATGGTATTAACGAGAAAAATCTTCCTTTTATATTGTATTTTACGTAGAATTATGCTAGATTACCCTATTAATGAGATTTTTTCTCTTTTAAGGAGACTTGAATGCTTGTCAATTTTTCTATTGAAAACTTCAGATCCTTCAGGGACAGGGTGGATTTTACGGCAATAGCCGCTCCCAGGAAAAAACGGCACGCCGACCATGTCAAGAAAATTAAATATGGCCTCAGAATCCTGCCGGTCGCGTCCTTTTTCGGGGCGAACGCATCCGGAAAATCGAACCTGGTTAAAGCCATTGCATTGGCGAAGCTACTGGTTACAAACGGCATCAAGCGCGATATGAGCATCCCTGTTGCTCCATTCCGTCTGAACAGAACCAATCCGAAAAAGCCGACTTCCTTTTCATTTGATCTCTACATCGAGTCTGAAATCTACAATTACCGCTTCAGTGTCGACACCGAAAAGGTCTTCGCGGAATCTCTATCCATTGTAAAAGAAAAAACGGAAATAACTCTCTTTTCAAGAAATAGCCGGAATGAAATTGAGCTGATACAATACAAGCGCAATCTGCAGGCGGAAGAGTATAATTTCCTGAAGTTCGTAGCAAAAGGAACAAGACCGAACCAGCTCTTCCTCACCGAATCGATCGAAAGAAATGTTCCGCATTTTAACAAAATATACGAATGGTTCAGAGATACCCTGGTAATTCTCGACCCATCTTCAAAAGCCGTAAACCTTCCTTTAGTGCTTTCCGATGTGAGTTCCCGTTCGTTTATTAACTCAATGTTGACCAATCTCGACACGGGCATTGCTGGGCTGGTTGAGAAACCTCTCCCGCCGGATGAGGCCAATATTCCGGATGGTTTGCTGGATATAATTGAGGGAAAACCTCCGGGCACGGTTCTTAATCTCAGAAATGAGATCGACGACAGGAGCTATACAATCAGGATTGAAGATGGTGATATCCGGTTTGCAGAACTGCAGGCGCGACATGATACGGAAGAACCGACTCACCATGTAGATTTCAGGATATCCGAGGAATCGGACGGAACCAGGCGTCTGATCGATATGCTGCCTGCATTCTGCCGACTGATACTTAAGCAGGCACCGGTAACATTCGTGATAGATGAGCTGGACAGGAGCATGCACTCTCACCTCACCAGGAAACTGATC
Organism: uncultured Gemmatimonadota bacterium; assembly: GCA_964394085.1. Classification (GTDB taxonomy): domain Bacteria; order CAYMWF01; family CAYMWF01; genus CAYMWF01. Next base: position 27,409 of record CAYMWF010000059.1, on the reverse strand, counting down.
GAGGATTTCCTTTCTTCACGTGGAGAAAACCGTGGCTACCAGCTGTTGTTCACCACCCATGACACGACGCTCCTGGACCAGGAACTTCTGAGACAGGATGAAATCTGGATCCTTGAAAAGAGCGAATTCGGTTCCTCTGAACTCTATTCTCTCAGCGACTATAAAGATGTAAGATACGATCTCGATATCGCAAAGAGGTATCACCAGGGTCGTTTCGGCGGCGTGCCTTATATTGCAGAAAATCTTGTTCAATATGGGCGGGATACGGGAGAACAGTAGTTTGGGACTCAGGGAAAAACGCTTCATAAGAAGACCCACCCACAGACAACAGAAACGGCTGATTGTAATTGCAACTGAAGGAAAAAAGACGGAACCGGATTATTTTAAGTGGGTCAGGCGTTTTAAGGAGACCAGAAATTCGGACTTCAGCATAAAAATACTACCTTGTAAAAGTGGAGAAAGTTCACCGAAAAAAGTGCTTCGGAGGTTAATGAATGACCTAAAGAAAGAAGGGAGAGATAAGGCAGATAGTGCATGGCTGGTAATAGACCGGGACAGTTGGTCGGAAGAAGAACTCAGAGAAGTCATCGTTAATTCAAGAAACAGAAATATCAATGTTGCACTGAGTATCCCATGTTTCGAATTATGGCTTTACCTGCACTTGAAAGATGTGCGACCATTTACTAATTCAAGAGAATGTAAGGCTGCATTAAAGGATATCCTCAGAACGGAGAGAATCAAATCATTTTATGAAGCTAATCCGGAGGATAAAATTTCACTGGCAATCCGTCGTGCCAAAACTTTGGGCAATCCTTCTGAATACAGACTTGAAAAAACAGGTACCAGTGTCTACCTACTCATGCAGGATATCCTCAAGAGTTAAAATCAGGCCGAGTTGAGATGCAATAATTGAAAGATCGTCTTGTATCTGGAATCGATACCTGCTGCAACCTGACTGTCATACCATGAAAGGTTATGCATCAATTAGAAATAACCGAAAAAGATGTTCTGTCGGCGTCGTGGTTAGGATCGTGGAAACTGTCTTCGTCGTGACGATGGTTCTCTTCGGATTCTGCGGGTGCGGAAAATCCGAAAGGAGCCGAAGCCTGATCATCATCGGGACCGATGCCCTGCAGGCATCCCATACGGGGTTCGGATCGGGATACCGGGCTGAAACCACGCCGAACCTGGACCGGCTCGCCCGGAAATCGTTCGTTTTCACCAATGCGTATTCGCCGTCGAGCTGGACCCTGCCGGCCTTCATGTCATGGTTTACCTCCCTCTATCCTTCAGTTCACGGAATAACCAACAAGTATAGGCTTGAAAGCGACAGGATGGACGAACTTTCCAACCTGAGCGTGCAGAATCCGAAGGCCGTTACCCTTGCCGAAATCCTGCGGGGCGAAGGATACAGGACGGCGGCGTTCACGGGGTCGGCCGGGGTGGGCGGCGAATTCGGATTTTCGCGCGGATTCGACACATACTTTGAATCGGATCTCTTCGGCACCTTCGACATCACGGCTCCCGAGGCTCTCGAATGGATCGAGGCCTGCGGGGACGAAGAGTTCTTTCTGTTCCTGCACGGTTACGACGCTCACGGAAAATCGAAGCTCCCTGAGGAGTTTGAAAACCCTTTTCTCAAACCTTCATACAAGGGCGGATACAAGGGTACGATCGAAGAGTTCCTGGAGCTGAGGGCGCTGGGGTTCGACACTGACAGCATCCCGATGTCGCGCCCGGACGTGGAGACCTGGCGAGCGTGGTACGACGAAAAAGTCAAAGCCGCGGACAGGCGGCTCGGACGCTTCCTGGACGGGCTTGAGAAGACCGGCGTGATCGACAGGGCCGTGATAATAATCGCCTCGGATCACGGCACGGAGCTCCACGAGCACGGCAGGTTCGATCACGGGTTCACCCTGTACCAGGAGCTGATCCGCGTGCCGATGATGATACACGTTCCCGGTGAAAAGGGGGCGGTTATCGACCAGCTGGTCAGAACGATAGACATTTTGCCCACCGCCCTCGATCTGCTGGGCGAAAATGTCGGAGAAGTCGCAGACCGGATAGCGGGCGTCAGCCTGAAACCGCTTATGAACGGTGAAGACCTTGCTCTCGAGGCATATTCGGAAACCGACTACCTGCTGTCCACATTCAAGCGCTCCGTCGTCACCCCCGGCGGATGGAAGATGATACTTAGCAGGGATACCCACGAAATCGAGCTGTACAACCTTAATGAAGACCCCGGCGAGAAGGTGAACCTGGTGGCGAAGGAACGCAAAATCGCCTATGAGCTCGAACAGAAGCTCTACGCCTTCATGGGCTACTGAGCGGTTTGATCGTCCGGACCGGCTCCGAACCGGAGGCTCTCCCCGGCCGCGGGCGCTGCGGAATCCCGTTTTCCGGATTGTCTACGGAACGGTAGCCTCGGCTCTTGAGACCGGAACTTCAGATCAGGAGAGGGGGTAACTACAGATCATGGACGCCGGAGAGGTTCCGGCAATGCTCAGGGAGCTTTGAATCGCAGCGAGGTGATCTCCTCAAGGGCCGGTGCTTGTTCGAAACCGTCCACCGGATAGAACAGTTCCACCTGGACAAGCATCCGCAACTCCGTCGAGTAGAAAAAAGCCAGAACCGCAGTGTAGAACACCTGGGAAGGATCGCCGAGCCCGTAAGTGAATCTTTCCGAGGCCCTGAGAATCATCACCTCCACGGGGCCGGCCGAGGAAACCGCTTCAACCTTCACGGGTTTGAGCTCGTCGGGCGAATCGATCTGTTTCGTAATCATCCCCGGGTAACCCGTCCGGAACGCCCCGTGCATCCCCTCGATCATCTTCTCCTGATCGAATATAATCTTTTCAGCGCTCTCCGGTGAACATTCCCTCGTTATTTCAAACCGCGCCCGCTTCGTATTTTTATCACCGGCGATAATGGTCGTGAACCTGTCACCACGAGAGATCTCCTTATCAACTTGAAGTCCGCGACCCGGCACGAAATCGATTCCGGACCGGCTGAGCAGTGTTTGAAGATCGTCAACCGGTCGCAGGGCGGTCCCTTCCTCGGTCGTGACGGTGCCGGCCGGTTCCGCGGACGGCGGGGCGTCGGCCGGTTCCATTGCCGTGGGATCGTCGGTCGGTTCCGCGGATGGCGGGGCGCCGGCCGATTCCGCGGACGGGGAGTGGGCGATCGGTTCCGCGGGCGATGCTTCACCGGCCGGCGAAACAGGCCCCGTAAACGCAAAAATCAGAAACCCCAGAATGAACGCGGGACAGAGCTTTCTCCTGAGATTGCCGGTCCGGTTCAGCCGTTTCGCCGATGCCGCCGTTAACGAGGTGCACTCGTCAATTCCCGAAATCGTAGCGGTTTTCGGAAAATTCAATCCAGGATCTCCTCTATCACCCTTCCCTGGACGAAGGCGGGCGACTCCACGCCCAGGAGCTTCATGATCGTGGGATACTGATCGACATGGGATACCGGCTCCGGGATTCTGTACCCGGCCTTGACTCCCGGACCCGCTATAATGAACGGAGTCCAGAGACCCGGCACCTCATCCGCGAGCATAGCCTGTTTATAGCCTGATTTCGCCGGGGTGAAGAAAACCCTCATATCCCCTGAAACCTCCTCGAACCAGCCGTATCCCGGCCTGTTGGCGAGGATGAGGTCTCCGACGCGGTCTTCCGGAAGGTTCAGGCTTGCTTCCGCTTCCTCCCACCGCCAGATTCCCGCTAGAGGAGATACGCCGTCTTCATCGACCAGTTCCGTCTCGAGCAGCTCGACCACCTGGTCTCTGAGAGCTTCGTATTCCGGTCCCGAACCCCTGGTCCAGTCGCCGCCCAGGCCCCGGGGGTGGACATAGACCGCGTCCATCTTCAGGTAGACGGCCCTTGTTTTTTCCCACTCGATCGACGGCTCGCCTGTGGTTTCATCGACCGTGAAGTTCAGCAGACCATATCTTGCGAAGAAATTGTTCAGCCTGACGAACCTGTTCAGGGGGACCGCGCCGTGATCCGAGCTGAGGACTACGTACGAATCATCGCCCATCCTGGAGATCGCCTCGCCTATGATGTCGTCGAGCTTCCTGTACATGTCCAGAACCACTTTCCAGCTTTCTTTCTCTTTATCGCTGCCGCTGACGTAACGGCTGGATGCGGGGTCGATGTTGCCCATGTACCACCTGCCGGTGAGCACCTGGTTCGGCGTATAGGTGTCGTGAATGAAAATTTCGGGGGAAAACTCGTCAAGGACCGAACAGACCGCCTGCCGGTGCCAGTCCAGCGTCATGAAGGTCTCGTCCCTGAAAGTCGACTCATCTTCTTCGTAGCGGAACAGCTGCGGAGGGAAATTATCCACGAAATCCATCATGGGACCCGTCAGGGGGAGCAGCATATCGGCGGCTTCGGGCGGCTTCACGATATAACGATTCAAGTTGTTATAGAAAAAACGTACGCGAATGGAGCCGTCCGGCTCGACCCTGATCACATTGATCCTGAAACTGGTATCCACCTTCAGTCCGGAAGATCCCCATGCCAGGGTCACGGGGAACCAGCCGCTCCACTCCCCCTCGCCAAGCTCCGCCAGGAATTTTCCGCCCTGTGAATAGAACGATATATGATCGTAGTTTCTGCAGTCGTCGTCCGTAGAGTCTTTTATATACCCGAGGATCGTGGTTCCGTAACCCTGGAGAGAGACCCTTCGAAGCGAGGAGTGCGAGTCGGGCAGGCCGGGCAGATAATTGACCGGTGCAGGATCCACCCAGTTCGTCAGGTGCGGCCCTACATAGAAAAGGCGGCTGCCTCTCCCGACTTCGGCCTTTCCGGAGGAATCAGGAGAGGTTTCCCATATGAGCGCGGGAAAATCAGCGCCCCATCCTCCCCACCGGCCCCTCACCGTAGTCCCTATTTCGAGCTCCGGGGGCGTTGATCCGGGAACGGAAAGCAGAAACACGCTTTTTTCGGCTTCTTCGAGGGTGACCCATATGGGTGGAACCCTCTTCGCGGTTGACGAGAAACCTCCAAGCGACGGCCTGGCGAGGGGTTTGCCTTCGATGTGCATCGGTCCGTCCGCAATTCCGTGAACGCAGGGGTGACTCCCCGTAAAAAGGGTGGCGAAATTGGTCGGCGTATGGGACGGGAAAACCGGAATCGAGTATCCCCACGCACCCATTTCCATGAGCTTTCCGATATTCGGAAGCTTGCCTTCCTTCGCCCACTCGAACACGCGGAACAGGTCGGGATCGGCTCGCATTCCATCGGGTATGAACCAGTAGAGAAGGGCGGATCCTGCTCCAGCCGAATTCTCCGGTGCCACCTCCGCCTTATCGGAGCAGCCGGCGATATTCAGCAGGAGGATCGCCAGAAGGAGAAGAGAAACAGGTGCAGAAGAGCGAAAAAATATCATCACGCGAACAGACACGTAAGGGTGAATCGGCGCCCAAGTGCAGGCAGGATTCCAACCGCCCCCCGCCCTTTTAAAAACGCTTTGGCTAAATTTCCTTCCTTGTGTCGCCGCTCTATGCATTATAGTTCCTTCCCGTCATAATAACTGGAATTCTTTCGTTGAAGCATATGTTTGCATCTCTGAAGGCGCATGTCAAGGGGAGCAGGATGGGCGCTTTGCAATGGCGCGTAAAAAGAGCCACTTGCGATGCGCGGAACCTACCTGATAGCAAAGATAGGTAGAAACATCGCAAACCGATTTACGCCGGCTTTCCACCATGTTGGTTGAACATGCGGAAGCGACTGCTGTTCGAATCAGGAATTTGACCTTGTGAATGCCGACACGAACCAGGCGAAGAGGGAGCGCCTTCCCGCCCTGCGGAGCACGCTGCGTCATCCGGCTCTGCTAATCCCTCGCTCCGGGAAGCGCTGAAACTCGCTGTTCCCTTCCCGCGCTGCTCGCACTTGCTCGCAACATCCATATCCCCCCCGCAGCTCAGACATCAGCGCTTCTGATCCCTCCCAACCCGCTGGTCGCACACGCTCCCAGCCCCAGCCCTGCTCGGGAAGTGTCGCCCCATCCCTTCCCGCTGTTTCCGGCAAGGTATATTCAGGCATGTTAAGAAGAATGAGAAGGAACACGTGTTCCAGAACAGAAATTGTCCGCCCCCCCCGGATGACTCCGCTATATCCGCCTGGCGGGAAGACGCTCCCTCACCGCCTGGAACGTGCCGGTATCTACGGGGTCGATTTCCGACTCGAACAGAAATCGCTGCCGTTTGTTCAAGTAACTCGGATAAAATGGGGTAAATCGATTTGCGCTGCTTCTACATCCTCTTGATATATAATCATTTCTGCGCACGCAAATAACTCAGTTAAGAATGATGTAAGCATAGGCAATTAGATGGATAAACTTGACATAATCAGCGGAAATAAGCTACAATTCATTGGATATCGTCAGTGCAGACCAGGTATTGCGGGGATGTCTCGAACTCCGCAGCGGCTGATACGGCAAGTTGCGGATGAACCGCGCGTTTATTAAGCCGATAACTGAAACGTTGTTTAAGACGGAGCAGCAGTCATCAAAGCACGAAAACGATCTCTGGCGCCTGAGCTCTACGCGGTAGCGGACAGCGCAACCGACCTGGAGCTGATGAACGTCATCAGGGAGCAGGACCGGGCCCCCGAACCGGTCAGTGATTCGTTTCCGTCGTTCACGCTCCTGGTCGGCCCGTCTCCTTTCACCATGCCCAGGGGGTGGGAGTTCTTTCTATGCTCCCCCTACGAAGGCGCCTCTTATATCAGCACGGTGCTGTTCAACGCGGGATACCCGGTGCGGATCGTCGATGTGCGGTACGACCCCGATCCCCTGGAATCGGCCGTAAGGCAGATAATCGGCGGCACGGATGTCCTCGGCATCGCGACTTTTGAAGATAATTTCCCGTTCGTACGGGAACTGATAGACCGGGTCAAGGAGGCGGAACCGGACCTGCCGGTCATCTGCGGAGGTTCTCTGGTTACCTCCGTGCCGCACATCTTCATGAAATATACCCGGACCGATATCGCTGTCATCTCGGAAGGCGAACTGACCATTCTCGAGTTGATGGAGAGTTTCCGGCGGGGCGGATGGAAGAAGGAACTGGGGAATATTCACGGGATCTGGTATCGGAACCCTGACGGACGAGTCGAAAAAACGGCCCCGAGGGGGCAGATGGCGACTCTCGACTACCTGCCCCGGATGCGTCTCGACCTGTGGCCCCAGTCGAAACAGCCCGGCGGGCTGCAGCCGCAGGTCATCACCTCTTACAGCCGCGGATGCAAGATGGACTGCTCCTTCTGCTACCGCACGACTCCGCGGGTTTCATACAAATCGGAGGAGAAGTTCAACGAGGACATGGCCTGGCTGAAAGACCGGTACGGCGTGGAGTTCGCTCTCTTCGCCGACCTCACCTTCAACGCCGACAGGGAAAAGGCCCTCGAAGTCTGCAATGTCACAGGGGGCCACGATATCCGCTGGACCTGCCTGACGAGGTGCGCCGACGTCGACAGGGAGCAGCTCGACGCCATGCGGGAATCGGGATGCGATATCGCCCTCTTCGGAGTGGAATCGCTCGGCGCCGACGCTCTTAAACAGGCGAGAAAGCCGACCACCGAAAATGTCAGCATCAGGGCGATGCACCAGTCTTTCGACGCGGGAGTGCGGTTCGGGGCTCTCCTCATCGTCGGGCTCCCGGGGGAAACAGAGGAATCCCTCGACCACATGGCCGCCTGGGCCGAAGAATACAACCATGTGACGCGCGTCAAATATCTTTCGTCGATGCCGGGCACGTCGGTTTACCGTATGACCATAGAAAAGGGGTTCGTCAGGAGCGAACTGGACCATCTCAACTGGCTCTCCATCGAGCAGGCTCTTTACGAGGATGAGTTCATAAACGTGTCGGGACTCCCCGAAGCCGCGGTCCGGAATGCGTACAAGCGGATATACGACGCGTACCAGCCCGGCCCGGTAATCGATTTCAGGCACTACCCAGACCATTTCTTCTATTTCCATCCGAATCCCGACAGCGGCAGGGAACGCTCGACGAATTATGCTGGCGAAGGATGGCGCTCCCGGTTCAGCTCGGCCGGGCCATGCCTCGTTCCGGGCAGCGAGAGATTCACCCTGGACATGGTCGGCGCGCCGGGAGCCGATAAAACCGGCGCTTCCCTCGTGGCATGCGGCGCAAAAACTTTCGCACAGAACATGGCGAAGCCAAAAACCTGAACGGTTGACGAATGACTGACTTGAAAGACCTGAATACCCACGCAAACCTCAAGAGCTCCTTCTCCGAAGAGGCCGGGACCGTCCTGAGGTATCTCTATTTCGCGAAAATCGCCGACATCGAGGGGTTTCCCGACGTGGCCCAGCTCTTCAGGGACCTGGCCGAAGGCGGGGCCTGCAGCGCCCACGGCAACCTGGATTTTCTCGGCCGGGTGGGAGATCCGCTGACCGACCTCCCGATAGGCGAGACCGACCGCAACCTCAAAGCCGCCATCGCCGCCGAGAGGCTCGAATACGAAAGAATGTATCCGGTGATGGCCGCCGAATCGCGCCGGGAGGGCTTTCCGGATATTGCAAGCTGGTTCGAAACCCTTACGAAGCTGAAGAAATCGCATATAGAAAAGCTCGAAGAGTCTTTGAGACAGATGAACGGCGCCAACCGGAATTCCACTGAATGAATACCAGGAAAAACCAGCTTCCGGAACATGACGAATCGCTGAACGGCGCCGTATACGATGCCGACAGCATCACCGTGCTCCCCGGCCTCGAAGCCGTTCGCAAGAATCCCTCGATGTATATCGGATCAACCGACATCGAAGGTCTGCACCGGCTGGTGTACGAGGTGGTCGACAATTCGATAGATGAATCTCTCGACGGCCACTGCGCCGATATACAGGTGATTCTTGGAAAGGACGGCTCCTGCTCGATAGAAGACGACGGCCGCGGAATTCCCGTCAGCGAGCACCCGGAGGAGGGCGTCCCGGCGTGTGAAGTCGTGCTGACCAGACTCCATGCGGGCGGCAAGTTCAGGCTGGGTTCCTACTACCGCACGGCCGGTATCCACGGCGTCGGCCTCTCATGCGTGAATGCCCTCGCGGAATGGCTCGAGCTCGATATCTGGCGCGACTCGGTCCACCACCGGCAGCGTTATTCACGGGGAACCGCCGAGGGCCCGCTCGAAAGGATGGGAAAGACCGGAAAACGGGGAACGCGGATCAGGTTCAAGCCCGATCCGAAGATTTTCGAGACCGATTCATCCTTCTCGTACAGGGTGCTTTCGAGACGCCTCGAAGAGCTCGCCTTCCTTCACCCCGGCATCCTCATAAGAATCGAAGACAGGAGAACGGGAGACGGGCGGGAATATCGGTTCAGCAGCGGCATTGTCGGTTTCGTGAAACATCTGAACGAATCGCGGTCGGCCCTGCATGACGAACCGGTGCGCATCACGTACAGCGGCCGGGATATCGAGTTCGACGCGGCCATGCAGTGGACGACCGGGTACGGCGAGGATATCCACAGCTATGTAAACAGCATCAACACGATTTACGGCGGCACCCACGTCTCCGGGCTGAAAACGGCCCTCACAAAATCGATAAACGCATATGCCCGCGACGCAAAACTGTTCGGCGTCGAAAACTCCGAACGGATTACGACCTTCGACATCCTCGAAGGCCTGACCTGCGTTCTTTCAGTGAAAATGACCAGTCCCCGGTTCGAGGGCCAGACGAAAACCCGTCTTACGAGCAGGGAAGTGAAAACCCGGGTTTCGAAAACCGTCGCGAAAGAATTCAGGAAGATACTCGACAGCAACTCCAGACTGGCGCTCCAGGTCGTATCGCGGGCCCTCGATGCGACCAGGGCGAGACTGGCGGCCAGAAGAGCGAGCGACAGCGCCCGCTTCCAGAGCGTGGACACCCGAGTCTCTGAAAAAGTCTACCGGAAGCAGTTCGGCATCCGCGCGAAGAACTGGCACGACTCGGCCGTCTGGCTGACCGATGCCGAACTGATCGAACATCATGTCAGCCACATGGAAGCAGGCCCGGAAGCGCGGATCCTTGACGTCTGCTGCGGCAGCGGCGTGGTCGGAGAAGCCTTCAAGGGCCGGGCGGGCATCGTCGAAGGCCTGGATCTTACGCCGGAAATGATAGAGCTGGCGAAGGAGCGCCTCGATATCGTTCACAAGGGCACCGTCTACGATCTTCCCTTCGAAGAGAACGAGTTCGACCTGGTGGTGACCCGGGAGGTGCTTCATCTTCTCCCCAACCCGGAAAAGCCGGTATCGGAGATCTTCAGGGTGCTCAAACCGGGCGGCCAGTTCATCGTCGGGCAGATCCTCCCGTACGGTTCAGAGGACGGCGCCTGGATGTACCGGATTTTCAAGAAGAAACAACCTCTGATATTCAACATGTTCCAGGAGGAGGATTTTGTCCGGCTGCTCCTGGGAGCCGGGTTCACGAACCTTGAAATGACCGAATACACCCTGTGGGAATCGATAGATGTCTGGATAGACACCCACGAGACCACGAACCTGCACCGCCACGAAATCCGGGACCTTTTCTACAACGCGCCCCAGGAGGCGAAAAACGTTCACCCCTTCGAGATTACACCGTCCGGCGGGATACGCGACCTCTGGCGGTGGTGCATCTTCTCGGTGAAAAAACCCGATCAACAGTAACGGGATCCGGGGAGAAGAGGGTGCCGCCGGCACGATTTACCGATGCAGACAGACCCGATCTTCATCATCGGCACCGAACGCTCCGGCTCGAACCTGCTGCGCCTGATGCTCAACGCCCATTCCGCCGTCGCCGTGCCGCATCCCCCGCATATCCTCAATTATTTCAGCCCGCTGCTGAAGTATTACGGCGATCTCGCCGAACCGCGACGGATGAAAAGGCTGATCAAGGATGTGCTGGCTCTTCTGGATACGCACATATACCCTTGGGAGATCCGTATCGATCCCGGCATATTTCAGACGGATCCGCCCCCCGTGGATCTTTTCGGAATTTTCTCCCGGATTTACGATGAATACCTGCGGGGTACGGGAAAACGGCGATGGGGAAACAAGAGCACCTTCATGATTCATCACGCCGGAACGGTCCTGGATGCATATCCGAACGCGAAATTTTTATGGCTGGTGCGAGACCCGAGAGCCGTGGCGGCGTCTTCGAAGAAATCGGTGTTCAGCCCTTTTCACCCGTATTACACGGCTCGGCTCTGGAGAACGCAGCAGATCGAAGGGTTGAAACTTCTCGACTCGCTTTCGGAAAAAAATATCATCCTGGTACGGTACGAGGATCTCGTAACCGATCCCGAATCTTCCCTGGCCGGAATCTGCGCTTTCATCGACGAAGAATACGAACCCGGAATGCTCGAATTCCACAGGACGGGCTCCGCGCGGAAAAGCGCGGGTCTTTCGGCGTCATGGGTGAATTCGGCATCGCCCGTGCAGACCGGTCGTTTGTCCGCGTACCGGAAGGATCTCACGAGGAGACAGGGCCGGGTCGTCGAGCTGGTTGCGGCCGGGCTGATGGACCGTTTCGAATATGAGAGGGAATATTCCGGGGAAGCAGGAGCGGGCCGCCGTAAAGAAGACCGACCGGCATGCACGCCGACATTACCGGAAATGTGTATGTACAGGTTGGTGAACACCGCCCTTTTTCTTGAGGTCGAATTCAAATCGATGCTTTACGATAAGAACCACTGGCTGAGATGGGGCAGGAACCTCCTTCTGCTGCGCCTCTTTCTGGCGCGAAGGTTCGGAAAACCCGCGGCGGCCGGGGGAGCAGGTTGATAAAACAGAAAAACGATATCCCGGCGGGCGGTCTCCGGAGAGTGCTCGAAGCCCTCGAAAACAAAAGCGGAAACCGCCGGCACGTTCCGCAATTCCTGAACAGAGTGAAGGATGTGGTGGTTATCGCATCCAGTTCCAGGGGCGGGTCGAGCATCTTCACGGAGATTCTGAGGGAATCGCCCGGGCTCCTCCATTTCAGGGGAGAAATCAACCCGTTTCTGCAACTGGCCGGTTTGACCTACCCCGGCAGCGGCTCCGGCTCCGATGAATTGACCGCCTCCCACGCGGAAAACCTCGACCCCGGGCGGCGGCGGATCCTCGAAAGGGAAATGTCGCTGGACGCCGGCTCCGCGGCCGATATCGATCTGAACGATCCGGAGGCTTTCAGCCGCTTTTCGGACAGTCTCGAACGGAGGCTCACGATCCAGTGGCCCGACATCCGGTTCGAACCGGGCTCGATCCGCCCCATCGTCGAAGCATCCTTCGGGAAACTGCGGCGCGACTATTCCTGGGAAAAAGGCGCTTTCGCAGATACGCAGATATTCCACAATGTATTTCTCGCAGGTATAGCCGCCCGTTATCCGGATGTCGATCCGCATTACTACGATCTGAACCCGGATATCATCGCCGGAATCAACCCCGGCATCACCCCGCGGCAGGGGCCGCCGTCCTCGTTCATAATCGAAGAGCCGCCCTTCGTCCCGATTAGCCCGTGGCGGCCGGCATCAGCCGACTCTGCCGAGCGCCTGCCGCTTGTAATCAAGACACCGGGCAACGCTTACCGCCTCGAATTTCTCAGGCGGCTCTTCCGGGGCGCGCGGTTCAGAGTCCTGCACCTCGCCAGGAACCCCGCCGCTTCGATAAACGGCCTCTACGACGGATGGCGGTATAACGGCTTCTACTCTCAGAAACTTGACCGCAGGCTCGATATCAGGGGATACTCGGACCTGTATCCCGCCTGGGGACGGTCGTGGTGGAAGTTCGACCTTCCGCCCGGGTGGGAGGACCGGACGGAAACGAGACTCGAAAACCTGTGCGGTTTTTTGTGGCGATCGGCCCACGACGCCGTTCTCGGGTTTCTCGAATCGACCCGCACGGAATCGTTGAGAATTCCGTTCGAGGATATAATCGGCCCCGTCGAAACCCGTGTCGGAGCCGTATCGCGGGTGGCCGGATGGCTGGGGGTAGATAAAAAACCGCTGGTCGACGCGGTCCGCGGAGAGCTGCCGCCGGTGATGGCCACCTGCAGGCCCCGTCAGAAACGCTGGTTCAGAAAAGCCGCTCTCCTGGCGCCCGTTCTCGCAGATCCCCGGATAAGGGAAACCACGGAGAAACTCGGATATGAATTCAAACCTGAAGGATGGATCTGATTCCGCCGGCGGCGGGATCCCCTCCACGTACGGCGGGCCCGGCTGGCGCCGGCGCGAAGAAAGCCTGGCCTCGGAAGTCGCGGACGGGAAAATCTGGCGCAGGTGCGGATGCTCCTCCGAAACGGGCCGCCTGAAGGAGGTGCTGCTCGCCCTGCCAGGCAGCGAGATCGAGTTCACCGGTCCGCCTGGACGATACCTCATGCTGGAGAAGCCGGACCTGCCGAAACTCCGCAAACAGGCTTCGGCGCTGGCCGGGCTATACGAATCGCTCGGGGTCACGGTTCACCTCTGGCCCCCCCCCGCCCCGCCTCCGCCGAACTTCATCTTCATGCGGGACCTTTTCTGGGCCACTCCCGAGGGCATCGTCCTGGCCCGCCCCGCGTCGGAGCAGAGAGCGGGTGAGGAGCGGTTCGCCGCGGAAGCGCTGGCCGGCATCGGCGTTCCGATAATAATGGCTCCGCGCGGATGCGGAACTTTCGAGGGGGCCGACGCCCTCTGGCTGGACGGCGATACGGTGCTCCTCGGCACCGGGATACGAACCAACGCCGAGGGCGCCCGGCAGCTCGGGGGGCTGCTCGATTCGATGGGCGTCGAAATGCTGGCAATTCCGCTGCCGCCCGGGGTGCAGCACCTGCTCGGCATCGTCAACTTCATCGACACAAACCTCGCCGCGGTTCACGGCGGCAAGTTCTCGACCGGGCTGGCGGAGCTGCTCCAGGAACGGGGAATCGAAACCATCGAGCTTCAACCCTCGGCCGAGCTGGACGATGGACGCGGTATGAATTTCGTTTCTCTCGGAGACGGGCGCCTGCTCATGCCTTCCGGATGCCCCGGAATCAGGGAAACCTACCGGAAGCGGGGAATCGAGGTTTTCGAGGCTGAGATGTCTGAATACCTGAAAGCGGCGGGCGGCCCGGGATGCGTCACAGGGATCCTGCTCAGGGAATGACGCCGGAAAGAGGCGGGCGCCACGAGCTGCGTCACGGGGATACTGCTCAGGGAATAGTTCCGTGGGCGATGCCGAAAAGCATACGGTCGACTATTCTGCCGTTGTCCCCCACGCTTACGGCGTGGCGTTTTCTGAAACCTTCGGAAGCCGAGCGGTAGACTTCGCGGATTCCTTCCCTGCTCGACTCTTCGATGGCGCCGTGATCCGACCACATGTCGACGTCCTCCTCGGTGAAGAAATCGTGAACGAGGATATCCGCGCATCCCGCGTCTTCGAGCAGCGTTTCAAGATCGTTCCTTGTGAAGAAGTTGCGTCTCGCGGGGTTTCTCAGGCGGAGTATCTCGAAATACTCGTCCCGGTCGTCCTGATCGTATGCGCATAACTGGACCAGGCAGATCCGGCCGCCCGGGCGGGTTACCCTGGCCATCTCCGAAACGGCGGCTTCCGCGTTCATGAACTGTATCCCCTGCCGCTCCACCGTTTTTTCGAAAACGCCGTTCTTGAAAGGGAGCTTCTCGCAGATGGAGTTGACCATGTGATCCAGGTGGCCGAGGCCCCTGCTGAACATGGCCTCGTTCATGTCGATGCCGACGACGCTCCCCACCCTGCCCCTGAAGACTTCGGCGACGAGGCCCGTGCCGCAGGCAATGTCCAGCACCCGGTCGTCCGGCCCGGGAGAGAGGCATTCGAAAATCTTCTCGAGCAGCCGCCGGTCGGTGCACCACCTGCTCGAATTATCGTATCGCGCCGCTCTCGCCGTAAAATGCGATTGAACATTGCTCCTGTCGACATCATGTCGTGTTTTCATTCCACCTGCCTGTCAAAAAAGCTCGAATTTCCGAAAAAATGTCCTGATACTCGCGCTGGTAGCGCCGGTTTCCACAACCGCCGGTGAACTCTAATGTTACACGCGACTCCTGTCAAGCGGGCAGAACTCAGCCGGGCCAGGTTCGGAAGCCTCTACGGCAATTCCCCGGTCATTGTCCGAAGCTCCATCCGCATGTCCGCGGCACGGAGTTTGAAATCCCCCGAAAGCCACCGATCGATCCGTTGCATTTCCCGCTGAAACTTGAACCGCCTGCCATTTCTGGACTTGTTCGATCGATTTTTATATACTCAGGCGAAATGGCGGGTTTCGAACTGCAAAACCGGAGAAGACTTTGGAGCGAACGAGAAAAGTATACGATGTGACGGGCTACTGCACCGAGCCGGGCCAGGTCGAAGAAATCGTGCGGGCGGGCGAAAGGCTCGAGGGCGAGCGGCTGGCGCGGTCGCGGAAGCTGGCGGCGCGAATCGACGCGATCGCCGCCGTATGCCCTCATGACGACCATCTCTATTCGGGCGGAATCGCGCTTCACGTGATTCCGGCCGTGGCGCGGGCCGAAACCGTGATCATTTTCGGTGTCATGCACCGCCGGGCGAGGCTGGAAACGGGCGAGAGTGTAAAGCCGCTCATCCTGGACGGCTTCGAAAGGTGGCAATCGGCGGAGGGAACCGGTGCGGCGGGCGGAACCGGTACGGCGGGCGGAACCGGTGCGGCGGGCGGAGCCATCGCCGTGGACGTCCGCCTGAGGAACCATATCCTCGAGCAACTGGGCGAAAGCCTGTGCGGCGTGAGCGACGAAATCCATGAACGGGAGCATTCGATCGAAGGTATGCTTCCGCTTCTCCAGTATTACAATCCCCGGGTGAAGATCCTTCCTGTCATCGTCGCAGGGAGGCAATTCGGTGAAATGAAGACGAACGCGACTGCGCTGGCCGACGTAATCTGCGATTACATGAAGGAGAATGATCTTGCACCGGGCGACGGAATTTCGATGCTTATTTCGGTGGACGCCACCCATTACGGGCCTGATTTCAATCACTCGCCGTTCGGGGTCGACTCGAAAGGCCACCGGCTGGGAACCGGGAGAGATAAGGAGATCGGAGAAACGCTCCTGGCCGGAGAGATCACCGAATCGAAGGTCGAACGGCTTTCGGAAAGGTTCGCCGCCGAAGAGATGACCTGGTGCGGACGCTATTCGGTGCCTTTCGGCCTTCTCGCCGCGGCCGCCGTCACCCGGCGCACGGCCGGCGCTCCCCTGGTCGGGGTGCCCCTGAGGTATTCAGACAGCTTTTCAGCCGGGGTGCTCCCGGTTAGTGTCGATGGGCTCGGCATCACCGCTCCCTTTTCGCTCCGGCACTGGGTCGGATACTGGGCCATTCTGTACGGAACGGAAACGGCATGAAACCGGCTGCGACCGTGGAATCCTCAACCCTGGGGGCGGGCCGGACCGGGAGAAGCAGGCGGGATGGATAAGCCTCCTCGTGATAGCAGAGGTTCGTTGCGATCAGGGTGTCGCCGGGCGCATACATCTCGCCTCCGTTGTTAAGGTTCCGGTCGAAGCGCGGATAGTTCGACGAGGTGATGTCGATGCGCAGCCGGTGTCCCGCCGGGAAGGTGAAGAACAGCTCCGACAGTTCCACCCGAATTTCGTAAATCTCTCCCGGTTCCATGAGTTTCTCTTTACCGAAACCGTCCCTGAACCTGCCCCTCCTCGCCGCATCCGTCACGAGCATCGACCTTCCATCCGGGTATACATCCGTAAGCCTCACCATAAAATCGGTGTCGGCCCGGTCGGACGATGCATACAGCACGGCTTCAGTTTTACCCGCCAGGGCCAGGTCGAAAGGCAGGGTCGGAGTCGTGTAAACGAGAACGTCGCCGCGCGCTTCGACCGGCTCGCGCTGATCGCAGGGGCCGTGCTTCATCCACGGCGACAGCACGGCGCCTCCCCACGTGGGCGAAGGATCGCGGGGATCGTAGGGAAACGGGTCGGAAGCTTCGCCGGGCGGGGGCGGCGATGTAAGAAGCCTGCCTTCGCTCCTGAGGTAAAGCGGATGGATCTCCACGCCGGGGAGAGGCCATCCGTCGCAGCCGAACCAGGTCCGGGAACCGGGATCGAACAGGTTCACACGGCCGTCGGCTCCTGTCGCCCCCGGATCCATGGCGCGGATCGGCTCGGGTCCGGCGGCATCCGCTGTTTCGCAGCCGGCGGAATCCCCGGCGTCCGTCCCACGGGCGGTCGCAGCTGCGGTTCCGCCGGAGCCCGCCGTCCCCATCCCATCGCCAAGCACCCAGTAATCGAGAAAGGCGAGGGCGGCCTGGGCCGCCGCGCCGGAAGCCTCCGGATAGGTCAGCTCCCCCTGGTCGACACGGTCGACGGCGGAATGCTCCCACGGTCCCATGAGCAGCCGGTGAAGGTCCCTGACAGAAGGGTGCCCGTCCTCGGAGAGGCGGCGAAAGCCATGAAGAACCCCGGTGGTATACAGGTCGTACCAGCCCCCTTCGATCAGCATCGGGACCTCGATCTCCCCCGGATAATCAGAGAGCAGCTCCGACAGAATCCAGAACCAGTCCCGGGTCGGGTGGGCCAGTATCAGGCCGGAAAGGTCGTAACCGAGAAGGTCGAGCATCTCGACATATTCTTTTCGGTACACTCCGCCGGGATAATATTGCCCGTAGCTGAAGCGCGAATCGGCCACGATTGGGACGCATGCCTTGAGGTGAGGCGGATGCTCTCTGGCGGTCTGGAACTGGACCACCCCGAGGGCGGACGCGCCCCAGGTGCCGATACATCCGTTGCACTGAGGTTGAGAAGCTATCCATTCCACGCAGTCGAACCCGTCCTCGCCGTATTTCGGGTTCGGTATCCAGGCCCCCATGGATCCCCAGAATCCGCGCCAGTCGACTATCACCCAGGCGTAATCATCCGTATCCAGCGGAAGGTCGCCGAAACGGTAGAGCAGCCTGTTATAAGGAGTCTGTATCAGGATCACCGGGTACGGCGGAGCTCCGGTATCGGGCAGGTAGACATCGGCGGCGAGAAACCTGCCGTCGCGCATCGGTATCGACACCGGGTAAGGCCCCCGCTCGGCCCAAACGACCGTACCGCCCCAGAAGATCAACAACAGGACAACAAGCACCTTCCTGCCGTCCCGCAACCCGGTTCCCCCATGTTTTCCGACTCGGATCCATGCTGCAGATATAACCTGTTTCACGGACGGATACCCCCGAGGTGTTCGAAAACACCGGCTGATAAAGGAACATGATACGACATGAATTATAATCCCATTCAAAAGCGAACGCCAGCAGCTGCCGCCCCGGCGCCGGACTCCGGATTCGCGTGCCTGTCCTGATTCCCCGACGCTGAATCCGAGTTCAGCGGAAAGGAAACGGCTTCGTAAATAGTCGACGATCTCCTGCAGAATTTCTGAGAAATCGGTCTGTTCCCTTTCCTGTCCCCTTTCCTCCCTTTCCTCCTCGTCCCCTTTTTTCAAGTCTTCCGGTGAACGTGTAAAATTGTCAATCGGATTGCCAATTTTACATAAGCATGCCCGCTACCCGAATGAGAGTCCATGCTTCCTGCGTCGCGTCGCAAAAAAAAGATTCACGTCGCCTATCCATAAAACCAAAACAGGTCTTTTTCAGGTTCCGGCTTCTGCTGAGGATTTTACCGCCACGGGCATATCGGAACGGGCCGCAGCGGCATGAAGGACGGCGGCTTGTGCAGCAGGATTGAGCGGTTTCCGCCGTAGAGACCGACGGAATGCACAGGCCGGTTAACTCAGGATTTTTCGCGAAGGGCGGCGACCCTGTCCATGAAACTGCGGACGCCGGCGGGAGCCACGGGGCGGCGCCAGTCTCCGTCCTCCTTGAAGCATGATCCGGCGATGATTCCGTCGCATAGGGAGAGAATAGAAGCGACATTGTCCGCGGTGACGCCCGATCCGGCCAGCACGGGCAGGGAAACAGCCTCCTTCACCTTCGCAAGATCCGCCTCATCGACCTGTACTCCGGTAGCCGAGCCCGTGACCACGATTCCATCCGCGAGGAAATATTCGGCCGCCTCGGCCGTGGCGGCGATATCGATGTCGGCGGTAAGGACGTGGGAGGAGTGTTTTTTCTTCACGTCCGCGAAAACGAGAATGTTTTCCGCGTCGATCGCTTTCCTGTAGCGAAGGAGCTCTCCCGCGCAGGCATCGATAAAGCCTTCATCGGCGACATGGGAGAAGACAAAACCTTCAGCCCGGACGAAACGGGCGTCCGCGGCGGCGGCGACGGCCATCGCCTCGATGTTTCCGCCGGCCAGAACCTGGACTCCGCACGGCAGCGGATACTCTTTCCCGACTTCCCGGCAAACCGCCGTCATCGCGGCGGTGACTTCCGGCCCGAGGTCCCGTTTCAAGTAGGGTGCGTCATGCATGTTTTCAACCATCAGCGCGTCGACGCCCGCGTCAAAGTATATCTTCGCCTCCCTCAGGGCCTGTTCAACGGCCTGTCCGACGCCGCCTCCCCGATAGCGGGGCGTCCCCGGGAGAGGTGAAACGTGGATCATCGCTATGACGGGTTTGTCCTTTCCGAATATATGTCTGAACCTTTCCATGGCTGTCTCCTTTTGAGGCAACGAGACATTGAATCTCCGCAGCAGGCGCCGGAACCCGATCTTTCAATCTCTGCAGCAGGCTCGGGGACCGAAATGTCCTCATTTGCGAACCCGGCATTCGTCCCGTCGATTCATCCGCCGCGGCAATCCGCCGCGATCCGGGAAAAGAGCCCGTCATACTCCGGAGCGAGACGACTCCAGTCGAATCGGGCAGCCGCTTCCCTGCAGTCTTCGGTCTCAAGCTCTCCGGGATGTTCGATTGCGAAAGCCAGCTTCTCGAGCAGCTCGTCGAAAGTCCCGTACAGGCGTTCACCATGCCGGCCCGGCGGGAGCAGCTCTGGATATGAAAGCCTGTCGGGAAGAAGCGGGCAACATCCGCAGTAAACGGCTTCGACAATGCTGGCTCCGAAGAAATCCTGGTTGGATGTGACCGGCAGGAGGTCGGCCCGCCAGAGCAGGATTGCGTATTCTGCGAAATCCGCTGCGTACCCGAAATGTATTATCCGACCGCCGAGTTTTCGTTTCGCATCCAGAAACTCCACCGGTTTTTCACTGAAATTCTCACCGAGCACCGCCAGCTCGAAATCGAGCCCGCGGGCCGCCAGGATCTCGAGCGCCCGGAAGAAATCACCCGGATTCTTGTCGTATTCCCACCTGTGGTTCCACAGGATCAGTGGTGGTTTCGAAAGGTCGGCAGCCCCCGGAGCCTGCTCCGGCGACTCATCCGCCGGGGGACGGTAAGCGTCGAAACGGGCCAGGTCGAGTCCGAGAGGCAGAACCTGGCTACGGGCGGCGATTTTTTCCACCGACCGGAGCTCCCTGTTGTCGGGAAAACGGCCCAGGTAAACCTTAAGAGCTTCGAGAAAAGAACTCTTGTGAAAACCGGAGTTGAAGCAGATCGCGTCAGCCGCAAGGGCCGACACGAAATTGATGAAACCGTAATGGCCGTCCCGGCCCGACCTCAAGTCTCTGTCGGTTGAAGACCAGGGATAGGTCAGCTGGTTTTCATGAAAATAGACCACTGCGGGGATACCCGCTGTTTCGCTCCTCGTAAGTGAGAGAAAAGTGGTAAGATCAAGCATGTCGGAAGCCAGGATGAGGTCGATTGCCGGTTTTTCTTTCATGAACCGGCGGGCGAGCGTGACGGCTCCCCCGTGCATCCGCCACTTCCAGAAGCGTCCGTCCAGGCTGAAAATCGTCACATCGTGCCCGCTGAACGAAGCATAACTTTCAGCCCAGGCGGCGTGGGAGCCGGTAAAGTACGGTTCCAGGAGCAGGATTTTCAGATGGATTCTATTTGTAGACAGAGAATGCTGCATGGTGTTTACTGATCCGGACGGCAAACAGGACTTTTCATTTCGGGAGACCAATAGTGAACGAACGATGGATAGACGGTTTCAATGTTCTTCATAGAATGCCCGAAATGAAGGATCTTCTGGATTCGGACCTGGAAGAGGCCCGAAACAGGCTCCTCCGCAAGATTGCTCCCTCCGTCAAACAGGGAGGGGAGCGCTGGACCTTGATTTTCGACGGTACCAGGGTAACACGTTACATGGCGCCCGGCCATATCGAGGTTGTCTTCGCCGATAACGCCGACGCCTGGATACTTTCACGACTCGATCAGCACCCCAATCCCCGCTCCGTGACTATCGTAACGAACGATGAGAAACATATCGGCCGAAACGCGAGGAGTCTCGGCGCCCGTGTCCAGTCATCCAACAGTTTCATACGATCTCTCGCAAAGCGGAAGCACTCTCCGAAACAGAATTCCGGGTCTGAAAAACCTCCTCCCCCGTCACCCGATGAGGTTGTTGAATGGCTCCGGATTTTCGATGATGAGTGAACCTCGAATCCGGCTCATCCCTTCCCGAGAAAGATAGTGATATCGGGGAGCCCCGGTATCAACCGTTTTTTCCATTTTTTTCGTTGCATATTTCTCAGAAATCTGATATACTGTCCTGAGTTAGATAAAATGTATTAACATCCGTTTAATTGGACACCGCTCGAATGCCCCGGTTGAATTACAGTGATTCTGTTTTTAATTCAGGAGACGGCGTATGAAAAATGGGATCGTTTCAGGTGTACTGTTGATATTTTGCCTTTTGACTGCCGATGCAGCAGCTTTTCCCGCGGAGTCATTTTGTCTTCCTTCTCCGGGAGATCCGGTCGAATGCACCGCCCGGGCCCAGCGGCTGGATCCGGCAAACTTCGCTCCCCCCGCGGGTGAGACGATTTTCTACAGGGGCGAAGGCCCCCCTCCCGGCATGGATGCCGTGGATATCTACCGCCTGAACAACGTCAGCGGTTCGGGTTCGTACGATCTCGACAAGGACTGGTGGCAGGCGGGACTCTGGAATACGAACAGCATCGGGTCATACTACCAGATAGAGACAGCCGCCTGGTACGGGTATCTCTACAATGCCCAGACTTTCGAGTTCTATGTCGCCAGGGAGAGCGGCGGCTCGGTGGGATCGCCGGTTTACTACCTGGGTTCGTACTATGATTCCGCCACCGGGTCGGCCACGTGGCATACGCACACCCTTGTAGAGCCATTTGTCGTTCAAAATGGAGTCAATTACTATCTGATCATCCGCCCTGTCACTTACGACGCGGCGGGATACTGGTGGTGCTCCAACACTGTATCCACGAACCCGAACGCATCGATGACTTCAACCGACCTCACCAACTGGATAGAAGATACACAGAGCAGCGGGTACGAATACCTGCCTGCCATACATATCACCGGCCAGGCGCATACCGTCGGTTCGAATATATACAGCCAGTCCCATTATTCAGGCGCCGGTTCCTATGATATCGATAAAGACTGGTACCAGGCCGGCCTCTGGGACACTTACGACATCGGCAGCCAGTATCAGGTGCAGTCGATCGGATGGTACGGCTACCTCAACAACGCCCAGGGTTTCAATTATTACATCGCCGACGAGATCGGCGGAGGTCCGGGAGAAGAGGAATACATGGGCTCCACTTTCGAAACAAGGGTGGGATCGGAATCCTGGCATTACCTGACACTGAAGTCACCGGGCACCGTCGATCCGAACAGGTATTATTACTTCATCATCCGGCCCAATATTCATGATGCTGCCGGTTACTGGTGGTGCTCCAATATCGTATCGACTTATCCGCATGCATCTTATTATTCGACCGACCTGAATTCATGGATCGTGGATACCCAGGGGAGCGGGTATGAATATCTCCCAGCGATCCATGTAACCGGATCATCCGGCGGCCTCGGTTCGGTAATAGAGCATTTCGAAGCTTACCCGTTGAGCAGCGCGGCGATTATCGAATGGAGAACAACCACAGAAATGAACCTGGTGGGCTTCAATCTCTACAGGTCGATAGAGCGGCAGACCGGGTATGAGATGCTGAATGAATTTATTATCGACGCCCACTACGGCGACCCGGAAGGATATGTCTACCGCTGGAAGGACAGACCTCTGGATAACGGCACGACTTACTGGTACAAACTCGAATGCCTTTTCCTGAACGGTGACGAGATATTCGAGGCCCCGGTAAACGTAACGCCCGGATTCGATATTAATCGCAAAGGTCATGTTCTGGCGGACTGTGCCGCGGGAAATGTGATCCGTTCCCGGGTCTCGCCGGATAATACGGGGATACGGCTCGATCGGTAATCCGGACGAGCGCAGCCATTCCCTGGAAACGGGTCGCAGAGATCACCGATCGGAATTCCTCATCAGGAAAACCTGAGACAGGCGGGCTGTACGAAATAAAAACGCCGGGACATTCCCCGGCGTTTTTCATTGTTTTCTATTGAAAACCGTTCTTCACGCGGCCGAGCCTGCATGAAAGGCTGCGGGCCGAATCGACGATTTCTCCGGATTATTGCACACCGGAATCGTTCAGCGTAATAACGAAGTCATCAGTTGCATCGGGCGATCCCGGAGCATCTCCGACCAGAATCAGCAGGTTGTAGGTTCCGGAAGGAAGCGCGATCTCGTTTACCGGAACGCATCCGTACCAGGTATTCGGCCCGGGTTCGAAGGTATAATTCCCGAGAGGCAGGTACTGGGACGGCGGATCGGTCGTAATGTAGAGTTTCTTGGTTGCCGCGGCTCCGCTGTTGTTCGTTATGACGGCGCCGACAGGCACACCGCAGGCGTTGACGGCCTCGTCGGCGTTCAAAAGCGCCGTGTACCGAATCATCCATGGATCACCGCCGCCCGGCTCTCCCTGCATCCAGATGGCGGCGAGATATTCAAACCCGCCGCTCTGGTAGTCGACTATCCAGTTCGAGAGGTCCGTGGACGTCAGGGAAGCGTGAGGAGATGTCACTTCGATATTCGAACACCACCAGTACCCGCTTGCTGAATATTCGAGCGGTTTCATTATCAAGTAGTAGTAACTTTCAGGCAACACCGTGACGGGCGTATCGAGTGTATGCGTATACCAGCCCGCAGCGCCCGAGCTGCCGTTGTAGAACGTTCCCAGGAATTCGGCGTCGCCCGGCTCATCGCCGTCGGCCGGCGCAAGATAGAACTCGTAGTTCTGTGCGTAATACGGCCACCCGTACCAGCCGATCGTTTCGAGCTGATAAGGTTCCACAATGTCGTTCGTATCCCATAAACACGCCTGGTACCAGCCGCTGTCGATGTCGTAGGAACCGGCTCCCCCGTAAGACTCCTGGTAATAAATATCCCCATCCGTTCCGAGGTGCGCCGGCGGAACCGGGCAGGCGGGATCCATATTCATATGGATCAATCCGGCGGTGGCGGCAAAGGCGGAAACAAGCAGCAGCAGCATCGAATGCATTACGAGACTTTTCATCTTCTCTCCTCTCTCATCATGTTATCCCTGAAATTTCCGCTATTCATCTCCGGACTGGAGATGAAGGTTATATAAATTGTTCAGGAGCAGGAAATTGCATCCCGTGCAATAATCATCGGCCCTGCCTTCACCTTCGGTCCAGTGATGATAACACAGACCTTCGTGGTAAAGATCGGTTTCAACAAATTCAAGAAGGGTCTCTATCCGCTCCAGGATGACCGGATCCTTATCGATTTCATACAGGGAGACGAGACCCCACAGAATCGTCATGTTGCCCGAAAGGTATTTGGTTCTCGGTTCGCCATGATCGATATCTGAAAAGTAACCGCCGTGAAGCTGGTCCGCCAGGTGCTCCTCGATAGCTTCGGCCAGGTCGCGGGCGGCCATCTTGTAGGTGAAAACCCCTGTCGTCTTGTATCCCCAGGCGAGGCCGTTCAGCATCGTCCCGTTGGGCCAGTCATAATCGTGGACGTACGGCCCCGGGCATTCATACAGCCCCTTGACCTCATCCAGGTACAGCTCTTCTCCCCTGGCGAGGACGAGCATCCCCCTGAGATTGTATAGAATATTGAGAACCGGGTCCCGGTGATACAGCAGGAAATCGGCGTATGATGTGACCCCGAAGATCGTCGGCGCAGAAAAGAAAGGTATCGTCTCGAGCTGTTCCGGGGCCGCCAGGCAGACGTCGGTAAGAAGCTTAAGCAGGGGTCGCACCCTGAAGAGGTAGAACCGGGCGCCCGTGAATTCATATGCGTAAAGATATGCCGGAAATCCCATGACAGCCTTGTAAGCAAGAAAGGGGTTGCCCGGATCCTGGAGCCACCTGCCGATGCTGCGATCTTCGTGGTAGATGGTCGCCCAGCCTTTATCCAGCAGATCCTGATCTCCTGTTTCTTCTCCCCAGTTGAGCAGGACATACGGGGCAAAAGCGGTGGCGTCATGCATCATGTCACCCCGCCAGTTACCGCTCGGAGACCAGTGATCCTCGCAGAGGGTCGTCAGTACGTCGTTGAAAAGCTCGTAATGAGGGAACTCATCTTCACCCGGAACCCCTGCAGCCCCCGTCGGCAGCCAGAAGATCATTACAAAAGCGGTTACGAAGACGCAGTTTTTGAAAATTTTCATTTCTATTACCTCTCGCCCGTCACCGAGGGCTTGCGCCCATCTTTTTCGATCATTGTTTCGAGAAAATTCCGGATTACCGTGGACCGCCGTCGCCCTGTCCGACACGCTCTGAAATACGAGCGTAAGAGGAAGTGTATCTGCCGTCCCGGCCGGTTATCAAGTATATCTTAGCACGATATACTATTTCCCGCATAAAAAAACTCGGTTGCCGGTTTATCTTTTTGCGGTACGGCTTGAAAAGCCTGTTATACTATATACCGGACAGTCGGCATTCTGCTCCATATCCTGTGGAAGTTGAAACCGATGAAACTCGATCGAAATACGACTGTCAAATCGTAACCATGCTGATAAAAAAACACCGGATTCACGCCACCCGGCCTTTCTTCCCGGAGATTCGAATGCGCCTGAATTTAACTTGCATGCTTCTCTTCGTTCTTCTGGCGGTTCTACCCTCATGCGGACACGCCTTTACCGCCCCGGATGTTTGTTACATCCGGGTTTTTCTCGATCGTTCGGGTCCTCTGGCGGAGGAACTGTCCGGAAAATTTCCGGTAACCGGCGCCGGACCGGGAAGCCTCGACCTCGTGGTGCCGCTGAAAGAATTCCCTGTCATCGAACACCGGCTGCCCGCCTATGAAATCCTGTATGCCGACGAGGAAGCCAGGATTGCCGCCGCCTTCGGCCATAACGATCTGGACGCATTTCACGAATATGACGACATGGTGGCGGAGCTGATCCAGGCCGCCGCGGACTATCCTTCCATCGTGCGCCTGGACACCCTCGGTTTGTCGGTCGAGGGCCGGCTGATCCTCGGAGCAAGGGTTACGGATAATCCCGGAACTGAAGAAAACGAGCCTGAATTCCGGGTGCTCGGCCTTCACCACGGCAACGAGCTGATGTCCGCCGAAATCCCGCTGAAACTGCTTGCGCTTCTCACCGAGGGTTACGGCGTGGATCCTGCGGTAACGTCCCTCGTTGACACTGTAGAGACATGGATCGTGCCGATGGTCAATCCCGACGGACGCATGGCGACCCCGTTCCCCTCCCGTTACAACGCCAACGGGGTGGACCTGAACCGGGATTACGGCTACATGTGGGCCGCTCAAGGCTCCTCTCCCGGCTACTTTTCCCAGCCTGAAACCCGCGCCGTGCGGGAAAACGGCCTCGAGAACACCTTCTGCCTCTCTCTCTCCTTCCACACGAGCGGCGACATCGTCAACGCGGTGTGGAACTACAAGGGCGGGCGGCCCGATGACTGGGACCTGATCTGGCCGCTCACCCAGGAATACGCATCCTTCAACGGTTACTGGGCGGTGGGGGGATACGACTGGTACCAGGTTTACGGCGACACCAACGACTGGTCTTACGGTTCGAGGAGCGATTTCGACTGGACCATAGAGGTGGCGGATTCGAACATCGAAACCGTCTGGTCCAAGAACAAAGACGCCATACTGACGCTCATGGGGCACTGCTGGGACGGAATCCACGGAACCGTGACGGATATCGATACCGGGGAACCGCTGGAAGCCCTCGTTACCGTTTTACCGGACCGGATCGCCTGGTATACGGATCCGGCCGCCGGCGACTACCATCGCCTTCTCCCGCCGGGCACTTACGACCTTACCTTCAGTTCCCCGGGATATGCGGATTCGACAATCTACGGCATCGTCGTCACCGACGGCGACCCGGCCATACTCGATGCTGCGCTGCGGCCGACTTCCGGAACATGGTCGATTCACGTGGCTGCCTGTCATCTGGACGATCCCTATTCCTATCCCAACCATTACCAGCGTAACCCGACCGACGCCGCGGACGCCCTCGGCCCGCCCGACGAAAGGTCCGTCTCCCTCGGCGAGGGCGGCTGGATCGTGCTCGATTTCGGCGCTCTCCGTCCGATTTTCAACGGCGAGGGGTATGATTTCACGGTTTTTGAAACAGCTCCGGCCGACGGATATACGGTATACGC
>CAYMWF010000058.1:0-29822 GCA_964394085.1 uncultured Gemmatimonadota bacterium | reverse complement strand
CGGGAAGGCGCTCCCTCACCGCCTGAAACGTGCCGGTATCCACGGGGTCAATTTCTCGACCCGAACAGAAATCACTGCCGTATGTTCATGTAACCAGGTCGAAATCCGGGGTAAACCCATTTCCAATGCTTCTACATCCTCCGGATATATAATCAGTTCTGCGCATCGCAAACAGCTCAGTTTCCGGTATCTTGAGAGGCTTTTCGCTGCAAAGTTCGGGAGATTTCACGCAGCCGGTCCGGCCGGGACTATCAGAAGATTGCGTACATCGCATTGATGCGGGTTTTTTCGCCGATCACCACATCGCAGATTTGACGGGCCAGGTTTCCGGCGGTTCGAACCGGAGAAAGATCCGACAGGTCCGCGTCCCCGGGGGTTATCACGATTCTCCCGTGAGATGAAGCCAGGACCGCCGAACCTTCCTCCCCCTCCGTAACGGTCAGCTCACGGCGGGTGACTTCGTAATCGAGCATGGCACCGATAACGGCCGCCGCTGCTTCGGCGCGTGATGCATCAGAGTCATCCCCGTCCGATGCGACGAGCAGCATATCCCGATCATGGTATCTGACCGCGAAGCAGATCCGGTCATCCACCTTCCGCGGGAGCACCCGGGGTTTCGGGGGGTCGTTTACCAGCCGTCGAAGGATCCTGACTTTGTTCTCCTCCAGGTATCTCCTTGTCGCTTTTACCCGCGCCCTCGATGTGGGGTGGGTCCGATAGATACCGAGAGCCTCCTCGATGAACCTGCTGCTCCCGAGGGACATCCT
The DNA here is from genome assembly GCA_964394085.1 of uncultured Gemmatimonadota bacterium. Classification (GTDB taxonomy): domain Bacteria; order CAYMWF01; family CAYMWF01; genus CAYMWF01. The sequence goes on along the minus strand of CAYMWF010000058.1, from coordinate 29,055 downwards.
CTCCCAGAAAGTGAGGTATCCCACCGGGTTGTACCTGCTTTTCAGGAGATATTGCAGCGCATATCTGTCGGCTTCTTCTTCATCCTCGAGAACGTACCCGTTCAGGATTGCGGTGCTGGCGGCGCTCAGGGCGATCGAGGCGGCCTGGCTCTCCCCGCTTCCCTTGCCGAGCACGAGGACGGCGAGGGATGCCCATGAGAGCAGCTTGGTTTTCAGCGGGATATTGTCCATGCGCCGTATCGAGTGCATTCTTACGTTATGCGCGATCTCGTGGGCCAGGACGCCGGCGAGCTCGTGCTCCGAGCGCAGTTCTCTCATCATGGCGGCGGTGAAATAGATGAGACCTCCCGGCACCGTGAAGGCGTTCGGGTAGTCTCCGACGATGACCCGCACCTTGTAGTCGATAGCCGGGCGGTTGCTCAGGGCGCTGATCTCGTTGGCCATTTTCGTCAACGAATCGTTCAGGGCGAAGTTCTCGACAAAAGTGAACATCCGCTCGAGCTCCGCCTGAGCTCTTCGCCCGATTTCACGCTCTTCTTTCGTCAGGCCTTCGGGCATCCCGGCGTGAGCGTTCGGAGCCAGGGAGAGTATCTGGAAAACGACCATAAACAGAAAGAAGAGGCCTGTCGCCCGCGAATTGCGAATTCTGTAGAAGCCGCGTGGAATATCACCGGAGTGAACATAACGAATTATTTCGGCGACGGGCCTCATGGGATACTTCTACTCTCGAAAGGAGCCTGGGTTCCATCCGGAATCCGGTCTGCTGGTTCTGCCTCGTTAACGGGTGCGATCAGGAAAAACGCCCCTGAAACCACCAGCTCCCTCAAAAGAGGCAGACGCCCCGCAATTCCAGCGCCGATAACCGGAACGCCGAACTTGAGATGATGGATCGGCCGCACGAGAAAGCTGCGCGACCGGGCTATCCGGAATCCGGCTTCCGCGGTAATGGATTCGAACTTCTTCAAGGAAATCGATGTTCCCCGAACCCCTTTGATGTCATCGGCCCATGGTCCCCGGACCCACCGTGAATATACCCGCCACGGGAACAGCTGGATCCAGGGGATCCGGCGGAGAGGGCTGCTCCTCAGAAGCTGCTGGTGAAGCCCGAACGGGGAGTAGAACGGAGGGAAGCTTACGAGGATAAGGCCCCCGGGGCTGAGCAGCCTTCGAATGCCGCGCAGCAGTTCCACCGGGTTGTCCACGTGTTCTATGACGTCGAGCAGCAGTACCAGGTCGGCGTCCGACTCGAGGCGCGACCCGAGCCGGCGGTCGAAAATATCGCCCTGTACGAGATTCAATCCTCCGCTCCCCGCGGGGGAGGTCGGTGTTTCCCATTCCCCTTCAGTCAGCCTCTTCCCTGCCTCAATCCGCTCAGCGGAGATATCCACCGCCGTAACATCAGCGCCGGCTTCCGCAAAAGAGGCGGCCACCCCTCCTTCTCCGCAGCCGAGATCCAGCACCCCCGTCCCGGAAAGTTCGATTCCCCATTTCCGAAGCAGAGGCGCTATATAACGGTTACCCAGGTCCCGCTGGAGCTTCCAGAAATAGCGGGACCAGCTTTCCGCCGGAACTCGTGTTTCCGGAACCGCCGGTCTGTTCAAATGCTCAGGCATCGCCTTCCTAAACTCTTCTTCCGTCCGGCTCGAAGCGATTCGCCTGTCGAGCCGAAGACTCAGTTTACATCAACGCGGGGCGACGTGAAAGCAGCAATTGGACATGCCAGAGCAGATGATAGTTCGACTGCAGCAGAAAGAAGTTGCAAGATTCGAAACACCGTGGTTATCCTTTGGGGAATGCAGCAATTATCCTGTATGATATACAAGTATATGGAACGGGAATATCGGTTTCGGAGGGCGCATCATCGCCGTAAAGTCTGAAAACGGTCCCGAATCAACAACGAACCTTTTAAAACCACTGCCAGCCGAAGGTAACGAACGATGTCCATCAAAGCTCCATCGAGACGAAAACCTCTTTCCTTCACGATCTTCATGCTGTCGGCCGCCCTTATCCTGGTTTCACCGGGCGTGAACCAGGGTTTTGAGGTTATGCCGCCGCCGGATACGGAAGGATCCCGACACGACACTCCCCTGCTCTTCCCGGAATGGTCCGCGGCCCATGTATTGTCGGATACGCTGGCGGCGACAATTTCCCACCCGTCGAGGTACGGCGACAGGAGCCTGGCCCATGATCCGGTCACAGGCAATTACTATGCGGTGTTTTCATCCCTGGGCTATACGGATGAGTCGGGCTGCATGGTCACTTTCTGCCGCTCCACCGACGGAGGGCGCACCTTCGAGACGACTTACGTGTTCCCCGAGGTCTGCCCCCTGGTGGACGGCTGGGAGGCAGTGGTCGCCTGCAGGTCCGATTTGATAGGGGTCGCCTTCGCTTCGAGGACCAGTATGATTACGTGGGAGCAAAGGGTATACCTTTCAAGAAACAGCGGGAAAACTTTCGAGAAAATCTACGACGATAACGAATGGTATGATATGGGCCCGAGCCTGGTGATCGACCGGGATCTCAATTTCCATCTCACATTGTCCAATACCAGCGGCGGCGGTGCGATCCGGTATTACCGTTCAACCAACATGGGAGAAAGCTGGCAGCTCGACGACAACGTCGCCCGGGGACGGACAACCTCCCTCGCCACGTGGGAAAATGAATTATACCTGGCAATCAGAAGACCCGGCCTCTGGGCCGATACGTTGAAATTCACGTATTCTCCGGACCTCGGAGTTATCTGGAGCGAACCTGAAATCGTCCATATCGCGCCCGGGTATGGTTTATACAAGAGTATGACATCGGACGGTGATGGAGGTTTACACATCGCCTGGCAGACTTCGGACGAGGAAGGAGCGGACATGGACCGCATCCGGACTTTCTATTCGTCCAACGGTGGAAGAGCCTGGACGGGCGGCGACGCCCTTGTAGTCGCTCCGAATCTGAACAGAGCGAGTATTTCAGCCGAAGGTCCAAATGTGGGGGTCGTATCGAGATTGCACGAAACCGCCGTGAAAGCGGATTGGTTCACCTGGAACCTCTATTTCTGCGGCTCCACCGATCACGGCGGTTCGTGGGGACGCCCGGTCCGGGTGAACAGTTTCATGGCTAAAGGCTCAGCGCCATTCCCCCATCTCCTGATTACCGGGGGCAGGGCCCTGACGATTTACGAAGACGGTCAGCAGAGAGGGAAATTGTGCGTCTATCCCGTCGTTTCCTCCCTGGCCGATCCCTTCGATCCCGACTATCTCCGTTTCAGCTGGGATGAATTCTCCTTCCAGTATAAATACTCATATGTTTTCGCTCCCAGGGGGGAGCGGATCGATCTCCCGTTCCACGCGGCGAATTATACCCCGGATACGAGAGAAGCCGATATCTGGGTTGAAATTTACTACCAGGGAAATCCGATCGAGATATTCCGCAGCGAGGGGGTGACCCTCGAACCGGGGGAGAACCTGTCGATGGAGATTTCGAATCGCCTAGTCCCTCCTTTCATGACTCCCGGCATGTACACGGTCACCGGTTTCATCGGCGACATCGAAACCGGCACACGCTGGGACAAGGACCAGTTCTCTGTTTGGGTCGAATAGCCGGTATTTGGCCCGGTTCTCTGGGTCACGCCAGACATGTGAGATTTCCGGCGCTAAATTTGTAACCGACCACCGGCTGAGCCGGCGGCTATAAGATCCCGGTGGAGCTTTCGCCCCCGCAGGGGGCTCATCGGCCAGTCAAACCCCCGTTGCCCGGCTTCCTTTTTCCTGATTTCCTTTGCCGGCCAAGGTCGGGTTGAGTCAAGTCCGGAGGGAACCTGTCACTTATTCCACTACCGGAGGGAACCGAATCATATATTCCTCTGTAAGGTGGATGACTCCCCGGTCGTCCAGGTGTGTCAATCGAGTCCGCTCGGAAGACGTGTAAAATTGTCAATCCGATTGACAATTTTACACGAGCAGGCCTGCATCCCCCGCAGGACATGATATGATTCCTGCGCTGCATTGAAACCATCAAGTCCGTCCACATTCCACTAAGTTTGATTTTCTCCACCTGGAGAAAACCCGACCCTGTCTAACAAAAGATGAATAAAGTTGTTACGGGTTTCTACGATCCGGATGCACGAAATTGACGTTGCCGATCCTGTCCGGGCCGGCTAAGCTTCTTTCAAGTGGACCTGCACAAACGGGAGCGACAAATAATGCTTAACATGACGATGGTATTCCTGATCCTGCCGGCAATCCTGTTATTTCCTTCAATCTCCACTTCAGCAACACACCGTGTACCCGACGAATATGCAACAATCCAGGCGGGTATCGATGCCTCCGTGGACGGAGACACCATACTCGTAGCCGACGGCATTTACACCGGTTCGGGAAACAAGAACATCAACTACGATGGGAAAGCTGTATCCGTTTTGTCGGAGAACGGACCTGAACGCACCGTAATAGACTGCGAGAACAGCGGCAGGGGATTCCATTTCCGGAATGGTGAAGGCCCTTTCTCCAGGCTGGAGGGATTCACTCTCCGTGGAGGCTGCGTAGACTATTCCGGCGGCGGGATATGCTGCCGCTACTACTCCTCCCCGACCATCACGAACTGTTTCATAACCGGGAACAGAACCAACAACGGCGGCGGGATCTACTGTTTATATTCCTCACCAACGATCACGAAATGCACTATAACGGAAAATACGACTTCCGGCACCTACGGCGACGGCGGCGGCATTCTCTGCGCCTACGACTCCTCCCCGATTATCAGGGACTGCACCATAACCGGTAATATAGCTGAGTTTTACGGAGGCGGCATCCTGTGCGCTCACAACTCCTCCCCGATCATCGCGAACTGCACAATAGAGGAGAACAAGGGTGATTACGGCGGCGGGATCTATTGCGGGGAGGCTTCGCCGACCATCACGGAGTGCACGATATCATGGAATATTGTCTCGATGCGTTCCGGCGGCGGGATCCATTGCTACAAATCTTCTCCGATCATCACGAATTGTTCCATAACCGGGAATACTGCATCCGGATCTGAATGTTACGGCGGCGGGATCTGCTGCTACCGGTTCTCTCACCCAACCATTACGAACTGCACGATAACGGAGAATACGACTTCGGGTGAAGGCGGCGGAGTCTATTGCAGCTCTTCCTCCCCCCTCCTCACGAACTGCACGATAACGGAGAATATATCCTCGGGCGACGGCGGCGGGATCTACTGCAGGGTCTCCTCTGACCCGATCATCACGAATTGCATACTCTGGAGCGATTCACCCGATGAGGTGTACGTTGCGTCGGGAGATCCGGTCGTCGCATATTCAGACATACAGGGTGGATGGGTCGGCGAGGGCAACATCGACGAAGACCCGCTCTTCACACTCAAATCCTGGTTCGGATTCGACTACGGCTTGCGAACCGTTTCGCCGTGTATCGACTCGGGCGATCCTGCCTTTGAAGACGCCCTGTACGACTGGCACCCCCTCTGCCCCGATTGGTACATCAACGGACCGGACTCCGATATGGGAGCATACGGAGGCCCCGGCAACATCGATTGGTTCAAATAAACCCTTCAACGAAACGTTATCGGGCGGCCTTTATTTCGAACGTGCGGCTCCCGCCTCCCCCACCCTGGTCAGGCTCATTTTGAAGGCAACGGGTCCGATGAGCTGGTTGATCGTTATGGTGGCGACGATCACCGCCGATAAAGGCGCGCCCCACTCGGGGAATCTCCGCAGGACGATTCCGGCGAGTCCGAGGCTGACACCCGCCTGGGTCAGAAAACCGAAACCGCTCATCCTCCTGAAACGGGGGGGATCCCCGCCGATCCGTCCTCCGAGCCAAGCTCCCGCCCAGATAAAAGCAGCCCTGACGATCACTAACAAAAGAGCCATGAGCCAGGTGTCCCGCAGCACGCCGATATCGAGGGAAGCGCCGGTGAGCGAGAAGAATATGACGAAGACCGGCAGGGAGCTTCTATCGATTTTTTCGATGAGAAGCGCACCTCTCGGCGACCTGTTCTGAACCCAGAAACCGGCGGTCAGGCAGATGAGCATCGGTTCGGGATGAAAGTGGATTCCGTATGCGCCGCCGAGGAAGGCGGCGAACTCCCTCGAGAAGAACGTGACGAGAAAGGCGATGGCCAGCAGAAATATAGGGATCTCGGCCCTGACCTGCGCGATATAACGGGAAATGACGGCACCGAGCAGTATTCCCGCCAGCACCGAACCGGTTATCTCGGCGGCTATGAGAAGTATGTAAAAAAAATCGATGACGGCGCCGGGCAGGATCGCCGCCTGGCAGAGGGAGACCACCACGGCGAAAAAGGCGATTACGAGGACGTCCATGACCACGGTCACTCCCAGCACCATCTCTGTGAACGGTCCCCGTGCGCGGCTTTCGGTTATGATGGCGATTGCGGATGAAGGTGAGCGCGCGATGGCGAATGTTCCGAGAATAGCGGCGGCGGCGATCAGGTGTACGGCATCCCGTCCTTCCATGAATGGCAGGAGCGAGCTGCCCGCGGCCATGGTGAAAAAGCCGACGCCCGCGAAGACCATCATGGAAAGGGAAAAGGCCGTGAGAACGATCGTATGCCTCCGTTCCCTGAGCTCGTTCAGGCGCAGTTCGCCGCCGGCCGCGAGGGCGATGAAAGTGAGCGCCAGGTCATCTATCAGCTTGAGATCAAGGACCGTCTCTTCGGTTAAGAAGCTCAGCGCATGCGGGCCGAAGAGGATTCCCGCCAGGATATAGCCGGTGATCTTCGGAAGCTTGAACCATGAAAGGATATCCCCGGTCAGGTAAGCGGCGAGAAGCAGGAAGCCGAAGGTCAGGGTGGTGAGAGCTTCCGGAAATCCCGTGGAATCCCTGTAACCGGCGAGCGCTGCGCCCATGAGTCCCATGGCTAATAGAATGCCTGCTATCCGCCTCATCAATCCACCTCCCCGGCGCGGCGGAGCAGACGGGCGGCCAGTCCGGGCGCGACGAGTTCATTGAAAATTACGCCGATGATGACTACCGAGGTGATTATCTCCGTTTCCGGTCCCCCTCCCAGCTGGTAGAAACTCATCACCATGGCGATCACGATGCCGCCCTGCGAAACGAGACCCGCACCGAGGAGTGAGGGCGGACGCGGCACCAACCCCGACGCTGCGGATGCGAGGTATCCGCCGGCGATTTTTCCCGCGAACCTCGATAAAAGATAGAGGGCGACCAGGGGAAGGGCCTTCGTGAGACCGCCCGGATGCCAGATCGCCCCCGCAAGCACCAGAAATATCACGTAAAGAGGTTTTTCGATGCTGCTCAGCATCGGGAAGATGCGGCTGTTCGAGCCGGGCAGGTTGGCTACCGTGATCCCGACGATCATCGTGGTGACCAGCGGTGAAAGCCTGAAATAGAGCGAGATGCCGCTCGCGAAGAGCACGGTGCCGGCCACCATGATCAGGAGCTCTTCGTCGCTGCAGTTTATCTGGGTGAGGAGGTGGAGCAGGAAACCGGTGAAAACTCCGACGGCTACGGATAGGAACAGCCACTGGAAGCTTGATCCCGCTCCGAAACCGAAAGGGGAATACGTATGTCTCAGGCAGAATATGAACCCGAAGAAAATAAGCGCCGGAAAGGCGTCGACTCCGGCGAAAAAACGCAGCAGCTCCATCACACGGGCCCTGACGAGACGGTGCTCCCGGGTGATCATTGCGAGTGAAGATTGTGCCGTGCAGCCTGCGGTGGTGGCGAGCACGAGAGCGCCCGGGAGGATCTCCAGGCTTCCCTCCCCGAAAATCCGCCCGAGGAGAAAGTAGAAGGGCAGGAATACCGCGACCATCGTTACAAACGACTGAAGCAGGGCCGCGGCGAGAAACCGTCCTCTGAACCGTCGGAGCAGCTTCATTTCAAGCTGGAGCCCGAACAACAGGCCGATAAAGCCGAGTCCGAGAGTGAAAAGGGGAGTCAGGCTGCGAACCGCCCGTTCATCCAGAATACCGATGAAACCGCCGCCGAGGGCGGCGCCCACCAGGATATACTCGGTGCCCGTGAGATAGATGAGCCTGGCGCCGCTCGAGAAGGGCAGCTTCGTGAAGATTCTGCGCTGCCCCGCAAATCCCAGGAGAAGAAGCATGGCTACGCCGGCTACTATCTTCAGCACCTATTCGATCTCCCCGGCCATCCCCTTGACCCGGTTCACCGGGACGGTGAAGAGAAATCCGTTTCCGGGTTCGCTGAAGTCGCCGCAGACCTCCTCGGCCAGCTCCACAGCCCGTGGAATCAGCTTCTGCTCGATCACGGAGATGATCATGTAGGTGCTCGCGCCTCCCCCGGGAAACAGGCTCTTGAATCCGCTGAATATCGGGATTTCGAGGGAGATGATCTGGCCCATGCCCTTGCCGTCCACCACGGTGGCGCCCCTGATGCCGAATTCAAGGAAACCTGTAAGGATTTCCTCTACGTGCCTGTGACTCTTAACGATACAGACGAAGAGCTCCATCCCGTTTCCGCTTTCAACTGACATGACGATCGTCCTCCCGCGAAACGATTTCGAAGATTCCCTGCGCATCCGCGGCATTCATCAATTCACCCAGAAAATCTTCGTTGCCGACGAGCCGGGCGATCCTGGCGAGAATCCTGATATGGGTTCCAACGCGGTCCGGCGGATTCAGAAGAAGAAAAACGATGTGGACGCGCGCTTCGTCGCCGGGGTCGAACTCCACACCGCCGCGGAGCCGGGCTATGACGCAGCATCCTCTCTCCAGCCCGGGCACCGAAGCGTGCGGCACGGCCACTCCGTGCCCGACGCAGGTGCTTACCTGCTCTTCCCGCGCGTTGAGCAGCTCGAAGAGCCCGCGCCCGTCAAGGGAAGGGAACCGCACGGTCACCGTCTCCACAAGTTGTCGGAAAAGGGAGTCCTTGTCTTCCACATCGGGGTCCGCCAGCACCAGGTCCCGCTCGATGTAATCTTTCAACCGCATGGCTGCCCTCTCGATTGCGCCATCGCTTCACCTGGCGACGGCGTCGCGTCATGAAGATTTGATTCCATGAAGATCACGCTTCCGTTTCATAAATCGCCCGCGCCTTTTTACGTTTCTGCGAACCAGTATATCCCGACGAATCCGACGATGCAACACCGGGAGTGAACGACCGCAGGCGAGTCTGCCCTTAACGGAACATATACGGGTTACGGAAACCGGTTATCACAAACTGCATTTTGCGGGGCGATTCGCGGGACGAGACAGGAGCGGAATTCAGCAGTGATCCTGTTGTTGCTTATTCAGATGTACAGGGTTCCTGGTCAGGCGAGGGCAATATGGATGCCGATCCGCTTCTGACGAATTAGCGGATTACATCATCATGAAGAATATATCCCACTGCCCGTCCACGTGTTCCTGCCATATGAGGTATGGGATGCCGTTCCTGAGGGCAAGTTGGGGATCGCACGTATAGCCCGGGGAATGAGTGAGGCGCTGCCCGCTGGTCCAGGAGGTGCCGTTGTCGGAGCTCTTTCTTGCGTAAATCTCGGAGTTTCCCCCCCCTGTCCGGTGATCTTCCCAGGCAACATAGATACCGCCGGTTCCGTCCATAACCACGTCGGGCTTCCAGGCGCCCGAAGACGGCTGCGAGATTATGCCTTTCGCCGACCAGGTCTCTCCGAAGTCGGTACTGATTCTGTACCTGATCTCCCACCTGCCATCATGGAGCTCCGACCAGACAGCTGCCAGGATATTATCGGAACAGGCCAGTTTCCCCTGCATCGGGCTCACATTCGGCTTCGAGAGTGAGCCGATGTCCTCCCACGAGTTGCCGTCATCCGTACTCCGCTGGAAGTGTATCCCCCGTCCGGTGCTCCTGAGGAGATGTATGTATACTCCTGAACACTCCAGGTCCATGCTTCGATCACATATCGGATATGAGGTGTCGTCAATCGTATAGGTTATCGTATTGCCGTTCCTTATCGCCACAAAGGCATTGGTGAAGAAGTTCTCGCATTTGAGCAGGCGGTGCTGCGCTCCCCATGCGAGGATGGATCGCTCCCCCTGAGCGGCGGCGGTAAGCCTGTAGGCCATCGGGTAGATGGCGCATTTCAGCGTCTTGACCCAGTCTGGTTCATGCCGGTGATCCAGAGGAAAGTCTATATTGAACCATTTATAAGCTTCGACTGCAGGTCTGTAAATCTGACCCAAAAGGCTGATGTTCGGCCCGTGGCCGGTGGTCGGGGCGGTGATCACGACATCTTCGTATAGAAGAGAGTCCGAATAGAGGATCGCCTCTTCCTCCCAGAGATTCCCGTCGATGGATGATACGATATGCGCATCCCAGTACCAGCCGTCCCCCTCCTCCAGCCAGGCCACATAGATGGCGTCGCCGTTTACCGCTATCGAGGGATTCCTGGAGTATCCTTCCGAGCAAGAGAGATTGAGCATCAACCGGCCGCCGTTACCCGCCCCGCTATCCTGCACCAGAACAGGCGAAGGAGGCAGCTTCGGCGCGGAGCGATCGACCTCAAGCATTTCTTCGAGCGGTTTACCCATTGCAAAAGGTGTATCTACCCCGATGAGTTCACCGATGGTCGCGCAGATGTCGATCAGGTCGACATACGTATCGATCATCAGGTTGCTTTTTATGCCCGGTCCGATTCCGAGTATGAAGGCCCGCTGACAGCCTTTGCAGTCGCAGGCATGATGCTGGAAACCCTCCCTGACATTATCGCTGTGACGGCCGTGATCGGTCACGATAATCAAGGCGGTATCATCCCTGTAGTGGTCGCTCGATTGAATCCTGAGCCATAGATCGTGCACAAGTGAATCGGCTGTTTCGATGCCGATGAGATACTCTTCCCAGAGACCTGAATGGCCGCGCATGTCGACTTCGTGGAGGTTGACCATCATGAGACTGGGCTTGTCGGTTTCCATAAGTTCCAGCAGTTTTTCATATCGTCCGTAATCGGGCCACCGGAGAGCATGGAAAATCGGCCACATCTCGTCGCCGTATGCAGGATGGAAATTGTGATGGAACTGGGAGATTCCTCCGAAACCACCTATTATCTGCACCTTTTCCTCGGGGAGGTTGAACGCCTGCCTGGTCATTTCGAAAATATTGGGATAGTAGGACGAGCCTTTCCAGTATTCGTTGAACTCCGCGGCGCGGATAGGTCTGAAATCCTGGACGCCGTAGGTCATACCGCAGTGAGAGGCAAAGGTCTCCGTCTTGGAAGAAACCCGGACGTTAGTATACAGCGTTCCGAGCGGCCTCAGGTCGTTCCACATATGCGGGATGTACTGGTGTGTCGTATCGTCGAACCCCTCCTGCGCCCGCAATCCATCGATAATCACGAGGAACAGGTTGCCCGGCGTGTCGTCCGCCGCATACGCCTGCCCTGTCGAAACAACCGGAAATAAAAACGCAATTCCCAATAAAATGGGGAGTACTCTTGCTGCCATCAGTGCGTCCTTTGAAATGACGATGCCTGATATGGCTCTGAGAGGAAAATATCAATCGGCAGGATTATCAACCCAGCCGGAAGCCTGCACATCCCGAATTTTCACACCGGATACAGAATTCCGCGTAAATCAAGGCGGCATTTTACATCATCATGAAGAATATATCCCACTGCCCGTCCAGGTATTTCTGCCACACGATGTATGGGATGCCGTTCCTCATGGCCAGCTGAGGATCGCACGAATAGCCCGGGGAATTGGTGAGACGCTTCTCGCTGGTCCAGGTTGCCCCGTAGTCGAGGCTTTTTCTTGCGTAAATCTCGGAGTTTCCCCCTCCTGTCCGGTGATCTTCCCACGCAACACAGATGCCGCCGGTTCCGTCCATAACAACGTCGGGCTTCCAGGCGCCCGAAGACGGCTGCGAGACAATACCTTTCACCGACCATGTCTCCCCGTAGTCGGTACTGACTCTGTACCTGATTTCCCACCTGTCATCATTGAGTTCCGCCCAGACAGCCGTCAGGAAATTATCGGAACAGGCTAGTTTACCTTGCATAGGGCTCATACGCGGAGTCGAGAGAGAACCGATGTCCTCCCACGAGAGGCCGCTATCCGTGCTCCGCTGAAAATGCATCTCCCGGCCCGTGCTCCTGAGGAGATATATGTATTCCCCCGAACACGCCACGTCGATGCTTCGATCCGTGACCTTATACGAGGTTTCGGCCACATTATAATCCGTTGTAATGCCGTCCCTTATCATTACATAAGCATCGGCGAAGTCAACGTCGAAATCGAGAAGAAGGTGCTGCGCCGACCAGGCCAGCATGGACCGTTCCCCTTCGGCTGCCGCGGCAAGTCTGCAGGCCCTCGGGAAGATACCGCATTTTAATGTACTAATCCATTCCGACTCATGCCGGTGATCCAGTGGAAAGTCTATGTTATACCACTTGAAAGAGCCGTCGACGGGTCTTGGAACCAGCCCCATGAGACTGATGTTCGGTCCGTGCCCGCCTGACGGTGCCGAGATTGCGATATCATCGTACATCAAAGAGTCCGAGACCAATATGGCTTCGTCCTGCCAGAGATTACCATCGATGGATGATACGATGTGGGCATCCCAATCCCAACCTTCCCCCTCCTCCAGCCAGGCCACATAGATGGCATCATCGTTTACCGCTATTGATGGATTCCTGGAATAACCCTCCGAGCAAGAGAGGTTCAACCTTAACCTGCTGCCGTTACGCTCCCTGCAATCGGCGACCCGGAGAGGAGTAGAAACCAGCTTAGACGCCGGGCGATCGAGTTCAAGCATTTCTCCCAGGGGTTTGCCCATAGCGAAAGGTGTGTCGACCCCGATCAGGTCACCGATCGTCGCGCAGATGTCGATCAGGTCGACATACGTATCGACTGCCAGATTACTTTTAATACCCGGCCCGAGCCCGAGTATGAAGACCCGTTGACAGCCGGTGCAATCGCATGAATGGTGTCTGAAACCTTCTCTGACATTATCGCTGTGACGGCCGTGATCCGTCACGATGATCAAGGCAGTTTTGTTCTTGTAGTGGTCACTCATCTGGATCTTGGTCCAGAGATCGTACACGATTAAATCGGCCTGTTGTATACTCAGGAGATACGCTTCCCAGCTTCCGGAATGACCGAGCATGTCGACTTCATGGAAATTGATCATTATGAGGGCGGGCTGGTCGGTTTCCATAATTGAAAGAAGTTCGTTATATCGTCCAATATCCCACCAGGTCAAGCCGATGTAAATCGGCCATGTATCCTCACCGTATGCCGGATGAAAATTGTGATGGAATTGGGAGATTCCACCAAAACCACCGATTATCTGCACTTTCTCCGCAGGGAGGTTGAGTTCTTTTCTGGTCATTTCGAAAATATTGGGATAATACGACGATCCTCTCCAGTTATGGTTGAAGTCCGTGGCATGGATTGGTCTGAAATCCCTGACACCATATGCCATACCGCAATGAGAAGCAAAAGTCTCCGACTTGGAAGAAACCCGGACGTTCGTATACAGCGTACCGAGCGGTCTCAGGTCGTTCCACATGTGCGGGATGTACTGGTGTGTCGTATCGTCGAACCCCTCCTGCGCCCGCAATCCATCGATTATCACGAGGAACACGTTCTCGGGCGCATTATCCATCGCATACGCCTGCCCTGTCGAAACAACCGGAAATAAAAGAGCAATTCCCAATAAGACAGGGAGTATTCTTGTTGACATCCATCTATCCTTTCGTTGGCTCCGGCAAGTTTCCAGAATTCCAGCCATGAAACTTCGACACCGGATAAGACGATTTCATTCGAATAAATCTCCTTCCATTGTTAACTTAACATGTATTCCGAAGACATGCAAATGTTTAAAGGAGGATCTCTGCGCTGTGCGATATATTGAACACCCTGGAGTATCGGCATCCCAGACATGGAGCGGCATCACAATCTGCTGAAATATTAAATCCTGAACTGAAAAATGACCGAGTTGAACCTGCGCAAGGACGCACGAATCAATGTGGTCGTTCGGACGAAATCGTGCTATGATTTCGGGGCGACGGATGCTCCGTCAACTATGGTGTGGCATCATGCAACGAATCGTTACCATTGCTCTTGCAGTGGTAAGTCTTTCCCTGTTCCTTTCCTGTTCAATGACGCATCCTCTGCTCCCCCGTGTTCCACCGAACAGCCTTCGAGCCAGGCTGGGTGTAGACATCTCGGTGGACGTTGGTGCGGTACTGGTCGCCAAGGGGATTTATAACCGTGCCGGGAACAGGGATCTCGACCAGGCAGGCAGGATGAAATCTCCGGAATTTAAAGCCTCGATGAAACGAATCCGCCTTGCGGAAAGAAGAAGCCTTCCCGGGGCGCTGGCGATCCTTAAACGGTATGCGGGCATTCGTAAACTTCCGGTCCTGCTCCTCAAACTGGTTTCGAGAAGCCTGAGCAAGAACACCTGGCAGTCTGTTGAACCGCCGGGGGATGAAAGGGATATTCTTTCCCGTCGCCAGATGGACGCGGCAGTCGTACTTTACCGCCTGCTGGTGCCGGTAACAGGCGAGAAAAAAGCACTGGAATGTCTCGAGGAGATCGTACTGGCTGGAAGCATTGAGTTTATAAGGATTGTTTTCGGTGACATTAAAACCCTGGTGGAGATAACACACTCCGGTGACCCGGCGAAGTTCGACGAGGTCTTCCGGTATTTTGTAAATGCGGAATACATTATCCGTTCATTCAGCAGCGATACCGCGGCAGTCGACATCACCCGCTGCCGTTTCGTCGAACTCTCTCAAAAACTCGGTTTGCCCGAGCTGGCCCCTCTTTTCTGCAGGGGGGATGAAATCGTCTTTAATGCAGAAGGATCACCCGTTCACCTGACCCGCAAGGGAACCCTGGCTTCGGGTGCGTCGAGATGTGATTTCAGATTTACCCTGCGAAAAACTTCCCCACGTGGGGAAAATCCTTGCGGTTAGATATCGGATGAACCGGAGCCCCCCACCGCAGGCGGTCACCAGCACCACTTCGCCGCCGTCACCGCAGCCGCTCCAGGATGGGGTCCGGCCGGCCGCAGGCGGCCGCGTTGAGGTCCACCACTCCCGGGTTCCAGCACTGGCGGCAGGGCTCGCAGTGCAGACCGGCAACGGCCTCGGCCACGCTGTCCTCCGCCGGCCGCACGGGGCGCTCGACTGACCCCGTGCTCTGCTTCCACCCGCATGCCAGGAGGTCGCCATCGGGGGTCATGCGCAGGAAGAGGCGGCCGGCGACGCAGGGTACCGCCGTGTCCTGCGGCCAGTGAGCCAGGTGCCGCAGGCTCAAGATGGAGTCCCGGATGAGCTCCGGTTCGGCGCGCTTGACCCGTGCGAGGTGAGCGAAGACACCTGCGTTCTCGGCGGCTGCGAGCTGCAGCGGCGCGTGGGTGTCGGGCCACAGTAGCGAGTCGCTGTAAACCGGGTGAAACGAGGCCGTGGCGCCCAGGCGTCGGCACAGGTCCAGCACCGCGTCCACCTGGTCCGCGTTCTCATTCGTCAGGACCATGGTGACCTGCAGGTGTCTGCCGTGCGAGTGCACCAGTTCGGCGGCTGCCAGGACGTCGTCGAAAGCGCCGGCGCCGCGCAACGCATCGTGCACCGCCCGATCACCATCCAGGCTGAGGGTGACGGTGTCCAGCCATTCCAGCACTTCGGGGCGCTCGGGCAGCAGGTCGCCGTGGGTGTTGATGCTCGTCCGCATACCGAGCGTCGCGCAGCGGCGCAGCACATGATCCAGATCCTCGCAGAGCAAGGGCTCGCCGCCGGTAACGCTCAAGTGCCGCGCCCCCTGAGCCCTCAATGCTTCCACGCGGCGCAGGGCCGTATGGGTGTCCATCTCGGATGACGGCGTCTCCCATACCCGGCAGTAGCGGCAGCGCCGGCTGCAGCGGTAAGTGGCAGCCCAGGAGACGAAGACCGGCACGCGTCGCCCCAGCAGGCGCACTCGAGCCACCGCCGCAGCCAGCGCCACAGCCTCGCGCACCCTCATGCGCCGCCTCCGGCCGGGATGCGGCAGCCCGGCAGGTCGAGAAATGATAGGAAAAACAAAACTGCTCTCCCCTGAGCCGGGAACCGGATCGTATCGAACCGCTTTGATTTTGATTTAACTTTCATTGCGAAAAACTTCATAAAATTTCATAAAAATCACAGCAAAGTTGGGAATCGAAAGAATAAACAATATAATACACCACGTAACCGCAGCCGAATGGTCAAAACCGTGTTTAAAAATAATACAGCCGGCTAATATCGCCATAGTAGTTACTAATGCCATTTCTAATTTTGTGTTGAGTAAAAATCTAAAGCCATAGATATTTACTTCCTTTGTTTTTCCTGTTCGATGAAAAGGTTGTTTTAGGCGGATGAACCCTTTTATTACTCCCATTGAAATGTATCCAGTCAACGAAGCCCCTGCAATCAAACTCAAGAAAACCTGTTTATTAGTAATGTTCAGTCTTTTCTTTTGAGTCCAAACAGTCATAACAGCAGTGAGTACAAGGTATATGATTATCGGAAACAAAAATTCTGAAGGAGGAAAATACCTGGGGTTCCAGATGATTAGACTCGCCCCTGCTATCCCGAATAAAGTAAAAAACGGGTACAGGCCATCTCCAATCCAGGGAATCCACCCGGATAAGAAATGATAACGCTGCCGAAAAGTTAAAGTACCTTTTAGTCCAAGTAACTCCTTCCAGTGTCTCAAAATAATACGCACGGCCCCAAACGACCAGCGAACCCGCTGTTTGGCATAATCTGAAAAAGTATAAGGAATTAATCCTCTTCCAAAAACCTTATTGACATACTGTTTTTCGTAACCGGCCTCGAGTATTCTCAATCCCAGTTCGGTATCTTCACAAATTGACCATTCCGACCACTGTCCGACTTCCATTAACACGGACTTTCTTATCAACGTCATTGTCCCATGCTGAATTATTGCGTTATATTCATTTCTCTGCACCATCCCTATTGAGAAAAAACCGCGGTATTCATCATTGATGATACTTTGAAATTTACTGTTTTCATAATCGCGATAAGACTGTGGAGCCTGCACTACCGCTATCTTATCGTCTTCGAAAAAAGGAATTGTTTCGCTCAGCCAGTTTTTTTCTACAATATAATCAGCGTCGACCACTGCAATGATTTCAGCCTGCGGATCAGCTACGCCCAGGCCGTAGTTTAGCGCTCCTGCTTTAAACCCCGGCCAGTTTTCCAAATGATGAAACCGAATATTGTCAGCTGATTTTTCAACAAATTCCTGGACCGGAAGCCATAAAGCTTCATCTTCGGTATTATTATCTATAACAAGAACTTCAAAAGCCGGATAATCTAAATCCAACAAATGCTTCGCTGTTTCAATTACTATCTGCGGGGGCTCGTTGCGGCATGCCACATGAATAGAGACAAAAGGCTGTTTTGATGATTTCAAGACACCAGCTTTGACATTCCTTTTCAAAGGTCTGTCGCCAATAACCTCGGCTGTTTCAAACGTTCTAACCAGAAGACTTGTAAATAATAGGATCAGTGCAGGGATTATAAGCAGCCAAACTGATAAAAACCACAGCATGTATTCCGCAGCAATCGTTCCGCCGATGACTGTAATAAAAGTCATAACGAATTGAATGATAATAGCAGCAAACAATCGACCTTTCAGGTTGATATCTGAATGGTGATAGAGAAAAACAGCATTCACCATCAACCCCAAAAAAGTGGATAAAAAGACTGCCAGCCAATTATCATAAGGAAATATCGGACCGCTTAATGGAAACTTTTCGCGCCCCTGCGGCGTCATTATTCCAAAATGTGAATCAGCCCGCCCGCCGATATGTCTGAGTTTCCAAGGCTGATCAAATGCTTCAACTATGTTATAAAAAAGACTTTCTTTTTGAGCAGAGGCAATAAAATCTCTGATAAATTGAGCCTGGCTGACTTTATTTGCATACGACTCACCCCTTTGCGCCCCCAGAGACGGCCATCCTACTTCCGCTATCATTACAGGTTTACCAGGAAACGCTTTCTTAACAACTTCATAACTCTCAAGGACTGACTCAACTGCCTGTTCATTCGAAATGCCGTACCAGTAAGGTATTATATGAATAGGAATAAAATCAACATACTGAGCCAAATCAGGATCATCCAACCATGCATCTTTGGTTCTCGCGGTTGAAACAGGAAGGTCTGTTCGTTTTTTAGCTTCCAAGACAAAATCAATTAATTCTTCTTCTTGTTCTTTTTGCATTCTGACAAATGGTATTTCGTTTCCGATTAACAGGTGAGTAATATTGGAATTGTCATTCACCATTTGCATTAAAGCATCGAATTCACGCTGATTTTTCTTAGCATTGTTTCCATCAAACCAGGTCCCGGCAATAACCGTCATATTATATTTTTGAGCAATTTCAGGCACTTTTTCCATACCGTTTGTCGGGCGATATATTCTGACGCATCTGGTTTTGCCTGCAATTTTTTTAAAGTCTTCTTCTAACTGTTCTTCAGAAATGTCTTCGGGTCTCTCGGGATTATGATTGTAGGGGTGATTGGGTTCAAAACTGATAGAAGCAAAAGGATAAGATATATCAGCAGCCATGTGAGGGCGTTGATGCAGTACCAACCACCCGCTGATATTCAAAAGCGCAATAAAAACAATGATTAGAATGTTATGACGCATCTTTTTAAATTTTTTTTCTGAATTAGTTGCTTTAACTGCTTCTTCCGATTCTGATTACAGACCACTCGGTCTCAAATGGGCGCCATAATAATAAATGTTCTCATTTAACAGCCTGTCATATAACCAATTAAAGCAATATTCGACATTAGACCCCCCGCCTTGAATTTGCGTTGAAGGCAAATTATCCGTCAAAATATCCGGGGATGTCAAGATCGCAGATTTCGCTCGAACCCGCCCCAGGTCGGGACGGCAAAAACAACCCCGCTGTCGGGTGGTGCAGAGGCCGATTAGTTCAGTTTATCAACATATGGTAAATCTACGTATGTTTCGCCAAGTGGAGAGAGTTCGCCGAAACTCTGATTAAAAATATAGGTAAAGTTTTCGTCAGGAAAATCACCTCGACCATAAAACCAGGCATATCGAACCACGTCAGGCCTGTTTTCGCAGATGGCCACCATCTCCAGCATTTGTTCAATCTGTTCATGATATGTATCAATTTGCGGGTTCCAGTTTGCCATTTCCGTGACCCAGATTTGCCTGCCGTACTTTTGTAATCTATCTAATTGTTTTTCGAGCCCGTAATCATACCAGTGAAAAGCCAGATAATCGATTATGGGGTCTCTTCCGGCAACAGATCTGAATGATTGATAGAATGCATCGAGCCAAACCACCGGGTCCCGATAGTCATTCATCGTGCCCCAATTCATTGCCGGACCAACTATTGCGATGTCTCGACCTTCTTCTGAAAAATCATTTTTGATTTGCTCGTAAACCAACCAGTCGCCTGCAGCTTGAGACGGTGTACGATTCGCTTGATCAATCAAGTTCGGCTCATTCATTACGAGTAAATATTTCACTTCGGGGTGGTTGAGTATAAAATTTTTTATATTATCAATATCGTTAACGCTTGTGTCGCCTCCCCAGAGCATCGGAATAAACTCCATTTTATAATCTGTATGATAATTTTCAGGAGCAGCTGTATTCCAATGCCAGTTATACCACCAGGACACACCTTCCTTCAGCGATTCAAAATCATCGGGATGAGTCAAGTTGAATGCGAGTCCGCGTTTAGAACTTTTTTGAAATATTTTTCCATCAATATTGTCTTTTTGATTACTTTCAGGATTATTGTTTTCACATCCTGAAAATGCCAACCCAATAAATAGTAGCATTGTGATGCGGATCATCATCTGAATGAACCCTTTTCCAATCCTGAACCCGAAACTGCTTCTCGTTGAGTAGTCGGGTACGCACAGCGCCGGAAGGACCGTTGCTTACCGCCTGCCGTCTCACCCGCCCTACCGCCCCTCGCCCGTCAAGTGTTGGATCGCCTCAGACGATGGCCCGGCGGACCGGATCCCACTCCACTTTGCGCCCCTCCAGAAAAGCACGCGTGGCCATGTGGCAGGTTATGGCCGCCTCAAACCCTCGCTCGATGTTGCAGCTCGTCTCGCCGCCGTTCCTGATGATGTTCAGCCAGTCCTCGATGAGCAGGTGGTATGCCGAAACGCGCCGGCCGCCCCGATACGTGTAAAGCAACCCTCGACTCGCGAAATACTCCTCCGTGGCCGAGGTGACCGCATCGATTCCCTTGAAGCCCGGGCGGTAGGTCAACATCGGCATCGAGGGATCGATGATGCCGTCTTCGATCTTCTGCCCGTATCGCGTGGACCTCCGGTCCGCCGTCACGGTGAGATTTCCGCCGACCTGCATCGACGCATCGTGGCCCATGAACGTCAGTCCGCGGTACCTCCCGTTTGCGAGGGTAGCGCTGTACACCACCGTGAGATCCCGTTCGGGGTACTCGAGTACGGCCTGGAAGACGTCGGGCACGTCGCGGCCGTCCTTGAAATAATAGATGCCGCCCGACGCCACCGCCGATTTCGGGATCCCGATGTCCAGGATCATGTTGACGGCGTCGTACTCGTGGGACAGCAGGTCGCCGGCGATCCCGGTGCCGTAATCGTACCAGCACCGCCACCGGAAAAACCGCTCCAGGCTGAACGGCACCTTGTTGGGCGCCGGTCCCTCGAATTGCGCCCAGTCGATCGTCCGGGGATTGCCGTCCCTGTGGATGTCCGCCACCCAGGCGCCCCTGGGATCGTTCCGGTTGGTCGTCCCCTCGACCAGGGTAATGTGCCCGAGGATGTTGGCGGCGATGATCTCGCGTGCCTTGATGTGCGCCTCCGACTGCCGGTTCTGGTGACCCAGCTGGAACACGGCGTTCGAGTTCTTGACCGCGTCGTAGACGCCGTGAGTCTCTTCTTCCGTTCGAGTCATGCACTTTTCGCAGTAAACGTGGATCCCCGCATTCACGGCATCGATCGTCATTTTAGAATGCCAGTGATCGGGCGCCGCGATGAAAACGGCATCGACCTCACCGCTTTCGAGCATGTCGGTGTACGTGCGAAACCGCCGGGCGGGCGGCAGCGCCGGGCCGCCTCCCGGGCGGACTCCGACCTGCGAGGCGGCAATGCCCCGCTCGGCCCGTACGTCGAACACGTCGCAGACACCCGTGACGGCGATATTCAGATCCGCCTGGTTCGTATAGATCTCGAGACGGCGATTACGGGAATCCTCCCCGTGTGCCCGGCGTGACTTCCCGACCCAGTCAGGATGGGCGAAACCGGCATGGCGAACGAGGGCTTCACCCTCCTCGCCGAATCCGATAATCCCCACGCGAATTCGCTCGCCGGGCGGCCGGGAGATCGCCTCGGGAATGACCGCGGGTCCTCCTCCCTCCCTCACACCGAGCTCCGACATAATCGCGTGCTTCTTCATGTCGTCGGCAGCCTTTTTCTTGAAGAAGTTGTAGAAGAAGGCGCCGAGAACGGGAATCGACACCAGCGCTTTGAGGACGCTTCGGCGGGTCATGGTGCTCCACGACTCGACCGGGGACTTGTCGATGTCACTCGTGCCGGGCTCAACCGCA
Organism: uncultured Gemmatimonadota bacterium; assembly: GCA_964394085.1. GTDB lineage: Bacteria > CAYMWF01 > CAYMWF01 > CAYMWF01. The sequence goes on along the minus strand of CAYMWF010000058.1, from coordinate 7,510 downwards.
TCGGGCTGGCGATCATCAGGTGTGGTGCCGCCGGCACTGGCGGTTCTGTTTTCGTCCCTCATGGATTTTTCCTCACGCTCGGGCCCGTTTCAGGGCTCCGTGCTCAGGGTCGCGTTTCCAAAAGACGATCCTGTCCAATCCGTACGACCGCCCCGTCGGGAAGGCAAGGAGAACCAGGACGGCGGCCAGTTCGACCAGGACCTTGTTGACGACCAGGTAGCTGCCCTCGGCCGGCATCGAATATGAATACGCTGCAAAGGGAGGGGCGGCAATATAGTACAAGGCCAACAGCACGATGGCGGCGGTCGTCGCGGTGCGGGTCAGCAAACCCAGCATCAGCCCCAGACCGATTAAGACCGGCCCCCAGGCGTTGAGGAAATCCACCACCGCCAGGGTCGACGGGTTGGCGGCAAGGGACAGGAAGATGCCTTTGAACCACCACTCCGACTCGACGAGGAATCCTGCGGAGGTCCAGTACGGGTTCAGCACCTTGGAGAGACCCTCGTAAAAGAAGCGCCAGCCGATGAGCAGCCTCAGGGCCACCAGAACGGTGACCTGGAACCCGGTGTAACGCTCCGTCGTGACCGCAGCGGACTTCGACGATTCTCGCATTTTCACTCCACCTTTTCTCCGTTGATGGCCGCGGCGCTCCGCCAGCCTCGCGACTTCAGCTGCCGCCCGTCCCGGTCGATGATCAAACACTCGCAGCCCGGCACCGCGTCGATGAACCCGACCCCTCGCCGAGGATCCATCACGAAGGCACCGGTAGCCAGCGCGTCCGCAAGCATCGCCGCCGGAGCGACGACCGACACACTCACACTCATATCGGGGGACCGGCCGGTACCAGCATTGACAATGTGGTGGGTACGTCTACTCTGATCGAAGTAGATCTCGTATCCTCCCGACGTGGCCACGGCGGCATCGATCAGATGAATCGTGTCGGGGAACTCGGCCCGCCGCCCGGGATCCTGGACAGCAACCGTCCAGGGCAGCTTCCGCTCCTTGGTGCCCGCAGCGCGGATGTCGCCGCCGGCATCGATCAAGTAGCGTTTGATCTTATGCTTGCGAAGCACCTCGGCAACGGCGTCGACGATGTACCCCTTGGCGATGCCGTCCAGCGTAATCCCCATGCCGGAGCGTTTGAAGCGGGCCTGCCCGTTATCCAGCTCGATGTTGCCGACGCCGGTGAGTTCCAGCGCGTCGCGGATCTCGGCCTGAGTCGGGCTGCGCTGCCGGGCGCCGTCGAGACCTTCACGAAACAGCTCGACCAAGGGCTCGACCGTGATGTCGAAAGCTCCGGCGCTCAGGTGGTGATACTCCCTGGAACGCTCGATGAGAAAAGCGAACTCGGGCGGCGCGCCCTCCAGAAGTCCCCGCGCGTTGAGTTCGGTAACGGCAGAGGCCCCGTCGCAGCGACTGAACAGGGCGATCAGACGTTCCATCTCCTCGAAGGCGCGGCCGATGCCTTCTTCGAGTCTCGCCTGCGAGCGGTCGAGAGCGGAAATCGCCGCGAGCGTACCCATGGCGGGCTTCTCACCCGCGACCCTGTAAGTCCGGCGATCGATCCTGGCGGCCCGCATCGTTATGGAAGCGGCGTCGACGCGCTCGAACCCCATGTGCGCGAGCGCAGAGAGCCTGCGTGCCGTGCTATGTGTACGGAGTGCGTTCACGGTGCTCGCCACGCGGCTATTCGTCGACTTTTTGATTTGGTGTGTAAACAGTTTCGTCGAATACAGTGCCATCGGCAAGAATATGTCTTAAGCTGAGGGAATCTTCTTCAACGGTAAGCTCGGTGTAGCCGTAATGTTCGTTGGTGTAGGATTCGACCATGTAACCGTTTCCATCTTCATCGGGATTGATTCCGTAGAGACCCGCCCCACCGTTTCCGGTTACGATCTGCGCCGCGCCGCTGTTCGGATCAAGCGGTGGATTCTGTTCTCCATCCAACCCGAGCTTCGCTGTCCGCACATAATAATGAGCATGACCGGTGAATATGATATCGCATCCCCCGGTGTAGAGAGGAACACCCCACTTCCGATGAAGAAGATCTTCATAGTGTTTGGGGCCGAAATCGAAAATGGGATGATGCCAGATAGCGAACAGCCAGGTTTTGGAATTGTTCTGTATTGCATCCATCAACATCTCGAGCTGTTCACTTTCGGGATCAGCGCAGGAATTCAGAACGATAACGCGGACGTTTTTGTAATCAACAACAAAGAACAGACCGTCATTCCCGTAGAGCTGATCCTGCCCCCAGAGATAATTCTTCCAGTTGATCAGGGTACTGTCCACAATTCCTAAATCCGTCATGTCGTGGTTTCCCGGGGCGGCCATGTACAGGGGCGGTGTGTTGTCCTGCCCCGTTCCGCCGAGAATATCATCACAGGCGGTCTGCCATGTCTCCCATTCCGCAGTAACATAACCCGTCCCGACAAGATCGCCGACATTATAGATCATCTCATAATCCGGTGTGTTCGCGACAATCGATTGAAGCACCGATCGGTGGAAATCGTCAAAAGTACGTGAATCTCCGTATACTATGAATTTCCAGGGGTCATAAATGTCGGGTTTATCTTCGGGTTCCAATTCGACCTGACAGCCTGAAAAAAGGAGCATCCCAAAAATCAATGCTACAGTAAAAACGATTGATGACCGGTTTGACATTTTAACAATCACGCTCTCCTCCTTTATGTCAGTACGGTGTCTACTTCCCGATAAAACTTTTTTATTGTCAAGGAAATTTCAGCCACGCGATTTCACGTGTTTCAACCTCCTTTGGGAAAAAGGATACTCGTGTTCTTGAGACTACACAACTTTTAATGGAAGTTACTCGTGCAATCCGATTTGTCCCATCTCACCAGCCTGCTTTCGCGGACACGTAGAGGGTATGCGGTCTGAAGCCGCGAGCCCGAAAGGAGCGAACTTTTCGAAAAGACACTCCGGCGAAGGGGGCGATCTCGCCGCGCTCAACTCCCGCCAGGACGTGGGTCACTCCATGCCGCTCGAAAAAGGCTTCGTTGTCCACCTCCCCCGTATTCAGCATCGGCCGCTTGTTGTTGATGCCGCCCCAGTCGATGACGCGGACATCCCAGCGGTCCATCTCGTAGCGGATGGTCCCCGGCTCGTGGAAGACCACCACGGCGTTCTCCGGCAGGTTCGAGTCCATCCAGGATGCCATGGCCCGGTAGCAGGTCTGGCGTGCGCCGACCCAGTAGTGGGTGCTGAAGTCCTCCAGGTCATGCTTGTGGAAGTAGAGCGATGAAGCAAGGAAGGCGACCAGAACCGCCCCTGCTGCAGGGCCGAGGACCTTGCGAACGCGACCCGGCGGCACCCATCTCTTCCATGCGAAGAGCACACCCAGAAGCGCTGCCATGACTAGGAAGTAGTAGGCCGACTGGATTTGCCAGTTGTGAAGAACCTGCGGCCCGATGAGCGCATACGCAAAAATCAGCAGGAACGGATAGAGCACGAGAGGATACAGGATAGTGAAACGTGTTCGGAGCGTGGTGTGGGCGAGCAGGGACAGGCTCCCCCCCCCTTTCAGGACAGCCGCGGCGAGGCCGGGCAGGAAAGCCAGGCCGGGGATCGGGTTCGTGAGCATGACCCATGTTCCCTGGGTCAGGTACTCCGTAAAAGAAGTCTCCCTCAGCTTCGAGTAGAAGGGGTTCGGCAGAAGATCACCGTAGTAGAAAAAAGTGAATCCGAGCCACAGAACCCCCGGCACCCCGAATGCCAGGACATGCCTGAACTTCCAGAAACCCTTGTCGGCCAACATCAACGGAAGGACGAAAAGGAGACTGTCGGGCCGCGCCAGGCAGCAGAAGGACGCCAGAAGCGCCGCCGGGAGCCGTCGCTCCTCCAGCAGGGCGTAGAGGAACCCCAGCTGCAGTGCAAAGACGAGGTGGCATTCCAATCCGCCGAAACGGTAGAAGGGCATGGCCCCGACGAACAGGAAGCCGAGGACCACTCCGTATGACAGCGAGTCCAGCAGCTTGCGGCCTAAAAGGATCGCGAGGCCGGAACAGAGCGCGGCACAGAGGACATCCACGAAAACGTTCGCCCACGGGATCGGAATCCTGCAAAGGGCCAGAAGAGAGAGCACGCCAACGTGAGCGGGTGAAGTGAAACCCCAGACCCGTTCGCTGCCGTCGAAGACCAGGCCATGCCCTCCGACCAGGTTCTTCACATAGGCCATGGTGATGTAGGAGTCGTCTCCGAAATAGAGGGGAGAGCTCGCAAACCACAACATGACCAGGGGAGTGTAGAACAGGACGAACCCCAGAGGGATGGAAAAAACAGAACAGCCACTTCTTGAGGAATCCCCGAACATCATCCCGGAATTCCGCGGTTTCACCTGTTTCAGCCTCCTCATGGGGAAAGGATACTCATGTTCCTGAGACTATACAACACTTACCCGAAACCACGCACGCAGCTGGACGTTTGTTCACGCTGGCCAGGTTTGTTTACGTTCGGTTCCGACGGTACTCCGAAAGGACTCAAGCAGTATCGTCAGAACGGCCGCGCGATCTGCTGTTTCGCCGAAAATTTAACGCAGGTGTCCGAATTCTGGAAGTTTCCGCCGATATAATGAATGAGGGGGAGTCTATACTGCCATAAAGGCTCATGATCGACTTCTATGCCCGCGGAAGCGGGAGGCGAACGATGAAACACAACAAAACGGCATTTCCCTGCTTCTTCCCGGCGGCGCTTGTCCTCCTTCTCCTTTCGAGCTTTGCTGCGAAGACGGAATCCGCCGGCGTCGAAAAGTATTTTCTGAATCGCCCGGCGGTGAAGAACATCATCATCATGATTTGTGACGGAAGCGGATTCAATCACGTGAAGGCGGCCGATATCTACCAGTACGGCTGTTCGGGAATCCGTTCCTTCGAGCGTTTTCCCGTCAAATATCCGATGAGCACCTTTGCCGTGGACGGACATGGATACGATCCCGATCTCGCATGGTCGGATTTCATGTATGTGACGGAACGGGCCACCGATTCGGCGGCCGCGGCCACGGCGATGTCGACAAGCTTCAAAACGAGTTACGGCAGGATCGGGGTGGATTCGGAAGGAGATCTGCTTGAACATCTCATCGAACAGGCCGAGGAAATGGAGAAAGCGACCGGAGTAGTGTCGAGCGTGCAGCTCAGTCACGCCACACCGGCCGGGTTCACGGCCCACAACGTTTCGCGAAGCAACTGCCGCCAGATCGCGTACGAAATGATTGAAGAAAGCCGGCTCGATGTCATCATGGGCTGCGGGCATCCTCATTACGATGACGACGGAGAGCTGGATTATCACCATAATTATGAATATGTGGGCACCAGAACATTATGGAACATGCTTGTCGATGGAGTCGCCGGATCGACAGTAGACGCCGATCATAACGACCTTATGGACGATGAGTGGACCCTGGTGGAAACCCGCAGTGACTTCCGGGATCTGATGCTGGGTTACACACCCAAGCGCGTGATAGGCATACCCCAGGTGTATAGAACACTGCAGTTTCACCGGGCAGGCGACCTTGACTCGCATCCCTTCGAAGATCCTCTGATATCCACGGTTCCAACCCTGTCCGAAATGACGGCGGCGGCACTCAACATACTCGATGAGGATGAGGACGGCTTTTTCTTGATGGTTGAGGGCGGCGCCGTGGACTGGGCGAGCCATCTGAACGCCACGGGGAGAATGATCGAAGAGCAGATCGCCTTCAACGACGCCGTCGACCTCGTGGTGGAATGGGTGGATGGGCACGATCTCTGGGACCGGACGCTCGTGATCGTCACCTCCGACCACGAGTGCGGATATATCACCCGGGAGCGCGAATACGCGGGCGAAGAGGTCTGGACCTACGAATCGCTTCAGAATTACGGCGCCGGCAACATGCCCGGAATGGAGTGGAACAGCGCTTATCACACGAACAGCCTCGTGCCGCTGTACGCAAAGGGTGCGTGCGCAGGCCTTCTGCAGCTGTGCCTGAGGAATGAGGATCCGATACTCGGACCGTACATCGACAACGCCACTCTTCCGAAGCTCCTGTCCCGGATCATGGACTAGCCGCACTGGAATCAATCAACCGAAGCAGGAAATGAAGACGGGATGGCGGATTCACTCACACCATCCCGTTGAAAGGCTGATTTACACGTTATATGATTGCCGGACTACTTGTGCGTCACCGGATGAGTGTCGGTGCCGTTCAGGCTTGACGTCACCGTCACTGTTGCTCCGGGATCCGCAGCATTCCTTTCCTTGAAGGTATATTTGCTCTTCGAACCGTTCCATGTCATCTGACCATAGCCGACGACGGTCAGTACGGCGTTCGGCTGCTCGCTGCTGGTGGCTTCCACCTTCAACTCGCCGTTGCTCATCCTGTACTCCGCCTTCATGATCGTAACAACATCGGTGGAGACTTCATCCGTGGTGGCGGAAGCCTCGGGGGAATATCCTGTTTCGTTCAGGTTCAGGCTCTTGTCCCTGGCTTTTACACGATATGTGTAAGCGGTTCCCGGAGCAAGGCCGGTATCTTCGTACGTCGTGCCATCCTGCCATCCGCTGTCATGGCCGCCCGAGGTCAGGCACTCGAAGTAATACTCAACCCCGCTCGGATCGCTGGCGGTCGAGGCTGTCATTGCTATCGAGCTTGAACCGGTGGCGTATGGAACTGCGGCCCAAACCATGGGATCGGGCGTGGGCGGATCGGTGTCCGGCGGCGGTGGAGAATCGGTTGTCGCCGAAACGGTTGTGGAGAACCCGGTTTCATTCTGGTTGGAGCTCTTGTCGCGAGCCTTGACGTGGTACGAGTACTCCGTTTCAGGTGTCAGCCCGGTATCCTCGTAAGTAGTGCCATCCTGCCATCCGCTGTCATGGCCTCCGGCGGTAAGGCATTCGAAGTAGTATTCCACCCCGTTCTCATCAGCGGCGGTAGTCGCCGTCATGGCGATCGAGTAGCTCCCGGTGGCGTGGGGCTCGACTGCCCAGGTCATCGGATCCGGAACCGGCGGGTCTTCATCCACCGTGAAAAAGGCGTAGGTGTCGGAGCCTCCGCCGCTCGAAACCACGGTGACGGTGGGAGGGCAATCCACTGGTTTTACCTTGTACTCATAGAAGTTCTTCTTGTAAGTCATTACTCCGAAATCTACAAGGGTGAGAGTGACATCGGGCTGCCAGCTGCTGGTGGCCCTGACCCTGAGCTGCCTCCGGTCGGGGTTGTATTCCGCCAGGATTATGGTCACATCGTCGGTAGAAATCTCATCTGTGGTTGCAGAGGCCTGGGGTGAAAAACCCGTTTCGTTCAGGTTGAGGCTCTTGTCGCGGGCCTTGACCTGGTACGTGTAAGAAGTCCCTGCCGCCAACCCGGTATCTTCGTACGTCGCGGCATCCTGCCATCCGCTGTCGTGACCTCCGGCGGTGAGGCAGTCGAAGTAGTATTCCACTCCGCTGGGATCGGTGGCCGTAGTAGCGGTCATGGAGATCGAAGAGGTGCCTGTCGCGTACGGAGCCGTCGCCCAGG
>CAYMWF010000057.1:28075-30181 GCA_964394085.1 uncultured Gemmatimonadota bacterium | reverse complement strand
AGCAGTTCCTCGACGGCGGCGGGCTGGATGCCGCGTCCGTGGCTGGTGCCGGTTTCCCGCCAGTCCCATTCCGAAGCGCCGCCGGGATAGAGTTTCGCATCCTTGAAGGGCGAGCTTCGCCCCTCGATGACGAGCTTTCCCCAGGAAACTTCGAGTATTCTCGGGGATGACTGTCCTGTTGCGCTGGTTTTTCCTGCTGGATCGGAGTCCCGCGTCATGTTCTCCCTCCGTGTTATCCGCCTGATGGTGGTCCGGCGGTGAAAGTCGAACCTTGCAGGATTCTCCGGCACTCGAGCGGCTTCGGCGCTCCTTACGGAGTGATCAGGAGACTCACCGGGTTCGACTGGAAATCGAAAGGCGACAGGGTCGTGAACGCGAAATATACGATGGTCCCGGCGGGGAGCGGCGGAGACGGGGGCAGATAGAGTTCCGCAGACGCTTCCCCCTGCCCGTCCAGGTAGCCCCGGAAGTCCAGGAACATCGGATCGGCGTGGTTGTCGATGATATAATCGGTGACGGCGTCCCGGTTCAACGGGATAACGCCGCCTCCGGGGAGCTGCGTACCCGGAGAGGTTCCGGAGATGCCGCCGACCAGGAAATATTCGCTTCCGCCGCAGGAGGCTCCCGCATCGAGTCTGAATGAAACAGTATCGCCCGTCGAAAAGGATACTTCGTCGATGTCGATGCCGAGTGGAAGAGGGACGTCGAGGCCGGTGTCGATCCAGACATCATGGTCTTCGTACGGCACGGCGCCGACCTGGTGCGACCAGGCGAGTATCGGCGAACCCGGAATACTCGACCGGAGCGGGTGCGGCTGGGTGTCGTAATGGCCTGTATCGGTGGTGACGCGGACGGCGTCGGTCCATTCGGCCCCGTCGAAGCTCGTCCGGTAATATATGTCGAATACGCTGCCCGCCTGCTGGGCGTAAGGCACGAAGAAGGTGCCGCCGGTAAGGACCATCGGCTGCGAGTCGTGGCTGTTGACGGCGGTCGAGAACGAATAAACCGGCCCCGACCAGTCGTAAGGATCGGTCGTTGTTCTGGCGAACATGTCGAGATTGGAGCTCCCGACCTGGTAAGTCACCAGGTACAGGCCGTCCATTTCCCTTTTCGTCAGCCGGGGAAGCTGGGCGTTGCCGGGGCTGATTTTTGTTTTCAGGTCGTCCCAGGTCGCTCCCCCGTCCAGCGAGCGGGCGATGTAGACCGGGCCGGAAAGCCGCTGGTAGGTCATCGTGAGCGAAGCGTCATCTTCGACAATGACGCAGGGGTTGATTTCACCGGACGTCAGCCAGCCGAGGTCGAGCCTGCCCCTCGAGGTCCAGGCGAGGCAGTCGGGGCTGACGGCCCTGTGCAGCCTGTACGAACCGGAGCCGGTTTCGTCCACGAGGTAGAAGAGCGAGTAGCTCCCGTCCGCGAGCCGCACCAGCGAGGGGTGCCGCCGGTTCAGGGCGGAATGGAGGATTTCCACGGGGTGGCTCCAGGTGGCGCCTCCGTCGTCCGAAAAACAAAGGAAGAAGTCGCCGTAAAACGAAGCAGGTTCTATTCTTTCGAAAGCCATGGCCAGGATGTCGTCGGGTTCGATGCGGATCAGCGAAGGCTGGTAGTCCAGCTCGTCTCCCTCGTAAACGGGTCCCCGCCAGTCTGAAGCCGGCGTTTCTGACGCAAAAATCGCCAGCGTCGCAAGAAGCAGAATCGCGGCGGCTCCCGCCGGTTTGTTTCCCAACATGATTTTCCTCTCTTCGTTCAGGCAGTAATAATCAGCTCGTTTAGGACACCGCGACGGGAGGGATCTCTGTTTATGCTCCGCCGGGCACCGACCGTTTCAATGGTAAATTCGCTGTGTTCGTACAGCTCGCGGATCACCTGCGTACCGGAATTGGATATGATGACTTTGGCTCCGCGCCGTACCAGGTCGATGCTCACGTCCCGTAGTTTCTGCTGCGAATCCGCGTCGAACCCGCCGGGTTGGTAAGAGGTAAAGTTCGATGTTCGCGAAAGAGGTGCGTACGGCGGATCGAAATAAACCAGGTCTCCGCTCGATGCCGAATCAAGAACGCTGTCGAAAGGTGCGTCACGCAAGACCACTTCCTTCAAAGCGTCCGCCAC
>CAYMWF010000057.1:12009-27975 GCA_964394085.1 uncultured Gemmatimonadota bacterium | reverse complement strand
GGTTCGAAGTACTTTCCGAACTTGCCGGGAATCCGTTCCACGAGCGGGCCGAGAAGCTGAGTCTTTCCTCCCGCCCACTTCAGGAAAGGATGCGGCTTTTTTTTAGTCGAATGTTTCATCATTAAGTAAGGTTGAAATATAATTTCAGCCAGTCGGCAAGGTCTTCAAGCCAGACGACCTTAGGGTGCGGGTCAAATAAATCAACCATTTCGCATCTCATTATCAGGCCGTCTTCGTCCGCTCCTCAATCATAAAATCCTCGACGTAGCCCTGCTATGCCTGCGGTTTTATTCAATCGTCGCGAACAAATCCGACCAGAATCTGAGCGCGAAAGTGGCAGATTAATTTCGACCCGCACCCTTATCGGTCGCCATTAGAAAACCTCTCATGTTTTCAGAAAATCCTTTTCCGTCGATAACAACGATTCCCGGAATCGGCCAGTAACCTATATCATCAACAACAGCCGGCGCCCCAAATGCGACGAGCGGCTTTCACCTCGGTTTCAGCCTGTAATCCAAGGTTGGATGATAACAGAATTACTTTCTGTTTCAATTCTTCACCCGTTTTGATTGCGAATGCTTTTCCTGCCATTTGATACTACCACTAAATTAACAGCTTCAAGATAACCCTGGAACTTTAAGGTGCGACGAATGAGGGATCTGCATCAATGTTCCCTTTCCTTCCCAGCCGCTTTGAGTATCTGAACATTTTACTACCGGAATCTCCAAATAAACACATATTTCTTGAGGTGAATCGTTCCACAGTAGACAGTTTTTAAGTGTGACGGAGAAATTAGAGCAGCAGATCCCGCCGTCGGTGTTTTCCGAGATCGTGCAGTTGGTGATGGTCGGGGAGGAGTCTCGGCAATAGATCCCGTCACCATAGTTAGCATATCCATTCCATCTCAAAAAAACCTCCAATCATGAGAATTTATTTTCACCGATGTGGAAGTAAAATCCGATTGTCTATTTATTTCTGAAGCAGTAAAGTTTCCACAATTCGGACCCCCATGCTATAGGGCCGGCGTGGATGACACCGGATAAAGGAACGAGGAGACGGTTGAACTCAGCGGGAGACCTGATGTTCTATTCTTCAGTGTTTCGGCTAAACCCGAACGGAAGAGGCGTAATTCACACCTGGAGCCGCCGACTTGAAAACAGCCTGTGATCGCACCCACTTCAAATAAGGAGGCGGCACCCGACCACTCCTCAATATCGAGACTGCGATATGATGATGGCGGCATACGAAAAGTTGCTACAATCCGGATCAGGGATAGAAAGCCTGAGATGCCTGATAAACAACAGTTTGACCTCCTCTTGTTTTATTCAGGAAAGGAGCTGAAACCATCAAACATCTGCTGGCGCTTCTTCCGATTCTTATGATGACATCCTGCATCCCCTTCTTCCATACAGAAAACGTAGTCGGTGTTGTTGATCACACGATTTCCGATCCTAACGGGATCACCCCTGAAACCAATGGGCGCTTTCTCGGTGCGGCAATGGCTGGACACGCCGGTACAATTAAAAGAGTCTCCCAGGCGCGCATCGTCCGAAATTGCGGGTATGCTTGTGGGCCCTACGAGCTGCGGCCGGGCGAACATCTCAGGAGATACGGAGGAACAGGTCCGCAAGGCAGCCTGGGTCTGCTGTCGCATGTGGACCTCCTGTTCAAGTGTCGCTCAAATTCACCGATCCTCTATGGTGCCAAGGTGCAGCTCATAGGCGACGGGCAGAATGCGCGAACCCGGGGTTTCAAGCTCGGAGTGGCGGGATTCTACGGCAAAACGACCATTAGGAATAGCGAAGAACATGCGCTGGATCCGGAAGACTACGATCCGCCGATCTCCCGGTTTGATTCAGAGGTATCCGGCACGTATCGGGAGGGGGCGCTCCTGCTCGGCTATCGTTTCGACCCCAACCGCATCCTTTTTCAGACAACGACGCTCATGCTCGTCCGGTCGAAGGCCCGTATCACCATCGATAACGTGACCCAGAATCTGCTCACCGACACCTTTGTGGGGGTTTTGACTCTCGGTCTGAGGGCGCACCTTCCCATACTCGAAGGCAGTTTCTTACACATCGAAGCCGGTTGCGATATCGCCAGTTTGGACGGTGTCCGGGACGATGTGGATCTCCTGGCGTCGGTCGGTGTCGGTTTCTCTTGGTAAGCGCCAGACACGACATTTCACAGCAATAAGTGATACCATCTGTGCCGGCTCCCTGCGGAGAACCGGCTACCGCCAGCAGAACAGTGTCAAGTTCCTGGGGCGGGATACGTTTCGGCAGGTTATTTTGATGTGGCATGACCAGGAAAATCGTGCCATAAAAACTGTTTATGTCGGGTAAAACATGAATTTCGCTATTATCATCCCAACCTGCTGAAGGAGAGATCGAGGAAGGGCGGGAGCATTCGTCTCGTTACCGGGTCCGGGCCTTATTCGAATAGAAGTGGATGTACTGGGGATTCCACAACTCCATGGTCCGGTAGTTTTCCGGCCGGTTCATGTTGCATTTAACCCCCGAAGCTACCGAGTGGTTTTGAGAGAGCTGCCGTGGTAACCGGCTTATCTCGCGGTCTCGGATATGAGCGCCGATCTGTCCTTCCTGAAAGGATTCATCCGGACCGCCAGCGAGAAAATGTATGGATACTCGGTTCTGAGATGCGTCATGTAAAGCAGCCACTGTCGAAACAGAAGGTTGAATGCCCTCTCGGTATCTTTCCCGAGATGGGCCAGATCCGGTTCGGGAAGTCCGGATAAATCTTCTCTTTGAGCAAGCTCCTCCGTCAAGTGCAGGAGGGACATGAGCGGATCTGAGAAAGATTCGTGTTCATGCAAAACAGTATTACCGAGCGTACGAACCAGGAACCCCCTGCCGTCCATGAGAAAGTTCTTGAATTCCGGCAGATCTATAGCCTTTATCGAAACCTCGAGAGGGTTGCTTTTCAGTCGCTTTTCTATCAGGGCTACGTCGGTAAAATTAGCTATCACACCCAGGAACGCTCCTGTGCCCAGGATGATGATTAACACCGAAAAGAGCTTGCCGCCCTGTGTAGCGGGATGGATATCGCCATACCCAACGGTGGCGATTGTTATAATGCAGAAATAGAAAGAATCGAGAATGTCGAGATTCTCGAGGGAACGTATTCCCAGGGTTCCGAGTAGAAGAACGATTGCGACCAGGGCCAGTGCGGCGAAAAGACGGTTTCTGATTTTTTCGTACGTCATAACAGGTGCGGATCAGGTTGCTTCGCTCTCAGGGGCGGCGCCGGTTCCGACATCCGGGGAGGGGACTGTAACGAAGGTCGAGAGAGTGACTGCGCCAACGCCGTCTCCCCAGACATTGACGGTGGTCCGGCATCTGTCGAGGAACCAGTCGACCGCCAGGATCAGGCCGATCCCTTCGATCGGCAGACCGGCCGATTCGAGAACAAGGACCATGGTCACCAGACCGGCTTCGGGTATGCCGGCGGCGCCGATGGCGGCAAGGGTGGCCGTGAGGGCGACTATGATCTGCTGACCCATCGTAAGATCTATACCGTAAACCTGGGCAATGAATACAGCGGCAACCGCTTCGTAAAGCGCGGTTCCATCCATGTTCACGGTGGCGCCGAGAGGAAGGACGAACCCGCTGACGCTTCTTTTGACACCGCGCACTTCATCGAGGCAGTTCAACGTCACGGGGAGGGTCGCGCTCGAGCTGGCGGTTGAAAAAGCCATGGTAAGGGCTTCGAACATCCTGCTCATGACTTTGAAAGGCCGTCTCCGTCCGACAAAGAAAAGGATAGCGGGAAGAATGATAAAGGCGTGGATGAGGAGGCCAGCGATAACGGTGATCATGTACAGTCCGAGGCTTCCGAGCTCGTGGGAGAATGCGGTCCATCCGCCGGCCCTGCCTACCCGCTCGGCCACCAGGGCGAATACTCCCAGCGGTGCGAAGATAATGATGATTTCGACGATCCGCATCGATACGACGAAGATACCGTCGAACAGGGCCAGGACAGGCACGCCTTTCTTTCCAATCGTGGTAAGCGCGGCTCCGAAGATGATCGAAACCACGATGATCGGCAGAACCTGGCCTTCCGCCATGGCATGGAAGATATTCGGCGGCAGCATTCCAAGAAAAACTTCGGTGATGGAGTAGTCAGGAGTCGCTGTCTGTATCGATTGACCCAGGGCCGCCAGGGAGCCCGGTTTGATCAGGTTCACCAGAACCAGCCCGGTCACCACGGAAAATAACGTGGTCGACAGGTAGTAGATAATCGTAACGAGGCCGAGTTTTCGCAGTCTTCGCACATCTCCCAGTGACGCGATACCGGTTATAATGCTCGCCGTGACGAGCGGGATAACCATCATTTTAAGTGCGTTCATGAAAAGAGCGGCGATAAGGTGGATTATCGCGAATTCCCTGCCCGAAACGGCGCCGACCACCCCTCCCGCCAGCATACCCGCGAAGATTAGCCCGATAAATATAGGACCGCTTGTCCGCCTATTCATTGAATCGTCTCTTCCTGTAAAGCATCGCTTCTTCTTCTTCTTCCATTATCCGGAGCTTCCTGCGCCTGCGTAGAGTCCGGATGACGAATCCGGCCATCACGAGCAGGGTCATGAACCCCCAGAGCAGAGATGTATCGGTAAATAGATACATCCATCTGAACCTCGAGTGCAAGTAATCGATCCAGATATATTCAAATTCCTCGCGGGTTTTGCCTGTAGCGCTGTTAAACGCTGATTCGAATGTTTCTCCCGCGGCCAGCCTGCCGCAGATTTCCCTCAGAGCGTCGCGTGTATGGTTTTCCGCGATAAGGGCGACGGCGGTATAACTTTCGCTGTAAGCCAGGCGGGCCATGTTTTCATTCGCCGGCAACCTCTTCTCCAGTTTGTACAAAGGGATTACCGTGTCGAAAATCACCGCTCTTGCTACGAGAAAGCTTTCTTCCAAGTGCCACTGGCCCGCCTCGAACATGGCGAGCCCTTCGTTGAACCAGGCCGGGGGGGGCGGGTCGGGCGTATTCCAGCCGAGCAGCACGTGGGTGAGTTCGTGGCTCACGGTTTCCGGCAGATCCCTGCCGCTGTTTTTTATTTTTTCCGAGTTGAGGACGATGTAGCCGTGTCGCGGAAAAGCAATGCCGGCTCCCCAGTGAGGAGCGCGTCCCCCGGTTTTCCTGAAAAACAGACGTTCCGTGCGCGCCAGGTCTATGGTGATGAGGGGCGGCGGCGGGAGCGAAAGCTCGTTCGACAGGCGTTCGAGCTCGAATTCGGCGATTTTTCTAAGGCGTTCGGCCTTTACCTCTTCAACGGGGTCGGCGATGATCCGGAGCTTCTCGACGGGGTAAGCTCCTGCTGTCGCTTGAATTCCCGGATCATCGCTCAGTCCGCCTGATCGGGTTGAAGAATCTGATACCGGCGGTATAAACAAGAGCGCCGCCGTTGTCAGCAGGGCGGCGGCGGAATTGAATGAATTCCCGGGGAGGAGCTTTCCGAGCCGCCTGAAACCGCTGCCGCAGACCTGCTTTTTACATCGCATCATCCGAGCGCCAGCTTTCTATGATACCGCCTCCAACCATGAATCGCCCCTTGTAGAAAACAGCGGACTGGCCGGGGGAGATAGCCCTCTGGGGTGAATCGAATTCGACCTCTATCTTGCTGTTGTCGTCGGCTGCCGGTCTCCATCGCGCCCTGGCAGCTTCCTGGTTATACCGTATTTTTACCGCCCCGGTTTGTTCTCCCGGAAGCGACGCGCCCCACCTGGTGTTGCCCACGATGGTGCGTATCGTCAGGAGTTCGTCGATTGTTCCGAGGACGATCCTGTTTTCAACGGGATCTATCCTGATAACGTATAATCTCTCCCTGCCCGAGACATCGAGCCCCCTTCGCTGCCCGATGGTGTAACCGGCGATTCCCTTGTGATTACCCAGTTTTTTCCCTTTACTGTCGATGAAGTCGCCGACCACCGCCACCTCGGGATGGCGTGTCTTGATGAACGAAAAAAAATGACCGTCCGGTATGAAGCAGATATCCTGGCTTTCCGGGATCTTTTCAGCGGCCAGTCCGAGCTTTGAAACCGTTTTGCGCACCTGGTCCTTGCTAATTCTGTGCAACGGAAAAACGAGTTTTTCCGTCTGGTTCGGATAGAGTCCCCAGAGCATGTAGGATTGGTCTTTCGCTTTGTTGGTCGCAGTGCGGATAAGAGGTGCGTCGCCACCGAATCCGGGGAAACCGGGTTCGTCCGGCCGAACCAGGTCCGCGTAGTGCCCGGTTGCCACTCTTTCCGGAGGTTCAGTACCCGGAATGCAGTCGATGAGGGGAAATTTTACGAACATGTTGCAGAGTATGCAGGGATTCGGCGTGCGCCCCGCTTTATATTCTTCACAGAAGGGTTCCACCACCTTCTTCCGGAACGTTTCTCTGGCATCCAGCACGAAATGTGGTATTCCAATCCGCCTGCAGACATCTGCAGCCAGTGCGATATTAAAAGATTCGCGCTCTATCTGCGCGCGGTCCGCTCCTTCGTCGACAATCCGGAGGGTTACTCCGCTGCAGTCGTTCCCGCTTTCCGCAAGGATGATCGCCGCGCAGGAGCTGTCGACTCCGCCGCTCATGGCCACAACGGTTGAACCGGTTGCTTTACTGGTATAATCCATATCCTGCCCAGATGCGCGTTAATCTCGATCAAGAGCATACAGGGTGAATCACTTCAAAGGCGGTTTTTTTTCAGAATCCCTTATTCCGCTTGATGTGTTGGTAGTTTTTTGGTCCGTTGCCTGATCCGAAGAATCGCTTTCCGCCGGTTTCGTCCAGGGGCCGACAGGCTGGATCGTTTCGTCCTTCCATCCCGAAATCAGCGACCTCCAGGGATCAGTGGCTTCATCTTGCGGCGAAGTCGCCGGTTCTCCGGTTTCGGCTTCGAGCGGTTCAGCCGGTGCCGGTTCGACAACCTGGTGCTGCGGCAAAATGGTATTCGTGTCGATTTTTTCCGGTTCGGCGGCATCGAACTGAATCGTATCCGGTTGCCCTTCGTCAACCGAAACGTCGCCTGGATTCGATGATTCGACCAGGGAGTCCAGAGCTGTCGGCGAAACAGCCTTTTCGGCGGCCGGTCGTGATTCAGAAGCCAGGAACTCAAGGGAAATACAGGCGATCAGAAAGAAGATATCATCGCCGCGCCTCGTAATCTCCCGTTCCACCTCCCATAAATCCGCGGGAATCTCAGGCTTCGCCATGAATTCGCTTCCGGAGAGCCAGGAGGTTTTATCTCTTCCATAAAACTGAAGCCCCACCCATATTCGATCTGAGTTTTCGAGAGGGAGAGCCAGGTACCGGTACTTCGAGTCGAGAGGAGCCCGGGGCCAGGCCTCGAGGTAAGGACCGTTCCATCCGGGGAAAAGTCTGAAGTTCTCGGTCAGGCCGGGATCGGTCCCGGGAGGCGCCGTCGCGGGATATGTCGCGGTATCCACGTAGAATCTGTCAAACGCTCCTGTAAGGATCTCGAAATCCTCTTCCACACGGCTTTCGGCGGCCATTTCCGCCAGGTTCATAAGGCCCGGCGTCAGCATGATTGTAAGGGCCAGGAGAACCAGGATTCCCGCGAGAAGCTGCAGGAGAACGAAACCGTCTGTCCGCTTCATGTCTTCTCCATGTTCGCCTTCAAATGCGCGTTTATCGCAGTACGTACTTCGGTTTTACCCCGCTTGCTCAGTTTGGAAAAGGGAATGACATCCGCCACACCCATGTATTGAAGCTGTTTGTTCAGTGCGGCAAGTCTCGATGTCAGCTTGTTGCCTCCCACTTTGTCGACCTTTGTCGCCACCGGGATTACCGGGATTCCGCGTCGAGCGGGCAGCATAATGATATCGAAATCGAGCTGGACATAATCCCGCCTGACATCGCTCAGGAAGAATACGACTTTAAGATTCTCGCGCCGTTTGAGGTAATTCGATATCAAACCGCGCCACCCGGCACGCATGCTTTCGGATACGGCGGCATATCCATGGCCCGGCAGGTCCGTGATACAGAAGTTGTTGTCAACCGTGAAGAAGTTGATTGTGCGGGTGCAACCCGGGCGTGAGGATACACGGGCGATTTTTTTCCTGCCGGCTATGGTGTTCAGGAGAGAAGATTTTCCGCAGTTCGACCTTCCGGTGAACGCCACCTCCGGCAGGAGATGTTCCGGGTAATCGCCCGGGCGTGCCGATGCGAAGATAAAATCCACCGAGTGGAACCTGGTCATAGATTTTCTCTCAGCAGTTGAAGGATGCTGAAGTTTCGGAAGCAGTTCGGATTTTCGCCGGCAGCGGTGCTCGATCTTTCTAAGCAGCACCTCGCGCCCGGCCGTCAGGTCATCATGGTCGCTTCTTGTGAGAGAAGCTGCTTATCCGAAACTCTGTCGGTTTTTACCGGCGGGGATAAGGCGATATCGAGCACTTCCTCCATCGAATTCACCATGTGGAAGATGATACCTTGTTTCACCTTCGCCGGGATTTCGGATAAGTCTTTCTCGTTGTCGGCGGGAATGATCACTTGACGGTAACCCGCCCTGTTCGCCGCCACGGCCTTTTCGTTCAGGCCTCCGATTTGAAGGACTTTACCCCGCAGCGTCACCTCCCCGGTCATGGCGATATCGCTTCGAACCGGTCTGTCAGTCAGAGCCGAGACCATGGCGGTTGTTATGGTAATACCTGCGGAGGGCCCGTCTTTGGGTATCGCCCCCTCCGGAATATGAACATGAATATCGAGTTTGTCGTAGAAATCAGCGTCGAGATCGAACTTGAGGGCTCTCGAGCGGATGTAGCTCAGAGCCGCATTGGCGGATTCTTTCATTACTTCACCGAGTTTGCCCGTCAGCAGCAGCTTCCCGCTGCCCCTCATGGTGCTGACCTCGATGAAAAGAATGTCGCCCCCTACCGAGGTCCATGCAAGGCCCGCAGCGGATCCGATCATGTCCTCCTTGTCTTTCGCTCGCTCGAGGTATCGCGGGGTTCCGAGGAATTTATGCACATTTTGAGAGGTGATGTGTCTTGGTTTCGACCGTGATTCGTCTTCCGACGCAATCGCTTTCGCCACCTTGCGACAGACATTGGCTATCTCCCGCTCGAGATTTCTGACCCCGGCTTCTCTTGTATACTGCTCGATGATTCGCATGATCGCCCCGTTGGAGAACTTTGTATTCTCTGAAGTGAGACCGTGCGCTTCGAGCTGCTTGGGAATGAGAAACCCGGTGCTGATGGCTAGTTTTTCGTGGACGAGGTAGCCGGGCAGGTGAAGCGTTTCCATTCTATCCTGGAGGGCCGGCGGAATTGTGTGAAGCACGTTCGCCGTGGTCACGAAAAGCACCTCTGAAAGGTCGAATTCCACGTCGAGATAATGATCGCTGAAACTGTTGTTCTGCTCAGGATCGAGCACTTCGAGCAGCGCCGCCGCCGGATCACCCCTGAAATCCATACCGATCTTGTCTACCTCGTCGAGCAGAAAGACCGGGTTTCTGCTTCCGGCTTTCCTTATCGACTGGATGATTCTGCCGGGCATGGAACCGATATAGGTGCGTCTATGCCCGCGGATCTCGGCTTCGTCCCTCACGCCGCCGAGCGATACCCGTATGAATTTCCTGTCGAGAGCCCGGGCAATCGACTTCCCGAGAGAGGTTTTTCCAACGCCCGGAGGACCTACAAGGCAGAGAATGGGCCCTTTCATCTTCTTGACGAGTTTGAGCACTGCGATGAATTCGACAATCCGCTCTTTTACTTTTTTCAGCCCGAAGTGGTCTTCGTCCAGAATTCTGATGACGTTGTTTATTTCAAGAGAATCTTTCGTGCGGATCGCCCACGGAAGCGCCACGAGCCAGTCAAGATAATTGCGCACCACCGCCGCTTCCGGAGACATCGAAGGCATATGCCTCAGGCGGGTCAGCTCTTCTCTGGCTTTTTCGGTCACCGCCTTGGGCATTTCCGCGGCGATGATTTTTTCTTCCAGGCTGTCCAGCTCATCTTCGCCTTCCGGAGAACCCAGTTCTTTCCGGATCGCCTTTATCTGCTCATGGAGGTAAAATTCCTTCTGGTTCTTCTGAACCTGGTCTTTGACTTCCTCTTCGATATCCTGTTCGATCTTGAGAAGCTCGATTTCGCCGATCAGCAGTTCTACCAGCATCCGCAGCCTCTTGACCAGGTTGTCTTCTTCCAGCAGCCGCTGCTTCAGGTGGACTTCCTGCAGGATCTGTCCGGCGATTGTATAAGACAGCTTATCGGGGGTGTCGGCATTGGAGAGGCCGATCAGGCTTTCATTCGGCAGACGCTTGTTGATGTGAACGTATTCTTCGAAATATGCTTTGGAGCTTCTGGACAGCGCTTCGATCTCCTTGTCGTCGTCGTAGTATGTGATCAAAGGTTCGATCCGCACCCGGAAGAAATCTCCACCGGGAAGGAATCGTTTGACACGGGCACGATGCACGCCTTCCAGCAGCACCTTCATGGTGCCGTTCGGAAGCTTCAGGGTCTGCACGACACGGGAGATGGTTCCCACTCTGAAAAGATCACGATTGGCAGGCTCCTGGGTCGCGGCCTGCTTCTGAGCCACCGCGAATATATACTTATCACCCGCCGCAGCCATCTCAACGGCGTTCAGAGAAACCTGCCTTCCAACAAGGAGCGGCAGCAGCATATGGGGATAAACGACGACATCCCTCAACGGGAGGAGGGGCATGCGCTCTGGAAATTCCTGGTAATGGTCTTCACTGAAACTGGAAGCCATATTATCAACCTCTCTGAGGCTCTCCTGAATATCAGCCCCCTGGTTACCGGGTTTTAACGACCGGCTGGGGGAGCCTCCTTTATTTCAAATGGGGATCAGGCGTTTTTGCGCCTGCGTTCTAACTTGTCGGCTCCGGAGCTTTTTTCAGTATCCGATTCTTTAAGAACCCGGATAGGGCACACCTTCCCCTCCGCCACTTCTCTGGAAACATGGATTGCCGTGATATCCTTTTCGGAGGGAATCGAGTACATGGTATCCAGAAGGAGTCCCTCCATGATAGCACGAAGCCCCCGGGCTCCGGTTTCTTTCCGCTGGGCATTCTCGGCAATCGCCTTGAGGGCGCCGGGTGTGAATTCCAGTTTTACATCTTCCATGCGGAAAAGATGCTTATACTGCTTGACCAGTGCATTTTTCGGCTCGGTCAGTATCTTCACCAGGGCGTCTACATCGAGGTTATCGAGAGTCGCGATTACCGGCAGCCGGCCGATTATTTCCGGTATCAACCCGTAATTGAGAAGATCTTCGGGTTCGGTCAGCTTGAGCAGTTCGCCTGTATTCTCGTTGCCGGTCAGGCGGTTTTTCACGCCGAAGCCGACTTTCTTGCTCCCGAGACGCTGGGCGATGTGATCGTGAAGATTGTCGAATGCACCACCGCAGACAAAGAGGATGTTTCTCGTATTCACCTGGATATATTCCTGGTGAGGATGCTTCCTCCCTCCCTGTGGAGGAACATTCGCCACGGTTCCTTCGAGCAGCTTCAGCAGCGCCTGCTGCACGCCTTCTCCCGAGACATCCCGCGTGATCGACGGGTTATCCGATTTGCGGGAGATTTTGTCGATTTCGTCGATAAAAACGATTCCGAGCTCGGCCCGGGAAAGGTTGTAATTCGCGGCCTGGAGCAGCTTGACCAGGATGTTTTCCACATCCTCGCCAACGTAACCGGCTTCGGTGAGTGTCGTGGCATCGACTATGGCGAAAGGAACCTTCAGGATACGGGCCAGGGTCTGCGCCAGCAGAGTTTTTCCGGTCCCGGACGGCCCGATCATGAGTATGTTGCTTTTGTCAATCTCGACGTCGCCCGGTTTTTGAGGCCGCGTAGTTCTTTTGTAATGATTATACACGGCGACCGACAGCGCCTTTTTCGAGTATTCCTGACCTATGACGTACTCATCGAGCCCGGCTTTCAGTTCAGCCGGCGTCGGCAGCCCCTCAACTTCGATCTGCTGCTCGCCGGCGACTTCTTCTTTAAGGATCTCGTTGCACAGCTGCACGCACTCATTGCAGATATAGGCTGACGGACCGGAAATGAGCTTTTCCACTTCGGTCTGGTTTCGCCTGCAGAAGGAGCACCTGAGTTCGTTGTCTTTTTTGCTCATCGGATTGCCGGAGGATTAGCCGCTCCGCTCCCGTTCTCGAAAATTTTCAAAAGCCTATTCTTTCTCGGTTTCGGATTCGTCGGAGGATGGAAACAGCACTTCATCGATGATTCCGTATTCCACCGCTTCTCCCGGGTTCATATAATAGTCTCGCTCGGTATCTTTTGCGATCTGTTCAGGGTCTTGACCCGTATGGGCCACCAGAATGTCGTTCAGGGTTTTTTTCAGTTTGATGATTTCGCGCGCATGAATCTCAATATCGGAAGTCTGGCCCTGGATTCCGCCCACAGGCTGGTGGAGCATTATCCGCGAATGAGGAAGAGCGGTGCGCTTACCGGGTTCGCCGCAGGCGAGAAGGATTGCGGCCATGCTGCCCGCCATTCCAAGGCATATGGTTTGAACATTGGAAGGGATATACTGGATCGTGTCGTATATCGCCAATCCCGACGATACGATTCCGCCGGGTGAGTTGATATAGAGGTGGATGTCTTTCTCGGGATTGTCCGCGGCGCAGAAAAGAAGCTGCGCAATGATCGTGTTCGCCACCATGTCGTCGATAGGCGTTCCGAGAAAGATGATCCTGTCCTTGAGAAGGCGGCTGAAAATATCACCGGAATATTCGAACCGGCCGGTCTTCTCGGTAACCATCGGTATCAGCACCGATTCAGGACGCATCTTCTATTCCTTTCTTCAGGCCCGTGCCACCCGGGGTGGAAACGGAATTCTCGAGTGCGGGGTTTCACCCCTTCGTAATTTCCGAAACTGAGACAAGATAGTCAAGAATCTTCTGCTCTTGCAGGTTATCGACAAAGGCGTCGTAAGATTTTCTTTTTTCCAGGTCGAGTTTTATTCTCGCCGGCGCCACCCCGTTCATTTCAGCGAATTTCTTGACACCCTCCTCTATTTCTTCATCGGAGATTTCGAGGGATTCTTTTTCTTTCAGTGCATCCCGCAGCAGATCCCACCTTGCGGTTTTTTCCGCGGCTTTCACCAGCTTCTTCCTGGCTTCTTCCTCAGGGAAATCTTTATCGGCCCCGCCGTACATCTTGAATCTCTGTTTCTCTCTGTCAAGCATTTGATCGAGATAGTAATCACTCAAAGGCTCCGGGACTTCAAAAGGATTGTTTTCGATAAGCTTTTCGACGAGAGATTCTTTCATTTCCGAGTCGCATCGCCGTTCGTCCTCGGCTTCGAGATCCTCTCGAATCTTCTCTTTCAGTTGACCGAGCGATTCATATTCACCCAGATCCTTGGCGAATTCATCATCGAGGCCCGGAAGCTTCTTTTCCTTGATCTCCTTCACCATGTAACTGAAATGGAAATCCTCCGATTCCTTGGATTCTCCGGCTTCGCCCTCCTTGTCGGCCGAGGTCTTTCTTTTTATCGTGATAACCTTGGATTCACCGGCTTTCATGCCCCGAAGACCTTCGTTCAACTCTTCAGGAAGGTGATCGGAACCCAGCTCTATAGAGGATGCCTGAGGTTTGGCGTCTTTGAACGGGTTTCCGTCGGCATCCACCCGCAGCTCTTCCACTGCAACCAGATCGGTGAATATCGCCTGGCGGTCGCCGGCGTCGACATACTCGGCGTTCTGCTCCTGCAGTTTACGCAGGACCTCTTCGATGTTCTCGTCGCCTATCTTGTTTTCTTTTTTCTTCGCTTTCAGGCCTTTGTATTTATCAAGAGGAACAAGGGGCTTGACCGCAAAGTCCACAACGAAAGAGATGGGACCTCCCTGGTTGAATACAAGGTCTTTGAGCGTTGGCGTAGTGATAGGTTCGTGGCCATCCGATGTGATAATTTTTTCGAGAGCCACTTTGCTGAAGCTCTCGGTGATTTCGGCGTTTATCTGGTCTCTGAAGCGTGATTTAAGCAACTTGATCGGCACTTTGCCCTTCCTGAATCCAGGAAGCATGACATCCTTTTTCAGGTCGCCCAGAAGCTTGGATTCTTCGAGTTCGATATCTTTTTCCGAGAACTCGACATGCACGCTTTTCTGCCAATCTTTTTCTGTTTCGAGGTATTTCGTCTTCACTAAACCCTCTCCTCGTCAACTGGTGCGAGAGGGGGGACTCGAACCCCCACGGGGATGCCCACTGGATCCTAAATCCAGCGCGTCTGCCAGTTCCGCCACTCTCGCGGGTTGAATTTCAGCAAAACCGGCCCGTTGGTGGTTTTGCTTTTTGCTGGTAGAGCAAACAAGCACGGGCAGGCAGCCCATCATGTTTATGAACAAGAGCAGTAGACGCATTTACTGCCAAACTTTCATACATACTATGACTGGTCGAAAATAGCAACAAAAAACACGGAAAACACCATTGATATCGGCAGCGGCGACTTCTCTACCTTACGCCGCTTACAGGCATGTCCGGAATCTCTATCACCCGTTGCACCGTGGGCGGATAGCTGTTAAACTGGCATCGATTCAAGAATGGGCGCGCCGGAAAGTGCATCCGGTCAGGCCGTGATCATGATTCACGGGTCTTGTTTTGTGGTTCAGCGCGATGAAACGTCCGGCAGCCTGATGATCAGAAACATCAACCGAAATGAAACAGGCATGAGAATATTGAGAAAACAGAAAGTCGTCGCTTTTGCCCTTGTTACTCTTATCCTGCTGACGTTTACCGGTTTTCTTCATGGAGGACAGGCGTCTGAAAACCCGTCACCGGGCAGAACCGGCAGCGAACCTGGAACCGTCCGCCCGGGCGGCAGTGATGTTCAGTCCGGTTTCGATCCCTCTATCGCCGAGACCGGCGTTGAGGAAGGTCATGAAGCTCCGCCGGAACAAGTACATATGACAAAAGGCAGAGATATTTTCCCTGACCGGGAAATTCCCCTTCTGCCGGATGCCCCCGTTCCGGCGGAAATGGTAAAAATACCTGCGGGTCATTTTACAATGGGACAACTACCCGTCGACAGGAACCCGGTCGGACTGTACCCGGACCTCCCGGCGGAAAGGATATACCTTCCCGCATACCTGATAGATCGTTATCCACACCCGTATCGGAAGGGCTCGATGCCTACCGTATATGTCACATGGGCCGAAGCCAGGGCCGTCTGCGAGAAAATGGGAAAGCGCCTGTGCACGGAGGCCGAGTGGGAGAAGGCGTGCAAAGGGCCGGAAGAGAAGGTGTATCCGTACGGAAACCATTATTCGAAGGATAAATGCTACACCGAAAGCGAACCCTATCCGGGCGGAAGGGTGAAGAAAATCGGCGAATATCCCGAATGTGTAAGCGGTTATGGTGTTTACGAAATGTCGGGCAACATCAACGAATGGACGGCGACCGTTTTCAACTGGGGCTTGACCGGTAATGAATCCGCCCTTCTCAAGGGCGCGGACTACGGTCTTTCACACCTTTCGACCCGGTGTTCCGCGAGAGCTCACCACCACGATCTTTACGAAACGAAAAACCATGACGACGGCATAAGGTGCTGCAGGAGTATCGGAACAGCCCGGAAGGGGAAGGGAAAGTGAGCTCGGTTCTTTAACGCATCCTTCCGTCGATAACCACCATTTCCCCACTGCGTCATCCGGCACCCCGAACCAACTTTTTTCCCTTCCCGGTTCATGATCGGGTGAAGACGACCCCCCACTCCGAATCCAAGCTGCTCGAGTCGGTCACCCCTCAGGCCGGGCGGGTTGAAATTGTCCGATCAGTAAGTCGCTGTCGGCTATTACAGATTTACAATCTAATCTTCACGTGAAGAAACGGTCTTGCGCCCGGGCACCCTGATCCGGCGTAATGACGGCAACATAAAACCGGAGCGGCAGTTGCTGCTGCAACATAAAACCGGAGCGGCAGTTGCTGCTGCAATATAAAACCGGAGCGGCAGTTGCTGCTGCAA
>CAYMWF010000057.1:0-11909 GCA_964394085.1 uncultured Gemmatimonadota bacterium | reverse complement strand
CCGGAGCGGCAGTTGCTGCTGCAATATAAAACCGGAGCGGCAGTTGCTGCTGCAATATAAAACCGGTCTTGCCGGAGCCTTTAATGGAACAAAATCCACCGGCTCAGCCCCCGGCCGTTTACTTCTCGGCGCTTTCCCGACCGGACATTCTTTTCCTCCCCTGCACCCGATGCCGTAATGAACCGCCGGGTATATCAAAGTAAGTGCATCTCTATTTTTAGGGTATGAGCCGATTCGGAATTAACTTTACTGGTACCCTGTTTTGTAGTAAAGATGCCGTTTTGTATTTGAGATTATTTGTATCGGCGGCTTCCGGCAACTTTCGGATCCGCCAGATTGCAGGAGGAAAATATGAAAGTACTGATTTCTGATCCCGTCGCCCCCGAGGCTGTAAAAAAGTTAGAGGATGCCGGCTTGCAGGCTGATGTGAATACAGGCTTGTCGCCCGATGAGCTCATCGAAACGATTCCCGGATACCACGGCATAGTCGTCAGAAGCGCGACAAAAGTCACCCGCGAGGTGATCGAGGCCGGAACCGACCTTAAAGTCATCGCCCGCGGTGGAATCGGTCTTGACAACATCGACCGGGTCGCGGCGAAAGAAAAAGGAATCGCGGTCGTAAATACTCCCGGCGCTTCCAGCCAGTCAGTGGCTGAGCTGGCCTTCGGACACATGCTCTCGGTCTCGCGTCGACTCGGAGAGGCCAACGTCTCGATGAAAGACGGCAGGTGGGAGAAGAAAAAATTCAAGGGTGTCGAAGTCACCGGCAAAACGCTGGGGATAATCGGAATAGGCAACATCGGGGCATACCTTGCGGGTATGGGGAACGCATTCAGCATGCGTGTGATCGCCTACGATCCTTACGTGGATGCAGATAAACTGGCCGGCAAGAATATCGAGCTGGTAGAACTCGAGACGCTTCTCACCGAGTCCGATTACATTTCCCTCCATGTGCCGGTTACAGACACCACAAGGCACATGCTCTCCGATGAACAGTTCGGCAAGATGAAAGAGGGTGCGATCCTGGTGAATTGCTCCAGAGGCGGCGTCGTGGACGAACCTGCGCTCGTCAGGGCGGTAGAGTCCGGCAAGATAAAGGGCGCTGCAATGGACGTTTTTGAGAAGGAACCGATTACGGCCGATAATCCGTTGCTCGGCGTGCCGAATATATACCTTACACCTCACATCGGTGCTTCAACCGTTGAGGGCCAGTTCAGGGTCGGCCTCGATGTGGCGGCGAAGGTCATCGAAACTCTGCTGTAACACTGCCGCCGGTCTGCGCTCTTTTGAGGTTTCGGTGTATCGGATACCTGAAAGATCGAGCGAACCGGGATGGCGGTTCCACGGCTGACGATAAGAAATCACTGCACCCGGCAGGCCTCCCGGTCCGCCGGGTGCTTCTGTTTGAATGGAGCGTGGTGGACTCGAACAGGGTATGAAGGGAACCGGTTCGGTTTAACGTTTTTTCGACGGCTTCAATTTTCGTTTTCAGCGGTATTCCGCGGAGCCGCCGGAGCATCCCGGCAGCAGCGGAATCCGTCGTCGTGGAAGATTTGTTCGGGCGGATGCACATGGGTGCGCCTGCCGCAGTCCGGGCGGTTCATGCCCCAATCTCCACCCTTTAGAAGCGTCATGCCCCTGTTCGGAGGGGGGGTGTCGAACCCGTACCTGGGAATTTCGAAGGGAACGGTCGCGTCGACCCATTCGTTGATGTTTCCGGTCATCTCGTATACGCCGTAACCGGAGACGCAGCCGGGGTAATCACCAATCCTCGCCAGCTTCGAGATTTCCACACCTCCTCCCCCGCCGGGTTCGACGAAATGACATTTCCCCGGGATGAAGTCGTTGCCATAGGGGTAGCGATTGCCGGCCGGGCCGCCGCACGCCTTGTGCCATTCCAACTGGGTGCACAGCCGCTTACCCTGCATGAAACATGCGGTGCGCGCTTCGTACCAGGAAACATATACCCGGGGTCTGACTCCAAGCGTGTTCGGGTAAGGATACTTGTCGATGAAGAAGGCCGGGATACCGAGCCTCGTGAATTCCTGCGAAGTTTCCTGCCAGAACGGATCGAGCGAGCCGTAATTGTAGAACAGGAACTCACCGGCAGGCACCAGCACCATACCTTCATCCCTGTCCGCCGCAGACGAATCCCGTTTTGTCTCGTAGTCCATACCCTCTTCCCAGACGGGAACGAACCTGATCCGCCGGAATCGCGCCGAGAAACCGGACGGTCCGGTGATTTTTATCCCCAGCACGTACCTCCAGCCGCTTAAAAGGGCAGCGGAAGCATCGTCGCCGAACCGCGTCGTGAATCTGTCGAATCCGGAATGGTTCTCCGCGACCTTTAACGCCGGCGCGAGCCATATCCAGTTTTTAAGCTCCGATTCTCGCAATTCCGCCCAGGCGATTTCGACCTTGAACGGCTGCGGGGCGGTCTTATTACTGCCGGTGCTTCCCGAGGCGGGGCTGTCAAGGGTCATTTCAACTTCAATGTCCCTGATGGCTGCGGGTTCGGTTTCGAAGGGTGGGCTGACCACCATAACCGTCCCATCGGATCCGGCGGATACGGCCCATGGAGAAGCCGCCTTCCCGGCTTCCCAGGTTGCTTCCGGGGGGCGTCCTCCGCCGGGGCGGGCCCGCCGCCCCTTTCGTGGAATTTCGACGGTGAAGCGATGAATCCCTTCCCCTGTTTCGAGATCGAAATAAGGAATCGGCGGAAGGGAATCGATATTGTCGGGGGAGATGGGCTCCAGGCGCCGCATCCTGAATCCGGCGGCGGCATCTTCTCCGGACGGGCCGTTGCATCCGCCCGTAAAAAACGCGAATATAAAAATGGTCAGCGCTGCAACCGGCCAAAGTCTACTTCTGGAGATCATTCGCTGCATGACGCCGCCGAGGATAGACGGGCTTCTCCGGTTTGTCCAGGTCTTGACATAAATCCGGTCGAGGTCAGGCGGTCCCTGCAGAATCCCGCCGGCACCGCTCTAAAAAAAAGCCCCTCCAGCGGGAGGGAGGGGCTTCGAGAAAAGATGGTTGCTACCTCGATTAAGGTACCATTTCGAAATTGAAGAAGTCGGCGTTCCACAGGTTTGCAGGCGGCGTACCCAGCCTTACCCGCATCCGGTAGTCTCCCAAGGGCGCGGCCCCGGGGATATTGAGATCGTATGCGATCACCTTGGTCTGATTCGGGGACAGGTTGATCGACTCGGTGCTGACTTCGTAGTAGCTGCCGCTGGGGAGCTCAACATCGATGAGCAGGTACAGCGACTGGTTGGATCCGGTCCAGTTGTAGAGAGTAGCGTCGAATCCCAGCGAGCCTCCACGGTTGTAGGTATAGCTGTCAGGGTCCAGGACCACGCTGACATCAGGAAGCAGCGCGTTCATCTTACCCGTGATGACGCTATGGTTGTAGCCTTCCATCCAGTAGTCGATGGTCTGATCGAGATCATGATCGATTACGTAGTTCAGAGGGATGTAACCATTCTGACGGTACCTCGAGTAAACACCGCCGGAATAATCACACAGCATAAGGATATTCGGATAGAGATTCTGGTAGTACTGGACGGTCCCCAGTGGTTCTTTGTAGTTTATACCGATGACCAGTCCGCCTTCTTCAGCCAAGCTTGCTCCAAGTGCGTTGATTTGTGGTAACTCCACAACGCACGAGCCTCACCACGACGCCCAGAAATTGAGAAGGATGACCTTGCCCTCGTAATCAGACAGGCTGTGGTAATTTCCGTCCACATCGGTAAGCATGAATTCCGGAGCGGGAGTGCCGATCCCCGGTCCCGCGAATGCAGCCGATGCCAGGCTCAGTGCGAGTGCCATTGTCATCAATGGCAGTAAACTTTTTTTCACGTAAGACCTCCTCCTGATAAGTTTTTACTGAGGAACCGCGCATTAGTGAATAGTTTTGCAGTGACGGGTTCTCTCGTGTAAAGTTTTTGCGGCTGTTGATAAATTAACCTGATTCCGGAAATTTTTCGATAATAATTTACTTATATGGTTATTTTTGTTCGGTTGTGCGGAATATTTGTTCCTTTTTCATCCCCGAAGGCGTACCGCAAAAATAAATACACAGGAATCACAGGAAGATCGGCCAGGCCCGGTCACGGATCCCTTTGACAGTTACTTACCCGGCGAGTTTAATGTGGCCTTGTGATTTCCACGATACTCCGTCGCCAGGTAAATAATGAATGGAGCCGGAAATGCTGAAAAATCCAAACGGGATCCCATGCCTGCCTTTTTTTTGTTTCGTATTCGTATGCTTGCTTTTACCGCTGTCTCCAGTCGCCGCAGCCGACGGATCCGTTGAAGACCCCCGGAAGGGCCTTTGGAAAACGGCGCGCGGCAGGATAGAGGAAATCCTGGCCTGCCAGGGGCGCACTCCGCTCGATATCGAAAGTCCCAAGTGGTACGAGGTGCCTTACAGCACCGCAGGCAGGATGCCGCTGATCGACACCTGTCTTCGCGAGCCCCTTGTTATGCCTGAAGTCATCGACTGGGCCGACGGCCAGGTCAAATCCGCCTCCGGCAGCCTGTCCGCTCTCTTTTCCCTGGCTTACAGACTCTCCGCTCAGACCATGGCGTCCCCGGGAATCACACCGGCATCTGCGGAAACACCAGCCTGGGTCGACACATTCCGCATCGCCCTGGAAGAATCCGGCGTTCCGACCGAGTACTCCGGCCCCGCGGCCGGGATGCTCGGCAGAATGGCCGCGGCCGCGGATGCCCGCGACATTGCATTTTCGTCCCTTACGGATGAGGAGCGGGCCCGGGCGGCGGATCTCCTGCCGGGATATTTCGTCCGCAAGAGCCCCGGTGGTGAGTCGATCAGGGGATACACCGCGGAAATAGATGACTGTGTGGAACTTATCGGGATACTTTCCGGGGCCGACTTGGCTCCCTTGCTGCACGCCGCAGCTTCCCTGGCTGAAGAGGCCGACGCTTTCCGTCGCGCCGTCGAATCAGCCCCGTCGCTTGAGCCGTCGGAGCTCGGAACGGGAATCCTGTTCGATGAGATCACCCCGATAGGAAGGGTGGTCGTAGCCGGCGCGGGCGACGATATTCACTCGGGGGAGGCCGCTTTTATGCTCGATCTCGGCGGGGACGATCTCTACCTTGGCCGGCCCGCTTCTACTTCGATGGGCGGCTCCGGCGTCGCTTTCCACGCCGATCTGGACGGCGACGATGTTTACAGGAGCGACGGTTTCGCACAGGGCTCGGCTGTTGCAGGTGTCGCATTGTTTCTCGATCTCGCGGGCGATGATCGTTATATTTCCGGCCACTACTCTCAGGGCGCCGCGCTCGCCGGCTGCTCGTTCTTTTTCGAAGGTGGTGGTGACGACACCTATGACGCGGATCTCGGTGTGCAGTGTTTTTCGATATTCGGATACAGCATCTTCTCGGAGAGGGGCGGCAGGGACTCTTACAGGTGCGCCGCCAACGGCCAGGGAAGCGCTTCGACCCTCGGCGTCTCCATTCTTGCCGAGGCCGGCGGAGACGACATCTACAGGGCCGGCGGGAAATACGGTTTCTACTACGACTGGGACTCGTCCTGCGCCCAGGGAGCCGCCAGCGGCATGAGGCCGTGGCCGCCGTCCGGGAAGATCACGGTCTACGGGGGTATCGGTTTCCTGAGCGATGCCGGCGGCAACGATCTTTACCATGCTTACAACATCGGTCAGGGCGGAAGCTATGTATTCGCCCTCGGCATGCTCGCCGACTCCGGCGGCAATGATACCTACTACGCCGAAAGATACTGCCGCGGAGTGGGGGTCCACCTTGCCGCCGCGGTGGCCCTCGACAGGGATGGGAACGATATCCGGACGGGATTCTATGGAAACGACGGATACAGCCTCGATCGATCATCCGGCGTTTT
Organism: uncultured Gemmatimonadota bacterium; assembly: GCA_964394085.1. Taxonomy (GTDB): domain Bacteria; order CAYMWF01; family CAYMWF01; genus CAYMWF01. Next base: position 6,025 of record CAYMWF010000057.1, on the reverse strand, counting down.
CGTCGACCTGGCCGGCGATGATTCCTATCGTACGAGCGGAGGTATCGGCTACGGCCACAAGCCCAAAGGCACCGGAATCTTTTTCGACGCTTCCGGCGATGACAACTATGCCGGCTGGGAGAACAACTACGGCAGGGCCGACTGGCCTTTCGGCGACGAGGCTTTTTCGACCGGTTTCTTTCTCGATTTCGGAGGTGAAGACGTCTACAGGGGAAGAAAATACCGGAATGATGCGGTCTGGTCGGAAGGGGATTACGGCTATGGCGAAGATTCGGCGGCACCTCCCCCGCCGCCTGAAAACAGCGGCTGGTGGGCTCCGACTCCTCCCCCTGACCGGACTCTCGAAGGTTTTGAGGACGAGGAATTCGGGAAACTTCTGCGCACCCTCGCCGCACCCTCGCCGCTCGAGCGCCTGGCGGCTCGAAAACTGCTTGCCGATGATCCTGGAATGCTGGCGAAGGGCTTCTGCTCCGCCGCCGCCTTTCCGGAACCGGGGGTGCGTCGCAACCTCATCGATCTGGTCCAGGCTATGATCGTTGCGGACATGCTCGATACCAGTCTCTGCTCCGCGCTCTCGCCTCTACTGGATCGGGAAGACTACGATATGCGGCTCCTCGGGCTGATGGCGGTCGAAAGAACCGGTCGCGCGGATCAAAAAACCGCCGGTAAGATCGCGGAGCTCGCTTTATCGGATCCCTCCTGGGAGGTGCGGAGCATGGCATGTCTCGCTCTCGGCGGGTGCAGGGCGGATGACGCCCTGGCGCCCCTTCTCACCGGGCTCGAGGACCGGGACTGGCGGGTAAGACGCCGTGCCGCAATCGCTCTTGCCGGCCTCGAAGCTCCCGACTCTTTCGCCGCTCTTGCACGAATCCTGCGAAGAGACAGGTCGCACCAGGTCCGCGGCCAGGCGGCCGGAGCGCTCGGCGCCGTCGGGGACGAAGACGCCGTACCGCTTCTGAAGAGGGCGCTCCAAGACCGGTCAAAGTTCGTGCGATGCCGGGCGGCCCGTGCTCTGCTGGCCGGTTTCGACGATAAAGCGGGGCTTTATGCATTGATCGATCTTCTGGACTGGAAAAACCGTCCGATGAGAGACCAGCTCGTCACCGGCTTCCTCACCGATTATACCGGTATTTCCCTGCCCGCTGACCGCAAGACCTGGAAAGAATGGTGGTCGACTGCGTCAAAATCATTCGATACCGCGTCACATTCCGCTACATATGAAACTTTGAAAGATGCGAGAGAATCGAAAAGCAGAGGTTTTGAGGAGGAAGCGATAGAACGCTACAGGAGTATCCTGGCCGCTGTTCCCGGCCACGCCGGCGCTTCGAAGGAGCTGTCCGATCTCCTGAACGGAATCGCATGGAACCTGGCCGTCGCCGGGAAAGATCTGACCAGGGCTCTCTCTCTCGCCCGCGAGTCGGTCGATTGCCGGAAGAACCCGATGAACCTCGACACCCTCGCCGTTCTCTACTACCTCACCGGAGACGATGAAAACGCCGACAAAACGATTGCCGAGGCCATCGATTCAGCTACGGGCCATGAAAAGAAGCTGTTCGAGCACCGCAGGCAGGAATTTTCGACCGGCAACCTGGTTTTGAACTGAGTGGATCCGCGCGCATCCACCGCACCCGGCGGCACCTCCGAACCGGCTGGCACCTGCCTGGTCAGGGTGCATTCGCCTGACCCGATTTGATCCACATGGACGAAATGTTCTTGAAGCGGTTTGGGCGGAAAGAAGGAGGAGGGGTTCAGCTCCAGCAACGATCGATTCCCTGGACGTACTTGGAGTTTTTAGTGACTCTGAAGGGGAAGGCGCTGGTGATCCTTTCCGCCCTGACATCGTCAACGGGGTCATATTTCAATTCGACGACGACGCTGTTCCGATCTGAAATCCTTGACAGGTAGCTATTACGCAGCCCGGCGATCCTGTAATATTCCATGTCGGTATCGATGGTGATTCTGAATTTTTTGTCGGCGGACAAAAAATAGGTGCGGCGGTAACGGTTGAGCAGCACCACGTCGAGGGCCGCAAGAGATGCCTTCACTTCACCCGGCAGCTCCGATTCCCTGATGAAATTCCTGAAGTACCTGCTCGAAAAACCCTCGTCGAGTACGAAGGGTTCCAGGGTAAACCTGTCTTTCTTCCCGAGGAAACCGCTTTTGATCTTGAATTCCAGGACGGGGCCCGCGATTTTATGCATCTCGTCGCCGTACCACCTGACCCGGGCTTTTATTCTCTCTGAAATCCCTACCACATTGGCTGAATAACTGTCGAAATCCACCGAATCCAGGTAGATATTGTTTACGGTCCTGGGATGGTAGATTTCAGAAAACATACCCGGATGGGATTTAACCATGGCCTTCACGAGGTGACGATCGAGCCCTTCGAGAAGGAACTTGCGTTCATATCGAAAATCCTGGACTTCAGGTTTTTTCATCGGTTTCCTGGTCCGACCGTTCGCTCACCCCTCGGGATAAAGAAGTTCGAAAACGTTCGTCTCGGTTCCGGTGGTCAGTATATTGTCTACCGTAATCGAAGAACCTGTTTCGACGAGGATTTCCTGCTTCGCGCCGTCGATCGACAAGTTCTTAACCTTCAGCTCCGCCGGGCCGAATTCGGGTTTTTTCTGATAGGCGGTCAGTCCGTAGCTGCAATCCGATACGATGAGACCGTCGATGACGACCTCTGACGCATCCTTTCCGCCCACCGCGATATAACTGCCGGTAACGGTCAGATCCGTGACGCCGGCTTCGCTGTCCTCTCCTACCGTCAAACCCTTGTCTCCCGCGTTGCTCACGTAGCAATCCTCGATAACGGCATAACTGCCGGCAAGGTCAATGGCGTCATTCCCTGTTTTATCGAAGGAGCATTTCCGGATCGAACCCTCTCCGAAATCGACGTCCAGTCCGTCTGAAAAGGCATCCCTGACCAGGCACTGCTCGATTTCAAAGTCGGATCGGACAATGTTCAGGGCGTCTTCACACCTGGCTTCGACGAACAGGCACTTGTAGAGCTTGACGTTCGCCTCGTAGAAAGTGACCGCGCCCGTCAGCCTGCTCCCTCCCCGCAACGGCGCCGACAGGTTTTTGAATATTACGTGATCGAGGGTGGACTTCCCGCCGGTATTCAAGCAGAGCATTCCTTTCCCGGTGGAGTCGGCGCTGAAAACGATCGGCGCCTCCTCGCTGCCGGTCAGGAAAAGGGGCGAGCGAGTGACGATGCTCGCACCGTTCACCAGCCTGATTTCCGTCGCCTCACCGCCTCGCACCAGGTATCCCGCCGGGATCATGAGGTTCCGGTCGATGGTCCAGACCCCGGGTTTGACCAGTATTTCCTTCTCATCCTCGTCGATGACCAGAAAGTCGAAGTTTTCGACGTTCGGGGCTTTTTCAGCGAGATAATTCACGGCGAAATCTTCTTCAAGAAACGGCCAGGGGTAAACCTCGACGCTGCGTCTGCCTTCCGGCCCGGTTCCGAAAATCCTGTAATCCAGGAAGAGGTCTTCTCGCAAGCCGCCGGCAGGATAGGCGTCCCGCCCGGGGGAGAATTCGATCGGGACATAACTGACGTGGGTCAACCTGGGCTGAAGCACCGGTTCTCTACCCTCGAAATCGAATAGAATTTCACCGTCCTTTGACCTGATACTCAGCACCTCGACCGGCAATTTTTGAATGTTTCCCGCTTTTACGATTATTTTGCCGGGGGGGGAGGCTCCGGGCTTTTCGATATAAGCGTGGACGGCGGTAACCGAAGCGCTCAGCATTTTCCTGATATATTCAGCATTCCGGTAGTAGGCATTCTTCGAAAAAGACCAGTTGGTAAATTCCGAACGCAGGATTGTTAAGTTTTTATCGAGTTCGTCGTCCAGTTCGCCGAAAAAGTCGTCCAGCCATTCTTTTCTGGAAATCCGCTCCAGCGCGCCGATGTAAGCCTTGAAAAACACCGGGTCGCTGAGCAGGTCTTCCTTGAAGCGTTCGTGAACGGTGGATTCCGTCAAATCGACTCGAGCGCCCTCTCCGATCAGGGCTATTGTTCTTCCACCGGCATTCGCGTCGAAACCGATCGGCTCCAGTAGAGAGGTTACCGGGTTGTAATAGAACCTCAGATTCAAGAAAGAAATGGCGTGCTTGCCGCCGAATAGATCCAGCATGGCCAGGTAGTCCGCCATCAGCCCGACGTCGAAAGCCTCACTCGTTTTCAAACGTCCCAGCCGCACGGCCTCGAGGAGGCTGGCGCCGGTTTTAAACTGTTCGAACAGAACGGGATCGTTCAGTATCCGGCCTGTATTGAAAGCATCGATGCTGCTGGCTCTGAAACTCCGGGTTCCGGTTCCCTTGCTTTCGCGGGGGGCGTCGTGGAATAGATAGGCGTCTTCCCATACAAGGTCTTCATTGAAGCGGAGAATCGGGCCCTCACGCCTGCGGTTGTTCTCCACGAGGCGTTTTTCGAAGTGTTCCTCCATGGCGTAGATTCCGAGGTGCCGGTTATTGAGGGTGACATCCAGAAATTCGTATCTCAGGGCGATGATCCCTGACCTTTTCAAGGCGCGGTGAAACAGCCATTCTCCTATATAATTCCTGCTCCTGGGGTGATGAATAGAGAAACGCTTCATCCCGAGTATCGAATCGTCTCCCTTTACCTCGATACGGAATGACCATTTTCTGCTGTGTTCCAGTTGTGAAATCCAATCGCCTTTCAGCCTGATCCTGACTTCGGACAGGTCTTCGCCTATCCTGACGAAAGCGCGCACGTAATCGTCGGGTCCGGTGAGGAAAATCGGTTTCCCCAGCGATTCTTCACGCTTGGCAAGTATCTTTCGGTAGGCTCCCTTCTTCATGCTTATGTCCATGGAGGGGATTTCTATGCTCGTCGTTCTACCCGTGAAGGTTCGACAGAAATACGCCGAGCTTCTCTTGAGTGCGCCGCCGACGCCGCCCGAATGTAAGAATGCTTTCCCGCCGGGTCCGGTTCCTTTTATCAGCAGCGCACCCGCCGGAATAATCAGGAAAAAGAAGATCAGGATAAGAAGCAGAAGCGTCTTTTTCGCGGTGGTTCCATATAAGAGCCTGCCCCAGAGGCTGCGGGGCTGTTCATCCAGAAGGCGCATGCTATCCGATACCTCTGCTGCTTAAAAACGTGATTTCCATCGATTCGGATAATTCTTTCAAAGCTGACTTGGCCTTGTTGAGTTCGGGGAAGGATTTGAATTCCAGTTGAAAAGAAGCTTCGAAAGCTGTCTCGGTATCATCGAACCGCACGAGCTCCAACTGTACGCAACTGGGTTTCAGAATGTCGACAACATCTTCCAGGCTGAAAGCGCCGGAGCCGCGGCCGCCGACGGTCAGATGGAAATTGACATTCTTTTCGCCCTTGCGGAGTGTCCGTCTCAGCCAGATGAGAGAAATCACGAATGCCGCCGCAAGAATCGAAATGACGGGCTGGTCCGCGCCGAAGCCTACGCCAAGCCCGATGGCGAGGAAAAGATACGCCAGCTCCTCAGGTTCTTTGATGGCCGTTCTGAACCTGATAATCGACAGTGCGCCGACCAGGCCCAGAGACAGGGCCAGTGATGATTTTACCACGGCGATGATAAAAGTGGTCGCAATCGTGACAATCAGAAAGTTGTCGGCGAATCTTCTTCGGTTCGAAAAAGAATCTCCCCAACGAGTATAGATTTTACTCAATATGATCGCGCAAATAGCGGCAAGAACCAGGTCCAGCACAAAAGAACCGAGTTCGATGAAGCCGGCCTGATCCGCGAGAACATGTCTGAGGGTCTGCATGAATACCTCCGCTGAATTTATCTATATCAATTCCACAATCCGTATACTCTGCCGCACAAAAGATCAATAAATTTCCGGGTCAACCTCCACTCATGGAGATACGATTTTTCCCCAGTTCGGCCTTATTCAAGAATGTGAACCTTTTCCAGGGTTCGACTTCCCTTCATGAATGAGAATATTTTCTTCGTTCGACTTCATCCAGGGATGTGGCCTTTTCCAGGTTCGACGTTCCCTCCCGACG
>CAYMWF010000056.1:7836-31115 GCA_964394085.1 uncultured Gemmatimonadota bacterium | reverse complement strand
TGCAGGTCAATATCAGGTTGGAAGGACCATTGCCGCCGCCGGCAGATAGCGGTATCGGATGATCAATCTGGAGAGAACTCATTTTTCCACAGCCCGGCACTCGGCACGCACCTCCGTCCCTCAATAATATTTTCTTTTTGAGGGCGCGACTCACCGACCGTTTTACCCTCCCCGGGCCGCCCTTATCGCCGGCCCGGTGAACCGCACCGTCGCAAAGAGCTTTTTCGAACAATGGTTTGTCTATCTCGATTCTGTCACCGAGTTCCCCCCAAATCCGCCTGTCGTCGATCTCAGCCAGGTAAAAAGCAGCGACCGCTTCCCCCCGGTGCATGGTTTCCACACCGATCCCGAACCTTTTCAGAACTTCGATTTTGTGCAGCCCGGTTTCGCTCTTCATTTTGCAAACCCCTTTCCTTCTTCTTTATCCTGCAGAGGGTGAAACATGCATCACCAGTTTCTATCTCGTTAAACGAAAATACGGTGTATTTTCACCCGGAAAGGCGAATTTATCACAAATAGTGGCGGCCGTCAAGTCGGCCGATCGCGCAACTTGTTATATTCTAACGAGTTGTGATCACACATAAAGACCTTCTGATGAGTTTTACGGAGCTTTCAGGTGAAAAATTGCCGTCAAAGGCGTTCCAAGCCATACAGAATCGATGGCAGGCACTTTAATGAAGCCGTTCAGAATGGGGCGAGGATACAATCCCTCTTCGAATATTTTGATATTTTTTCAATATTTTTTCTGCCGAACCGGCAGAAGGGAACAAGACATCGAAGATTAAGATGCCGGGGCTTTCTTGATACTTCCCAACCGTATCCAAATTACCGAAAAAGAATAGCTGCTGGAACAATATACCTCCTGAATCAAATCAGCTGCTGAAATATAATAGCTGCTGAAACAATGTACCTCCTGAATCAAATCAGCTGCTGAAAGCCTGGAGGATCTTTCACGTTTTTCTGTTCTTTACTGACCAACAATCCTCCCTGTGTTATAATTAAACCGCTTCCGGGATGAAATACCGGAAGCTCCAGCCTGAAATTTCACTGCCGGGAGGTAATTGCGACCCGGCCGACTTTAAAGAAGGAGAAATCCATGGTCAAAAAATATGCCGCCCTGGCAGCGGCGCTTCTGCTGATTCCGGCTGTTCTTGCGGCGGATTACGTTGAAATCGGCGCATCCGGAACCCTTACACTGAATCGTCCTTTCTGCGGGTCCTGAGGGTGGACGAGACGGTACCAGGTTCTGGTACTTGCAGACGAGATGGCGGGCCCGGCCTCCATCGATTCGGTCGCGTTCTACTGCAACAGCTCGACATACTATTTCGGTTCCTATAACGACTCCTATATTTTAGCGAGCCACACCGGCCTTAATCAGTTCACGAGCAATTTTGAAGACAACTACGGGGGCAACATTCCTGAAACGGTTCTGTACCGAAGCACCCTTGACCTTGTGTGGAATTACAAGGAATGGAACGTCATCGAATTCGATTCAGGATTCGGTTACAACGGGACGGATAACCTGATTCTCGAGTTTTCCTTCGTCGGCAACGACGGAAACAGTCTTTATAACAGGGGCTGGTATCCGGAAGGCGGCAACCGGGTGCTCGACGGCTACCCGGGGTATGAAACCGGCGAGCTCAGGTCGTACATGAACGCCCTCAGGGTTTATTATACTCCCGATCAACCCGACGTTTCTTTCGAATTCATCAATCCGCCGACCTTCGTGTATCAGGGCGGCACCCTCAACGTTACCGTCAGAGGAGAGAACAACACCGCGGGTCCGCTCAGCTTCGACGCCTGGTTCGAGGCCAGCGGTATAGTCACCGTAACGGTGGCTGAATACCCGGGTCTCACCCTTGCCGGCGGGCAGGTGATACAGGCGAACCTCGGCTTCAGCGTCCCGCCGACCGCACCGCCTGGCGACTGGACCCTGTCGGGTTATGTGGGCGAACTTCCAGCAACGGTCTGGGACTCCGACTCCTTCAACTTCGAGATCCTCCCGAGCCTCGACTGAGTCGAGGATGGCGGATTACCCCCCGCGGACCGTTGCCTCTCTCGGTCCGCGGTATTTTTTATCCGGCGGACCAGGCGGCCATCAGGCTTGCCGTCGTTCTCGGACGCACCGTCGTAAATCGCCTAGCCATCTATCCGGCGGACCAGGCGGCCTCGGGCTTCCGGTCGTTCTCAGACGTACTCCTAAACCGTCTATTCTTTTATCCGGAGAGCCGGGCTACCTGAGATATACTGTCGTTTTCAGCCGTACGTTCAAATCGCTTTTCTTTTCGTCCGGTTCATACGGATAAAGGGTTTGACCTAAACGTGCGGAAATCGCGAACTTTCTCTTCTGCGTCAGTTTTTCTTCCAGGCGCCACTCAACCTTCCATGCACCGTCGTCGCTGAAATCGGTTGAAGCCACCTTCAGCCTCGCACCGATCCGGAAAGGGCCGATTGGGAGATCTTCGAAGCGAGCCCACCAGTAGCCGTATTTTCGGGATGGCGCTCCGAATTCAGGATAACTCACCTTGAAAACGAGAAACGATCCGTATCGCGGACCGTTCTCGTCCGGTTTCCAGCGCAGTTCGACGGACGATGATCCCAGCCGGTTTCCCTCCGTTTTCATTCTCAATTCCCGCCATTTGCCTGACAGCCTGATTTCCAGCTCAGGGCTCGGATGCCAGCGAATGCCGCAACCGGAGTAATAGTGACTGTCTCCTTTAAGGTCCTCTTTCCACTGATCGAGAGAAAAGAACAGCTCCAGCGACTCGCTCACTCCGCACCTGGACTTGAACCGGATCCCTTTTTCTCCGGCATGATCCGACGGGAAGGCCGGCATCGTCGAATCCGGCGCTTCCTCGCCGAACAGGATAAAGTCCGTATCATCCGAACGAGCGTATCCGCCTCCATGGAAGGGGGCGAACCGCGGGCTGTATCTCCTGATATCCAGGAAAAATCGAAGCCGGTTCACGGCCAAGTCGCATCCTCCGGTTCCACCCCAGGCCCGCTCCTCCATGAGTATCGCAGCTTCTCCGAAAAAAGAACTTTCCGGGAATTCTATCCCGGCGTGGGCGCCGATCATATGCTGAACGGACGCTCCTCCGCCGGAAGTAGACGAGATTTCCGACCTGGAAGCGCAGATACCGGCGACGGCATCCGGGGTCAGGCTCATATCGACCGCCGAACCGGTGAAAGTATCCGTAAGCCGGACGAACCGGTTCATCGAGAAAAGAGCCGTGCCGCTGAGATTCCGGTTTTCCCATTCAGCCATGATCCCGTTGAGGTTTCCCGAGCGGCTGAAAACATACCGCTCGGATTCAGAGTTGAAAACACGCTCCTCCGCCGGCAGGAGCGAGCCTTTGCCGATTACCAGGCCCTCTCCCCGGCGGATCCGCAAATCTCCGGCGATGATCCTTCCGTTCAAGGGAAGGCCGGGGATCTCGATCGACCTCCGCAGGATCTCCGGAGCGCCACCCTCGGGGATTTCCGTGCTGCAGTAGATCCTGCCGCCCCCGCCGAACCTTGTTTCGACGCGGTATTCATCGACACGCTCCGGTTCCACCGACAGGTCGAAGCACGACACCGCCGACAGCTTCATGCGGAGACGCAGTGCGCCCAGTCCATCCCCCGGTTTCCCCACCCTCACAAAGCCAGCGATCCGGGCGGTATCCAGACCCGCCACCCGCCGGAGATCTTTAACTGAAAGAAACGGCCCGTTTTTTTTCTTATGCTTTTCAATGGCCGCCACTTCGAAACGTGTCACCCCTGGTATCTCTTCCAGCCTGAACAGGTCTCTCCCGTTCAGGTCTATTTTTTCACGCATGAGCTCGAGAAGGGCGGAATAGAGTTCATATTCTATTTCTCCGCCTGCAAGCGCGTCATAGATGTCGTCCTCGTTCTCGAAACACCGCACCGTGAAAATCTGACCTTGCCCCGGAGGTGCGATAAGAAGAATTGAGAAGAGAAATAATTGGCAAAACCGGAAGATTTTCAACCGGATCTTTTTCACAAATCGATACCTGATCGAAGTAGAGTCATTCAATATTTCCCGGTGAACCACGTCCTCTCGGAAATGAAATTGCACAGGACTGCGTCTTACCCGTTTTTGAATTCGCACATCGGCGGCCCGGACAGCCGTGGAGTGGCACGCGGGAGTGTACGGGCAGACTCCCTTTCTGCTCGAACCGGAGAGGAACGAGGGCCTGTGCGGACAGACTCCTTTTCTGCTCGAACCTGTATCGGGCCGCTGGATTGCACGCTGACAGACTGCTTATCTGGTCGGACTTGGACCTCTTTCGGCAACTCGTGACCATACATCCCGGAATCGTCTCCGCCCGCCGGACGACTTCCACACCGGTCGACGACCCTATCCAATTGACCGCCCGGCGCCCGGCTCTCAACGGATCCGTCTCACAGCCGATCGCTCAACCGATCGATCGAACCGTCTGACTGTCGACCATTCATGCAATCAGCATGCCGCTCCCGTCTCCGGCTTCCCTTCGCTGAATTTGCCTTTCGAGGAAAGTTCCGCTATACTTTAATCAACTACACCTGGATCATCCGAGGATAACCTGAAAGGGGAGACTTATGATTTGTCTGGCCTGCATTACAGCAATCCTGGTTATTTCTTTCTGCACGCCCGTTTTCTGCGAAATGCCGCCGGATTTGCTCTGGGAGGCGACCTATGGCGGTAATTTTAATGATCAACCGGAAGTTATCCTGGAAAACCCCGACGGCGGATTCACGATACTGCTGAATATTTTTACCGGCAGCAACGCATCTCCCCACGTGATGAGAATCGACGGCGACGGCGCCGAAATGTGGAATAAGTCGGTCGATCATGGGTATTACGACTATTTCAGGGACATGGTGCGCACGAACGATAATGGTTTCGCGCTTGCAGGCGATCATGGGTCGACCTGGGATACCGATACCCGGCTTCTCAAGATCGATGCCGATGGAAACGAGCTCTGGCACAGAGACTTCGGTTTACCCGAAAATGAGGCTGAAGGACACACACTTGTTCAGACGCAGGATGGAGGTTTCCTGTTAACGCAGGGCCTTTTTGATTTGGAATGGATGGTGTTCCATGTCAACCTGATCAGAACCAATTCAGAAGGCAGCAAGCTCTGGACCAGGGGAATCGGACCTCCGGGCGACAATATCCCTGTTGATTCGATACTTCTCGAGGATGGGGGATTCGGCGTCGTCGGCAATCATCTCCAACAATATACATATATCTCTGATGTGTGGGTTGTGAGAACGGACGAAGACGGCGTTACCAAGTGGAGCAAAACCTTGGGTACTATGTCTTACGGCGAATTCGGAAGCGCTCTCCTCCAGACACCTGACGGCGGCTTCCTGGTTGCGGCCGACCGTTATTCGGCTGAAACTTCTTCCTGGGATGTCTGGCTGATTAAAATGGATGAAGACGGCGGAACGGAATGGGGAAAAGTCATTGGCGGCGCGGGTTATGAGACATGCCACTCAATCGTTGAAACAATAGACGGCGGATATGCGATTGCCGGAACAAAGGCAAACCTGGCGGAAGATAAAGACGCATGGCTCTTCAAGATCGACCCGAGCGGGAACATTATCTGGGAAGCGCTCTTCGGTGGTTCTGAATACGATACGGGTCTCTCTCTCGTCCAAACCGCCGATCACGGGTTCGCATTCACCGGTCGGACCTTTTCCTTCGGCGTCGAAGACCCGGATATCTATGTAGTCAGAACCGAAAAAGACACCGAACTTCCCGATTTCGAAGTAATCGTCACCGAAGCTCCTGAATACGCGGAACCAGGTTCCACAATCCACATCACCGCCTGGATAAAGAACAACAGCGAAGAAACGATTCTGTTCGACAAGGCCGAACTGGAGTTCGACGGGTCGATGCAGAGAAGCAGGATATTGTATGATGGAACCCCCGTCCCTCTGTCCGAAGGAGAAGAAAGAACCGAAACGGTTCCTGTTTCCGTCCCGGTAAACGCTCCGCCCGGCTTCTACGAAGTGACCCTGCGTTTCTACTGGTCCGGATCTGAAATCGGCAGAACATTCTTCTATTCCGTAGTGGCCGATCCTGCCTGATCCTGGGTCCGGAACCGGGATAGCCTGGAGTAAAGCCGTGCGTTGGCTCGTTCTTTTCCTGCTTATTTTTTCCGCTCCTACCTCCTGTCGCTCGGCGACGGGGCGGGTTGGAATCCATAAGAAATGTCTGGATTGCCCGTGGAATATTCCTCCCTATTTTGACATGAAGTAAGATTTGGATTTTATGCTGGCGCATAAAAATAATTGACAGAAGTAAAATGTGCTTTTATTTTTGTCAAAGAGGTAAGATCATGTATGTTCCAAGGGGCATAAAAGACGCTGTTACCCGGGCCCTGACGATGTTCCCATCGGTTCTTCTGACGGGGCCCAGACAATCGGGGAAAACGACTTTTCTCAAGGAGGAATTCGGCTCCCACTTTGCTTATGCGAGTTTCGATGATCCCCTGGAGCGGGCCTTTGCGAGAGAGGATCCCAACGGGTTTCTCGACCGGTTCGAAGACAAGCCGGTAATACTGGATGAATTACAGTATGTTCCTGAAATTCTTCCCTACCTCAAGGTGCGCATTGACCGGGAGCGGGCTCGAAACGGGCGCTGGCTTCTGACCGGTTCACAGCAATTCCAGGTGATGAAAAATGTTACCGAGTCTCTGGCCGGCAGGATCGCCCTTTTCGACCTGCTGCCTTTTTCGGTAACGGAGTTATGCGCCGGTGGGAGAGACGCCCTGGCGGACATGGTCTGGAACGGATGTTATCCCGAACCTGCTCTGCACCATGAACGTAGAGACTTCTGGCTCAAGGCATATCTTGAAACATATGTTCAGCGTGATGTGCGTCAAATGGCGAACATCCAGGATCTGGCTACATTCGAATTTTTTCTGAGTATGCTGGCGGCGTACCACGGGCAGGAGCTCAACATGGCCTCGCTGTCGAGAAGATGCGGCATCTCCAAACCGACAATCAAAGCCTGGATCGGGCTTCTGCAGGCATCATACGTAGTTTTTTTGTTGCGGCCATACTTCGAAAATCTCGGCAAACGCCTCGTTAAATCGCCGAAAATCTATTTTCTGGATCCGGCGATCGTAACCTATCTGACCCGGCAGCCCGGCCCTGGCGCGGCTCTTTCCGGCGCCATGGGCGGAGCGTTGTTCGAAGGCTTCATAGTGAGCGAAGCCCTGAAAGTCTTCGCCCTCTCGGGCAGACGCCCCGACATTTTTTTCTGGCGATCCCACGACGGTCTTGAAACGGATTTACTGATCCAGGCCGGAGGTAAACTGCACCCCGTCGAGATAAAGATGACCGGTACTCCTCTACCAGGCCACTGTCGGCCTCTCCAACGCCTTAAAGCGCTTGCCGGTGATCGCGCCGCCGAAACCGGATTGCTGGTCTGCAGGATAAAAGAGACCGCGCAACTGCCCCACAATAACGCCGCGCTTCCATGGCGGCTTTTCCCGGAATGGCTGCGAAATATCCTGCAGGGAAAATGATTCTCAGCTGAAGCCCCTCCTCGACCCTCACCCCCGCGGAACCAAAGCCACTGAGGTCGCCAAGGCTCAGGAAGACATGCCTTTCTATTTGTTTGTTATTGCGTTGAAAAACAAAAAGCCTTTGATGATTTGTGCTTGATCTGTTCTGTTCCCTGCCGTATAATTCAAATAACAATCGGTAGTTTAAGTTATTTGTTTTCAGCAAAAGGAGGATGGAGATGAGAAGAGATCTGTTGTCCGCTTCAGTGGCCGCCTGTCTGATATTCCTCACAGGGGGGGTGAGCCCCGGCATCGCTATCGAATATGTTGACAGCATCGACGATTGCTTCCAAATCGAAAAGGTTGAAGAAGTCGGTGCCTTTGTCAAGTACAGGATGACCAATCCTTATACAGAACACTCCCCTTTCGTTGCTCTCGGAATGAACGGCCTTCAAAGCTCGGCGTATCTGCAGGCGCACGGAAATGCCTGGCCGGGCGGCGACGGTTACCCCGGTCCGCTTGCCTGGATCGAAGACCAGGTAAAATTCCTTATCGACATCAACATGAATACTATTGCGGGATGGTTGACGCACATCAATTCAGGAGGTGAAGACAAGTGGTTGAACCACGCGGCAATGCTGCATGGGTATAACTATCCAGTGTATCTCAACTACGGTTGCGACTGTGCTGAAAACGCACCTCCCGATGATTTCAGTCATTACAATGTTGCAGGCAATGCCGAGTTGGTTAGAAGAGTGAATCTCGAATTACCCACCTATCACCAAAATAATGCGGGAGACTATCCTCAGACTTACTTCCCCTTCGTAATGTATCTTTACCCGGTGACTCCATACGACTATAACGAAATTCTCGAGGATATGCTGCCGGATATCTGGAATGAGTATTTCGAACAGCGCTTGTATGTTATGGGCTTCCTTGTTCTATCAGACGGAACCGAGCCTGAAGCCGGCAACGAGTGCGACGGCAGGTGGATATACGCCCAGGTGCCTGATCCCATGGTTGAAGAACACCAGGGTGTTCCAACTCTTAAAATACCGGATTATTTCGTCTGCCATAAACCAGAAGGAATGAGAGAGTGGAAGTCGCTGATTTCGTACGCTTTGTCAGACGATCTTCAGTGGGCCTATTCGATAGATGGAACATCGAGTTACTCCGGTGAATACAGACCCTGGATCAGGCGTATCCTGTGCCAGGACAGCACAGGCGATGAAATCCCGGCCGGTCGTTCGGTATTCGCCAAAGCGATGAAAGAGCATTATTTCGCCAAGTATGAAGATCCGATAGCACAATGGAACCAGACATCCTCTTACAGCCAGTTTTTAATAAGTAGATTCATGGAGGGGGATATGCCGGATCCCAGGTACGAAGATTTCGCATCCCTCGAGAAGATGCCTAATCCTTTTTGTTACGATTGTTTGAAAACGTCATATCCCAACGGTATTACAAAGGATAATAATGACGATTTATCAACCTGGTTGAAAACCACCGAACATGATCTGGGCTGCAAATTGACTACCGATGACGCAGCGGAATTCACCAGGATAATGGCCGCCCACTATTATCCGCTCGTAATTGATGCGATCAGGTTCTTCGACGGCTGTCACCTGATCTCTTCCGCCAACTTCAACTGGTTCCGCGAAGGCGGTACTGAGGATGGTTTTAAGGGTATGCAACAGTTCTACCCTGTATTCGAAGAAATGTCGAAAGCCAAAGGACACGTCTTCGAAGATGAAGAAAAAGATATTATCTCCTATATAAATACACAGTTCTATCCCATCCTGCCCTCGAATGAGGATGAAGGAGATGGCGAAGGTTCCACCTACCACACCTTCTTCTGCAACCTCTGCGATGCTTTCGGTTTTTTCCTGGATAATGATCTCAGGGAACTTCCATTCATGACCGCATCATACACTTCCCATGCCGACTGGGAAAAGGAGTGGGATTTCAACTGGGATGAAGAGGGTTATGGTCCACCCTGCCCTAGAATTGAAGAACCTGATCCGGGGGAACGCTGGTACGATTGCGCACCGTTTCCCCACGGAGATATGGATAACTGCATCATCAATCTAGGAGATGAAGACTGTTACCATCCTTATAGATACAGTTACACCGAGACCGGGCTTCTGCAAAGACCCCCGGAAACCGCGGAAGAAACGGGCCGCGGCGACGATTACCATCTCGTCACATCCGCATCATTCTACCCGGAGCAGTACGGCGAACCGCCGCTCGATTACTATTTCATCCTCGGTTATTCGTGGCACAGCTTCTACGATTCTGGATTTGATGGTGAAACCGGTGATCCAACACCCGAAAGTGAAAACTGGGGAATAGTCAATCCGAAATGCATGGAATCATGGGAGTCTTCCGGAACTGATGAGCAGTATATCGAGCTACACGATTTCATCCGCGACATGAACGGGTATATCCAGGTGGAGCTTGGAGACGGGTCTACCTGGTCGAAAAAGCCGGGTCCGGATCCACCTCCTGAGACGACTGATCCCTTCGTATGCGGAGAATAAGCGTGGTTACCGCTTCTTGCAGCAGAAATCAGTGCATTTCACCGGGGATGTTCGCATCGGCTTTATGTTTCATAATTTTAGTCGCTCTTCTTTGTTTTGAAACATGCCCGGGTGCGACCTCCCCCGGTCCTTCGGATGATCCCGCAGGTTCCACAGGGCTTCCTGGAGACCTGCGGTTCAGAAGCAAAGGCAGGCTGACAATCCAGCAGCGCCTGGATGCTGCAGCCGACGGCGATACTATCCCTGTCGAGCCCGGAACCTATTTCGAGCACATCAATTTCAAAGGCAA
Source organism: uncultured Gemmatimonadota bacterium (assembly GCA_964394085.1). GTDB lineage: Bacteria > CAYMWF01 > CAYMWF01 > CAYMWF01. The sequence goes on along the minus strand of CAYMWF010000056.1, from coordinate 20,781 downwards.
AGCAGTTTGCTTGAAAAGTACTGACGGCCCCAAAGTCACAGTGATTGACGGAGAGGGCTACGGCAGCGTAGTGATGTTCCCGGATGGGGGTGATACAACAAGTATTCTTGATGGATTCACATTACGAAATGGGGGAGGAACAAAAGAAGGTGATAGATTCGTCGGAGGTGGAATCCGTGCTCTCGATTCCGGAGCAACAATCAAGTATTGTATTATCATCGATAACATAATAGGAGATCCATTGGGACGGAAAAGTCGTGGTGGAGGTGGATATTTTACCGAAAGCACCGTCATAATAGACAATTGTACTATTACTGGGAACAAAGCAGGAACTGTAGGTGGATTGGATATTAGAGGAGGTTTATGCAGGATTACGGATTGCACCTTCTTATGTAATGAAACTTTCGGTACGGATAATCAGTGGGGTGGCTCAGGCGGTGCGGTTATTTTAATGGATGTCATCAATTCAGCTTGTTCATCCAACTATTTCGGATTTAATCAAGCTACAAGACATGATGAGTTTATTACTGAAGGTAGAGGAGGTGCGATTTATATATCTGGTTGCTCTCCTGAAATAAATAAGAATTTGTTTTACCGGAATAAGGCATCCTATGGGGGAGCTATCGCCGTAATCTCAGATGCTACACTGACGATTCCCGTAATCCACCACAACATCTTTCTCGAAAACTCGGCCGGGGATGAATGGGGCAAAGGTGTAGGCGGGGCCATCTACGATTGGGGCACCTACGGCAACGCCCAGGCGCTGATCTATAACAACGTGTTCGACGGCAACGGAGCGCACGACTTCGGAGAAGAGAACGGATGCGGAGGCGCCGTGGCTCATGCCGGGCGGGGAGGCGATATCGCGAACAACATCGTGATGAACACTTTCTCGGGCAGGGGGCTGAACGTGCCCGAATCGTGCGATCATCACCATAACTGTTTCTGGAACAACGCGGACGGAGATGTGCTTTACCCCGGAGAAGGCAGCATTTTCATCGACCCTGATGTGTCACGAGCGTCGTATTACCGTCTTCCGCCGGGTTCGCCCTGCATCGACGCCGGATGGGATGCCGATCTCGGTGAGCTCAAATGCGGCGCTGAATTCGATATTGGCGCTTTCGAGCATTGCGGAGATCGGCCGGTGCTTCCTTGGTATAACATGGTGAGCCCCCGAATAGCCGTATCCGACTCGGCCTTCCGGGAAACAGGTCTCGCGGGCGGGGAAAGTCCGGTCGATTCTCTTTTTGCCTGGAACTACGGCGTTCGGGACCTGGAGTATTCGTTCGAGGCATCCGCCGGTGAATGGCTTTTACTCGAAGGCCCTTTGGAGGGTGTACTCGAACCCGGCGACACTGTTATGCTCCTGCTCCATTATGAAACCTCCGGTCTCGAGGATGGCTCGTACGCCGACACTCTCAACCTGGTATCGAGCGATCCGTGGCGCCCCCTTCTCGAAATTCCGGTAGCGTTGAATGTCTATTCGCACGGGATAATCCGGGTTCCGGATATAATGCCGACGATCCAGTCCGCCATTGATGTAACCATAGACGGCGACACGGTACTCGTCGCTCCCGGCACATTCACCGGCGAGGGCAACCGGGACATCGATTTCCTTGGACGAGCTATCACCGTGATGTCGGAGTATCCGCATACGGAAACCATCATCGATTGTGAAAATCTGGGAAGAGGTTTTCTATTCGAATCAGATGAAACTGCTGATTCCCGGCTCCAGGGCTTCATCATCAGGAACGGGTATCACAAACTCAGGGGGGGCGGGATCTACTGCTTCGAATCATCACCTTTAATACTCGAATGTAATATCGAGAATTGCGATGCCGGTACAGGAGGAGGCCTCTACTGTAAGAATGGCTCGCCCATAGTCGGGAATTGTCTCATTTCCGGCTGCAGTGCAGGCAACGGTGGAGGAGTAAGGATTTACTCCACAACACTCAGCGCAATGAACTGCACCATAGTGGATAACTCCGCTGAATACAAAGGCGGCGGATTTTACTCATACATCTCGAACTTGAATATTTCGAACAGTATCGTTCGGGGTAACACAACTACTTCAATAGATTATTACGGAGACATGCCCTTAGTCACATTCACGAACATAGAGGGCGGCTGGGCGGGCCAAAGCAACATCGATCTGCCGGCCATGTTCGCGGGCGGCGGCGACTACTCGCTCCTTGAAGGCTCCCCCTGCATCGACACCGGGAACCCCGAAACCCCGAATATCCCCTGGGGCGGCTCGAGACGCGACATGGGCGCTTTCGAGTTCGACCAGGGCTGGTACCTCGATGATTCGGGCAACATCGTCCGTAAACCTCTCCTTCTAAACGGGAACCCCTACTGGGCCAATAGATCCCTTGTTATCCCGAATCAGGTCCCCGTCAAATCAGTATATCCAACTCGTTAAACTGCTGCACCCGGATCGGCGAAGCCAGAAAATCGGAATAACCAAGTTGTATTTCGGGACTTCGGGCCTGATTTCTCTTGACGGAACCAGGATTGCTCAATAGATTGTGTATATGCTCAATATATTGAACGAGGTGCCGAAATGCTCAAAGAACATCTGATCTCTACTACGATTCAGAGAACACTTGCATTTTTCTGCGGCAGGCCGGACAGAAGCTGCCACGAGAGGGAATTAGCGAGGCTCGCCGGTATCAGCTTCGGAGCCGCCCACAGGGCTCTGACACTTCTCGAAGCCGAAGGTGCGCTTACCTCGGAACGAATCGGGAGAATGGTTTTTTACCGGCTTGATGAGTCTCACTTCCTGGTTCGCCAATACAAAATTCTTACACTTGTGACCGGTCTTGAACCATTGATCCATGAACTCGGGGAATCAGCCGCAAGGATCATACTGTACGGAAGCTCGGCTACCGGCGAATATCTCGAGAAAAGTGATGTGGATCTACTCATAGTCACGTCGCATCCCGACAAAGCGACAGAAAGTCTATTCAAGTTCGGCCGCGAGTATTACAAAGAGATACGGCCGGTGATAGTTCGGTTGGATGAATTGATGGCGTTTGAAAAGAGCGATCCGGTGTTTTATAATGAAGTAAACAAGGGAATAGTCCTGTACCGTAAGGATAGATATGAATAAAAGATTCGAGCATTGTATCGAGCGTCGCCAGATCTACCGGAACGCCGACGCTACCGGTTTGACGAACAAGGAGCTTGGCGCCGCCAGGCAGGATCTTGAGGACGCTCGGGAGAGCTTTCGAGCCGGCCGGTACAAATGGGCGACAATTCAAGCTTACTACTCAATGTTCCACTCGTTGCGCGCGCTGCTCTACAACGAGGGTTTCCGGGAGCGAAGTCACTACTGCCTGGCTGTTGCGATCGAAACCCTCTTTATTAAAACGGGGAGATTGGAAGAATCTTACCTTAAGAGGTTCGAGGACGTGAAATCGCTTCGAGAACAGGCTGATTATGCACTGGATTTCTCGAAACCCGGGGCGGAACAAGCGACTTCAGCGGCGGCAGAGTTCATCAGCAAGGTGAGTGGCTTGCTCGAGGGTAGGAATCAATAGCTTAAATTCACACCGATGAGACTACTTTTCAAAATCTCATTAACATTATCGAGCATCCTGCTGCTTACCGGGACATTATTTGCAAAAACCGCTCCCACTATTGAGGATGACTCTACAGGTTCCACCGGACTTCCAGGGGATCTGGTGTTCAGAAGTAAAGGCAGGCTGGCGATCCAGCCGAGAATCGACGCTGCCGAAGACGGCGACACGATCCTTGTGGCTCCCGGCACCTACTTCGAACACATCACCTTGGAGGGTAAAGCTGTCTGTCTCAAGAGCACGGACGGACCCGAGGTCACGGTGATAGATGGTGAGGGTCATGGCAGCGTGGTGAGGTTCCTGGATGGAGGTAATACCACCAATGAACTCGACGGATTCACGATAAGGAATGGAACAGGCTCACATCATGGGAATTGGATACGTGGAGGTGGAATCTATCTCGAAAATTCCGGGGCCAGAATAAGGAATTGTGTCATCACTGACAATATTGTAGGAGACCCGATCGATAAACTTGGTGGAGGAGGTGGCGGTTATTTCCTGGATGGGGTAATAGTAATTGAGAATTGTATTATTACTTTAAACAAGGCTGGTTATTGCGGCGGGTTCAACATTTGGGGGTGTACAGGCAGGGTAACGGGATGTACCTTTCGTGAAAACGAATCATTCGGTTCAAGTGACTACTGGGGTGGTTCAGGTGGTGCTCTGAATATTGATAAATCATCTGACTTCTTGTCTGCCTTTAATTCCTTTTTCTCCAATATCAGTACAAGACCAAATAAAAACGGTACCGAATGCAGAGGTGGAGCCATAATGATATACGGCTGCTCACCTGTAGTTAAACACAATTTATTTTATCAGAATAAAGCACTGTACGGCGGAGCAATATCCGTTGTTGCCGGCTCTCTGACCCGTCCCGTAATCCATCACAATATCTTTCTCGAGAACTCGGCCGGCGATGAATGGGGAAGAGGTATCGGCGGCGCCATATACGACTGGGGCACTTACGGCAACGCCCAGGCAATAATTTACAACAATGTGTTCGACGGCAACGGAGCCTACGACTTCGAAGAGGAGGCCGGCTGCGGAGGCGCCGTGGCCCATGCCGGGCGCGGCGGCGATATAGCAAACAACATCGTGATGAACACTTTCTCGGGATGGGGTCTCAACGTACCAGAGTCGTGCGATCACCATCATAACTGCTTCTGGAACAACACGGAAGGCGACGTGCTCTACCCAGGCGAGGGCAGCATCTTCGTCGATCCCGAAGTTTCGCGCGTCGGCGTGTATCATCTTCCCGAGGGTTCACCATGTATCGACGCCGGATTCGATCCCGGGCTGGGCTACTACCGCCACGGCGCGGCTTACGATATAGGCGCTTTAGAGTTTAACGGAGATCCGCCCAGGATTCCTATGTTCTACATAGTGAGTCCCCGAATAGCCGTATCCGACTCGGTCTTTCAGAATGCCGGACTCTTCGGCGGGGAAAGCCCGGTAGACACCCTGTCCGCCTGGAACTACGGCAGGCGCGACCTCGAGTATTCCTTCGATTCTTTTTCGGGCGAATGGCTTCATCTCGAAGGCCCCGTGGAGGGTGTGCTCGCACCGGGCGACACCGTTACGATTCTGCTCCATTACGAAACCGCCGGGCTGGCGGTAGGATCTTACTACGACACGCTCAGTCTGGCTTCGAGCGACCCATGGCAGCCCCTCCTCGAATTACCGGTGACCCTTTACGTCTATTTACACGGCGTCATTCGCGTTCCCGGTAATTTCCCCACGATCCAGGCCGCCATAAATGTATCCATCGAGGGCGACACCGTTCTTGTTGCTCCCGGCACTTTCACCGGCGAAGGGAACCGCGACATCGATTTCCTCGGGCGGGCCATTACCGTGATGTCGGAATATCCACATACGGAAACCATAATCGACTGCGAAGGTCTGGGAAGAGGGTTTGTATTCGAGTCCGGCGAAACCCCGAACTCCCGGCTTAAAGGTTTCGAAATCAGGAACGGATACAGCAGCAATCAGGGCGGCGGCATCTACTGCACTCAGGCATCGCCCCTGGTAACCGGATGCACCATGGAGAACTGCGGGGCCACCACGAGCGGAGGAGGTATACACTGCAAGTCGTCGGGGATTCTACTGGAAAACTGCCTGGTAACCGGTTGCGGTACCAGGTATGGCGGAGGATTGCGAGTCTACTACGGCGCTCTGAACGGTGCCGGCTGCACCATTGTCGATAATACCGCCGAGTACAAGGGAGGCGGCATATATTCGTCCTCCTCGGATGTGAATCTCGTAAACAGCATCGTCCGCGGCAATACTGCAACCTCGATCGAGTATACCGGCGACGCGCCGGTCTTGACCTATTCGAATATTGAGGGCGGCTGGCAGGGCGAAGGAAACATCGACCTGCCGGCCATGTTCGCTGGCGGCGGTGACTACTCGCTCCTCGAAGGTTCCCCCTGCATCGACACCGGGAACCCAGAAACCCCTAATATCCCCTGGGGGGGCGCCCGTCGCGACATGGGCGCCTTCGAGTTCGACCAGGGCTGGTACCTCAATGATTCGGGCAACATCGTCCGCAAACCGGTCCCACTTTACCTGAATCCCGGCCTGCTCCATCTATCCCCTGAAATCGCGGGTCGATCCCATCTCCACCACGCCCATGGTCACTCTTACTTCATAGCGGATAGTCACCGACCAACCGATTTTACCCATGTGGGTAAAAAGAAGGAGAGAAAGGAAACAGATCCAGTTTACCACCCCTGATGACCCCGGCCGTGGAAACTTCGAACCGTTTAATGAACGCCAAGAACTCCCTGCGCTCTTCGCGTTCATTAAAACAGCGCCACTGGAAATCACCCCGATTCCTCCCTCACAGTTAAGACGATGAATGCTTCATATTTCCTACTGTTTAATAATATCGGAAGAGTCCCGCTTTGAAATGTCGGGACCGGCGCTGGAGTATTCTCCCTGATTTTGACTGTGGTAAAACTCAGCATTTTCGCCGCCGCGTAAAAATAATGGCGGCTTGCGATTATGCGGAGTCCATTTTATACTTTTGCAAAGTCGATACTCCGGCGGCGTTTCGCTTTTTTGTAAAGGCTGAAACTATTCCGGAGCGGCTTGAAACTATTCGGCTTGCCTGCACGGCGGGCCGGAAAATCGCGAGATTCGATTCAGTCGACGGCACGCAGCTTTTCAGCGGCGGCTTCGGGTAGATGGCATGCAGCTTTTCAGCAGCGGCTTCGGGTGGATGGCGCGCGGCATGCCGCGGCGACCCGGGATCGTTAAACAGGGGAGTGAGAAAATGAAATCGAAAACTGGTCTTTTCGCTATTGTGCTGATACTCGCGACCGTCACCTCGGTGTGGCTCACCGCGGGACCGGTCGTTGCCGCCCCGGATCCGCAGGCCGGAACGAGATGGATACCCTTCTCCGGCGGCGCATCCGGAAAGGTGACCCTCGACCCCGTATTCTCCGGACATACACGCTTTGAGGCGGAAGTTTCCCTGGGAGGGATGGAAGCGCGGGAAACCGTGGTCGGGAACCGTTCCTGGACTACTCTTTCCTTTCCGGGCGGAGGACACCTGGCCACGGAGGGCGCTCCCGCCCTGCCGACTCTCGGATGGTATCTCGCGGTGCCGCCGGGAGCAGTTCCATCCGTAACATTCCAGATTCTCGACCAGACGGTCATCGACGGCTTCGACGTAGCTCCCCACCAGCCCCCCTGGCCCGAAGTGGTCGGGGCCGACAGACCCGCCGCTGTGATGAATTCATCCCTCTACGCCGGGTCGACCCCATATCCCGCCGTCCAGTGCGAGCTGAAGGAACCCTGGACGGTCCGCGGATGCGATATAACCCTTCTGACCGTCTGCCCCGTCAGTTACGAACCCGCCCTTCGACGCCTTACCGTGGCGACCCGCTTCTCGGTATCCGTAACCTTCGACGGCGCTGAAGAGGGCATCGAGATTCTCGCCCCCCGGTTCCGCTCCCCCTGGTGGGAGCCTTTCTACCAGAGCTTCCTGGCGAACGCGGATATCCTGGGCGCCGCCCCGGAATGGCGGAAAGCCCCGGCCGGCGGAAACGGCGGCAGGGAAGCCGGCTGCGACCTGCTCATCATCGCGGCCGACGAGTTCGTCCCCGGAATCGAGACCCTCGCGGCCTGGCGTCACAGGACCGGACTCACCACCAAGGTGACTCCCCTCTCCCAGATAGGATCCACTTCGGCGGCCATCCGCTCCTACGTTTCCGACGCCTATTACAACTGGGACACGCCCCCCTCCTTCCTCCTGCTAGTAGGGGACGCGGACGATGTCCCGGTCAACTACCTGTACAATCATCCTTACCACGGCAGCAAGACGGGAACCGACCTCTGGTACGTCGCCATCGACGGAGGCGACTATTTCCCCGACATCCACTCGGGCCGTATCTCGGTTGAAAACAGCTCCGAGCTCGGCGTCATCACGCAGAAGATACTCGGCTACGAGCTGCAGCCCGACCGCTCCACCAACTGGTTCAACCGCCTTCTCCTCGCCGCATACAACGAATCCGGCCGGTTTTTCATTACCACTTCGGAATTCGTTTACGATTACCTCAACGGCATCGGCTACGATATCGACCGTCAGTACCAAGGCGGCAGCCCGCCCGGCTCCACCACCGGCTGCCTCAACGCCATTGAGGACGGCGTCATCATCGCCGGCCATCGCGACCACGGCGACTCCCGCAACTACGGCGGAAGCTACTGCGGATGGTCCCATCCCGCCCTCTACACCTCCCACGTGTCGCAGATGAACAACGGCTGGAAGCTCCCGATATTCCTCAGCATCCACTGCAACTCCGGATGGTTCGACGGCGAAACGGATTCGCAGAGCGGCAACTATGAATGCTTCGGCGAGGAAGTGACCCGGGCCTCGGGCGAGGGCGGCGTCGGCAATATCGGCTCCACCCGGGTCAGCTATTCGGGCTACAACGACGAGCTGACCAAGGGCTTCTACGACGCCATGTGGCCGGGGATGGACCCCGACTACCCCGGCGTCGGATACGCCAACCCGATCGACGACCCCGTCTGGAGGATGGGCGCCGTGATGGACTTCGGGAAATGGTGGATGTACGATAAATACATCGAACCCGGCGGATGCCCTCCGTACCCGTGGACGCCCGATGAAACGACCAGCCGCTGCGAGTTCGAGATGTTCCATTACTTTGGCGATCCGGCCATGGAGATGTGGACGGCGATGCCGGCCGACGCGTCGGTGGAGCACTCGGCCGCGGTTCCCCTCGGAACCAGCTTCCTCGACGTGACCGTTTCGGCGGGAGGCTCCCCGGTTGAGGACGCCCTCGTCTGCGCGATGCAGACGGGAGAGGGTGGCGAATACGCGAGAGCCTTCACCGACGCCGCAGGATTCGCAAGGTTGACCGTGACCGTGGCGAACATGGATACCCTCCACGTAACCGCAACCGCTCACAACGTGGTAGCCTACCGCGGTTTCGCGATGCCGATCTCGGATGAAGCATATGTATCCGTGAAATCGTGGATCGTGGACGACGACGACAGCGGCACCTCGTCGGGCAACGGCGACGGCGACGTAAACCCCGGTGAATCGATCGAGCTTCCCGTGGAAGTGAAAAACTGGGGCATGATCGGCGCCGACGGCGTGGTGGGATGGCTCCTCTCCACCGACCCGTATGTCACGCTCACCGACGATTACGAGACGTTCGGCGACCTTGGGCCGGGCGATTCGACTTTCTGCGGGGATGATTACGATTTCTCCGTAGCCCTCGACTGCCCCGACGGACACGCCATCCAGTTCGAACTCCAGGTCGAGGATAACGCATCGGGCAGCTGGATATCCCCCATCTCCCTGAGTGTTAAAGCGCCCGCGGTGTCGATATACGACTTCTCCGTGAGCGATCCCCTGCCCGGCGGCAACGGGAACGGCGTCGCAGAGCCGGGTGAATCGATCTCCCTGTCGATTACGGTCTACAACGACGGCTCCGGCACCGCTCACGGCATCGACGGAGTGCTGAGCGCCGGCGGCGATCCTTACGTCACCATAACCCAGGCGGGTTCGAGCTTCGGGGACGTGGCGCCCGGCGGTTACGCCGACTCCTATCCCCTCTTCGAGCTCGACATCTCTCCCACGGTGCCCGAATCGTATAAAGCCACGCTGACCCTCGATATGCTGTCGGAAGAAGGCTACCCTTTCACCGACGAGATGGAACTCACGATACTCACGGCCGGATTCTTCGACGACATGGAAGACGGCCAGGGCGACTGGACCCACTACGAGGTCACCCAGGGCTACAACGACGAGTGGCACATGGAAACCTACCGCCGCTACTCGGGCAGCTACAGCTGGAAGTGCGGCGGCGCGGGCGGCGCCGACTACGACGACTACGACGATTCCGGGCTCGTGACCCCGCTGATGGCGCTTCCCATCGGTGCGGTTCTTACCTTCTACCACTGGATGGACGCCGAGCTCGACTCCGGCATATACGCATGGGACGGCGCCATAGTGGAAATATCCGACGACGGCGGCGCAACCTGGACCCAGATAACGCCCGTCGGAGGATATCCCTATAAAATCACCGACAACCCCGCAAGCCCCTTCGAACCGGATACCCCTTGCTTCAGCGGTTCCCATACCTGGAAACAGGAAACTTTCGAGCTCTCGGCATGGTCGGGCATCGTCCAGGTCCGCTTCAGGTTCGGAACCGACGGATACGTGACCGAGGAGGGCTGGTACATCGACGACGTCCTTGTGACCGGATCGGGAGGAGCGGTGGTCGTGACCCTGACGCCGGATGAAGTTTCCGTCCCCCGCGGAGGAACCGCCGGCCTTACGTTCCAGCTCGAAAACACGGGCGATGAACCGGAAACCGTGGACGCATGGACAGAGCTGACCCTGCCGAACGGTCAGGCGTACCCCGGGAACCCTCACCTGGGTCCCCAGGCGGTAACCCTGGCCGCAGGCCAGACGGTATCGCAGCATTTCGATATCCCGGTGCCGGTCAGCGCTCCGCTCGGCGTATACACCTATACCGGCAATGCCGGAGATTACCCCGGAACCGTGTTCTCGACGGACAGTTTCGATATAGAGGTTACCGAATAATTCACCCGACGCGGGAATACCGGGCTCGGCCGCGCCTGCTGAAGAAGCGGGCGCGGCCTCCCAAAACCGCGGATAAGCTGCGAACACGAAGCGGTCGTCAGCTTCATTCGCGGAATCGAAATAGAAGGCGCAAGGAGGTATTGTTGATGCTTCGATATTCCATGGTTATTCTGTCCGCGGCGCTGATCGCGGCATTCATTTTCGGCTGCAATGGAAAAGGTAAGGATGTGAACATGGACGCAAAACCTGAAACCGGTGAAACCATCACCACGGTATCCGGATTACAAATCATCGACCTGGTTCCCGGAACGGGCGGCTCACCGAAAAAAGGCGACAAGGTGAGTGTCCATTACACGGGATGGCTCGAAAACGGCACCAAGTTCGACAGCTCTCTCGATCGCGGCTCACCATTCGAGTTTTATCTCGGGCTGGGGAGAGTAATCAAGGGATGGGACGAGGGTGTCGCAACCATGAAGATCGGTGGAAAGAGGAAACTGATTATCCCTCCCGACCTGGGATACGGGGCGAGGGGCGCGGGCGGCGTGATCCCGCCGAATGCCACCCTGATTTTCGAAATTGAGCTTCTCGACTTCAAATAGAACGGCTTCTGACGGAGGTACACCAATGAAAACGATACTGCACATCCTGATACTCACACTTGCGGCGGCGGTTTTTCTGCCGGCCGGGGCCAACATCGCCCGCCCGATTCATCTCGATGCGGGCCTGGACTTCGTCGAACCGCGAATCAACTGCATCCAGGACCCGGTTTTCGGCATGCCCGCCTTCTGGATAAGGGACAACGGAAACAAAGCTACAGTACTGTTCGACGTTTCCGCTTACGGCCTGCTTCCCATAGGCGACGAATACACGGACTGGACAGTAACGCTGCGAAAATCGAAGGACGATGTTTTCTTCGAGACGGTTCTCGATATTGAAAAGATCCAGGTCCGCGAACCGTATTACCTGCTGCATGTGGATGTCCCTGCCGATCTCCCTGAAGATCTCTTCGACCTTTCGGTATCGGTCGTCTCGGGCAAGGATTACATCTTCGACACCCAGCCGAACGCCGTAAAGATCATCGATCGCATCAAGGATCATTACAAAATCGTTCATGTCACGGACATCCATTTCGACGACCCGCGCGGATTGCTGGGAAACATGTACGAAACCATGCAGTACAGGTTCATCAACAAGATGATCGACGTTGTGAATATCATCGATCCCGAATTCGTTATACTGACCGGGGATATCGTATTCGGAATCCTCTACACCAATGAATACCCGAACGCATGGGAAGGCCTGCAGCGATTCGATGTGCCTGTTTTCATGACGGTGGGCAATCATGACGCAATCAATCACGACTGGGCGCTCGCCATTGAGAAGGTGGACGGGCTCGAGGCTTACGAGGATGTGTTGGCTCCGCTGAACTACTCCTTCACCTACGGAGATTTCGAGTATGTCTCCACATACAGCATCGACTGGAGCCCCATCGACAGGTGGGGCATCGCCATGGCGACCCTGCACTGGCGGGGCCAGCTGCGTGAACCGCAGCTCGAATGGATAGAATCGGCCGTTGCTCAATCGGACGCCGAGCTTCTCGTAGTCGGGCTGCATCATCCGCCCCATTCATCCTTCGAGGGAGAAGGCGCCCCCGAATTTCAGGCGATCATGCGCGACTACCAGGTCGACGCCGTGCTGGCGGGGCACACCCATTACGACGAAGTCCTGTGGGACGGCGATGTCAAGTATCTGACCACCACAAGCACGCTGTTCGACTTCCAGATGCCCGGCTATCCCGGGTTCCGCCTGCTCGAGGTTTTGGATAACGAGATCCTTTCCTACAACTACGAAGATCCGCACTGGTCCTACCCGGTGTACAAAGGCAGTTATCCGGGCTGCAAGATCAACAAACTCCATGCGCCTTCCGTCTGGTGCACTTTCTACCCGGAGAACAACGGCGCCAATTCGACCGTCACCGCCACCCTGACCAATCACACCCACGATACGATATTCGGAGCTTCGGTGGAATTCTATATGCCGCTCTCGCCTCCCGGATACACCTACGAGGTCACCGGGGGCACCGTCGCAGAGGCGCTGATCACACCCGGGCTAGAGATCTGGTATGTTAAAGCGATCGTTGGAGGAGAGGAGCAGATCGAAGTTACGATTACCCAGGTTCCCGAATAGCAGCTTCAGGCCTGCGGTGACCTCCGTCACGGGAACGAGGTGTACTCCGTCACAGGAAAGAGGTGACCTCCGTCACAGGAAAGAGGTGACCTCCGTCAC
>CAYMWF010000056.1:0-7736 GCA_964394085.1 uncultured Gemmatimonadota bacterium | reverse complement strand
CTCCGTCACAGGAAAGAGGTGACCTCCGTCACAGGAAAGAGGTGACCTCCGTCACGGGAACGAGGTGTACTCCGTCACTGAAAGCAGTTCGTTTCTCTAATGAAAAAGCACGAAAAGCAGCCCGGTTCCGGGATGGAGCCGGGCTGTTTCTTTTTCTTAATTACTTCATAGACGCTCGGCAGTTGCCTTGATTGGGATCGCCGCAAAAATGGAAAAATAGTTTCGTTCCCTTTTTTGCTATACGGGTAAAAAATATAGTGCCGTCCCCATTTTATTGAATTTCAGGAGCGGTTGATCGATACCGGATGTGGATTCGCCCGCCGCGACTTCGCTCGTATCAATTTCACTGCAGGTAGCCGAGGGATTTCAGCTGTTCGACCGTAGCCGCATCCGGCGGGGGAGCGTCGAAGCCATCTTCGGAGCAATCACCGAAAGTGTTGTTTTCCATCCAGTTTTCCAGGGTCTCTTTCCGGTCTGCAAAAACGCCCTCCTTGTTTGACAGATTTCTGGTTTCTTCAGGATCGGTTTTCAGATCGTAGTATGCCCATTCGTCCAGGCGCGCGTCATAAATCAGCTTCACGGTTCCCTGCCGCAGGCTGATCCGGTGCTCGCCGCGGAACATCGTCTCTCCCACAGCGAACCTTTCTTCCGATGATTGTGACGTAATTCCGGAGGGGGCGACTTCCGTTTTCTGAACTTTTGACGCGGGTCCTGCAGCGGTGATTTCATCTTTCGGAACTTTTGACGCGGGTTCTACTGCGGCGGTCTCTACTTTAGAAATCCCCGGTACACCTTCAGCGGCGGCATCTATCGCCTTCGAAACTCCTCGCGTGGCTACACCGGCAGCCTTTCCCACTTTTGAAATTTCTGACGCGACTTTCTCTCCGCCGCTTCTCACCGTGAGCAGATCTCCGGCGAAGCTGCCCCCCGACCACCGGTCGGCAGCGGGTATGCCGCACAGCTCGCACAGGGTGGGAGCGAGATCGATCAGCCTTACCAGGCCCCCCCGTGAACCTCCGGAGGGGCGGCTGAAAATCAACGGAACCCGCAACTGCTCGCCGAAGAGGGTGTATCCGTGGAAATATCCGCCGTGGTCCCTGAATTCCTCGCCATGATCCGACGTGATCACGATCAAGGTGTTCTCGTCCAGCTCCATCTCCCTGAGTTTTCCGAACAGCCTGGAGAGATGGTAATCCGTAAACCTGATTTCCCCGTCGTACAGAGCGACCATCTTTTCAAGCTCGGCGCCGGACAAGGTTCTGGTTTCAACCGGCGGCGAATAATCCCGTCCGCCGCTCGCGTCCAGGGCGGCCGAATCGCCTGGATCAACCTCTTCCCCGCGGAATATCACCTGGGGATCTTCGTACACGGCACCGTCGTAGCCAGGCATAAAATCGAAATCGTCATGGGGAATATAAGGGCTATGCGGGTCGGCGTAATGCAGGTATAGAAAGAATGGCAGGTCCCGGTGCTTTTCAATCCAGTCTATGGCTTCACACGTTAAACCGTCAGCCCTTTTCATGTAGAAGTAGTGCGAATCGAAACCCCTGTGCAGCCCGAAATACGGCTTCAGATGAACATTCGCAACGAGAGCGGCCGTGGCATAGCCCCCTTTTCTGAACATCTCCGCAAGCAGCGCGTGCCCCTCCGGAAGCACCTGCCTGTAGCTCTCGGACAGGATCCCCAGGTTCCGCGGATACCGGGAAGCGAACAGGGAAGCCACCGAGGGGCGGGTCCACGAGGAATGGCTGACGGCATCCTCGAAGATCGTACCGTCCGCGGCGAGGGAATCGATTGCCGGGGAGACGGGCCTGCCGTATCCGTAGCAGCCCAGGTGATCCCGCCGGAGAGTATCGATCAGGATGAGTATGATCCTGCGGGGCCTATCCCCTCCGGGAACCGAATCTCCGGCTCCGGAAAGGCGGGAAGAACCCGTAGCTCCGCCACCGGAAAGGCGGGAAGAACCGGTAATCACCGGCCTGCTCCATGCCGCCCGAGTTCCCGCTCCCTCAGGAAGACCGCCGAACATGTAGCCGCTGTCGAAGCCTTCCATCCTGGTAACGAGCGAAAGGGTTCCCCGCCGCTTCCCGACACTGCCGAGGGGAACCCGGAAATCGCGCCATCCCTCACTCGTTTCGGAACCTGACGCGCCAGCGCCGCCGGGTCTGGAATCCAGGGTCTCCCCCCCGGAATCCCGCGTATCCGCCCCGGAACCACGCGTATCCGCCCCGGAACCATGCGTATTCGTCCCGGAACCACGGCTGTCGAGCAGAGTCGAGAAGAGAACCCGCTCCCCGCCGCCCTCTCTCGAGAACCTCACTTCAAAACGGACGCCTTTGTTCCATGGTTCCCCGGGAGAAGAAAGAAGTGCGGCGCCGAACCTCAACTCCGCCCCCTCCGACGGTTCCAGACCGTGGAACTCGAGCCGCGAACGCCCGGGAACGTATAGCGCGTATCTGGTTTGATCACCCAGCGTCACGTACCGGCGGCAGAATTCTCCGGGCGGCTGCCCTGAAAGCCGGAGTTCGGTTTTCCTGACCGAGGCGGGATCCGGCTCGTAACGGGCGACCACGGTCCCGTCTTCCACCGGATGCGCGTAACGCCTAGCTTCCCCCACATAGATGCCCTCGGGCACGAAATAATCCTCGAACTTGAATATCCAGGCCTCCCTGCGGGTCGGCGGTGCCGCGCCCGGGATCCCGCCCGGAGGAGGACCGGTTATATCGACGGGCAGGGGAGCTCCGTTCCTGAAAAACTCTACCCCGGTTCCGGGACGGACCGGGTAACGAAGACCGTAGCCGTACCACGCCTTGAAACCCGGGAGCTGCAGTTCCCCGGGCGGAATCCCTATCCTCTCCCAGCCTTCCGTTTTGAGAGTCTCCTCCACGGCGCCGGCGGTCAGGCCGTTCTCCTCGAGCCACGATAAGGCTGCAAAACTCTGTTCATACTCGGTAAATTCGACGGGTGTGGACGGGGACGAAAGATCGACAAGAAGTTCCTTCTGCGGGTTTACAGGATCCTTGCCGCACCCGACCGCAAGGCTCAACGTTGCAAGACCCGCAACCATAAAGGGTTGCAGAACCGGACGGCGCATCCGGCCACTCGGCTTACAGATATATTCTCTCACGTTTCTCACTCGTAACGTCCGACCGCTCATCGAATCCACCCTCCCGTCATCCGCTCGAAACATCCACGGGAAGCACGGGTTTTCCTCAGTTCGACCTTCCGCTATGCATCACAATCAGCCGGTAGAAGGAGGAGCTTCCATGAATACGGCCAGGGACTTTTTCAGCCCGCACTCACCGGTCTTTCTGAAACCCGAGACTTCGGCGATCCGGAGGTTTTCTGAAAAGTCGGATTCGGATACGCGGGCTTTCGGTTCGCCGAAAAGCATCGTTCCGCCGGGGCGCATCGTCCGCATCAGCTGGTTAAACGCCCCCGCCGGGTCCGGCACCTCGTGGATGACGTGCATCGCCAGGATGAAATCGACTCTGTCATCCAAATCAGCTATGCTCAGGTCTTCCTTTCCGCAGAGGCGCGTCTCGATAACTCCGTCGAGCCCCGCCCTCTTTGCGCGGCTGCGAAGCTTCGACAGCATCTTCTCCTGGAGGTCGACGCAGATGACGCGGCCCCGCTCCCCGGTCATACGGGCGAGAGGCAGGCTGAAAAATCCCATCCCGCACCCTATTTCTAGAACCGTCATTCCCGGTGAAACATGATCAGCCATCATCCTGTCGGGATTCTCTACCAGTTTTCTCAAAGGGCTGATCAACAGGTAACCTACCCACCATGGGCACACATGATCGGCCATCCGCTCAACTCCCGAAATAAATGAACCATCGCAGGCATTTCCGGGCGGGCCGGGTCGCAACACCGCCGGTCCCCACCGCCGCTGATACACCCAAGCGTCACTCCACACCACCGCCGGTCCACCTCGCCGCCGGTCCACTTTGCCTCCGGTACACCCCACCATCAGTTCACGCCAATGCCGGGCCACCCCGCCGCCGGTACACCCAGCCGTTGGCCCACGCCACCGCCGGTCTATGCCGCGGCAGATACACCCAGCCGCCCACCGTATCCGAACACGCGGAACGTTTCGGAATCCTCCCGGCATCCTATCCCTTCTTGCACGCCGGTGCAAGAAGCTACACTCTTCCCACTCTGTTACTGAAGATGCCGTACAACACGGCATCAGCAGCGTTCCACCTGGCAAGGCAGCAGAGGAAAGAGTTACCTACTAGAAACATGTTGAGGCATTTGTGATGCGCAGAACTGATTATATGTCAGGAGGATATAGAAGCATCGCAAATAGCTCAAATATATACCTTGGCACCGGAATCCTGATACCGGCTCTCATAGGTTCATTCACTCTCAACGCCAACTGGGAGAAGAACTGGGGTTATAATTGGATATTTGAAAAATATGGGGACGAGCAAAGATGCCCGCACATAGGAGCCCGCGGCAATCCCGAACCATGGTTGATCTTCATAGGAGCATTTTTCCACAACATGTATGATATTGGATTAGAAGAAGGTGTGGGCACAACAAGTTCTACCAACTGGGGACTGGTTAACCAAGTCTTCCCTTTAGGCGATATGAGCCCTCCCCATTTTCCCCAGTACTATGAATTGCATGAGAAGCACCACCTGAGGGCCGGGTCACTACAGAAAGTTCTGGCCGGTGAAGCGTGGAGCAAAGACGGGTATGATTATCCCATCCCAGACTCAAGGTCTGAATTCGGAAGCTATCCGGAGGAATAACCGTGAAAAGCCGCAGACATTTCCCGGCAGTCTTTCTCGCCGCCGTTCTGCTTTTGGCGGGATCCTCATCCGGAATGGGCAACAGCACCGGTCTTCCGTTCATAATCCAGGAGCGTATCGCATCCGCTGAGGAAGGAGACACTATCTGCGTTCCGCCCGGAACCTATTTCGAGTGCATCGATTTTCTCGGTAAAGCGATTACACTCCTCGGCACGGCCGGTCCGGAGAACACGGTGATCGATGCCGACTGGCAGGGGAGCGTGGTCTCGTTAAAGTCGGGTGAAGACACGACGAGCGTGATTTCAGGTTTCACCATCCGGCATGGGTGCGGCACATACGATATGAGCCATAAAGGCGGCGGCATCTATGCATACAACGCCGGTTTCAAGGTGCTCGACTGTATAATCGTCGAGAACAATGTCGGAAAAGTATACGACAGGGGATATGGGGGCGGAATCAAGGCAAGATATACAAACGTGGTAATCAAAGACTGCATAGTAAGAGAGAACCAGGCGCCGTCGGCCGGGGGCGGCATCGATGTCGGTTATGGAACCGCGATTATCGTGAATAACCAGATACTTCTGAACAGAGCCTATGGCGACTATCACTTAGGTTCATATGGAGGTGGACTTGGAGGTGGATTAAGAATCGCCGAATGTAACGATGTGCTCGTGCAAGGGAACCTTTTTTATAATAACACTGCTTGCAGACCGGGCAGTAAATACTTGGAGCCGACTGGTGGTGGGATATTGCTATATCTCGGAGATGCCGTTATCAAAGAAAACCTTTTTCTCGACAACTCGACCGTATTCGCTGGCGCTCTCTATATCGGCAGCTACACTGAAGGAACCATCGTCACCCGCAACCTGTTCATCGGCAACAGCGCCGGGGATGAGTGGAGTAGCGGCATCGGGGGCGCCATCGAGGTTATCGCTTCGGATCCCAGGCCCCTGATCTTCAACAACACGTTCCTGGCGAACGGAGCGTACCAGGGAGAATCAGGGTCGCCGGCCGGCGGAAGCCTGGCACATTACCGGTACGGCGGCGCCGTATATAACAATATCTTTGCGTTCACCGTTTCGGGTAAGGCCTGTACCTTCGCATACGCGAACCATCACCACAACTGCTACTGGGAGAACGCGGATGGGGATGTCTCTGTACCCGGTGAAGGCACCATCTTCGAAGATCCGAGGTTTGTCGGAGAAAGCGAGTTCAGCTACCGGCTGAAACCTACATCGCCCTGCATCGAAGCCGGATCGATAGGCGAAGTCGAATCGACCTACTGCGGAGAGGTTCCCGATATCGGCCTGTGGGAGGAATGTCTCGACTTCATTCTGCCGTTTCCGGAGGGTGAAAACGCCCTCCTCAAATATCTCGACAGCCTGAAAGAAAAGCAATCGATCGGCACGCGGCCGGTTGATTCCAAGACAGGTTCAGCAACCAGCAGCCATGTTCAAAGCGCTGGTTCGGCAACCAGCAACCATGTTCAGGGCAGCGACCCGGAACAGAATATCCGATCTAAAAAGAGCCGGATAAAAAAGCACGTCCAATAACGGCTCACTCAACCGGTTAAACCGACAGGAAAAATCGTTGCGGCACGATGCGCCGTGCCGCAACGAAAAAATACAAAATCCCGGCAGACCGATCCTGACGGCTGCAACCCGCCGTGATATTTCTTATGTCGTGATATTTCCTTTACAACGATATTTCCTGTGCCGGCCAAGTCGGGTTGAGCTAAGCCCGGAGGGAACCTGTCACTTATTCCATTACCGGAGGGAGTCGATCATTTATTCCTCTATAAGGTAGATGTCTCCCCGGTCGTCCATGTGTATCGCTCGAGCCCACCCGGAAAGCATGTAAAATTGTCAATCGGATTGACAATTTTACACGAGTAAGCCTGCATCCCCCGCAGGACAGGATATGCTTCCTGCGCTGCGCTGCAAAAAGAAAACTACGCAGATCGACTCCGTGATTTGGGATCTCAAAGCCAACCGGAGCGTACACCTGATTCCTTTCCAAGCATAGCTTAACTATACCATCGTCTGAGTCGGTGGATTTGTTTCATTAAGCTGTGAGCCGGAGCGACCAGGTACGTGATCCCACTTCCAGTCAGAAGGATTTTTCTCCGTGTCAGGTTGGGTCAAAAAGGTATATCCCAGGACGAGCGCTACTACATGTTGTATGCCCGCCATTCCTTGTGTCCATTTATAGTGGCACCACCGGACCATTTTCGACTTTTGATCCAGTCTGACACGGAGAAAATCGAACCACAGAAATTCAGTTGGGACTGCCCAGGTGGTGCGGTTCAGGGATCGACTGTCGAAGTAGCGTGATTTAAGGTTCGGCTGCCGAAGTAGCGTGATTTAAGGTTCGGCTGCCGAAGTAGCGTGATTTAAGGTTCGGCTGCCGAAGTTGGGCGGTTCGGAGTTCGAAGGGAGATGCTGTCCGGTTTCTTCACATGGAGAAAATCGAAACGCCGGGATCTGGTGTCTGTTGCTATGCCGGAGTGGCCTTGGGTTCGGTCGCAGCAGCGGCTCGAGGCAGGATTCCTCCGCCGCGATCTTGCGGTTTTTTCACGCGGTAAAATTTCTCGCGGTAAAGCCGCGCGAGAATAGAGCATGCAAACCAGAATGCTCTATTTGAATTATCCTTGACTTGCGGTAAGGCGCCGCTACACTCCCTGTTTCCGGTCCGCCGCGGAGCGAATCCGCGTCAAATCCACCGAAGCGGGCCGAATTTCAACGGCATCACGGATAAGCTGCGAAAGTGAACCGGCCGACGGTTTCATCCGCGGTATCGAAAGCTGCCGAAGGTCAATTTTTATCCAAATCGGTAAACCGAAACGGGCGCCCGCCCGCCGGGCGAGCGGCTGCCCCGGGAGAAAGATATGTCAGTTTTCAAACCTTTCAGGGGCCTTCGACCCCCGGCCGAACTGGCCGAAAAAATAGCATCGCCGCCTTACGACGTCATAGACTC
>CAYMWF010000055.1:28536-31149 GCA_964394085.1 uncultured Gemmatimonadota bacterium | reverse complement strand
TGACTTTACCCGGTTTACACATGCCTGTCTGTGCATATCGGGAATGGGATTCCCGATATGCTTGACAAAACATTTCATTTACATTATGTTCCAATGTATGGTGGTCAACTTCAAAGAACGAACCCTTTCCGGAATTTTGCGCCGCGCCTGCAAACAGTTTCCAGCCGTTATTCTTACCGGCCCCAGGCAAAGCGGAAAGACCACGCTGGTCAGGCATCTTTTCGGTTCAAGTCACGGATATTTCACCCTGGACGATCCTCTCCTGCGTGAACAGGCCGCAAGCGACCCCAAACTGCTTTTCGAACGTGTTGTCCCTCCCGTGATCATCGATGAAATTCAATACGCGCCCGGGCTTTTATCCTACATCAAAATGGACATCGACGAACATCGCGGCGAATACGGCCGCTGGATAATTACGGGTTCACAGGCTTTTTCCCTGATGGAAGGCGTAACGGAATCCCTGGCGGGAAGGGTTGCCGTCTTATCGCTGCTGTCCATGTCGCAAGAGGAAATCAGCGGGCGCCCGAATTCTGAAATATCCTGGATTGACAGACTTCGAGGCCGGGAAAACGACAGAGTAAGCGATAGAAAAAGCGCCGGCCGGATTGAAAAAAGCATATTTACCGGAGGTTTCCCCGAACCCGCTCTTTCTATGGATATGGATCCGCGCCTGTGGCAATCATCCTATGTGCAGACATATCTCGAGCGTGATGTGCGCAACCTGCGCGCTATCGGTGATCTCGGAGATTTCCAGCGTTTTCTCACAGCGCTCGCTCATCGTACGACAAACCTGATCAACTATGCCGACATCGCGCGGGATCTGGGAGTAAGCGCAAAAACGATAAAGGCCTGGATATCGATACTGGAAACCGGAGGTCAAGTCTCGGTGCTTCGACCCTTTTATGCCAACCTGGGCAAGCGCCTCGTAAAAAGTCCGAAGGTATTTTTTCTTGACACCGGCATACTGTGTTACCTGCTCGATATCGAAGCCGCCGGAAGAACGCTGAAAGGTATGAGCGGAGGACCGATCTTCGAAGCGGCCGTGTTCGGGCAGCTCGTGAGGATGTTCGCTCACCGGGGACTGCGGCCCCGAGTCAGCTTCTGGCGAACCGCGGCGGGCCATGAAGTGGATTTTATCATCGAATCCGGAGGCAAACTGGTTCCCGTCGAGGCGAAATTGACGGCAACCCCTGACGCCAGGCACGCGGAATCGATCGAACGTTTCCGGAAACTGTTCGGCAGAAAAGCGGACAAGGGCCTGCTGGTGTGCCTGTGTAAAGAACGTTTTCCACTCACAAAAAACGTTGAAGCCGTTCCATTCGGCGCTTTGTAAGATTTCAGTAAAGGCCAATCATCATTCATGAAAGCGGATGTTTTAGTTATCGGGGCCGGCACCGCCGGACTTGTCGCAGCATTGACACTGGCGGAAAAGGGCTGTGATGTCCTGATCGTTGAGCAGATGCCTGAAGACGGTTTCGGCAACTTCTGGGTCAACGATCTGGATACCGGCTCGTTCGAAAGGCATGATCTTCCCGAACCCCTTCCGGAAGAGCTCGCCTTCAGCGTGGAATGCGACATCAGAATGGCGACAACCGATCGCAAGGCATTCCTGACAATTCCTGACATGCGGAACTACGCTCTGAAAATGTCCTTTTATCAGAGGAGATTGTTGAAATTATGCTTAAGAGAGGGCGTCCGGACGCTCTTCGGCTATGAAGCCGTGGCTTTTCTTCATGAAAATTCATTCGTGAAAGGGATAGCCGTCAAGAATCCGCAAAATGGTGAAATTTCAGAAATCTCCTCAGAAATCGTTTTCCTTGCATGCGGATTCAACGAACGGCTGCTGGATAACATCCCCGGTTTCTGCGATTTCGATTTCAGGCACACGCCGGGCGACTGCATATATTCCGTGCAGGAGCTCTGGACGGTCGACAAAAAAGGTGCGGGCCGGACCCTGGAGGCGGGATCCCTTCGTGAAAATGAGATGGTTTTCACCTGCGGACTGCCCGGTGCCGGGGGGTTCTCCATGTTCCTGTACAGACTGGACATGCAGAGGAAAGTCATCGGGCTCCTGGCGGCTTCCCGGTCCCAGTACAAAAACATATCGACGCCCCGGCGGATCATCGATGATTTTAAAGCCGAATACGGTTTCTGCCGTGAGAGAATCTACGGTGGAGGAAGGCGGCTTGTTCTGCGCTATCCTTCGGACATACTGGTGGATAACGGAATCGCCCTGGCCGGCGATGCGGCCCTCCTCACCAACCCGGCAAACGGGAGTGCAACTACAGCTTCACTAATCAGCGGGAAGACCTGCGCCCGGGTTGCGGCGGATATTCTGAAATCCGGGAAGTCCCCGTCAAAAGAAAACTTATGGGAATACAACTACAGGATGCAGATCGAGTTCGGCGGGCTTTTCTCCGGGTATCATCTTTCACAGCTCCTCCTGCGAAAGCTTTCAGAACAGGATGTCCAGAAGCTGGTTAAATACAGGCTCATCAGGGGAAAAGATTTTTATGCCATTCATGAAAACCTTCCCGTGAACATCGGCCTGCTCGACGGTCTGTCGCGGATTTTTTCAAGTTACGGCGCACTCGACCTTCTCGCGAAATTTCT
>CAYMWF010000055.1:0-28436 GCA_964394085.1 uncultured Gemmatimonadota bacterium | reverse complement strand
GCATAGGTGATATTCCGGCATCCCGTTTCATAAACACCCCGGAGAACCTCTTCATCCAGAGTCTCCGAACGGGTGCCCGTGGGCAGCTGCCAGTTTACATTCCACTTTTCCTTTTTGAGCTTTGCGGTAAATTCCAGAATCCAATCCCGCTTGATGATGGCCGCCAGGTCGCAGAAGTTCACATTATCAATTCCGTATTTCTTTACATACAGCCGCATTTCATCGACCACATCCTGGGGATCGCGGGTCACGTAACGGGTGGTCCACATGGCGGGGCTGGAGCAGAACGTGCACCGGAACGGGCAGCCCCGCGTTGCGGTCATGGGAATCGAACGACCGCGGTGAACCCCGTGATGATCCGCACTCCCCAGATAATCTTCGACTTTGAAAAATTCCCAGGCCGGTGTCGGAATCGAATCGATCTCGGTTTCGCGCCTGGAAAGATATTCGCGCGGGTTGCTTTCATCGATTTTCCTGGTGCGGCTCGCAATGCCCTGAATATGATCCGCGGGCAGACCCTTTTTGATGCAGTGAACGAGTTCGAGCATGGCGGCTTCGCCCTCACCCAGCACGCAGTAGTCCACATGGGGTGATTCATCGAACATCCGCTTCCGGAATGCGGTCGCGTTTTCTCCGCCGATTACAATCACCGCCTCCGGTACGTTCGCTGCCGCCTTTTCGGCAATCTCGCACAGCGTCGGCCATTCATGCAGGTACATATTCGTCATCCCGATGATTTCCGTATCCCCGGGAATGCGGTCGACGATTTCATCCACGGTAAGGCCGTTGCTGTGCACTGCGCCGATCGGAGAGGGTATTTCCACATACTGTCCAATAGCCTCGCCGGGCGCATCGATCACCGTCAGGTGATGTCCGGCATCCCTCAGCACGGCCGCGATATAGCCGAGGCCGATGGGCAAAACCGCCCCGTAGGAGCTGAGATTAGACCGGAGTTCGAGTACGGGGGGACGTATCAGCGTGATTCTTGCCGGGTTGTTATTGGTCTCTATCATTTTGCCTTTATTGAACTTAGCGTCCATGGAAGCCCTGGAGGTCCGCAGAGTATACTACAAGGCCCCGAGTCCATGTCAAGTTCCGCGACCCGGCCCCGGACAAAGGGGCGGTATCGCGGTGAACCCTTCATGTTCCACACCTTCTCGATACCTGTGAATACCAACTCGATACTACAGCCATCAGGCGGTAACCGGGGAGTGGAAGGGGGAGCGCTTTCCCGCCCGGTGGAGCACGCTGCGTCATCCGCTATCGTCCGTCGGGCGGGAAGGCGCTCCCCCTGCCGCCCCGCGGTGACAGCGACAGCCCCGACACCGGAAGATTGTTGTCTTACCGGCGCTGTTGGGGTATCAATGGTAACCATGGCGCACCGGCAAGTATCAGCAGCATTCGAACCGGGAGAACCGAGAAGATGAACGGCAGCCCGCGAAAAAAACCGCCGCCGCAGGACGACGGTCTGAAAAATATCGCCGGGAAGCTCGAGAGCGATGGTTACGGAGCGATTCTATTCGACAAGGACGGGGTCCTCCTCGACACCATACCGTATTATACCGAAGCATGGCAGTTCGCGCTGAGCTCGGGAGCCGGCTGCACCATAGAACCGATAGAGATCTTCGAACTGGAAGGACGGGAAACCGGCGAGACGGCCAGGCGGCTTCTGGCGAATCACGGCATCGAACCCGAAGACGACGTGGTGGACGAGGTGCTTGCCGCCAAAGACGCACGTTTCGCCGAGATTTTCGAGCTCGTGCCCTTCGAAAAGGCGACGGAGCTTCTGGACCTGGTTCGAGACGCCGGGATGAAAACGGCCCTGGTGACCGGGTCGCGGGCCCACGTGACCGAAGCGCAGATCAGCGATCTCTTCGACGAATGCTTCGACGCCGTAGTGACCGCCGGATCGGTCACCCATCGAAAACCCCATCCTGAACCGTGGCTCACCGCCGCGGAAATTCTTTCCCTGGAACCCGACCGCTGCCTGGTCGTTGAAAACGCGCCGCCCGGCATCGATGCCGCGAAGAGCGCCGGAATGGACTGCATCGCCGTGGCCACAACGCTCCCGCCCGACCGGCTGAAGAACGCCGACGCCGTGATGGAAACCCTGGCGGACGTTTACGAACTCGTCAAATCTTGTTCAACTCGTAAATAAGACGGACCCCCTCGAGGGTCAGCATCGGATTGCTCTCCCTGACGAGCGGGATATGGTCGGAAAAATAAGCAGACAACCCGCCCGTCGCCACCACGGCCGGCTCTTTCCAGCCCCTGTCGGCGATGATGCTGGCGAGGATTCCGTTCAACTGCCCGATGGTGCCGTAGTGCAGACCCGACCTGATGCTCTCCTCGGTGTCGCTCCCGACCACGGATGAAGGCCTCCGGAGCGAAACCTGCGGCAGCTTCGCCGTCCGGGACGCAAGCTCATCCGCCGCGAGCAGAGGACCGGGGCAGATGACGCCGCCGCAGTAGTTGCCTTCTTCGTTCACAATGTCGAAAGTCGTTGCGGTGCCGAAGTCGATGGTGATGACCGGAGCGCCGAAGGAGGCGAAAGCCGCGGCCGCGTTCGCGAGCCTGTCGGCCCCGATCCGGGAGGGATCGGAAAAATCTATCCCGATATTCAGCTTGCTCCTGTACCCCACGATAACGGGCCGGTTTTCGGTATATTTTTCGCACCAGTGACGCAGGATGCGGGTCAGGGGAGGCACCACCGAGGCTATGGCCACGCCGGACAAGTCAGAGGTGGATACTCCGACGCGCTGCATCAGGTAGCCCAGCAGGGTCGCGTATTCATCCTCGGTCCGGGAGCTGTCGCTCTTGATGCGCCAGGGCCCGTGGACCCACTGTTCGCCGTACAGACCGAAAACCGTGTTGGTGTTGCCTATGTCCAGAACGAGAAGCGGCCCTGTTTCTTTTTTCATCTTCAACTCCGGTTCAGGAACCAGGGGGATGGACGGTTTCGTGTTCAACCATCCTCGGTAACCCGGGTATGTGCGGCCGGAAAAGGGCCGGCGACGCGGGATGAATCTATCGGCAGCCGGGTGAGAAGAGTGTCGACTCTCTCTCTGAAAAGCGCCATGTATTCGTCTTTTACAGGCTTGCCCGAAGGGGACGTCACCCGGAGCGGATTCACGTAGCTGCCGTGGCGCGTCATCCTGTAATCGAGGTGGGGACCGGTTGACCGGCCGGTGGAGCCCACATACCCTATCACCTGCCCCTGCTCAACTTTCGCGCCCCTTTTCACACCCCTCGCGAACCTTGAAAGATGAAGATAATACGTCGAATAGACGCTGTTGTGCCTTATCTCCACCATTCTCCCGTTCGGCCCCTTCCTCCCGGCGAAAACCACCTTGCCGTCGGCGCTTGCGGAGATCGGACTGCCGGACGGCGCAGCGTAATCCACCCCGTAATGCGGCATGCGTCTTCTGAGGATCGGGTGCATCCTGCTCGAGCTGAACCCCGAGCTTACCCTGGTATAATTGAGGGGCGATTTGAGGAACATCTTTCTGACCGCAACGCCTTCCGAGTCGTAGTATCCGCTGCTCCCGTCCGGATCGGCGAAGTGGAAAGCCTCGAAATCGCCGCATTCACCCCTGAATTCGGCGGCAAGCACCTTTCCGAACCCCAGGTACCCGGTATCATCGTACAGTTTTTCGACGAGAAGGCAGATATTATCACCCTCGCGGATATCCACGAGAAAATCGACCTGCCACTGGAATATCTCGGCTATCTTGAGGGCGAGGGCCGGGTGCTCATCCGTTTCTGTGACGGCCTCCCAGAGGGATGTCCGGATATTCAGCGACAGGGGCAGCTCTTCAACCTTCAGAGGGGTCCACTTCAACTCGGCGCTGTATTCGTCTCCCGGGGTGACCACGAGCAGGGATTCCGGTGAAACCTTGAACTTGAAACCGGTCAGCTCCCCGTGCCTGTCGAGCTCGCACTCCAGGATCTGCCCCTTTTTGATTCTTCGAAGATCGTAGACCGGACGGGCGGCGCGATCCACCTCTATCACCTGCCGGGGCGAGACGCCGTAACCGACGAGGATTTTGTACATGGCATCGTTCTCTTTGATCGTATCGCGAAATGTGAATGTAATCCCGGATTCATCCTGGAAACGGGGGATTACGGGACCTGCGGGGGCGGGCTCATCCTCTCCGGACGCTTTATTCTCCGCTGCGGGCGGCCGTCGCTCTTTCCCTGACGGGATAGCGCTGTTCCGGGGAGACGAGCTGACAGGTTCAGCGGGTTCTTCATCCGTTTTCACAACCGTGGTCCCGCCGGGAGCCGCTTTCCCGGGATCCCTCGGCGAGACATCGACTTTCTGCACGCGCTCAGGCGCCAGAACAAGAAGAAATGCAATAAAAACCGCAAAGAACGCTATTATCAGGATGGCTTTGCGCTTTCTTTCGAACTCTTTTTTACTACTGTACATCTTACAAAAATATCGCCGGCACGTGTATGCCGGCGGGAGCTTTTCTGGCTGGGGTGGTAGGATTCGAACCTACGAATGCAGGAACCAAAATCCTGTGTCTTACCGCTTGACTACACCCCAGTCGTTACCGGCAATGTATGCATCCCCGAGCCTGTCTGTCAATAGTTTTCACCCCTCAGCCGGGCGAGCAGCCTGCGCGCGGCTTCGAAATCCGGATGGCCCGGAAGCGCCCGCCTGAGATACTCCTCCAGGAGAACGGCGGCCTCTTTTTCCCTGCCGATCAGGATCTCGACGAGGGCGAGCTTGAACCGGCACGAAATCAGCCCGGATTCCATCTCGAGGGCGGCCCGGTACCGCGATGCCGCGAGGTCCGGAAGCTCGGCCGCCACGTACAGATCACCGAGATACTCCATGTCCGGGGGGGCGAAACCTTCGGAGGCCGCACGGAATCGCTCCAGGGTCCAGGCCGCGTCGTCGATCCTGCCCGCTTCGTGGTAGCGTCCGGCAAGGGTTCGGTACGCGGCCGCGCTCTCGGGATAACAGAGGAGAAAACGTTCGATACCGGCCAGGACGGCTGTTTCATCGCCCTCGGTTTCAGCGAGAACGACAAGTCCCGCCAGGGCATCCCGGTTGCAGGCTTCGATGGTCAGGGCCATGCGGAACATGGCGCCGGCCTTGAAGGTGTTGCCCGTTTCGAGGGCGCACCTGCCGAGCAGCGAGAGGGAGCCGGGATCGCTGTGCTCCGGATGATCCGAAATCCAGGTTTCGAGGGCCAGCTCGCCTTCGAATGCCTTCCCTGAACAGATGGTCGCTTCCGCGAGCTCCTTTACGAATTCGAGAGTGCCGGGGGCGAGAGAGACCGCCTTGCGGAGAGGCGGGAGGCTTCGCTCGCAGAGATCCATGGCCCGGGCCGCGGCTCCCTCGAGATAAAGGACCGTGGCGGTTTTCCTTCCGGGAGGCATCCGCCCGGCCATGTGGAGGATTACCGGATATTCCCCTGTTTCCAGCGCCGAAACCATCATCGAAAGAGTATCCCCGAAAAAGGCGTCCTCCTTTTCGAGGAGCAGGCGGCGAACATCGAAGGCTTTCTCGTGAAGACCGCCGGATCTGAAAATACGGCCCGCGTTGCGAAGCAGCCGGTTTTCAGATGCGGCTTCGAAAACGACCTCTGCCAGTATGCCGGCCGCATCGCCGGGAGAGCCGCAGTATTCGAGGACCAGGGCCCGCTGGTGGACAAGGCGCGGATCCAGCGGCATCGCCTCTCCCGCCCGTTCCACTGTTTCGAGCACGCAATCGCCGTCGAGAGTATCATCGAAAGCGGTGAACCCGCCCAGCCAGGAGAGAGGATCAGGAGGATCCGGACCGCTCCCGCGGCAATTGCCGGCGGCGGTTCCGGAACCTGCGGTGAGGCGGAGCCATTCCACCAGGTCGGCCGCCGCTTCTTCAGCGAAGCCCAGCTTGACGCCGAGCCTGGCTCTCTGGAGAAAATAACCGGGATTGCCCGGTCGGTCCGCCGCCAGCCGCCCGTACAATTCGTAAGCCTTCTCGAATCTTCCCTCGGCCGCGAACCAGGATGCCAGCAGCGAGGCGTCACCCCCGGCGAAAACGGTCTCGCTGTCGATTCCCTCGAGCAGGGAAGCGGCCAGGTTTCGCATCCCGGCTCGTCTGCAGACCTTGAAGAGCCCGAACCGCATGTCCGGACTCAGCGGCCCGTTCTCCATGGCGGCTTCAACGGCGCGGATAACTCCCGCGGCGTTATCTTCATCCGCGCAAGCGGAAGCGAGCTCGGCCAGGAGCCAGGTTTCACGGGGAAACAGGAGAAGAGCCTCGCCCGCGGTTTCCAGCTCGCGGTCGGAACGTCCGTTTTTTTCCGCGAGACAGAGGAGCACCCTGTACCCCTCGATGGCGGCGCGTGGATACATCGCCGGCTGCGACGTGGCGGTTTCGATCAATTTCGCGGTTTTTCCCGGATGCGACCCGGCCAGAACGACGGCGGCGGCGGCGGCCAGCGGCGGATCCGCATCGACCGGGAGTCCGAGGGCCAGTGCGGTATGAAGGAACCCGGGTTCTTGGGAACCGGCTTCAAGGGCGGCGGCCAGCCCGGCGAAGGTGCCGGCATCGTAAATTTCATCCTCCCCTTCCGGAAGCAGTTTCGCGATCGCTTCTTCGGCACGCCCGGCGGCAAGGTAGACGGCGGCGGCGGACCTCCTGCTCACCGGGTTCCCCGCGGCCGAGAGGGCGGAGACGAGATCCGCCGCAGGGCCGGTTCTGTTCGCGCGCACGGCGGCGAGCACGGCCCGGTCGCCGCTGTTTCCGGCGGAATTCCCGCCCTGCTCACCGTTCAGCCCCGAGGCGATCCATCCCGTCCACTCAGCGGGATTCCCGAAAAATAGAATATCACCCTGGCGGGAAACCGGAAAACGTCCCCCATCCCCGGGGAACATCGAAAATAACCGCTCCCATTCACCTTCGTGAAAGGCGGCGTCCAGGGCGCGCCCGAACCTGCAGGAGGCCCGGCAGTCGCCGCCGGGATGAACATTCCCCGCCGGCGGGATCTCGCCCGCCGCCAGGCTGACGGCCCGCAGGCCCAGGGCGGCTTCGAGGCAGCCGAGGGAAAATCCGGCATTCAGGTAACCGGCGGCCTCCCGCAGAGAGCCTTCACGCAGCGCGAGGTAACCGAGACCCGTTTTTCGCTCGCCTGCAAGGTAGAATTCCGGTTCGAGGGATAGGGGATTGAAGCCGGGACTGTCCGGATCGAGAAAATCACGGGCCGCGTCGATATCGTCCATGGCCGCATACGCCGCGGCTTTCAGGCAGAAGGCGGGGGCTTCCAGCCGGGGAGGGAGGTTCGCGGGAAGATCATATTCGGCGACCTGCGCCCACTCTTCCCGCCCGAGCAGTTCGAACAGCCGCTCGAGAATGCGCTCCGACTCGGCCGGCCACGGTTCAGTCGGGCCGGATGCAGCCTGCCCCGCGGACCCGGGAGGGGCTGAAGAAACCGCGGGATCGGGATCCACCGCTTCCGGACCGGCGGTCGAGGCTTCGGACGCCTGACAGGCGGAAACCCGGAGCACGGATAGAAAAACCGTAAGCGCCAGGAGCGCAAAGAAACGATTACCCATAACAGTTACCGGATGACGGAACCGTCAAACCAGAAATGCGATTATACCGGGCACCAGAGCTATCTTCAGAAGATAACTGATCCTGGTGGCGTTTTTCGCCGACATGTCCCTGTCCAGGGCCAGGATGGCTATTACAATGACGATATTCACCAGGAAGGCAAGCTGCAGATACCCGCCTGAGTAGATTCTGAAGAAATAGGGTATGAACGAAAGAGGTACTACTGCCAGAAGAGTGTAGATGGCAACGGATACCGCCCTGTACCTGCCGAAGACTCTTGCAACCGTCCGTTTTCCGCCGGGGCTCCGGTCAGCGGACCGGGAACCGACCGAATCGAGGATGCGCATCCCCGTGACGAAGACGACGCCGAGTAAAAACGGGATGAGACCGCGAAGCCAGCCGCCGCCGGCGGCCGCGCCGAGAAGGAGTATCCCCGCGGCGAGCAGCCCCCCCGTCACCTCTCCGGCCAGGAGGACCCTGCCGTCGAATACGAAAGTGCGAAGGAGGATGAGAACCGCTCCGACAAGGTATAAACCGAACAGCCACCCGCCCGCGGTGTAAGCGGTCAGACACCCCGACGCCCCGAACACCACGGCCCAGAGCACCGCGGCCTCCCTGGATACTATGCCCGATGCTATCGGCTTGTCGGGAGCGGTCTTGCGGTCTGCCTCGAACCGGGCCAGCTGGTTGATGATGCTGTCGAAAGCGGACAGAAAAACCACGGCGAAGCCGATCGGGAGTATTCCGCCGGCGGAAGGATCTCCCCTGGCGATGATTACGCCCGCCGCGTAGGCGAAAAGAGAAAACGCCAGGCTGACAGGACTGATAAGTTCGAGAAGCGCTTCGAAGTACATTTATATATATATCGAAATCAAAAGAAAGGAGTGCGGTAAACCGCTTTAAAAACGATTTTCTATGCCCAGGTGCACCTTCCCGCCGGCAAGACCGTCCCCGGGGGCGACGCCGTAGTCGAGACCGAGCACACCGAGCCGGGACTCCATCCGGATCCCGAATCCGCTGCCGTAAACGAAGGTTGAAAGTTCTTCCACACCCTCATCCCCCGATTTATCCCATATCAGGAATCCCGAATCAATAAAAATGAAAAGACGGGAGCCCGGACCGGTCAGAAAACGGTATTCGAACCGCCCGAAGAGCGCCCGCCGGACCAGCCATTCCGCCTCGTGGTATCCGCGAATCGTTTTGTAGCCGCCCACTTCTATGAGACGGTACCGCGGGAGAGGCCGCCCGCCGCCGAACCTTCCCGAGGCGTGGGCTTCGAGGGCCAGGACATGCCGTCCGGCCGGGTTGAAATAGACCGACAGCTTCGACTCGCCTTCGGCTTCCTCGGTGTGGACGCCCGTTTCGAGAAAACGGCTCAGGCCCCAGGCGCCCGACGCGCTTCCCCGCATACCGCGGGAGGGATTGAACGCGTCATCGGTTGCGTCGAAATAGAATCCGCAGACGAGCCTGTCCCGGCGGGCCGGCTCTTCGCCGCTGCCGCTGCCGCCCGCGCTGTAGACCCGTTCGATGTCGTATCCCGCGGATACTTCGATACCGGCCGCGGGCAGGGGGAAGTACAGGGACGCGGAACCGGACACCGAAACGAAAAGGGTGTCTTCGACTTCCTGCTCGAAGGCGACTTCCAGGGCGGGAGGCAGGCCGAAAAACCAGTTGTCCCTCACCCGGGCGTTGAACCGCCGCAGGACGGGTGACGGCTGGGCCAGGTAAACGGAAGCGTCGCGCCCGGTTCCGAAAATATCCATGAAGGAGAGCCGGAGGTATCCGGTCCAGGCGCTCTCTTCGTCGCCGTCGCCCGACGCGTATCCCGCCAGGCCTTCAATGGTGTTCCCGGGGAGGCGCTCCGCGGGGATTTCCACAACGACCCGGTCCATGGCGGTTCCGCGCTTCAGGACCGGCTCCCCGATCCGCTTGAAATACCCGGTCCGCCCGAGCCTGGCGGCGGCGTCGGAAAGGCGGCGCGGATTCGCCGTCGAACCGGGCCACAGCCCCGACAGCTTGGCGGCGAGTTCCGGAGACGCGGCATCCCCCGGCAGCGACACGAGCTCGATGATCGCCCTGGGACCTTCCTCGACAAGCAGTTGAAGCTCTCCGGCGCCGCCGCCGGCGGGCCATTCCGGCTTCAGCCGCACCCGCACGAAGAGGTGACCCGACCCCTCGTAGAGATCGAGAATCCTTTCCACGCCTTCCTCGACGGCTTCCACGGTCAGGGGATCACCCGGCCGCATCCCGAAAATCCGCTCCAGTCGCTCCGGTCCGAAACGGCTGCCGCCGCGGATCCGGAGGGTTGATAGAACGAATCGGCCGCCCTCGTTTACGACGACGCCGCAGCGAACCAGGCTGCTGTCGATTGCAGTGATTCGAACCTCCGCGGCGGCGGCGCCGAAACCTTCGAAACGATACAGGTCGAGGACGGAATCGAGGATCCGCTCGGCATCGGCGGATCCGCTGCAGGGACCGGCCGCGTCGATTACGACATCCTTCAACTCCTCCCGGGAGAGGAAGTCCGCGCCCGTAATCTCGACGGCGAGGGCGACCCCGCCGGCACGCTCGGCCGGTGCCGGGGGTGCGGCGACGGCGCCGGTGCGATCAGCCGGATCCGCGGGTGCGATGCCGGGCTCGCCGGAGGCGGCGGCGGCCGCGCCGGACGACAGAAGGCTGGCGAACAGGACCGCCCCGGCGGCGGCCGGCCGTTTCACCCGTATCCATGGAAGACGAAAATTCAATCGATTATCTCATTATTTCTGTTTTCCGGCCAGCAGCGCAAAGTTCAGCGCATAGCTTTTCAGAGACTCGGGCTTTACTCTATATTCACCGGTTCGACAGTACCAATCGCTTAAAACCTCTTTGAAACGGCAAAGCTCTCTCGACCTTGAGATGTTTCTTTTATCATCAATCGTTAAATCGATCATTTCGAGGGTTCTCCACAAAGATGAATTCATATGTCCGAAATCCTGTTGTTCTTTGAATTTAACCGCTCGACTCAGTTCACTCGCAATATTGCCCATCTGTTCATAGAAAGTCTTGTTCCGCCACCTGGTCTCATCAATCATAACCGCACCTTTTCAAAGATAATCCGCTTCATTTCCTCCCGGATTTTCGGATTCTCCACCTCTAAATCCCTGTAGTCGTCTCTCGGTCGGATATTGATAAAAGATTCATAAATCAAACAGTCTTCCTCAGGCCGGTCCGGCAGAATATTGAATCCCCACAGGTCCGATTGATCTGAACCGTCCTTTAATAGAACACTTTCCGCATCCGCATGCATTTCGCCTCCCAGAGCCACAATCTGGCGCTTCATGTCAACCACCCCCTTGATCAGATCTTCATAATACTCCTTTGCAAGCTCTTCCAGACTCTTACGTGAAACAGACTGCCTTATTATTCTGATATCCATTGTCACCTCCCGGATTTTCTCCTCTAGTGCCCTGTCAAGTAACAAATGACGCATATTACGACGTAATTTGTCGCTCCAGCAAGGCGCGGCTGAGGGAGCATAGCAGCGCTATGTGACTGAAGCCGAAACGCAGCAGGAGCGACAAAGGACAAGTAAGATGCTTCATTTGATGCTTGACATGGCACTTAAAAATATGCCGTCAGTTCGGCCTTGATCTCGTTGAAGACCGGGTAGTCCGGCTCGACCCTCATCTGCCATTCAGCGGAGAACTCGGTATACCTCCCCAGCCCGTAGACGCCCTGGATGCGCAGCTCGTGGGATAATCCCTCGGATTTCCCGCCCCGGAACGAAACCGGGAGCGATCCGGAGCGGGAAACCAGGTAGCTGTGCTCCGAACCGGCGTCGATTCGCGTTTTCCTCGTGGGGGAGTAGCGTATCGACGGGAGGAGCGCGAGGTTTACAAGACGACCGGGCTCCCCGTAGTCGATGCTCTCCCACCCTCCTTCTCCGCCGAGCCTGAACCGCCACCCGGGGCGGGGGCTCCAGTCCGCGGACAGATCCATCTCGAAACCGGTCGTTTCCCAGGATTCCGCATCGAGCTGTATTTCGTTTTCCGTCACCGCTTCGCCCGATGCCGACAGTGAAAGCTCCTCCGAAGGAGACCATCGCACATCCGCGCCGCCCCGGAAGCGCCGGTTGTCCCGCCGGCTGTTCACGATGATCCTGTCGACGATTTCCGATGCGGCGACGAAGAGCCCCCACCCGAAGCTCTCCCTGAGGGGAAATATGTCTATCCTGCCGTCGAGACTCCTGTTCAGCGACACGGAATAGCCGTTTTTCCTTAAAAGAGCCGCCGAAAGAATCGACGGATCTTCGGTCTTGCCCGACAGATCGAGGGAAAAACTGCACGAAACATGTTTCAGGAACCCGGGGGCGTCCATGTAACGGGCCGGAGAGAAGTTCAACCGGGTCATGAACCCGGCGTTCAGAAGCCGTCCGGAGTCGCCGCTCTCTTCCCTGATACGGCGGTGCGTGCCGTGATCCGCGTCGCGGAACCATGCGCCGACATCGTCGTCGAACCTGTATAATCCGGTGCCCGAATCAGGATCGACGGCCACATAGCGGTACAGGTATCTCGTTTCGTCGGAGCCGGAAAGCTCATACTCCATGTCGCCCCTGAGCGACTGGTTCAGGGGGAAAAAGGAGAGATTCGCCCGGACGAGATCCGAGGAAGAGCTTCCGTCGCCGCCGTCGCCGAAAGTCTCTCTCTCCCTGTGGCTGACCTCGCATCGCCCGGCGGCGGTGGAGTGCAGGCGGAACGAGAGACCGCCGGAGGTGGTCCATGACCTGGCGGTCTTTTCATCCGCTTCCCAGCCCTCGCCGCTGAAATCGTCCCGGAGGGTGGCGGACGCGTCGAGCTCGACCCCCTTGCCGGCGGTGCCCGCGGTGCAGCCGGTTTCATATTCCCGGTAGAGGACTCCCTCTCCCGAGGCAGCGGGGATCCGCCGCTCGTGATCGTACTTCAGGCGCGGCGACAGTGGGCCGAGCTTCGTCACTGCTTCCGCCTCGAGTTTCCTGAAAAACCTTTCAAGGGAAGAAGTTTCCGGAAGCCTGGAGCGCTCGAGCTGGCTGGCGTTTATCTTCACTTCGTGCGGCTGGCCGGACTTTCCGAGCCGGGCGGAAGCTCCGTACCGTTCTTCCCTGGTTCCGTTATCATGGTCGGCGACGGCGGTCTCGCCCTCCATGCGGAGAAGACCGTTCTCGCAGGCGAGACCGGTGACCCGCCACTCCTCGATACCGGTCCGGAGGAGCGAACCCTGTTCGTTCCATCTTTCGTCGTCCCGCGATGAGACCACTCTTCCGACCGTGGCGAAAGTCTCTCCGATCCTCTTGTAGGAGACTCCGGTTCTCCAACCGCCGGCGGCCTCGCCCGCGGCGGCGGCCTCGAGCAGGACCGCGCTCCCCCCTTCGCCCGATCCGCCGCCCCCGCCCGACAGGACGTTCGGGTCGTTGATGCTGAACGCCGTTTCCGCCGACAGCGAAAACGGTCCGCCGGCGGCCCGCATCCTGAGATCCGCTATCCTGGTCCGCCCGGGCAGCGATAGGTAGACCACGGGCAGGTAATCGCCGTTTCCGGAACCGGCGTACTCGTAGTAGAGGCCGCCCGTATCCGCGATCTCCCTCGTATAGTCGCCCGCCCCGTAGCGGGCCCGGTTGAACACCACCTGCCAGGCGCCCTCGCCCGGAGTATAGACATAGAACGTATCCGAACCCGCCGCGCCGACGGAATAGTCCCCCGTGGTGTCCGGCGAGGCCGTCGCCCCGCTGACGAATGCCAGGGAAGGGTCGTCGCCCGCCGCCGCAAGGGCATCCAGCTCGGCCTCGTCCAGCTCACCGGTGACCGGACTCCCGGTGTCGTCCTCCTCGCTGAAGAATATGGCGTCGAAATCGAGGGCGCCGCCCGCGAGCGATATCCCGGCGCTCCCCGAATAGAGCTGCTTTCTGAAGGTGCCCGCCACGTACTCGTAATCGGCGACGATTCTCGATTCGGAAGTGACCAGGCGCCAGGGTGTGAACGTGATTTCCGCGTTGTCGTAGCTGATGGTGTAATCGTTGTCGGAGCCGCGGGTCTGGAGCTCGCCGTCGACCCAGATCCGTTCCGTGCCGGCCACCACGGTGATACCGGTTTCGCCGTCGGCCCCGGGAAGCTCGTAAGGCCCCTGCACCCCTTCCCTGCCGTAGAATGTGGTATGATTGAACCTGCCCGGTGAAACGGCGGCGGCCCCGGACATCCGCGCCGCATTATCCTGATACCTGCACGACACACCCTCGAGCTTACGCTCCACTGCGAAAAATTCGGCTTCATCCGGCCGGTACGCGAAATCGCCGAAAACCGCGTTGAAACGCCTGGACTCGAGCTCGATATAAATGCGGTCGAGCTCCTCGAGATCTTCCGTCGTGCCCTCGGGCTGGAACGGGAGGCTTTGATCGGACAGTTCGGCCCGCACTTCCCAGCCCTCGGCCACCTGCCCTGAAATACTCGCGTGAAGCGACTGGTCGAGGCTGAAACCTCCCCCGCCGAGCGTGAAGCCGACGCTTTTGCTTCCGAAAAGTTTCAAACGCCTGGTTTCATGCCATTCTCCGCCCGGTATGCCGGGGACGGCTCCGGGCGCGCCTTCCTCGCCGGCGGCGGCCCCGTCCTGCGGATCGCGGAATGAAGCCATCGCCGCCGACCGGCGGGCGTACAGGTGCCTGAAATGAATCGGGAACGCGCGGTAATGGACCTCGACGGTGTCCGCGGGTTCGACGCGGCGGTAGAAGGTGAGATTTCCGGACGTGGGATCCAGCCTGTAATCGACTCCGCTCTCGAGGAATTCACCGTTTACGAGGAGGGAATCGGAGCCGGGCTCGACGAACGAGGCGGACAGGGGGTAGGGACCGTTGTTTCCGCGGCCGGGGAAAATGTCGCTCCGCTCGTACAGGCTCCCGCCGAGGAGGATTTCACCCCGGAGAGGGGAGCAGGCGAAGAGAAGAGCGAGGGAGACGAAAACCCTCATTGATAAAACAGCCTGAAACAGAGAATGCGGAAATGCCCGGTATCCGCCACAACCAGTATCCCGTCCGGAGATACCGCCACCGCTTCCGGCCGCAGCAGCTCCCCGGCTTCGTCGTGAAGCTCTTTCAGGTCCAGGACCATCAGGCCGTCCCGGTCGAGGACGACGACGCGGTTGTTGAAGGTATCGGCGACGAAAAGAAGCCCGGACCCGTCGTTCGCGATGCCCGCCGGCCCGTTGAGATCGGCGTCGCGGCCTATAACGCCTGCCGGGACTCCGGCCATGTCGAATACGATTATCCGGTTGGTTCCGGCGTCGCACACGTAGCTGGAACCGTCGGTGTCTATGGTCAGCGCCCTCGGATCGAGCAGCCTGCCGGGACCGCCTTCCAGTTTTCCGCCGGCGGTGGTGACGGGACGCCAGAACGGATCGCAGAAGAGAAGGGACGAAGACCCCCGATCCAGGACCACCCAGTCGCCGTTCGGGAGGCGTCCCAGGTCGATGGGTGCGAAACCGGCGCCGCTGCCGGCGAACATGTCGGCCACCGTCTGCCCGTCCAGGACGCGCCTGATGAACGCCGCTCCGCGCCCGCCCTTGAGAGAGTGGAACTGCATGATTCTTCCGGAGCCCTCATCGGCCACGTACAGAGACAGCAGATCGCCGGCATGGCAGGCGGACGGTATGAGGAGGCACTCTTCGCAGTGCCCGTCCCTGCCGACGCTTTCGACCCATTCGCCGGTCTCGCGGTACAGCTGCACCCGGTGCCTGTGCGAATCGGTGACGACCACGTAACCTTCCGGATTGATCGCGACATCGGTGGGATGGCTGAACCCCCCCGGCGTTCCGGCCGGCTCGGCGGTTTTTTCCCACAGAAGCTCGACGTGGAGCGGTCTGCGTTCAGGGATGTTTCGAACCGCCTGAACGGCGCTCCGGGAAGCTTCTTCGGTCACCACGACCGGAGCGCATCCCTGGACAACCGCAATCACGAACACGGACAACAGTGCGAAAAGCCTGCGGGTTCCGCCGGAGCGGAGACGATTCAATTCGTTCAGAACCTTGTTTTCCATTGGAGAAAGACTTTCGGATCGATCCTGTCGGGCAAAACCTGCATCGATAACCCGTCGTCGTCGATATAACGCCGGTTGGACGCCGTCCTGGCGGCGTCGATGGCGCTTATGCAGTGGTTCACGATGACCGCGCTCAACAGGAAGGTCGCGTTCTTGTAGTAGGAGTTTGCATCGGCCCGTTTATCGATATATGTGTTCAGAGCCTGCTGGTCGGTCCATTCCCATCCCTTATCCTCCGACCAGGCGTCGTCGAGGAAATCTTCGTACATATCGAGCCTGTCTTCCTCGGGGATATCCTCGAGGCCGCCTGTCCAGCCGCCCTCCGGTTCGACGGGGAAGCGGTACTCGCTGTAAAGCCGCTCCCATACATACATATTGTATGTTTTATAACCGTATTCCTCCTCGTCGAAACGGACCTCGGCGAAACCTTCCACATCCTCTACTAAGGTTCCGCTGGCCCGCCAGTTGCCGACATGCTCGAAATACTCGTCCGAACCGTTCGAATAAGCCTCGGCGTTGGTAACCGCGTAATCCATAAAATCATCGGTCTTGAGGTTTCCGCGGTGGTAAAGT
Organism: uncultured Gemmatimonadota bacterium; assembly: GCA_964394085.1. Classification (GTDB taxonomy): domain Bacteria; order CAYMWF01; family CAYMWF01; genus CAYMWF01. The sequence continues at coordinate 12,275 of CAYMWF010000055.1, read as the reverse complement.
ACGTAACTTCCGCCCGCCAGGACGGTTTCGAGGCCCAGGAAAATGCCTCCTTTAAGGGTGCTTCCGTACACGAACTGGCCCGAGCCGGGGACGATGGCCGACATGGCGAAGGCGTAGAACGGGTCGGGATCGATTGCCGTCCGGAGTCTGAAGGTATCGTCACTCCCTGAAATATCGCGGGCCGGATCGATCGAATAGAGCGGGGCCAGCAGCGGATTATCGATGGAAAGAGCCGCGGCGGCGGGTGCCAGCACAGAGAGTAGAATTACGGCTGTGAACGCTTTTTTCATATTTTCAACTCCGATTACGGACCAATCTCAGAAATCGACGACGAACGAGTATACCTGCTGCTGTTCGGCACCCTCCATGGCGCCTTCCATGAGCGCTATGTCGAGCTTGAACCTGCCGAAACCGATACCCAGACCGTAAGTGGGCCCGCTCGATTTTCCGATTTTTTCGAACTTGTAGCCGCCCCTGAAGGCGATGATCCCCATGTAGCTGTATTCACCGCCCATGTAATAGGTTTTTTCATCCACGACAAGGCTCTGATACAGGTCGGCCGACAGGGTGATGCAGTTGTCGGGATCTTTATAGACATCGTACTTGCAGCCCAGGATCAGGCGGGCCGAAAGGGGGTCGGACTGGTAGTAGTCTTTGTACTGCAGCTTCGGCCCTATATTCTTGGCCACCGCGGCGAGGGCGATCGACTCGGAAGGCTCCCACAGGACTCCCGAATCGAGGGCGAATGTATAACCCCAGTAATGATCGAGCATCGAGAGTATCAGCTTGATGTTCGTCCCGAAGGAGATGTTTCCTATCATCGATTCCTGCAGAACGGGGAAGGACCACGTCCCGGTCAGGAACATGTCCCAGACGGGGATGGTGCCCTGGGGATAACCCCAGTAATCGGTTCTTTCTATCGGTTCGCCGAAATGTCCCAGGTAGAAAGTGCCCGCCAGGTAACCGAGACTCTTTGCCGAGAACCCGTAAGAAATATACTCCACCTGGTGGTCGACTATGTTCTCCATGTGGGAGAAGAGCAGCTGGGACCGTCTTTTCGACATGATTCCCGGATAGGTCGATTCGAGAAGCTCGCGGTTGACCGCCGTCCGGTGAGTCTTGTATTCCTCCGGCCGTTCAGCCATGTACCGGGTCTTTCTCGTCAGCGGAACGCCGGCGAAACGGGTCCTGTCGAAGATCTCTTCCTTTTCTAGAATTTCGTTTAGATCGGCGACCAGCTCCTTGACCAGTTTCGCAGGCGGTTCCTCGCTTTTCAGCATGTTCTTGAAAGTCCTGGCCCACAGGAGGAGGTTCAGCCTGGTCTTGACTTCGCCTTCGACGCCTTTTTTCAGAAGCTCTTTCGTGTAGGTATCGAGTTTCAGACCTTTCATTGTTTCAGGATCGTAGACGAGGTCGCCGCTGCACACGGCGTTGATTTCCTCCACGAGGGATGAAACCAGCTCGGGGGGCGGCTCCGTTTTTGCCTCGAGGGTCTTCATTTCCTCGACCAGATCCTCCGGCAGGAGCGAAGCCAGGGTTTTTTCGGCGGCGGAACCGGGGGAGGCGAGAGCCTTCACGAACCGGCGGGCATCGCTGATTTCTTTTCTTTTCAACTCATCGAGACCCGCGTAATAGGAGTTTATTTTGTTCGTCACTTTCCCGGAGAGACTTTCACCGAGATATTCACTTACCGGATCCTGTCCTTCTTTGAGCTTGAGAACGAGAATTTCGGGTTCGAGCAGGTCGGAGCTCCGAAACAGCGGGCTGTCTTCGTACATTTTACAGAGCCCCGCGGGATTCCACATCACGGCTTCGGTCCCCTTACCCACCGCGGTAAAGGCGGTTCCCATACCGGCGGCCCTCCCCCCCATCGGGAACAGCAGCCACGGGATATCCTCGCCCACGGCAAACGAGAGGTTTGGAAGGACGAGCATCATCGCAGCCGCCGTGAGAATCCGCTTGAATTTCCCGTTCGTCATAAAAATCTCCTCGAATGAAGGCGCTCTATCGAAGAATCGCCATCTTGCCCGTAGCCCGGGCCCGTTCACCGCTCCCCTTATCTTTCACTTCCAGCCGGAATAGATACAATCCGTTGGCGGGGACGTCGCCGCGCTCGTCGAGACCGTCCCATTCGACCCAGGACATGTCTCCCCGCTGGACGGGCGTTTCACGAACCGTTTTAATTCGACGCCCGGCTACAGTATATATCTTAATTGCTGCATCGAATTCAAGCCCCGGGATCGTCTGCCATACGAAATAGACCGGTCCCGAGGAAGGATTCGGCACGGCATCGACACCGTGCAGCTCCAGCACGTCACCCACCGTAAACCGGAATTCCGTTTCCGACAGAGCCCCCGTATTATCATGGACCTCGACTCCGAGCCGGTAATCGGTGGCGTTGAGAGTGGCCAGAGTGGCCAGGTTGAACTCCAGGGTTCCGGCCGTGAAGCTGCCGTGATCGAACTCGAAACCGCCGGTCATGTCGGCGGAGGTAAACGGAAGGGACTGGTCCTCCTTGAAAAGGCTCACCCTGATTCCGGCGGAGGAAAACCCGCCGAGGGCGATGCCCTGCGGATCTTCGAACCTCAAGTCGATTTCCGACCTGGCGGAAGCCCGTATACCCGCACGGTGCCCCGCGCCGTCGATCCGGAGAGATACCGACGGTCCTGAAGAATCGGGGGAGATTCCGCTTCCGGGGGCCGGCCGCAGCATCACGAAAGAGAAGGCATCCATGTCATCCGTGACGATCTCCAGGGTGCCGTGCCCCCTCTCCGGATCGCTCCATCCCCGCGCCGCGGTATCGGCCGTGCTGTAGATGAAGGGGAAGTCCGCTTCCTCTCCCGAGGCGGTGTCGGGGACGCCCGCGTAAATCCTGAACACCCCGGGGTTTCCGTCGCCGATCATCTCCTCGATCTCGAGCTTCACCCAGCCCCCCGGGGTGAAATCCGCCTCGTACCCGTCCGGCATTCCGTCGAGTTTCCAGGAGAGAGAGTCGGAGGAGAAAGGCTCCGCGGCGGCGCACCAGACCTGCTCGAGTATCTCGTCTTCCATAGTCGGGCCGCCCTCCGTGCTCGTGAATGTCAGGGCGTCGAGGGCGAACGGGCTGCCCTCGAAGGCGAGGGTGTCGAACTGCACCTTTCCCGTCTCGCCGCCGGTCGATTCGAAAAATGCGCTCACGGAGCCGAAGGGGCCGGTCCCGTAATCCGCCGGAACCAGGCTGCCGAGCTCGAACAGGCCGTCGATCACGTCGGCGGTGCCCTGGTAGATGAGAGCTCCCTTCCTGAAATAATCTAGCATCCGCCCGTTCTTCGGCACCCGGAAAATATCCTCGTAACCGGAGCTCCTCACCCTGAAATGGATGACGCCGTCGACGGGCGCGGCTTCTTCTTCGCCCGGGTAGCGGAACCGCCCCGTCACGGTCACCGTATCGAGGGGGCCTACCGCTGCCGCCGGCAGCGTCCCGTCCAGCTCGGCTTCGAGGGTCGGGAGAGGCATCCGCATGGCGGGGTCGCCGAAGAGCACGTAACGCCTGGCGTTGAAGCTTCCCCCGGTGGATTCCTTTGCGAGCAGAAGGGCCTCGCCCACGGTAAAGTGCTCGTCGCCCGGGCAGGCGAAAAGCTTCGAAAAAAGGACGTTCGTCATCGTGTAATTGAGGGTGGCGTAAGTTTCTTTCGTGGCGGCGATCGAGGCGGAGGCTCCTTTCTCCCCCTCCTGGCAGAGGAGCTCGGCGAGACACTGGATATCGAGGCGATCGAAACGCCCGACCGAGCAGGAGCCGGCGAAAAATACCGGCTGACGTTCGCTGTTCGACAGGCTGAGCACATCCCCGGGAGACGAGAACAGGGTTTCATGGGCCAGCACTGTCTCGTTGCCGTGTCCGAGGTAGTTCACCCAGACCCGGCCCTCGCCGAAACGTTCCAGGAGGGCGTCCTGGGCGTCGGGCTTCTTGCCTGCGGCGTTGGGAACGTAGTCGACGAGATAGAGCCTGTCCACCGACCAGCAGGGGCTGATGCTGTCGGCGAGCTTTTCGGTATCCACGGTATGCTCTGTTTCGGTGTACCACCTGTCGGTGACCTGGTCGTCGGCCGCCATGGTTACGGTATGCTTCCAGAGACCCGGTGAAGCGTCCCGCTCGAAAAGAAGCACCTTCTCCACCATGGCCGATGCCTCGTCGGGGGTTCCGGCGGGTATGCGTCCCCCGGCCATTTCGAGAGAATGATCGTCCCCTTCGAGGTAGAAGAACCAGTCGTCCAGGCAGTCGCCGGCCACCAGGGTGGTGGATTCCTCCTGGTGGGTCGGAACCACCGACCTCGGATTGGTGAAACCCATGTGGTTTTTAAGGTCGTAGATGCCGTCGCCCCCGAGGAGGCAGTACCACGGGGCCGGCGCGGTCCAGTAGAAGTATGCGTGCTTGAGAAAATTCCTGATGGCGGTCGGGTCGACCATCCCCCAGGCGAACTCATTGTAGATCTCTTCCAGGAGCACCGTTTCAACGGCCAGGCCGTCGCTCGACTCGCGATACGCGGCAAGAGGCTCGAACGCGCTCGAATAGTCCGCGGCGGTTATGATCAGGTAGTCCGCCCGGTTCGACGGGTTGCGCAGGCGGAACTCCCCAACCGGGGCGGCGGATACCGGAGCCGGAACGGCGTCGGTGTCGGAAACGAGCAGCCTTCCGGCGGGCGAAGGGGGCAGCTGGAAGGTCAGCTCACCTCCGGCGAAGCTGAAACCTTCGATAATCTCCAGGGAGCACGGGTCGGCCACGAAAAAGGCGATATTCTCGTCGGTCTCATCGAACCCCGCGATTCCGTATTCGAGGGTGTCGGCCGACGCGGTCGGAAAAGCCTGGTAGCTCCTGCCTTCCGCCTGGAGCGCTTTCGTATAGAAGACCTCGACGTAGTCCATGTACAGGGCGTCATCGGGATTTTCATCCCTCGGGACGGAGACGCAGAGTGTGTTTTCTCCCTCCTCGAGGGCAGTCGCGGTCGTTTCGAAAAAGAACTCTTTTTTGCCGTACCAGGCCGCTTCGCCAAGGTCGCTGCCGTTCAGGGAAACCAGCGCCCGGTGATTGCCCGAAACAGAGCCGTATAACCGGACCCTGAGGGAGCAGGTTTCGCCGGGGGACGCGGCCGGGGCTTCGAAATCGAAACAGCGGGTTTCTTCACCCGGAAGATAGAAATCCTGCCAGACCCACCAGTATCCGCGGGACCTGGGATTCAGCCGCTCCTCTTCTCCCCGGGCGTACGCGGCCGCGCCCGGGGCTTCGGCGGCCAGGGGAGAAGACGGAGTACAATCGAGCACCGCAGCCCTCGCGGGAGGATATTCGAAACTCCCGTCCCAGGTGAGCCAGTAAACATTTTCCACGGTATACGGATTGAACAGGTACTCTCCCGCGCCAACGGAATAGCGGGCCGCGGCCTCGCCGAAAAAATAGAGAACATCGTCGCCGTCGAAGGCGCCGTTTTCGTCCGCATCTATCACGTGGACGGCTATTTCGCCGAGAGCCGGCGGCTCCTCTTCCGGATCGAGCGGGAGGGGTTCGCCTCCCCCGTAGAAAAGCCTCATCCCGGCGGGAGTGATCGTTGCCGCGTCGATTCCCGAATCCTCCAGAAAGGACGGGGTCACCGCGAAAAGGCCGGTCTGATCGACACCCATCCTGACCCAGTTATCCGAAAGCTGGAATGCGGAAGGGTCGTCATAACCGGAGAGACCCCCGCGGTTTTTACCGCCCCCCGCGATCAGAGTTCCGCTCCCCGCGATAAAAGAGCTCTCTTTCCGGGAGAGTCGCCATTTCGGAACGAAACCCGGGTTCAGGACGGAGCGGGACACGACGCGGTCGAAGAAAGGATCGTTCACGGGCCCGGAGCTCCTGTTCGCGGAAGGAGACTCCGAGGACGGATGGAAGGTCACGGATACGGTGATCCGGTTGTAAATCGTAACCTTTTCCGCGAGGGGATCGACCTGGACCGGGTAGAACCTGAGATGAGCGATCGGGCATCCGCGCCGGATGCCCGGATCGGTTACTTCGGCGAGGAGGCCCGGGTACGTGCCGGGTGCGTCATAAATTGCGTCATTTTCGATGTAATGGGGTTCAAGGGCGTTGTCTTCGTACCGGGGGAGCGGCCTGACCCGAACCCCGGACTTTTCCATAAAGGCTGAGGATGAAACCGTTACCCGGGAACGGTGCCCGGGAGGAAGGGCGAATGATACATCCTTCACCGGCACCGTGGGAGCGCCCTGTCTTTCAAGGGGGCCGCAGCCGCCCATGTCCGGCACCCAGCCTTTTTCGTGATCGCGCCCGCCGCCCGGTTCGAACGTGAACTCCGCCGTGAAGCCCGTTTCCGTGGCCGACCGGAGCAGAACCTCCATGGTTCCCGCTGCAGCAGCGCCCGCCGCCGGGAATAGAGCCAGGATCGACGCCAGGAGCAGAACAGGCCACCACGCGGCGGGGCAGCCGACGGAGCGCCGGACGGCGGGGCGGCCGATGGATCGCCGGTCGGCGGGGCGGCCGACGGATCGCCGGACGGCGGGGCGGTTATAACCGGTAATCCTAAAAATCATCGTTTTCCACTTCCACGCTCATCGACACGCGGTGGGTGTTTCCCAGGTCGGCATCCAGAAGAAACGCATAATCGAACCGCAATACGGATACAACCAGCCCGGCCCCCGCGGTCAGCCTGCCTCCGCGATCGAGCCCGGTCCTGAGCGCCACCGCGTTGTTTATCCAGCATTCGCCGCCCGCGTGAAAATCGAGGCTGGCCCGTCCGGCGCTCAGGTCCGCCGCCGGGCCGAGATTATCGAATTTCAGGTCGGCATCGAGTGCGCAAGCCCCCCTGAACAGGGTTTTACCGGTACCGAAACTGTATGACACACCTACCTTCGTGGTCGGAGTCACCAGGTCGGTCACGCCCGTTTCCCATACGACCGGCGTGGTGGTCAGATCGGCCAGGCTCACACCCGCCGCCAGACCGTTCCTCCAGCGATAGAAACAACCGGCGTCGAGCCCCGCACCGAGGGCGGTGCTTCCCAGCAGGTTCCGGTACAGAATCTTCACCGAAACTCCGAGGTCGAGACCGAAGCCCGGATGACGGCCCGCAACGGAGAAGAGGCAGACGAGGTCGCGGCTCGTCTCGGTCCCGGTGGTCTTGAAATTTATGGTTCCGTCCGGGAGGACCGGCGGCAGGGAATCCACGAGAAGCTCGGTGACGGGTATGCCGTCGACGGCGGTTCTCTGGACCTGGACGCCGAGAGCGATCGGAGTCGCGCCCTCCGGCGCGTCCCGCCGCATCGAAAATGATACCGCGTCATATCCGACCAGCCCGGCGAACCTTTCCGAGTGCATGAAGGTTCCCCGGATGCCGTTCTGAACCGAGAGCAGGGCCGGATTCCAGAACGCGGATTCCGCCCCGGTCGGCAGAGCGACGCCGGCGCCGCCGAGGGCGAGGTGCGCCGCGCCGCCGCCGATCGACAGGAATTCACCGGCGTACTTGGCCGCATATACGGGAGAAACGCCGAAAAGGGAAGCGAGCATCAGCGCAAAAAGGAGAATATTTCGAACAAGAAAACTCATGATACGGAATCTTCACGGCCGGGGAACCTGATACGTACTTTTCTGCGCATCGGCAAATCAGCGTACAGGAAAAACCCGGGCTCCGGACCTCGTTCGTCCGGCGGAGTTCAATGCTCCCGGTCCCCGCTTCCGCGGGACGCCGCCTTTCCGAACGGAAACCGGCGGCGGCTCGTTTATCGAGAGCTTGAACAACCTTCCCCGGGTAAAACCTCCAAGATTATTTTCTGGTGCAGCCACGCGAGCGGGCCCGTCCGGTGACGGACGGCGGGCGATGGTGAAACATGCCCGTTCGAAACCGCGGAATCAGAATTCTTCCGCTTCGTCTATAAGCATTATCGGGATATCATCCTTGACGCTGTACCTCAATCTGCAGGCATTGCAGGTGAGTTTGTCGCCTTCCCGATCGTATTCGAGTTCACCTTTGCATTTAGGACATGCCAGGATTTCAAGAAGTTCTTTGTCGAGCATTCGGCGCACCTCCGTTTAAATCATGGTAGCGGTTCATCCAGGGTCAGTCAAGCCCGATCGCGGATCGCCCGGGGAACGGAACCGCCGCGTGCCGCGTCCCCGCGAAGGCGGATCCGCAGCCTGTCACGTCCCCGCGAAGACGGCTCTCCAGCCTGTCACGTCCCCGCGGGGCATGTCCTATTTCAACATTACAAGCCTGATCGAATCGGTCGTTTTCCCGGGAACCTCGAGCCGGACCACGTATACGCCGCTGGACGCCGTCCCTCCCGCGGCGGTGGCGCCGTCCCAGGTCACGGCGTGCCGTCCGGGACCGAACTCACCATCCGCCAGCACCTTCACCCGGGAACCTCGAATATCGAAAACGGCGAGGCTGGCCCGCCCCTCCTCGGCCAGATCGAAGGTGACCGTGGTTTTCGGATTGAACGGATTCGGATACCCTCCGGTTATCGCCGATCGCGCAGCGGCTGAAACGCCGGGCGAGCCGCCTTCGGGCTGTTCGACCGACACGCCCATGAACCGGAGAAGGTTCTCGAGCAGCTGCACCCGATCCGCCTCCGACTGGATTTCTTCGTAGGCGAAGGGCAGGTACAGAACCTTGTGATCTTGACCACCCGGATTACCGTCATAGGTAACGCCGGCGGTGCGCCCGTTCAGATAGATGAACGTTTCGTAGGCGGGCTCGATCGGGTCCACGGATGAAGGCGACTGCTGCGGCGCGGTCAGGGGCACTTCGGTCCAGTCGTGGGAAATCGGATCGCCTTCGAAGCCGAGGATGAACCCCTGGTACGTGTTCTCCTGGTCTTTCGCGGAATAGAGATAATCGGAGAAGAAATCCGTTTCGCCGATATCGGAATCGATATTCTGCCCGGTGAGGAAGAGGTTGCCCCCGTTATCGAGGAACGCGGCCAGGGTATCCTGATCGACCGGCAGCAGGGTCGAGTCGCTTTCAGCACCTGTAAACCAGATAACAATCTCATGTTTGCTCACTTGATCGGGCGCCGTTCCCTCACCCGTGCTTCTGAACCAGGTGTCCATTACTCCCCAGTCGAGCTCGTTGAATGCGCTTGTGTATGTTTCGTCATCGGATGCTTCGCCGTCGTCCACGACGAGGAGCACCTGCGGCCAACCTATCATCAGCTCGAGTTCGAGCTCGAAAACGTAGGGAAAACCCATGGGCATTGCGGTGCATTGCAGAGTCATTTCCACGATCTGGGGATCCGGGTCGCCGCTGACGGTCAGCACGAACGGATTGGTCGAGTTGTCCCCCGTTTTCCCGTAGTCGATATCCCCGAAGAAGGACGAGTCGGACGTCACCGTCACGTATTCGTTTTCCGTGCTCAGTTTCGCACCGAGGGACGGCACATCGCCCCAGGTCGCCTCCAGGTTGATGATGAAGTCGGCCGTCTCTCCATCCTCCAGCCGTCGATCGCCGTTGCCGCCGGCGCCGTCATCGATCAGAAGCGATTCGACTGCGAGCACCGGAAATACCTGTTTCACGTCGAACACCGCGGTCATTACCGAATCGGAATTACTGATTTCCAGGACCGCCACCTTCGAATTGGATTCGAGATAATTATGGCTGTTCGGCCAGGAATCGGAATAGAAGTTGCGGTTGCCGCTCGAACCGGGGAAGGGGTCGCCCCGGCCGCCGCCCGCGTAGGGCGCCGTTTCCAGTTGAAAGCTTCCGGGAACGCCGTACGTCTCCCAGTACAGCCATTCTTCCTCGACACAGTCGGCTTCTTCGAGGGTCACCTTGTAATGCGGATAGACATGGAGAGGATCCATGCCCTCCTGGGTGTTGCCGCCTACATTGTCGTCGATATGCCAGATCAGCAGTCCGTCGCCGGGCAGAAAATAATCCCAGCCCGATTTCTGCCTGTTTTCCACCAGGAAATATTCCTTGCCGGGATCGCCGTCGGTCCAGAGCAGATAGGATACGTCGTTGGAACTCGCCGCCGGAATCTCGAACGGGTTATCGAGGAGATCCGCCTGGGTGATCACGATCGGATCCACCCATCCGAGCTCATACTTCTCCCAGGCCCCGAAGCACGCCGGAGTCTTCCCTCCGTTCATCCAGGATCCGGAGGCCATGAGCGTCCAGTCGCCGCATCCCGAAGATGAATAATCGGTGTCGTAGAGGTCGGGCAGTCCCAGGGCATGCCCGAATTCGTGGGCGTATACGCCGATTCCGTTCGATTCGGGCTGTATCGTGTATGTTCTCACCCACACGCCGTCGTCGGTCAGCCAGTTGATTGAGCTCTTGTGCGACCAGATATGATTCGGGTCGCCCGAACTTTCGCCGCCGGGGCCGGCGTGGCAGACCTGGAGAGCGTCGACCGAGCCGTTGTCGTCGTTATCATACCTCGAGAAATCGATATCCGGATCGGCGAGGTTTACGATGTGCTTGACGAAAGTGCCGGCATTCGGCTCCAGGTAGCCGAGCCCGAAATCATCGGAAGTGCCGGGGGTGCGATCCTTGTTGCAATAATAATACGCCGTGGATTCGGGAGCCGTATACCAGACTATCGTGACGTCCCCTGTTATCTCGAATTTTCCATAGGAATTGTCGCTGTAATAGTCGGCCATGCTTCCGGAAGGGTACGTTCCGACAGAAAAGAGCATTTCCTCGTAGGATTCCGGAGGATTCTTCTCCTGGTCCGCCTTGATATCCTGGAATTCGCCCAGAACCAGCAAGAGGTGCATCGAATCCGGAAAATCCGTTACGCCGTTCGACTGGCTCATCATCCTTGCGGAAAAATCCCGCATCTGAGCCTTGAAAGAATCGATCCATCCCTCCGATTCGATCCTTTCGATCACCTCGGGAGGTGCTTTCGGCAGTGCAAAAACTGTCGTACTTAGTGCCAGGGCCAGTGAAACTGCCAGAATTCGCTTCATTTTATACTCCATCGCTGCAGAATGCTCGGGTACCGCCGGACGGAAGACCACTGCCAGGCGGGATCATTCTTAATCTAATCTAATACACTTAAGCTGTCGATTAAGTTGTGTTTTTTTTATTTCAAAAATACAACAATAAATTTCAGCCGAAACGGTTCCTTACCGGACTTCGAAACGGCCCAGGGCGGTGAACTTGGCGATCCTTTGCTTCGTCAGTTCTTCCGCAGGGATCCGGTCGATCTCATCCAGAGCTTCGACCAGGTGATCCGCCAGGATTTTCGCCGCCTCCTCGTGGGATTCCTGAGCGCCCCCCCGGGGTTCGGGCACTATGGTGTCGATGATACCGAATTCGAGCAGCTCTTTCGCCGTGAGTTTCAGAGAATCCGCGGCAATCGGCGCTTTCGCGGGGTTCCTCCACAGTATCGAGGCGCATCCCTCGGGGGAAATCACCGAGTAATACGTGTTTTCCATCATCAGCACCCGGTCGCCGACCCCGATGCCGAGGGCGCCCCCGCTGCCCCCTTCGCCTATTATCACCACCACGATCGGCGTTTCCAGGATCGTCATCTCCATTATATTTTCCGCGATCGCGCCGGCGATTCCCCTTTCCTCCGAGCCGATGCCCGGAAAGGCTCCCGGAGTGTCGATGAGGCAGATGACGGGGATGCCGAATTTTTCGGCGAGCTTCATCAACCTCAGGGCTTTCCGGTATCCTTCAGGGTGGGGCATGCCGAAGTTGCGGTAGGTTCGCGATTTGATATCGCGTCCCTTCTGCTGGCCGATCAGCATGACCGGACGATCTCCGAGTTTGCCGATGCCGCCGACCATGGCCTTGTCGTCCCCGTAAGCCCGGTCGCCGTGCAGCTCGTAAAAGTCTGTGACGATCCGTTCGACATAGTCGAAAAAGTACGGGCGTCCGGTGTGGCGGGCGAGCTGCACCCGCTGCCAGCTTTCGAGATCCGAGAATATTTTTCGCTGAAGCTTCTTCGTCTCCTCTTCGAGACGGCTCAGATCGATAACTTCGCGGTTTTCCTGAATCCGTTCTTTAAGCAGTCTGACCTGCTGTTCTAGATCTTCGATTGAGACGACTTTTTTTTCCACGGGCTCCTCCGGTGGAAAGGTGAAGCTGCATTATAGGAAGACTCTCCAGGATGATGCGACATTTTTCAGAAAGAATCTCCAGGGTGATGCGGCATTTTTCAGAAAGAATCTCCAGGGTGATGCGGCATTTTTCAGAAAGAATCTCCAAAGTGATGCTGCATTATCAGAAAGAATCTCCAAAGTGATGCTGCATTTTTCAGAAAGAATCTCCAAAGTGATGCTGCATTATCAGAAAGACTCTCTG
>CAYMWF010000054.1:18257-31237 GCA_964394085.1 uncultured Gemmatimonadota bacterium | reverse complement strand
GACACTTTCCCGAGCGGAGGATCAGAAGCGCTGATGTTTGAGCTGCGGTGGGGCGGGAAGCTGCGAGCAGGCGCGAGCAGTGCGGGAAGGGAACAGCGAGTTTCAGCGCTTCCCGTAGCGAGGGATTAGCGGAGCCGGATGACGCAGCGTGCTCCTCAGGGAGGGAAGGCACTCCCTTGCCAGCCTGTCCAAAGCCAAAACCCTTTGCATCATAACGACTTTCATCAAAATTATGGAATGACCGGGGGAAACGTGGTGCCGAGGCGCAGAATTGAACTGCGGACACACGGATTTTCAGTCCGTTGCTCTACCAACTGAGCTACCTCGGCTTCGTTGGGGTGCGTGAATATATCCACCGGTCCGAACCGTGTCAAGGCAATTTGGGGGCTCCGCCGGTTTTTTTCTTGACATTCGCGGACGCCGGGTTTAACTAAGTGACCTGTCGTTTGCCCGCCGACTCGCTACATACCACAAGTTCTTGCGCGGATGGTGGTTTGCGGGACGGAACCGGGTGACGATTTAGATGAATCGGATTGAACGGATTTTCCCTTGAACCGATGAAACGGTTATTTATCTATCGACTTACAGGAGGCAGATAACATGGCATTGATAGTGACTGAAGAATGCATCTTGTGCGGCGCATGCGAACCTGAATGCCCGAATGAAGCCATCACCGAAGGCGACGAACTCTTCGAGATCGACCACGAAAAATGCACCGAGTGCGTGGGCGCATTCGACGAGCCGCAGTGCGTAGGCGTATGCCCGACTGATTCTATTATTCCCGACCCCGACCGGCGGGAAAGCCAGGATCAGCTCATGGAAAAATACAACGCCCTGCACGCGTAGGGAATTTTGGGTTCCCTCCGCCGGTTATCAGGCGGATGCGGCAGAAGAATTTGAAAAAACGGGGGACGGCGTTTCCGGCCCCTTTTTTCTTTCGTGCCGCCCGGATTAAAGGTATAAAAGGAACGACCCGGGCACTGTATCGTAAATCGATAAGGAGCGTCCAATTCGTGCTGACGGCGCCGACAACATGGATGCGTCGACACCATTGATCAGGAGGAGAATCAGATGGCAGGAGAATATATCTTTGAAGTGAACGAAGCCGATTTTGACGAAAAAGTAATCAAAGGCGAAGGAATCATAGTGGTCGACCTGTGGGCCCAGTGGTGCGGCCCGTGCCTTGCCCTGGCACCGACCCTTGAACGGCTCGCAGAGACGTACGCAGGCCAGGTGCGGATAGCCAAGGTGAATGTTGATCAGAACCAGGGACTCGGCGCGAAGTACGGGGTTCGCAGCATCCCGACGACCCTGTTCTTCAAGGATGGAGAGAAGAAAGACCAGCTTATCGGCAACATGCCTTACGATAAATTCGACGAAAAAGTGAAGGCTCTTCTTTAGAGATAAAAACGCGGACCTTACGAGGAGAAACGCCTGGCAAGCTCCGAGCGGAACGCCGTGAATGTCTCTTCGTCGAAAAGCACGAACCGAACCAGTTTGAGAGACATCCCGTCCGATCCCACCGACTCGAGCAGGAGCTCGAGAGCGGCATCCAGCATGATATGGGCGGCCTTCTGCAGAGGGAAGACGCCGACACCCGTGCCGATGGCAGGAAACGCCATCGACTCCAGCTTTCTTTCAACAGCGAGTTCCATTGCACTGGTAACGGCCTTGCGGATGTTATCCTCATCCGTTTTCAGATCCTGCCCCATCCCGGCCGCATGGATGACGAATCGGGCGGGCAGCTCCCCCGCCCCGGTGATCACGGAACTCCCGACCGGTATCGGCCCCTGGGAAGTCGCCTCCTCCTCGATGGCCTCTCCCCCCGCCGCCTTGATGGCCCCGGCCACTCCCGAACCCATCCAGAGGTAATTGTTGGCCGCATTCACCACCGCATCGGTATCCTGGGCGACGATATCACCCTGGACGATTTCGATTACTGTCTTTCCAATCCGCACCTGCATCGGTTTCTCCCGGGTAAATGACTGTCAGCATCCTGCTTGAACAAGTTAAACTCTGTCGGTGTTTTTTAAAAATTCAGATTGAAGAATATCAGCCGAAAAAGCCCGGCACATTGTAAAGGAGAATGCCCCCGAAGGTGAGCACGAGTCCCGCGAGAAGCTCTACGGCGCCGAACATCCGGCCCCTGGGAGTGGCCCGGGCCTCGACGGTAAAGCTCCTGAAGCCGAGAATCATCAGCACGAATCCGGCAACTATCGATAGAAGGTAAAGCACCTGCATCGCACGCTCCTTCGCTGCATTCCACTGACTAGCACGCGCAACGCAGGCTGTCAAGCATAGTGAAGACAACGACGGTTTGCGCTGCCGCCGAATCGGGGCTACAATTCCAGATGTTCGTCTTTACGTTTGTCCTGGAGTCTGTTTTGAAACTCGATCCGGCCGGGTCCTCTAAATATTTTTTAACGATGTTCAGCCTCTGTTTTCTGCTTGCGACCGCGCCGGCCGAACCCGCCACCATCCGGGTGCCCGGAGATTTTCAGGTGATCCAGGAAGCCCTCGACGCGGCGAAGGACGGGGATCTCGTCCTGGTGGCGGAGGGCAGCTATTCCGGCGAAGGAAACATGAACCTCGATTTTTCGGGCAAGCGGATAAGACTCCGCTCCGAATCCGGCTCAGAAAGCACGGTAATCGATTGCGGATTTCTGGGCCCGGGCGTCCGCTTTCACACGGGCGAGGATTACCGGACATCGATCAACGGCTTCACCATACGCAACGGTTCGGCGGGATACGGCGCCGGCATCTCCCTGGAAGGTGCCTCGCCCCGTATAACGGACTGCCGGTTCACCGGGTGCGTTGCGGAACACGACGGCGGCGGGCTGGACTGCCGGGCCGGGTCCGACCCGCTGATCACCCGGTGCCGCGCAAGCGGAAACGAAGCCGGTTTCGGCGGCGGCATCGCCTGCTACAGGAGCGACCCGGTTATCGACCGGTGTCTATTCGAGGACAACACCGCTCACAGCTTCGGCGGCGGCATCTATCTCTATTATTCGGAGAGCCTGGTTTCGAGCTGCGTGGTAAAGGGGAACTCCGCGTCATCCGGGGCGGGCATCAGGTGCTCCGCGTACGGGTCTCCCCTGATCTTGAACTGCACGGTTATCGACAACGAAGCCTCGGTATCGGGCGGCGGCGTGCACGGGTCTTCCGCTTCTGCCGTTTTTACGGCGGCGAATTCGATAATCTGGAGCAATTCACCGGACGAGATCGTCGATTTCTCGGGGAGCTCTCAGGTGACGTTCTGCGATGTTTCGGGGGGCTGGCCGGGTGAGGGCAACATCGACGCGGATCCGCTGTTTATCCTGCCCGGCGATTATCACCTCGGCGACGGCTCACCCTGCGCCGAAGCCGGGGGAGCGCTCTTCGCGCAGCTCGACGCGGACGGGGATATCAGGCCGAGGGGCTCGAAACCCGACATCGGAGCCGACGAGCGGGATGACGGCGGACTTGAAGTATTACTCGAAGGTTTCCCCTCAATAATAATCCGTGGCATGAGTTATACCGTTGGGGCCGTCATTGGAAATACGGATGTTGAACCGGAAGCATTCGACTCGGCGGAGTTGAGGGCGGCGGGACCGGATCCGCACCGCCTGGTTCTGGAGCCGGGGGAACCTGTTTTTCTCGAGCCGGGCGAAGAAATCGAGGCGGATCTTTCGTTCGTCCTTCCCGAAACAGCCGTCCGGCCCGGCTTCTACAGCTTCACGCTGCTGCTCAGCGGGGATGGCCTGCTCGAGGCGCGGGACAGGCGGTTCGCCGAGGTTCGGTGACGGCCCGGCTCCCCCTCCCCGCCGGAACCCGCATGATTCTCAGGCGCTTCGCCCCTCAATCTCCTTGAACCGCCGCTGCAGGGTGGAGCGGCTGAGACCGAGAACCTCCGCCGTCCTGACTTTGTTTTGCCCCAGCTTCTCGTAAACCCAGGTAATATACCATTCTTCCAGCTCGTCGAACGGGCGGGTCTCCTCATCGAGAAGCCATTCGGGCAGATGAGCCCCCGTCGCGGCGCCGCGGCTCTGCCCCGGCGGACCCGGCTCTCCGGACTTCCCGCCCGACGGAGCGGCGGGAACCGGCTTTCCGGCGCCTTCGAGTATCCTGGGGTGAAGATCCGCGGATTCGATCATCCTCCTGTCCGTTCCGAAAGCGGTGATCCGCTCCATCTCGTTTTCGAGCTCGCGGATGTTGCCGGGCCATGGATACAGCGACAAGACCTCGACCGCTTCCCTCGAGAGCGTTCTCACCGGTTCCTTCAGCCGCTTTCCGGCCTTTTCGAGGAAAAACTCCGCGAGCAGAGGGATATCCTCGAGCCGCTCCCGCAAATCGGGAAGCTGAATATTGAAAACGTTCAACCTGTAGTAAAGATCCTCCCGGAAGGTTCCGTCGCGCAGCCGCTCCTCCAGATCCACGTTGGTCGCGGCGATCACCCTGACGTCGACCTTCCTGATGAGCGATTCGCCGAGGCGGCGCACCTCTCCCTCCTGCAGAACCCGGAGGAGTCGAGCCTGGAACGAGGGGGATGTGTTCCCGATCTCATCCAGAAACAGCGTTCCGCCGGAAGCGTCTTCGAAAAGTCCCCTCTTGCTGGTCGCCGCCCCGGTGAAAGCTCCTCTCGCATGGCCGAAAAGCTCCGACTCCAGCAGCGATTCCGGTATGGCGCCGCAGTCCACGGGAAGGAACTTCCCCTCCCGCCTCAGCCCGTTGTGATGGATGGCGCTCGCCACCAGCTCCTTGCCCGTCCCGCTCTTTCCGTCCACGAGAACGGCGGCATCGGAACGCATGGCGGCCTCCATCGCCCTGTAGACCGCCTGCATGCTGGCGCTCACGCCTATCAGCCTTTCGAACCTGAACTTGTCGCGGACCTCGGTTTTGAGGGAAATGTTCTCCCTTTTCAGCTCCTCGTGCATCCTGGCGTTGTCGAGGGCCACGGCGGCCAGGTTGGAGAAAGCCTCGAGGAAAGCGAGATCCTCCGGGGTGAACGGGTTCTCCACGGCCCGCCTGTCGAGGTAGACCACCCCCGCCGGCTTGCCCCTGCTGGCCAGGGGAACGGCCAGGATCGAGGATATCCTGAGATTGACGATGCTCCGCCGGTTCCGGAACCTCTCGTCGTCGAAGGCGCCGGTAACCAGGATGGGGCGCGAGGTTCCGCTTACATCTTTCAGGGTGCTCAGGCTCACTTCGCGGGCATCCTCGAGGGAATCATCCGCCAGCCCCACGGCGGTCCTGACTTCGAGCTCGCCTGAGTCGTTCACCAGCGCCAGGAGCCCCCTCTCGGCCCGGAGCGTATCCACGGCCAGGGTGAGGATCCTGGTCAGCAGGATCTCCGGATCCAGGGTCGAGTTGATGTTGCTCGATATGTCGTAGAGCGCCTTCAGGGACGGCATCCCGAGGAACTTTTCCGGTTCGGTTTCACGGTTCAAAATCCTGTACTCCTTGAAAATATTCGACGGATACAGACTTTTTTCGCAGTAGGCGCGTTTCAGGACGGGGTCGCTCATCAGGGAGGCGACGTGCGCGGCCCGTTCATAAGCTCTTTCAAGAAATTTCGTGCTCTCTCTCTCCCGGATGTCGGCCGACGTCGCTCCCGGGCGATTCCATTCGATTTCGCTTTCGTATCTCGACGCTATCCTGCTGTGGAGGTACCACACCGCCTCCGGCATGAAAACCCGGTTCTGATTGCGTTCGAGAATTGTCACGGCCTCCCTGGAGAACCGGTAGCTTTCAGAGACTTTCCCGAGTTCCAGCAGGTTCAGGCTTCTGTATATGCGGGGCAGTATGCGGTGGAGCCCGTCCTCGTCCCCGGCCTCGTCGAGCCGTTCATCGATTTTTTCGAGGAGTGCGAGGGAATTTTCGGTATCGCCCGCCTGTTGCAAGGTTGATGCGAGCCAGACGAGGTTGTCGATTTCGGAATAGACCCTCTTCAGCCCGGCGTTGATTTCGACCGCTTTTTCGAAGTGCATCCTGGCGCGCTCGTAAGAACCCTTGAGAAGCTGGTTCTTGCCGAGGCTGCCGTGTGCGATTCCGGCATCGAGGACATCTCCTTCCAGCCTGAAGATCCTGAGGCTCCGCTCGAGGCAATCCTGCGCCTCGTCCGGCAGGCCGAGCTCGAAATAGATGCAGCCGGTATTCTGAAGCATCCAGGCGACTCCCCTGTCATACCCGAGCTTTTCGGCGAGCTCGATCCCCCTGCCGTAAGTTTTGATCGCCTGTTCGTATTTTTTGAGGGAGAAACAGGAGTTGCCCAGGTTCATGTATACCGTGACGAGGGAGCTTTCGGCGTTCAACTCCGCAAAGATTTCAGCGGCCCGGTTGAACTCCGCGATGTTTGCCTCGTGGTCGACCGCTTCTCCGGGCACCTGGGAAAATCCGAGCTGGAGCCTGGCGTTCGCTTCTTCGTCTTTGAAACCGAGCTCACGGGCGATCGGAAGCACCTCCCTGATGAGAGCCAGGTGATTCTTGAAGTCGAGCCTCTTGTGAAGCAGGGACGCTCTCATCAGCTTGATGCGGAGTTCCTGCCGCTGCAGTCCGTGCCGTTCGGCGAAGGCGATACCCTTCAGGGTGATTTCAAGCGCTTTTTCAAGCTTCGGTATCCTTCCGAAGTAGATTATCTCCTCCATGAGCCGTGCGATCTCGCATTCCGGATCGTCCAGTTCCCGCGCGATCTCCGCCAGAACCCGGACGCTCTCCTCCTGCTCCCTCCGCCTGCCCGCCTGGTCCAGTATCACTGTCCGCGCATGCTGGAGATCGAATTTCTTTCGAAGCTTCTCCCCTGCCGGAATGGTGTCGTCGAGATCGAGGAAATCGACGGCCCTCGCGAAATAACCCTCGGCCTCGAGCAGGGCTCCGGCTCTTTCGAGCTTCCGCCCCGCTTCTTCCAGGTATTTCATACCTCTCTTCGGCTCACCGGTTCTGCTGAAGTGGTACGCCAGGAGCTCCGAGTGGATTCCGGGGACGGCTCCGGAAAGGTCTTCGATGCGGCTGCCGGCGGCGAGATGGAGACGTTTTCTGCCGCTGTCGGGAATCGAGGCGTATACCGTGTCCATGATGAATCCGCTGGCGAATTCGTAGCCGTCTTTCGACATCTGAATCAACCGGGCGGCTTCCAGGTTTTTAAGGGCCTTGTTCAATTCGTATGCCGGAGCCTGCAGGAGGGAGAGGGGAATATCCAGGCTGCCCGAAAAACCGCAGACCGAAAGAACCCGTAATACTTCAGTCTCCTCGAAAGAAAGCCCCGCAAGCCTGTGTGAGAGGGCTTCGCCCAGCGAGACGGGTGTCACCCGGTCGAAGAGCAGGTCCGCCTTCGCCCTGAAGCCGTTTCCCGAGAAAAGGAATTTTTCTTCCTCCACGAGGAGCTTTACATATTCCTGGAGAAAGAGGGGATTGCCGCCGGTGGTTTCATGGATATGACGCGTTACCCGTTCAATCTCCGCCGGGTTGCCCCTGAGGAGACCGAGCAGATATTCTCCTGTTTCATCTTCCGAGAGGGGCTCGAGGTCGAGGCGCAGGAAGCGCTGTTTCTCACCGAGTTCCGCGATTATTTCA
Organism: uncultured Gemmatimonadota bacterium; assembly: GCA_964394085.1. Classification (GTDB taxonomy): domain Bacteria; order CAYMWF01; family CAYMWF01; genus CAYMWF01. Next base: position 23,689 of record CAYMWF010000054.1, on the reverse strand, counting down.
TCTTTGATCGTAGCAGACTCCCCGCGATCCGTGTCGCATGTCGCGAGGATGAAGAGACCTCCCCCTTTCCGCGTCTCCTCTCCGGTGTCGCACGCGAGAGAGGGCGGATCCGCCGTCTCCGCGGTTGCGTCGGCGGGTCCGGCGGACAGGATCAGGCGCCCCAGGTGGATGATCAGCTCTGAAGCGAGACTTCCCGCCAGGTGTATATCCTCGTAAACGACGAAGGTCGTCACCTCATCGGCCGCCTTGAACAGCAGGTCGGAAACCGCCCTGAGTATCCTATGTGATTCCTTCACCGGCTGCGGAGTCATTCGCCTCTGCCCGCCGGGACGCTTCTCGGAGGGGTCGATGGATGCTGAATCGGATGAGGCTGAATCGGCGAGCCATGGAGCAACGGCCGAGATCTCCCGCACATGTTTTTGCACCGACGGATGATCGCGGCCGAGAATCATCACCGCCTGTTCGACTACGGCCGTGACATCCTTCATGAATCCCGTTCCGCTCGAGGTCGCCGTTATGACCCTGGCTCCCGAGAGTTGAGCCCGCGCCTTCAGGTCTGAAGCGAGACGGGACTTGCCGGTTCCGGTTTCTCCGGAGATCAGGGCGAAGCAGTTGCTTCCTTTCGATGCCGCCTCGAAGAGTTGTTTCAGCCGGTTCTTCTCTTTCTTCCGGCCGGCGAATCTTCCGCCCGGAACGAGGTTTCTCACGTGGGCGCCCTTGATGGTCCGGCAGCCGATACCGCTCAGATCCGAGAGAGCCATCAGAAATTCGAAGCCGTCGGCGCACCTGTCGAGGGGGTTCGGGCTGAGCAGCCTCAGTATCAGGCTCTCCAGCCGGGAGTCTATCCTGGGTTCGAGCGTGCCGGGCGCAGGATAGGAACCTGATGCGTGAGCCTGCAGGATTTCTGCGGGATTTTTCCCCGACACCGGGTATTTACCGGTGAGAAGTTCATACAAAATCACCCCCAGGGCGTACATGTCGCTCCCCTTGTGGAGCGGCTCCCCGAAAAAAAACTCCGGGGCCATGTATTCGAGGGTGCCGCTGAGCATCCGCGAAGGCGGGGCGGTAATCATTCGGCTCAACCCGAAATCGAGAAGCCTGGCCGCCGGAACCGGTTCGGGTCCGCCCCGCCCGGATACCAGGATGTTCGGAGGCTTCAGATCGCCGTGGACCAGGGCCCGCGAATGGATCACGGCCAGGGCTTCACCGATCTGGAAGGAAAGCTTGTAGAGGAGCGCTATCCCTGCGTCCCAGTCTCCGTGCGGCTCCGGGAACCCCGAAGACCGGATGTACTCGAGGATGTTGCTGCCGTCCACGAAGTCCATCGTAAAAAAAGGCATGCCCTTGGAGTCCACGGCGAAATCACGAACCTTCACGAGATTGGGATGATCCAGCCCGCTCAGCAGTTTGAATTCGTTCCCGAGGGTCTCGACATTCTCCCGCTCCTCCGGATCGCCGGTAAACAGCTTGAGGGCGAGAATCCTGTCTTCGAGAAGATCCCTGACCTTGTAGACGGTGCCCGCCGAACCGCTGCCCAGCTCCTGAATAACCATATATCTGTCTTCTATTTTCATTAGTTACAATATAGCTCAACCTCGCCGGTGTGTCAAATTGAATCAGTAATTGCATGTTTTTACCTTGCTGCCGCAAATTGAATCAGCGGAAATCCGGTCAAACGGGACACGGTGCGTCAAAATGAATCACCTGGCGGAGGAGCGGGGAACCGTATAGAAAGCAGCAATCCGGTCGTCAGCGCGTATCTTTTATAATTATAAGACGTTACAGCATCGACACGCCGGGATTTTTCACCATATCGAACCTGGTACGCAACTTGCCCTACAGGCCGTCGTCGGGAACCGTTGTTTATCCCGACCGGAGTATCACAGTGAAACAGTTGAACAACGGGGCAACGACTCCCAGGAGGTTGAAAATGAAAAAACGGAATTTGAACGGACTGGCTTTTGCAATCGCCGCAATCGCTCTTTTAACGGCGATCGGGGCGAACGGTTATGCAGCGGAGAACAGGAGCGAACCGGCCGGGCTGGCCGTCGGCTCCGGGCAGCTGATATCGAAAGCGGATCCCGTCGCGGGTGAACGGCTCAAGGCCGCGAGGAAAGCGGGAAACCGCGCTCCGATAGACGAGTACCTGCGAAATCTGACCGCCGGCAAGGGGAAGACCTCCGCGATCCCCGCGCCGATTCTTCCGGTGATTATCACGAGCAAGGATGAAGGGCCGGGCCTCGATTTCGCCGATGATATCCTTGTTTCGGACTCGGAAGAGAAATGGGAGGGGCATCCCGACATGGTCTGCACTGCTTCGGGGAGTTTCTACCTCCTGACGATGGATATGGACGGCGACGCCGGCGTGGATGTCTGGAAATCAACGGATGAGGGCGAATCGTGGGACTATCTCCGCGGGATCAGCTACCCGACCCTGAAAGATACATTGAATCCGTCGATAGCGGTCCCTGAAATCACCGAGGATTTTATGTATGTCGCTTATTCGAGAGACTCTTATGTCATCCTCTGGAAATTTAACCTCGCCGAACTTACGTCCGAATTCCACACCATCCACACCAACGTGACATTCGAGCCGCACAATCCGCGGATCGTCACGGACGATATCGACTATCCGGGCGGATACTACCTATATGTCGCCTACATCACCGAAACCCTCATGAAGGGCGGAGACGGAAGCGAGGTGAGAGTAGCCCGATCGCTCAATTACGGCGAAACCTGGGTCGACGACTTCACCCTCGACATCACCGACTTCACGAGCTTCCACCCGACTCCGGACATAGCCTGCGGGGACGACTACGTTTACGTAACCTGGGACATGGAAGTTCCCCCGGACGATGAACTGGATGTGTATACCTGCAGGAGCGCCGATTACGGCTACACCTGGGAAGTTCCGGTCAACATCACCGCCGATGTCACGTACCACTGCTCCGGCCCGAGAATCGAACAGATCCATAACAGCGGCGAAGTGATGGTGGCTTACACGAAAGACTATGTCTCGGATACCGACGTCTGGTACGGCTACAGCACCGATTCGGGCGTCACGTGGGATACGAACCGCTGTCTCGCATGTTTTGCGGACGAAAACGAGCAGGATCCCGACATCGCGGTCGGCCTCGATCTCGGAGACTTTCACGCGGTCTACTGGAACGATTACGAAATCATATACACCAGCGCGCCTTATACGAATCCTTTATCGTGGACCGGGGCTGTGAAGGCCAACGATACGATGGATGCCAGCAGGTGGTTCGCCCCGCCTGCCGTGGCGGTTCACCCCGTTTCCGGAGCCGCCGGCGTCGCCTGGTCCGATTTCCGCCTTCCGACATACGGGCTCTTCTTCGACCGCTTCGACCGGTCGTCGTTTTTGGCCGAGCTGGAATGGCGGTGGGATTCCCCGCTGGTGGAACCCGATTACAACCAGGTGATGATGGCGCCGGCAGCCGCCGACCTTGACGGTGACGGCATCCCCGAAATCATCTTCAGCACCTTCTACGACGACTGGCATGTCAACTCGATCCTCCGCGCCATCCACGGCAGCGACGGCGGAGCTTACTTCAGCGTCACCGATGCCGCATACAGGCTCGACGGCGGAGCCGAAGTGGCCGTTGCCGACATCGACAACGACGGCCGGCCGGAGATCCTGGCGGTCACCGATGATCACCATCTCATCTGTTTCGAGCACGACGGCGCCCACAAGTGGACATCTACGGAGGTAATAAGCAGGCTGGCCCCCGCAGTGGCCGACCTGGACGGGGACGCCGTTCCCGAAATCATCGCCGGCAAGCGCGTCTTCAACAGCGACGGCACCCTCAGGTGGACGGGTTCCGGGAGCAACAGCTACAATGCCGTTGCGGCCGACCTGGATCTCGACGGGGTTCCGGAGGTGGTGGCGGGAACGTCCGCCTATCGCTCGGACGGCACGCTGTTCTGGACCGTCGCCGGCTCCACATGGTCCCGCGCCGGAATCGGCGATTTCGACATGGACTACTACCCCGAGGTAGCGCTTACCGGAGCCGGGGAAGTTACTCTCTGGGAGCATGACGGCACGGCCGCCTGGGGTCCGGTGGACATCCCCGGCGACGGCGGCTCCGGTCCGCCCCTGGTGGCGGATTTCGACGGCGACGGCATCCCCGAGATCGGTGTCGCCGGAAACGATTACTACATGGTGCTGGAATCGGACGGCGGCATCAAGTGGACCGCGGTCATCAAGGATTACAGCTCAGGCGCCGCCAGCGCGTCCGCCTTCGATTTCGACGGCGACGGCTCCTTCGAAATATTATACCGGGACGAGGAACACTTCCGGATCTTCAACGGCTCCGACGGCTTCGTTCTCTTCGAGACGCCGAGTTCCTCGGGAACCCTGATGGAGCACCCTATCGTGGTCGACGTGGACGACGACGGCGCCGCCGAGATCGTGGTGCCGACCAACAACTACGCGTTCAGCGGCGAGACCGGAATAGAAGTGTATGGAAACGACGTGGTGTGGCCCGCCGCCAGGAAGATCTGGAACCAGCACTCCTATCACATAACGAATATCTACGACGACGCCACCGTCCCGACCTTCGAGACCAGCAACTGGGACCTTTACAATAACTTCAAAGCCCAGGCCGACGTCTCGCTGATCGGCGACCTGGTCGTCTCTCTCACCCCGCCGCTTCCGGCCACCGTCCCGCAGGGCGGCATCCTGGAATACGACGTGAGAGTAACGAACAATACGGGCGGCATGGTCGGGTTCGACTACTGGACCGACGTGATCCTCCCGAACGGAACCACTTACCCGCCTGCCGGCGCTCTCTTCGGCCCGGTTCCGGTGACCCTGGGCGGTTATTCCTTCGGAAGCGCCGCCCTGTCCCATAACATCCCGCTGACCGCTCCCCTGGGAACCTACACCTACAGAGCGTACGTGGGAGGCTACCCGGGCGCCGTGGACATCGAAACCTTCGAGTTCACCGTGACGGCGACGGCAGAGTGATTCCGGGGCACCGCGACCCCGGGGCACCGTAACGGAGACGAGCGACTCACTGCCTCGTCGAACCGAAACTCAAGAGGCATGGCCGTAAGAAGCCATGCCTTTCTTCTTTACCCGGTGAATTCGATCCGGATCGAGGGCTCGCGCGATGATCCTTCTTGTTGCCGCCAGACAATAAAAGCGGATGATATAAGCGAGGCGGTGCCGGTTTCAGGCGTATCTCCAACCTCGATATTTCTCACATGAGAAATCGAGCGGGAGGGATTTTACACGAGGTAAATAGATCGGACAGGTCGAAACAATGGTGCCGGAGCCGGATGTTCGGCGACAGGCAGTCACAGGAGGCTGATTTTGTCACGTGACAAAAAATCAGCCGGGAAAAATAGAAAAATAAAGCTATCCCCTTTTCTCACAAGAAGCATCTCTTGTCCTGCGGGGGATGCGG
>CAYMWF010000054.1:0-18157 GCA_964394085.1 uncultured Gemmatimonadota bacterium | reverse complement strand
GCGGGGGATGCGGGCTTACTCGTGTAAAATTGTCAATCGGATTGACAATTTTACACGTCTTCCGGGTGGGCTCGAGCGATACACCTGACCGACCGGGGAGGCATCCACCTTATAGAGGAATAAGTGATTGGTTCCCTCCGGGTTTAACTCAACCCGACATTTCTCATATGAGAAAAAATGGACGTCGAGGAGAGGCCGGATCCGAGAATGCGGCCGGTCAGGAGTACGGGTCCGCGGCGCCGGAGAGGCGGCAGACCGGGCGGGAACGGACTCGAGAAAGCGGCCGGATCCGAGAATGCGGCCCCGGTTCAGGGGTTCGCGGATCCGGGCGTCGGGTAAGGCAGCATGATGAGATTGGGGCTCCCGTCAGGGCTCCGCCCGTAGGATTCGTCTGCGTTCATGGGGCCGAACGGAATCTCGTCGATCGGTGCGTTGCCGCGGATATCGAGGTCGTACAGACCTATCTCCTCCCCGTCGGCGCTCAGCTTGAAGCTGGTGTGGCACGGCCCCTGTTCCGTGTCGTCGTCGCACCAGACCAGCAGGTATCCGCCGGGCTCGATCGAAATTTCGGGGAACGCCCACTTGCACGGTTCGCCGAAATCGTCCGAAAGATACAAGCCGCCCAGCTGCACCCGGTAGGAGGCCGGATTATAGAGCTCGATCCAGTCGTCGTACTGGTCGGATTCGTCCATTACGGTTGAATCGTTCTTCGCCATTATCTCGTTTATGACGATGGGAACGGGTCGCGGGTCGCGGATCATCAGATCGATTCGGGTATCGTCGAGGAGGGCGCCCGAGTGAGCGTGACGCAGCCCCCCCCGGACGGCCGCTCTTCCGGAGTAGTAGCCGAAAGGTAAAACCCTCTCCACCGTATCCTTCCACGTGGTCCAGGGCTCCAGCTCGAAAACGACCGAGCTGAAGGTTATCTCGGTCGGGCCGGCGATCAGGGTCAGGTCGAGTTCCAGGGCGGCGGAAAACATGGTGTTGTTGGCGGCCGTGGTTACGATGGACACCGTATCGCCGGGCAATAACTCGGACGAAGCTCCCAGGGTCAGCCCCGCGAGCGGTGCGGGATCGTTTTCGCTTCCCGGCGTCGCGTTCGCCAGCGGGATCACATCCCCGCCTCCGTCCGGCCTCCGGGCCACGGGAATATCGGGCAGAACCGCGGATCTGACCTCGAGGATATTCACCGGAACGCCCGGTTCCTTTACCAGCGCCAGCGCGGATGTCGAGGGGCCGGCCCGGAAAGAGGCATGCAGCGGGCCGTCCTCCTCCTCCCCGTCGAGCCAGACTACCAGGTGGCCGCCCGGATCTATCGAAACGCCGACCGGGAAGGTCCACTTGAACGGATCGGATATCTCGTCGGTGAGACCGAGCCCGCCGAGATCGATGACCTCGTTTCCGAAGTTGTATACTTCAATCCAGGGTTCATGCTCACCCTCTTCATCCACTGCGCCCTCCAGGTTCAGGAGAACCGTCTCATTAAGAAAGAGGCAGACCGTCGGATCCGGCTCGAAATCTTCGAGCTGCGACAGAATGTTGGATCGTCTCCCCGCCGCGAAATTGAGCAGGAAAGGAAGGTCGAGGTCGTAAACCACCGGGTTCCATCCCGAAGGACAGGGATCTCGATGTATCTCCGGTCTCAGCCATAAATGCTCCGATATGATCGCGTTATTCACATTCTCGGCTGAAAGGGGATATTCGAGAAGGTCGTAAAGATGAACCGCGTATATCCGCCTGTATACCGGGGTGGTCATCAGGCGGTCGAACAGCCGGTTCCAGAACAGGAAGAACCACCGGTGCCTGCGCGTGCCGTAATCGATTGCAAGCCCCTTATCCTCCCAGGTGAGCTCGAGGTCCCAGGGGATGAAATAGAAAACGCCGTCGGTATCATCCCGGAACAGGTAGTAATTGTGAATTACATGATCCCAGTTGGAGATAAATGCCTGGCTCGAATACCAGTTGAAAAAGCTTTCGATATCGAGGCGTTCCCTGATGGCCGTCCTGAACTCTCCGTCGCTCGTTTCGTTTACAATCCGCATCAGGTCGTCGAGAAACTCGTAGTCGGAATATTCGCCGGTCTCGAGGGTGTAGATATTGTAGTAGTTTTCGAGGGATGATTTTCTTTTGAAGTCTCCCTGGAAAGCATCGCTGGAAGCTTTCCAGACGGTTCCCGAAAGTCCGCGGTTCTCGAGGAAATACTCATCCACCTGTTCGATATCGAGATACGCGCCGACGAATCGGCCGTTGCGCGACATATGCATGTATTCGCACTGCGGAGCAAGCGCGCCCGTAACCTCGAAAATGTCGTAGCCCAGCTTTTCCCTCAGAGGCGAAGGCACCCGCCATTCCGACTGGAGGTTCAGCTTGATCCGGTTTTCGGGCAGCGGCCTGTCGTTAGGGAACCTGATTTTGTAGTTCTTTTTCACCATATCCCGGGTGCTGTTTCCCCGGTACCGCAGCCCCGCGTCCTCCCAGGTCTCACCGTCCATATGAACGATCGCCGGCAGGTATTCGTCGCTGTTCCTGTTGAGGTTCAGGCGGATCAGGTCTTCCTCGGTCATCTCGAATGCGCAGACTCTGAGCCGCGACTGGTGATGTGCAAGCGGCACGATTTCGATTTCGGGCGTCGTCGCACTGATGTTTCCCCATGCATCGACCGCTTCAGCCCGGTAGCTGTATTCTCTGCCGGCTTCCGCCGACCGGTCAATGAACCGGGAGGCGATGACGGGGCTGGGAGTCAGGAGCTCGGGTTCTCCGCGGCCGGCCGTTTCCCTCCTCCAGATCAGGGTTCCCGCGACATCGGGTTCGATATCTGCGGCCCAGTAGATGAAAGCCTCCTCATATCCGGCGATCGCGTCGAAGCTCTCCGGCACGGCGGGAGGAACCGAATCAGGGACGATTCTTTCCACGTGAACGGCGTTTAACACGGGCTCGCCGCGATGGCTGACGGACCGGATGACAAGGGTTTCGTCCGTTACATACACCGCACGGCGGAGGAACATCGCGTATTTCCTGTCAACCTCGGCGAATATATCGAGAGAATCTATTGCGGCCGAGCCTTCTATTTCCACCGAGAAGCACCTGAGCAATTTCCAGTGGTGGTCGCACTCCATGAAATGGAGCGTCACCATGTAGACGCCGTTCGGAACATCGAACCGGTACGCCTGCCATCCCTCCGCTCTCGATTTCAGAAGTTCCCTGGTCTGGACGCCGGGCAGGATCCCTCCCATTTCGCCGGTATCGGTGTTCGAACGCTTTTCCCCGCCGATCCGTCCGGATCCGTTCGACCCCGAATATTCACGGTCTTTCGAGTATATCGTGCCGTCATCCATAACCAGCGTCTTGTCGCCGCCGCAGTTGAACCCCTGCTCGTACTCAACCGGATATCCGGATGGATGGATCAGCTCGCCGAGCGAATCCGCTCCCGGAGTTGGAGCCGCGAGAGTGAAGAAAAGCAGAAAGGCAGTATAGATACAGCGTTTCATAAATGCTCCTTGGCCGCCTGCTTCGTTCATCAGGTCCATCCATATTATAAACGATGTTAAACCGGAATGCAGTCCTACTTTTTCAGTCCCCCGCAAAATGAGCATGTCTGTCTCGACTCAGGAAAGATTCAGATTATAATTATCGAAGATGCTTCCGGGCGCGGATCCTGCGGGCCGATACCCGCGGCCTGCCCATGAATACCCGCTCGAAGCCGTCCTCCGGCACCGGATGCGATACGATTACGATGGAAGGCTGCATGATCTGTATGAAACAAAAAGCCGCTTATTATCCTGTTCGAGTCTTCTCCTCGATCCTGCCGATCCTGTCGATCCTGCTTCTGGCAGCCTTGACCGCGCCGCAGGCGGGAACCCGGAGCAATCATGCCGGATCCACCGTTGCCGGTCTCAGACCCCTGGTTCCCCATTCCCACGCCGAATCGGTCTCCGCCTACGAGATCGTGTCGCCTTCGGTCCTGCTCTCCGGGTATTACGCCGACGGCCGGCTCCACGACTTCATGCTCGAAAACGACCGGATCGCCGTCGTGATCGGCGCCATCAGTCATCCGGTGCATTACGCCCTGAGCGGCGGCAACGTCATCGACGCGGGATCGAGCTCCGATCGGATCGATGCCCTGAGGGAGTTCTACACCTACTTCGACGATGACTGGCCCCGCCAGGCCGTGTACGACTCGCTCCGGATCGCGGACGACGGTTCAACGGGCGGCCCGGCGGTCATACGGGTGAGCGGCGTGGATTCGGCCGAGCCTTCGCTCAAGGTTGTAACGGACTATTCCCTGGCGGCCTATGCCGACCACGTTGCCGTCACGACCGCACTCACCAACACGGGAAGCGCCGATATCCGCGATTTCGAGCTGGGCGACTGCTTCACATGGGGCGGGTGCCGGAAATTCGCGCCGTGGTACGGTTTCGACATGGACGGCGAAACCACCGCGGGACCATGGCTCGCCGGCACCGCGGCGTCGGTCACTTACGGATACGCGGGTCTTCACGGAGACATCTGGGGGCATCACGGGAACTACTGGTCGGATATGAACGTTTCGACGATGACTCTCGGTTCGGGAGACACGATAAGCTTCGGGCGGAATCTCGTCGTGGGCGGAAGCGACATCGCATCCGCGGCAGCCCTGATCCACGAAATCATGGGTAATCCCGTGGGGTCGGTTCAGTGCTCCGTTCGCGATGAGGCGACCGGCCTGCCGATTTCCGGAGCCGTTATCGACGCTTACAACGAATCCGGACAGATCTATCTCCAGATGGAAACCGGCGCTGGTGGCAGCGCCGGCACGACCCTGCCACCGGGAACGTGGCGGCTCGCTGCCGCGGCCGAGAGGTACGGGACGAGAGAAACATGGCTTGCCGTCGAAAATGGAAGCTTCGTCAGCTGCGATTTCCTGCTGCCGCCCGACTCCTCCCTGAAAAATATAAAATTGTATCGTCCCGTCGGAGACACCCTGACCGTAATTCAGCGGCCCCTCGTGAACATCCCCGCGCTGGTGGAGGAAGGGGACACCCTGGTTATCGACTGCGACGCCGATCCGGCCGCCGCCGGCTGGGCGGCGATGCTGAAGCGCGAAAATATCGAGATTCCGCTCGACGTGGTGGACTCCTCGTACGACCCTTCGACACTCTGGTGGCGGGTGTCCTGTCTCGTTCCGCCGGTGCCGCTTTACGAGCTCTACGATCTCCGGGTCACGGCGGACGGCGGGATCGAGGATGTGACCCGGAACGCGGTGAAGGTGATCACCGGGTTCAGGGAAGACTACTACTTCATCCATATCACCGACACCCACCTGCCCACCCACAAGTACCACAACGTACCGGGTTCGGAGAACGACACGTCCGAGGTGGCCGACCTGCGCGAAGTCATGGCCGACATCGACCTCATAAATCCGGAATTCGTGCTGCTCACCGGCGATTTCGTCAACGAAGGCGAACTCGAAGAATACCTGAACTGGCGCGTCTTCACCCGGGGCCAGAAAATTCTGAGCGAGTTTCCCGTGCCGGTCTATCTCACGGCCGGCAACCACGACATCGGTGGGTGGGACGACACTCCCCCGCCGGATGGGACGGCGCGCCGCGACTGGTGGCGATTTTTCGGCTGGAAGCGGCTCGATGATCCGCCGCCGGGCGCTCCCTGGCATACCCAGAACTACAGCTTCGACTACGGTCCCGTGCACTACGTGGGGCTGGAGGCCTATGACAACTACGACGGGTGGAGATACGGGATCTACGGAGGCGAGAGCTTCACCTCCGGTCAGCTCGAGTGGCTCGACGAAGATCTTGCCGCGGCTTCGGGCAGCGCCGCGCAGGTTCTGTTCTACCACTATGACTTCCGGCAGGAGCTGGATCTCGACGGTCTGGGAGTCGAGGGGGCTCTCTGGGGTCATATTCACCGGGATGAAGGCAGCATATACCGGCGGCCCTTCGATCTCGCAACGGACGCAGTCTGCGGAGGGAAGCGGTTCTACCGGCTGATATACGTCTCGGGCGGGAGCATTCTGCAGCCCGCTGAGACCCTCTCGGCAGGCTTCGCGGGTCAGAACCTTACAGTCGAGTTCACTCCCGGCAACAACGGTCTGTTTGACGATGTGACGGCTGAAATCATCAACAGCCAGGATCAGAGATTCGAGAACGGTCTCCTCAAGTTCGTGATGCCCGGGGGGTACGGCGGCGAGGTCGTCACCGGGGGCACGCTCATGCAGGTGGACGACTCGGGGGATTTCGCGATCTATTACGTGAACGTGGACATCATCGAACTCTCCGTGGTCACGGTCAATCTGCGCCTGGTGCCGTAACGGCTCTAACGTTTTTCAACGGAGATCGGGACGGCGGTTCAAACCGGGCAGGCGTCCAATTATTGCCGCAGAAGATTTTGGGATTATTCCGCGAAGGGGACGGTGGAATAATGGAAGTTCGGATTCGGCGAACCCGGCGTAGGGTAGGCCAGCAGAACCAGGTTGTCGCTTCCGTCCGGGCTCCGTCCGTATGCCGTGTCGGCGGATAAGGCGCCGAATTCGACCCGGTCTACCGGTGCGTTCCCGCGGATGTCGAGGTCGTAGATCCCTATCTCTTCGCCGCTTGACTTGAGCTTGAAACTGGTGTGCCGCGGCCCCTGCCCCATATCGTCGTCACACCAGAATATCGCGTATTCACGGGGCTTGATCGATAGCTCGGGGATTGCCCATTTCGTCGGTGTATCCCTGTCGTCCGACAGGTATAATCCTCCCAGATGGACACTGTAAGAACCGGGATTATAGATCTCGATCCAGTCATCGAACTGATCCGCTTCGTCGGCGATGGTCGAATCGTTTGCAGCCATGATCTCATTGATGACGAGAGGGATGGGACGGGGGTCGTGGATTCTCAGATCCCGCCGCACTTCATCCAGTAGATCTCCCCCCGGGTCGAGACGCAGGCTTCCGTTCAGGCTGAACCTTCCGATTCTGCACGTGTCGGGGATCATCCTTACGATGGTCTCCAGCCTGGTCGCCCACGGTTCGAGATGCAGGGGAATAGAGCAGATCGGAATCCGGTTCTGATTGGCGATAATTACCAGGTCCAGGTCGGAGGTAAGGGAGAATTCTCTGTGGTTGGTGATTGTCGCGGCAACGATGAGGGTGTCTCCAGGCAGGTACTCCTCCCGGATGTCCAGGTCCAACCCGACGATAGGAGCGGAATCGTTGGGTGAACCCGGCGTCGCCCATGCCGCCTGATGAACGAGCGCTCCGCTGTCCGGCGACCTGGCGACAGGCACATCAGGGAGAACGACGGTCTCGATCCGCAGTGCGTCTATCGAATCGGACGGTTCTTTCGCAAGCCAGAGCCCCGGGGTTTCAGGTCCCGCCCGGAAGGATGCGTGCAGCAGCCCTTCTTCTTCTTCCCCGTCGAGCCATACAACCAGGTAGCCGCCCGGTCCAATCGAAACACCCCCGGGAAATATCCATTTGAACGGATCGGCCTTTTCATCCGAGAGGCCCAGGCCGTCGAGACGGATCGTTTCAATGCCGAAATTATACAGCTCGACCCAGGGCTCATGTTCCCCCTCCTCATCCACAGCTCCCTCTACGTTCCGGAGGACTGTTTCGTTGAGGAACAGGTTGACGGTCGGGTCTGTATCGACCTCCTCGAGCTGTGCCAGCATGTTCGCATGCCGCTCGACAGTGAAATCGAGCAGATACTCGAGATCGCCGTCGTAGTAGGCGGTATCCCAGCCTGATGGATAAGGATCTCTGAGGATTTCAGGTCTGAGCCACGAATGTTCATCCTCGATCATTGCTGTGACGGCTTCGACTGAAAAAGGATAATCGAGGAGCTCGGCCAGTCGGACGGCGTAAATGCGTCTATATGAAGGGGTAACCAGCAGCCGGTCGAACAGCCTGTTCCAGAATTCTTCCATATACGGATTCCACCTGGTGCCGTGGTCGATGGCAAGATCGACGAATTTCCAGCTGAGCTCCAGATCCCATGGAAGGAAATAGAACCTACCGTCGACGGAATCGCGGAACAGGAAATAGTTGTGGACCACGTGATCCCAGTTGCCGATAATCGTCTGGCAGGCATACCAGTCGAAAAAACTCTCGATATTCAGGCGCTCCCGAATCGCGGTCCTGAAATCTTCATCTGATGCGTCATTGATGATCCCTATCAGCTCGACGAGATATTCATAGTCGGAATACTGACCGGCCTCCAGCGAGTAAGCATCGTAGTAGGCGCTGAAAGGTGTTCTTTTTCTCAAGTCTCCCCAGGCATCCCCGCCGCCGGCCCTCCATACGGTTCCCGAAAACCCGCGGTTTTCAAGGAAATATTCATCCACCTGCTCTATGTCGAGGTAGACGCCTATGCACCGGTCGTTACGGACCAGACGCATATATCCGACCTCCGGAGCGAAGGCTCCGGTCATCAGGAAGTGGTCATAACCGAGTTTTTCCCGCAGGGGCGATTCCACCCGCCATTCGGACTGGAGGTTGAGCTTGACGCGGTTTTCGGGGAGCGGGCGGTCGTCCGGGAACCGGATCTTATAGTTCTTTTTTACCATGTCCCGTGTTGTATTGCCCCGGTAGCGCAATTTTGCATCCTCCCAGGTGTCGCCGTCCATGCGGACCAGGGCAGGATGGTAAACGTCGCTCCACCTGTCGCTGTTTAAACGGATAAGGTCTTCCTGGGTCATCTCGAAAGCGCATACCCTCAGAGGCAACTGCTCCTGATGCAGGATCGTTACATCGACATCAGGGGTGGGAGGACTGACGTTTCCCCAGGCATCGACCGATTCAGCCCGATACCTGTATTCGTTTCCGGGGATCACCCGGTCATCGATATATCTTGCGGCTATTACAGGTTGAGGCGTGACAAGTTCGGGCTCTCCCCCGCCCGTCAGATCCTGCCGCCAGAGCAAAGCGCCGGCTTCGTCCGGTTCGATTTCAGCGGTCCAGTAGATAAAGGCTTCACCGTATGCGGGGATCACCGAGAAATCCCGCGGCGCCGGCGGTGCGACGGTATCCGGATGGATCAGTTCCGTATGAACACCATTTATCATAGTCAGGTTGATGTTCGGGATCGAGCGGATGTTCAGGCTTCCGTCATCTACCTGCACGACACGCCGGAAAAGCATCGCGTATCTTCTGTCCACTTCGGCGAAGATATCGAGGGATTCGATTTCGATCCGGTCTTCTATCGCCACAGAGAAGGCTCTCATTCCCTGCCAGTGGAATACCGACTCCATGAAGTGCAGGGTTACCATGTACGTGCCCGTCGGCACATCGAACCGGTATTCTCTCCAGCCCTCGGCTCTTGATTTGAGCAGCGCCCTGGACTGAACGGCCTCCAGGATGCCTCCCATGTCGAACGGGTCATCGTTATTGTTCGGGATTTTTCTGCCGCCGATCCGCCCGGCCCTGTTGGACGCGGAATAGACGCGGTCTGTTTCATAAATCGTGCCGTCCTCCATGACCAGGGTCTGGTCTCCTCCGCAGTTGAACCCCTGACTGTACTGAACCCGGGCTTCGAGGAGATCGACTCCGGCTCCAGCAACATGGTGCTGTACATGAAGGGCGACGAGAGGAACAAGAAGGAGAAGAGTTGATGAGAACATCCGCCTCATGGTAACTCCTGATATACTGGGAAAAACAGTCCTGTCTTTTAATATATTAGTGAATCAGGTTCGGGAATGCCATATTTTTTCTGCAAACCTCAGAAATGGAACTCGATACCTGCTCTGATATGGGAGAAATCCTCGAGAGCGCTGAAAGGATTCACCGTTTCCAGCGGTGTCGCCGGCTGCCGGGAATCGGGACCGCCGAACAAAACAACCGTTGTCTCGAGCTCGATGTTCTCCGCCGGAGAATAGACGGCGCCGCCCCCCATCATAAAACCTTCCTCCTCGAGATTGAAGAACCCGTTTCCGGTAAGCTCGAGGGAGCCGTCCCAACACGTGTAAACCGCCGAAAAGAGGAGTCCGGCGCCCGTGAAAGCGGCGAAGGGCATGCCGGTGCCGGGCTGGAAAAAGCTCTCATTGTCCCAGTGCGAGACGATATATCCCGTCAGGAGATCCGGACATCCCCGGACGAGCGGTTCGCTCGAATCCTCAATCGAAAGATCGGTGTTGCCCAGGAACTGGGCGGTAAGAATCAGGTCGGATATCCCCGAATACTCCAACTGGAGGGCGTACTGGGCATACCAGGCGGTGAGCGGCAGATTGCCGTCCTCTTCCATCGATGTTCTGAACAGGCCGCCTTCGGTGCGGAGGGTAATGTCGTACGGCAGAAAAGCCACGAGGTCGGCGCCGTAAACGGTGGTCCGCCTGTATCCGAACAGGACAGGCATCTCCGCATACAGAGTATATCCGCAAAGGGGGAAAACATACATGGGAACCGCTGCTTTGCTTACCGGGCTGAAATTCCTGTCGTGGCCCCTGAACCAGGAAAGGGAGATGTCGCCGAAACCGAACGCTCCCCTGCCCCGCAGGCCGAATTCCCACGGGGATCCCGGGCTAACGAGCTCGTCGTCGGAAGGATTCACCGGGGGAGCCACCGGAAAATCGGGCTCATCGAACGGCAGGCGATTCGGCTCGTGGTAGGGAAGGCAGACGAACTCCGCCTGGTAGTCTCCGAAATAGAAGAGGGCGTCCAGGGCCAGGGAGCCGAGCTTTCGCTCGGCGCCCGGCAGGAACATGTAGTAATAATCGTAAGGTGACAGGTTATCCGTGGGGTTGTTTCCGTCGACGGCGCCCCAGGCGATTATCTGTTTACCGATCCGGACCTCGCCGAACCCGGGGAACCACGCAAGAAAAGCCTCCCTCAGATCGAAGCGGCTCTCTCCGTAATCGAGCTGGAGTTCATCCCCGGTCCAGCGATACTCGAGGGCCGCGGAAGCCCGCACCTCGAAATCTCCTTCCGAAAAGGCGGCTTCCAGTTCAGCCAGCCTGACAGGAAGGGAAAAGAGATCCGGGTCGACGGCCTCCGACCAGCTGTCCGGAAGCGCTGCCATTACGTGGGGATGGAACGAGCCGCTGATCAGGATGTCGGCGCGGGTGCCGGGATTCATCGCGAAGATGAATCCGAGAGCGGCGATTATTCGAAAAATATTATTCATCGGCAACCTGTTCCGTGGGAAGGAAGAACCGTATCGCGGGGGGATGTTAACATCACCGGATTACTCCGCCCCGGGCGACTCGGTTGTTCGTTTGCAAATCCTTACCGGGGGAGCCGCTTCAGGTTCTTCTCGGCAAAGAGACCGTCTTCCACGCCGGTGTCCACCTCCATGTTTTCGAAAGTCAGCCGGGTGGTATGGTTCTTCTGCACGTTCTTCACGAATATCTCGTCCGGCACCATATATTCGCCCAGCTTTTCGTACTGAAGGGTCCTGTCCTTGTAATGACGGCCCGCCTTGTCGAAGGTCTGCTCCTTTACGGGCAGATACTCGTCCGCCGTGATCCAGGTGACGAATTTGCTGTACGTGGATTCGGCTTCGGGCAGCGGAATCGTCTCGAGTTTGTGACAATCGGCGCCGTCGACCGTTTCCCGGCCCAGATGACGATACTCGTATTCGTTTAAATCGCGACTCGTCATATCCTCGTAACTGATGTCGGAGCCCATGAAGGCATCGCCCTTCTTGCTCGATGATATCCGCCTGATTTTTTTGAAGGCGGGCAGCCAGAGGCGCATCTCGTCGGGCCCCGAATCTTTCTCAATCTTGAGAAAAGCCACGCCGCGATCGTCTTTCGGTGAGAGGAACCAGATGATCTGCTTCGAATTATCATCCGCCGAGACCGATCTCAGGGTCGATTCACGGGTTTTTCCCTTCGAGTTGGTGAGCACCATCGTCATTTCGGCTTTGAAGTCCGCGGGGAGAGGCCGGGCTTCCGCGGCTTCGGCCACTTCGAGCCCGGTCATTTCACGAGGCGCTTCTTCGGCGGCGGCCGTTACGGGAAGTATCCCTACCCCTGCTGAAAGCAGTAAAAAAAGAAGAAACAGGCCGGAAACGGCTCTCTTGTCCGGACGGAATCCTTGTGATCTCATAATCTTTTTCTCCCTGAAGTCGCCGGTTTTTCGCTGAACAGGCCGCGCTTCATCAGCTCCGCCGCAGAGGCGAGAACGGTAAGAGTTCCGATCGACGTGGACAGCATGGCGAACACCATCAGCCCGCCCGCATACAGGACCGGTATGAAAGATGAAAAGAGCAGCGCAGCGAAACCCATGTTCGAGCCTACGTCGAGTATGATCGGGTATCCCACGTCGTCGACCGCTTCTCCGGTGATGTTGTCAGGATCCACGCCTTCCGAGATCAGCTTCCTGAACCTGCTGCTGTAATGGATGGCGAAATCGACCCCCACTCCGATTATCAGGCTGGTGAGCAGGGCGGTTATGTGGCTCAGCTCCACGCCGAAAAAACCCATCAGGCCGAAATTTATCACCACGGCCGAAACCAGCGGAATCGCCGCCAGGGCGGCCCAGCGTATCGACCGGAAGAATAGCCGGATAATCACCAGGATGGCAAGGATCGATGCGAAAATACTTACGAGAGAAGCCCGCACGACCAGGCGTGCGAAATCGCGGATGAGGACCAGCAGGCCCGTCACCGTGAACGTGCAGTCATTCGACAGTTCTTTCTGCAGGAAATTTTCGGTCAGGTCGGCGTATTCCCGGGTGCGCTCGGTCGACACCGACTGCATCATCGCATTGATTACGGCCGAGCTGTACTCGTAGTCGACGAGGGAGCTGAAATCGTCGGGGTTTCCTGACATGCCGTACAGGGTGAACAGGTTGTTGACCTTGTCCCGGGTGCCGGGAATCGTATCGTACTCCGGGTCGTCATCCATCACGAGCCGGTGCATCTCTCGGACGACATCGGCTATCGAAACCGCCGTGGTCACGTCGGGAAGCGTTTCCAGGAAGTCTGCGACCGAGTCCATCGAGCGGAGAACCGACGGATCCCTGATATCCCCTTCGACACGGACGATCAGATTCATCGTGCCGGCGAGCTCCCGGTCGAAGAAATCGAAGCTTTCCCAGGCCGGCGATCCCTTCTTGAAGAAATTGACGATATTGACTTCCGCTTTGACATCCGCGATCCCGGTTCCCACTACCGCGGCGATCACGGAACCAGTCAGCAGCACCTTTACCGGATGACGAACCACCAGTTTCCCGAAAGCTCCGGCGCTGCGTTCCAGTGGTGCGGCGGTGACTATGGCCCTGCTCCCGGTATTCCAGCGGAAAAGGACCATGAGCGCCGGCAGTATCGTCGCCGATAGAATCCATGCGCTGAAGATGCCGAACGCCGTGCAGACTCCGTATCCCGTCATCGATCTGACCGGCGTTGCGACCAGGGTCGAAAAAGCCGCGGCCGTAGTAAGCGATGTCAGGAATATCGGCAGGAGAAGGGCATCCATCGTTTTCCGGGTCGCCGCGATTTTATCCGGATTCCTGCGCATCTCCTTGAAGAAACGCGAGAGCACGTGGACTCCGTCCGAATTGGCGATGGTCAGCAGCACAATCGGCATCGAGGTGTTCATGGTGCTGAAATAGAACCTGGAAGAATCGGTGAAAAACACTACC
Source organism: uncultured Gemmatimonadota bacterium (assembly GCA_964394085.1). Classification (GTDB taxonomy): domain Bacteria; order CAYMWF01; family CAYMWF01; genus CAYMWF01. The sequence continues at coordinate 4,599 of CAYMWF010000054.1, read as the reverse complement.
CACCCCATGAACCCGAGCATGGCGGCGGCGGAAAGGACGAGAACCGTGAGGATCATGCCGACCGCGGCGAAACTCCGCAGGTTGACCAGGAGGATCAGGATCATGGCGGCGATACCGATCTGCATCAGCGTGAACACGTCATCCCTGATTAAAGACGGCACGGTACCCATCAGGTACGGATGGCCGCCGATAACGGCATGGAAAGGTTCGAGGAGTTCAGCGGCCGTTTCTTCGAGAATCCCGGCGAACCGGGCGGCGTCGAAACCCAGTTCCGGCTGGATTATCAGGCAGAGATAGTCCCTGTCGGCGCTCAGCACCTGGGCCGCGATTTCCGGGTGCCGGGCGATGTATTCGGAAATCCCGAGAGCTTCGGTGCCGGAGACCTCCCGCGTGGGCTGCAGGTTTTCGATTTCGAGGAATCCGTCCGCGCCGTCGATCCTGGTGAGGGAAGCGATGGAAACAACGTCGCGGATAAGAGGTTCCGATTCGAGGGCGCGGGTTACGTCCCAGAGGGCGGCAAGCGAGGCTGGATTCACCGCATCCACGCCTTTTTCGCCGAAAGCGATAAATGCGAGGTCGGATGATCCGAACTGATCCCAGACATCGATGAGAGTGCGCAGGCTCTCGAGATCTTCCGGCACCATCTTGGTCAGATCGTCGTCGATGTATATCCAGCGCGCACCCGTTCCGATAACCGCCGTAACTAACAAACAGAGAAAAACCGTAAGAACCGGGCGGGTGGTCGACCGGTCGATTATCCAGCGTTTCACGCAAAGCGCTCCGGTTTCCGGTGAATAAGGAGAGGTTAAGCCGGGTGCATCCCGAAACGGGTCGGCGTTATATTGAGCCATTCATGAAGGAAAAAGCAACCTGCTTTTAAAGATAATCAGCGTGGGGAAGATTATTGGCGCACCAGGCGTCCGGCAACAGCGCTCTCACCTGCCGGTTATTTTTCTTTTTTATCGTTTGAAAGTTTTTCGAGAGCGCGGTGAGCGTTCCTTCGAACGATTTCTTCGGGGTGGTCCGCGAACGGAACCACGAGGGAGGTATGCTCGGGCATCCGAAGCTCGCCGAGGGCCCAGAGTGCGCTGGCTTTCATGAGGGGGTTTTCTTCTTCAAGCATGTTTTTAAGGGTTTTCAGCGCCGCCTCCGGATCTGTCTTGGCGATCGCCTTGGCTGCATTGGCGCGAACCCGGTTGTTGATATCCGTCAGGTAATCTTTCATGAGGTCGGCCGCCATAATTCCGGCTTCTTCGATAGCTTCGATCGTGTTGGCTCTCACGCGGGAATCCGCCCTCCGAAGCAGTCCTTTGCTGATGGATACGACGGAATTCGGCCCGGCGAATCCGGAGAAGACCTTGATCGCCTTGGAAACGACCTTGTCGTTGACATCCGTCTCGAGCAGGTATTTCAGAGGTTCTTCCAACCCGTCGTCTCCAAGCTGTTCCAACAACTCGAGGAGCTTGAAACGGGTTTCATCATCGCGGTCAGAAAGTGCTTCGACGAAGTAATCCATGATACCGCTCTCGATTTTACTCAGAGCCCTGGCGCTCATCACGAGCTGTTCCGAATCAAGGGATTTCAGGAGAGTGAGATATCTTTCGATGATATTAAGTTCGTGGAAACACTTTACGAGGAATTCTCTCTGGTCTTCCGGGGTGGCGCTGCTGTTGAGACTGTTGATTACGAATTTCGTGGTTCGCCGGTAATCGACTTTTGCCATCAGGTTCAGAACATACTTTCTCTGACCGTTCTCGAGATTGGCGAGAGACCAGCAGGCCATGGCCCATCTCGCGTCATCGAGGGCAACGTAATTTTTCAGTATTGCCCGGATGACCTGCTTCGTCCCGGTGCCGGCGAGAATCCGGGTGAGGCCTGTGTAACCTTCGGGTGTGTTTATATCCGTAATGGTTTTGATGAGGGCATCGCGCTTTTCGTCCTCATGGTCGTTTCTGGCAAGCTCTTTCAGAAAAGCCGGAACAGCTTCCGCTATCCTGTGCTTGAGGAACATCGTCATCATGTGAAACTGGACTTTTTCAGAAACGAACGGATACCGTTCGATAAAAGCAGGAATGACCTTCTTTGTCAGCACGGATTTTGCGCTGAAGATCGTATTAAAATAAACCTGCCCTTCTTCTACCTGTTCTTTCTTCAGGGAGTTGAGTTTCGCAAGGTTGGATTCGAAATCCTGATGAAACTTCTCGGACATCTAAAGACCTCACCGTATTGAATTGAGTTGTTCTTATTATTATTGGATGGAATCGAAAAAACTTCACAATTGCCTGACCGAATTTCACCTGAAATTCTGAAAACCAGTTTAGACGATCGATTATCTCGATTCAAACAAGAATCGGTGACTGCATTGAAATCATTTTTCCTCACCGGATGATTATATTATTGCGTCGAAGCGTAAAAAATAATACCCTTTTCCGGATTCATCCATTACTATTCACACCTCTCCCTTTCTTAATTCTTTTGAGAGCAGGGAACGGGGGTCGAGATCATATTCGGACTGAAATACCGGCGGATATTGTCCGCCCTGATGGATCGGTTCTATCCGCCCGGCGGAGCCTTTCCGATCGGCGGTTCCGACATCGAGATCGAGGAGCCTGCGGAGCGGTTCCTTACAGGATTGGACGCCAGGACGACAGCCTCGTTGAAACTCGCCCTCCTCGGATTCGAATACCTGCCTGTTCTCATCCTGCGGAAACGAAAACGATTCACTTCCCTGGACGAAGAAGACCAGGCCCGGTATATCGAGCGATGGAACCGCAGCCGGAGCTTCCTGATGAGAACGGCCTTCCTGTGGCTCAAGTTGATGTGCAGCATGCTTTTCTACTCGAACGACGAAGTGGAGAAACAGGTGGGGTATGAACGCCACTGCCTGAAAAAGGAACCGGGGCGATGATTTTTACGCGGGAGCGGATATCCGGCGACGTGATCGAAACGGCGGACGTCTGCGTCGTGGGTTCCGGGGCCGGCGGGGCCGTCGCGGCCGGAGAAGCGGCTGAGGCCGGTCTCGAGGTCGTGCTTCTCGAGGAGGGTCCGGTCGTGCCGCAGGAGGCGCGCGGGGGCAAGATCGTAAATGTGCTGCCGATCCTTTACCGCAACAACAGTTTCGTGGTGGCCATAGGCATTCCGCCGGTTCCGATATCGATAGGCTGCGCCGTCGGCGGTTCCACCGTCATCAACTCCGGAACCTGTTTCAGGGCGCCGGACGAGGTGCTGGATGGATGGGGCCTGGAGGGCCTATCGCCGGCCGACCTCCTCCCCTGCTTCGAACGGGTGGAAAAGATCATCAGCGTAGCTCCGGGTGACGAGGAAGTGCTCGGCGGCAACGCCGCCGTCCTGAAGCGCGGAGCGGAAGTGCTCGGACTCTCCCACGGGCCGATCCCGAGGAACGCGCGTGGATGTCGCGGATGCGGGGTCTGTCCGACGGGGTGTCCCGAAAATGCCAAGCAGTCCACCGAGATCACCTATCTGCCGATGGCGGAACGATCCGGCGCCAGGATCTACGCCGACTGCAAAGCGACCAGGGTCGTTGTAAAAAACGGTGCGGCCGCGGCGGTGGAGGGTGTCCTGGCGCGACGCGGCGCCGGGGAGCCGGCCAATCGGATCGAGGTTCGCGCCAAATCGGTCGTGCTCGCGTGCGGGGCCGTATACACGCCGCTCCTGCTGATGAAAAGCCGGCTCGCGGAAGAGGCGGTGCAGCTCGGCGGAAACCTGAGGCTCCATCCGGGCAGCCGCGCTTCGGCGCTCTTCGACGAGGATATCGAAGGCTGGCGCGGTATTTCTCAGAGCTACTATGTCGATGAATACCGCGATGAAGGCATCATGCACGAGGCCACGGCGCTCCCTCCGGGCGCCCAGGCTTCGGGTCTGCCCTCCTTCGGGATTGCCCAGAAGGAGATCATGGCCCGGTTCCGGAACATCGCCAACACCGGGATCCTGATCTCGGACTCCTCGCGCGGGCGGGTGCGGCCCGGCCCCGGCGACGCTCCTATCGTGACATACAGGCTTAACAAAGAAGATCACGAGAAAGCCCTCAGGGGGGTCGAGACGATCTCTGAAATCTACTTCGCGGCGGGCGCCGAAAAGGTGTTTACACCGATCGCGGGGATACCCGTACTCGAGTCGCGGGACGAGATCGACCGCATCCGCGCCGGCCGGGTGCGCAAGTCCGAAATCGGCTATATTTCCTTCCACCCGATGGGAACCTGCCGTATGGGAACCGATCCCCGCACCTCGGTTGTGGATCCGGAGTTCCGCGTTCACGGTCTGCGGAACCTCTACGTCTGCGATGCGAGCGTCTTTCCCTCGTCCCTCGGAGTCAATCCGCAACTTACCATAATGGCTTTCGCCACCCGCTTCGCCGGTTACCTCGCCGACCGCTGATACGTTATTTCAACCTGATCGATATTTGATCCGCCTCCTTCCGGACTCGAACTCACGCAGGCGGGGATGCGCCGGATTCCCCTCCTCGAAGTTTTCTTGATCACACCGGCCGAGGAATCTTACCCGGAAGCCGCCATACCGCTGCCCACTTTTCTAATATGATAAAGTCGAAATCGCCGAATATTACCCCACAGCCGCCATACC
>CAYMWF010000053.1:28100-32608 GCA_964394085.1 uncultured Gemmatimonadota bacterium | reverse complement strand
ATGATCTCGTGGGACCGCTTCTTCCGGAGGGATTCGAAGCGGAGCTCGCCGAACGTTTCGAAGAATTGAGGGACCTGCTCGAGCAGTATAAATCGATGGTTCCGCACCAGAAAGGAAACGATACGATTGTATAACCCTGTACGATTAAGCATCCTGTTTGTCGTTCTTATTTTTTTTATCGTTTCCTGCGCTGAAATCGCGCCGCCGCCGGGTGGACCCGTAGATACCATACCCCCGGAGGTCGTTTCCGCGCTGCCGCCCGACGGGACGCTGAATGTTCCCATTGATACGGGCGTCGTGATCGAATTCAACGAGTACATGAACAGAGCGTCGGTAGAGGAAGCCCTCATGCTTCAGCCTGATCCCGGCTCATACTCGATCAAATGGAAACGCCGTTCTCTCCGTATCGGTTTCGACATGAACCTCTTGGATGAAACAACCTACCTGGTGTCGATCGAACCGATGGCAAGGGATGCCCACGGGGTTTTCCTTGAACGGAGGTTCGCCATAGGTTTTTCGACGGGAGACAGCCTGGCCGCCGGGGTGGTTGAAGGTGTGGTGCTGGATGAGAGGGGCGTAGTGAAGAACGCCGTTGCCGCGCTTTTCAATCTGGTTGAAGGAGACAGCGTACCTGTCGAACCATCCTACAGAGCCGTCGCCGGTGAAGACGGGGTATTCTCATTTAAGAATCTTGTCGACGGAGATTACGTTCTCGCGGCCTGGGAAGACAGGGACGGCAACCGCATTTGGGAAGAAAGCATCGAAAGGGGCGGATGGTGTTACGAAAACATCGAAATTGGGGGCGGGAGCCCCGGTCGCCCTTTCCCGGTATTCCTTTCCGAACCGGATCAAGCCTCCCCCTGGCTGGAAAGGGTTGAGCCGCTTTCTCCCCGGGTGATCGAAGCGACTTTTTCCGAGCCTGTGGTAATACCCGATTCAGCTGATGGGAACTTCCTTCTGTTTCGCTCAGCAGAGGAATCGGACGGAACCCTCCCGGTTACGGTTGAAATGGATATAATCCCGGGTGCTACGGTGACCGAGACGGCTCTTTTTTCCACGCGCGAATCCCTGGAGGAAGGCGGTCTGTACACCTTCGAAACATCCGGTATCACCGATCATGCGGGTAACCGGCTCGACAGCCTGGCCGTTACGGCTGAATTCATCGGACCGTCGATCAAACCCTCTGTAGAGGTTCCGCTGGCGTTCCCCAATCGCGCCGTGAAAGGGTTGGACTCGCTGGAGGTGAGGTTCGGATATCCTCTTGCCGAAATTGGACCGGAACCTCCGTTCACTGTCCGGAACGACAGCCTCGGCTACATGGTCGGCGGGACAAGCTCCTGGCGGGACCCGTATACCCTGGTTTTCGTTCCGGACAGGAAATGGGAGCCGACGGCCGGACTTGTAATGGCGGCCGGACCTTTCTTATTTAACGGCGACACGAGCGGTGAATGGACAGCTCCTCTTACCGTGATGGATTCACGGCGGACCGGCGGAATCGAAGTCGCGCTGACAATCTCCGAAGTGATGCCTGAAGGCCCGGCGGTCATATTCGTTCATGCGGGAGGGGTGAAGAAAGACACGAGATCTCTCGAAAAACCGGGAACCGCAACATTCGCTACTCTCACCGAGGGGATATATAAGCTCGACGCCTTCATCGATCGGAACGACGACGGAGAATGGAATCCTCCAGACAAGAGGCACGCGGACAAACCCGGCGAGCCCCGGGTCCGCTATCACGGCGATATCGGGGTGAAGCGCATGGAGACCGTGCCGAAGATCCTGGAGATCCGGTAGAACAATGACCTTGAGATTCTGGAAACTATCCGGGACGGGCAACGATTTCGTAGCTTTCGTCTCCTCCCGGGAAGGACCCGCGCCCCTGAAGCGGGACGAGCTCCCCCGGCTGGCTCGCGTCCTGTGTGACAGGAGGTTCGGCGTTGGCGGCGACGGACTGCTGATCGTGGAGAGGGAGGTGTCGAGCGCCATAGGCGAGCGACCCGTCGTCAGGGTGAACTACCTGAACAGCGACGGGAGCAGGACGTTCTGCGGCAACGGAACACGATGCGCCCTCTTTCTGGCCGGCAGCCTCGGATGGGCGGGCGTCGGTGAGGAGGCGGAGATGATTACCGACGCGGGTCGGCTGTCCGGACGGCTGGAGGCGAACGGCGGTGTCAGCATTGAAATGCCGGATCCTTCGCCGGTAGAGCGGATCTATCTCGAGGGCGGAGGTGTGGACGGAGAGTGCTGCCGTGTTGATACGGGTGTACCGCACGCCGTGCTGCCCGTGGCCGATGTGGAAACCGTAGAACTCCCCAGGACCGGCGCTGCCGTACGGTTTCATCCAGACCTTGGGAACGAGGGCGCCAACGCGGATTTTATATCGCCCGGTCCGGATTCTCGAGGGGCCGGCGCTTCGATCGTCGCGAGGTTCTACGAGCGGGGAGTGGAGGCAGAGACCCTCGCTTCCGGCACCGGATCCGTCGCCTCCGCAATCGCCGCGATGTACCTGTGGAATCTGGAACCTCCTGTCGAGGTCCGGTGTCCCGGCGGCGTCCTCAAGGTGGACTGCAGCGGGGAGAGGCAGCGGGGGGGCGCCGTATTTACCGGTATCCGTCTGGAAGGTGATGTCACCATCTGCTTTACCGGTGAGCTGGATTTGGATACACTTTTTGAACGGGAGACAAAGGGAAGATGAACAGGTTCCTTGCAGATATTATTCAGAAAGTTTCCGCTGCGACAGGCCTCGATGACGCAACAGTGGAACGGATCCTCGAGACGCCGCCCGACCCCGACCTGGGCGACTGCGCGGTGCCCTGTTTCGAAATGGCGAAGTCGTTGAGAAAAGCCCCCGCAGGCATCGCCGCCGGTCTGGCTGCGGATCTCGAAGGCTTGGGGGAGTGGAGCCGGGTCGAAGCCAAAGGTCCGTATCTCAATTTCTTTTTTCCCCGGCGTGATTTTATCGAAGATGTTCTGTCGCGAGTCGAAGCCGCCAGGGAGGAGGGGGTTCCGTTCGGTATGGGGGAGGGTGCCGCCCCCGTCCGCGTCGTCATCGACTTTTCTTCTCCCAATATTGCGAAACCGTTCCATATCGGTCATCTCAGGTCCACGAATATCGGCTCGGCCCTCTACCGCTTGTTCTCCATGAGGGGGTGCGAAGTCACCGGTATTAACCATCTCGGCGACTGGGGAACCCAGGTGGGTAAGCAGATCACGGCGTACAACCGATGGGGGATGGAGGATTCGATCGAAAGCGTCGGCGCTTCCGGGTTCAACGATCTTTACGTGCGGTTCCACAGGGAGGCGGCGAAGGACCCGTCCCTGGAAGAGGAAGCCCGGTCCTGGTTCAACAGGCTCGAGAAAAGAGAACCGGAAGCGGTTTCATTCTGGGAAAAGGTTAAAAGTATCGGGATGGACGATTTCAACGCGATCTACAGGCGGCTCGACGTCCATTTCGATGAGTTCATGGGTGAAAGCATCTATATCGACATGGCCGACCGCCTTCTCGCCAGGCTGAAGGAAAGCGGCGTAGCCGTGAAAAGCGAAGGTGCCTGGATCGTGGAACTCGATTCATTCGATCTTCCGCCGTGCCTGGTCCAGAAAAAGGACGGTTCGACGGTTTACATCACCCGTGACCTGGCCGCGGCCGAATTCCGCCGCGAGAAGTACCGGTTCGACCACGCTTTTTACGTTGTCGGCGCTCCCCAGAAGCTCCACTTCCAGCAGATGAAAGCGGTGCTGGCCAGGATGGGGCACGAATGGACCGGCGGCATCGAACATATCGAGTTCGGGCACCTGAGATTGAAGGACAGGGCTCTCTCAACCCGGGCGGGTGATGTGGTCCTGCTCGGAGAAGTCCTCGACGGGGTGGAAAACCTGACGAAAGGGATCATCGAGGAAAAAAATCCCGATCTCGACGACCCGGTTGAAACCGCGAAAAAAATCGGCGTCGGCGCCGTCAAGTACGCCGACCTCCGGGTCCAGAGGGGCAAGGAAGTGGTGTTCGACTGGGACAAGCTCCTTAGCTTCGACGGCGACACCGGCCCGTATGTTCAGTACACTCATGTCCGCCTGTCTTCGCTGATTGCCAAATACGGCAAACCGGTCCGGAAGGGCGGCGACTACTCCCGGCTTACCCTCAATGAGGAATACAGGCTGGTGAAACTGATCGATCAATTCCCCGGAAAGGTCGAATTCGCCGCCGCGAGCCGCGAGCCCTCCATGCTCGCCGGTCTTCTGTGGCAGATCTGCAAAACCTTCAATGGATATTACAACGCCCACAGAATCCTGACCGCCGACGAGGACCTCACCGCGGAGAGGATGCAACTCGTCTCGGCCCTCCGTGAAGTCGTTGCAACCATCCTCGTCATTCTCGGGCTGGCACCTATCGAGCGGATGTAACCTTTATCCGCGAAGCGGATAAACAAAAAATCTTCCTGGTTTACTAACCGGAATCCATTACTAAAGTGGAAAAAACAAACCGCACAAAATAATCACATTCCCAAATCTTC
>CAYMWF010000053.1:0-28000 GCA_964394085.1 uncultured Gemmatimonadota bacterium | reverse complement strand
CAAATCTTCTCTCCCCAAATCTTCCTGGTTCACCACCCGGAATCCATTACTAAAGGGGAATAAACAACTCTCCTAAAATCTTCACTTTCCCAGAATCTTCACTTTCCCAGAATCTTCTCTTCCCCCAAATCTTCTCTTTTCCAGAATCTTCTCTTTCCAGAAGACTTCACATTCCGAAATCTTCTGAAGCACGCAACTGCCCTGTTTTCACTATCAGGCAATACTCACTGTACCAGGACCATCCCGCCGGTCGGACCAACATCTCCTACCGCACGAGGACCATCCTCACCGTACGCCGGCCGCCGCAGGCGGTGAGCCTGCAGATATAGGTGCCAGATGCGGCCGGGTTTCCCCGGTCGGTCGAGCCGTCCCAGATAACCGTCCGGGAACCGGGCTCCTGGTGCGCGTCGTCGACCAGCGTCTTCACCTTTTCTCCCCTCATGTTGTAAATCACGAGTGAAACAGGCCCCGGTTTCGGGATCTCGTAAGGGATCGTGGTGACGGGGTTGAAGGGGTTCGGGAAATTCCCTCGAAGGCTGAGGCCGGCGGGAACTGAAGTCGTCGCGGTCTCTTCGCCGGTTACTGCGGTATTTCCGAGCAGGCGATGCTCGTATGCGCCGTTCCCGTGGCTCGCGAGGCGAAGGATGCGGTTCATCGGCGAGATGCTGAGGTCCAGGACTATCAACGCCTTGGGAAGACCGGCCCTCAGGCTGTACCAATTGTCGCCGCCGTCCAGGGAGACGAAAACGCCGATATCGTTTCCGACGTAAATGTGATCGGGATACAGCGGGTCGACGGCCACCGCGGAGGTGGGAACGTCCGGGAGTCCGGTTCCTATGTCGTCCCAGGTGTCGCCGCCGTCGACGGATTTGAACAGGTGGGAGGAGCCGAAACCCGAAAAAGCGATGTAGACGGTAGCGTCGTTGGTCGGATCGACCGCCATGTCTCCCGGATACCGGTCAGGCAGGTTCCCGGTGATGTCCGTCCAGTCGTCCCCTCCGTTCGTGGTCCTGAATGCCCCGGGTCTGGTGTAGTAAGGGGCGGTGGCGGCATACACGACGTTTTGATCCTGGTGTGAAATCGCCATCGCAAGAACCGGATTCGTATCGAGAGTGGCGCCTCCGTTCGTGGGTGTCCAGTCGTATCCGCCGTTCGTCGATTTGTATACGATGTCCCTTCCGCCGTAAATCACCTGCGGATCGTCGTAAGCGAGCAGGTAGGGAGCGATGAAGCAGGTGAGCCTGCTGGAACCCGGGACGGGCAGGTAGTCCCATGATCCTCCCGCGTTGGTGGATTTCAGGAGGCCGAGATACTGGTAGGACCCGTACATGGTGTACGGGTTGACCGGATCGATGGCGGTCCAGCTCCCGTCGCCGCCGATGACCTTGACGAGCCAGACTTCCGAGCCGTCGTAGATTGCCGAGCCGTTGTCCTGGAAGCCGCCCATTGCGAGGAGCGAGTCGGTGGCGGAACTCGAAAAACCGGCGTAGAACTGCCCCGTCTGGAATCCGCCGTTGCAGCTTTCGAAGGTGTTTCCCCCGTCCATCGTGCGGAAGATGCCTCCGTCGTTGCCGAAATAGACGACGTCCGGGTCGGTCGGATGGTAGATTACGTCGTGGTGGTCGCAGTGGGAATAGGTGGGGGGACCCTCGGGACCTTCGGGCGGGACGCGGCCCGTGTACCATGTGTTCGACGAGACCTGCGAAAGATCGCTCCCGCCGGTCGTCGACTTCCATATGTCGATGCCGACCGCGAAAACCTCGTTCGGATCCGACGGGTTCACGGCCACGTCGTGGGAGAACCATCCCTGCCATTTAGAATAGTCTTTCTGCGATACGACATCCCAGGTGTCGCCGTCGTCGGTGGATTTGCAGAGCCAGGAGTAACCGTCCCAGGAGCTGAACCCGTTGCCTATGCTCACGTAGACGTTATGGGGAGCAGATTCGCAGACGGCGAGCTGGGCTTTGCCCTTGAAAACGACGGGAAGGTCGTCACCCAGCTTGGTCCAGGCGCCGCCGCCGTCGGTGGTTCTGTAAATCCCGTATCCTTCGGATTCGAAGTTTCCGCAGGCCGCGAAGACGATATTCGTATCGGCGGGGCTGAGGGCGAGGTCCATCACCATCACCACGTCGTGTTTGCGGTTCCAGGTGCCGCCCGCGTCGGTCGACTTGTAGGTTCCTTCCGTGGTTCCCGCCCAGACGGTGTTCGGGTTCAGCGGATTCAGCTTTACCGCCCAGACGCCGCGGGTCTGGTTATAAGACCAGTCGAGACTCTTTTCCCAGGAGACGCCGCCGTTCGTGGTTTTGAGGATGCCTATGCCGTACGTTCCCCGTGTCGAACGGTATGCCGCGCCGTAACCGACGTTCTGATAACTGTAGACCTCGCCCGTGCCTATATAGATCGTGCCTGAATCGGCGGGGGCGAAAGCGATGGAGCTGACCCCGAGCACGGGGTATCCCGTCGAAATCCTTTCCCAGGCGTCGACGCCCCTGCCGCCGGAGAAGCTTCGCCAGAGCCCCCCGCTCGCAGAGCCGGCGTATATCGTGTTCGGATTGAGCGGGTTGAAGGCGACGGCCAGGGTCCTTCCGCCGAGATTCGTCGGGCCGATGGCGCGCCAGAGCTCCACGGGCTCCGCGCGAAAGCCGATCTCAGCCACCGCCTGCCCCGCAGTCTCGTATGCCGCGTAGTGACCCTCGTCCGGGATGGTCTTCCCCGGGTAGGCCCGCTGGGCGCTCCAGAAATCCAGAGCCTTTTTCGCACCCGAGATCCTCTCCGCAGACCCGTTCCCATCGCTCCGGCCGTCGAACCGGGTTACCAGAATCACCGATACCGCAGCCATCAGTATCACAACCACCGCCGCAGTCAGTTTCTTTGCCATGGCGCACTCCTTTCGTTTCGAAGCCCCCCATCCATACTCACCATGTTACGCCGCTTGACGGCCGGGGTCAAATGATCCGGTAATATTTCGCCTGGGATGTTCAGCGGGTCGGGTCGACCGGATGAATTTTCTTCACACGAAGAATCTCCGGGGCGCTGCGAAACGAATTTCCCCTTCCCTCGGACGGAAAGGCATACTTACCAGACAATAACGACGAATATATCTCGAAATAGTATCGATACCAAACCGAACGGTCGCATAACGTGTAGTAATTAATTAAGTTATGGCTTCGCACAGAGGGGCGGATTCTCCAATCAGGGGAGTTCGGTTCCTGACCCCGTTAATTCAGGCTCCCGAATCGGGGGGGGCTACATACCTGTTCCCACCCGAGAATCCGGATCTGATGCATCCGCAGGCCCGGGATGGAATTCTTCGTGCGAAGAATTGTAGTAAACGAATGGTGCAGACTAATGGGAAAATCTTCACGCGAAGAAACGGGATAAGCAGATGGGGCAAATGGCAGGGATAACTTTTTATACGAACACCGGTGATGGAATAACGGAAATATGGTTGCGGGCATGGGTTTCAAGGTCGATTTTTTAAATAATTAACTGCAAATTAAAACGCATGTAATATAAATCGATTTTCTTGTGCTATAATTATTGGGAACCTAATTAATAAAAAGGCGAGGGAGGACCTATCATGAAACAGGCAACCATACTTTCGATCCTGCTGTTCTGCTGCTCTACCTGCGCCACGTCCGCGGTGCTTCGCGTTCCGGATGAGTATCCTACGATCCAGGAGGGGATATTTTTCGCAGAGGAAGGGGACACGGTCCTGATAGCACAGGGCACCTACAAGGGCGAGGGGAACAAAGGAATTCATTTCCCTGCTTTCGCGATTACCGTCATGTCGGAAAACGGCCCCACCGAGACGGTCATCGACTGCACAGGTTCAGGCAGGGGTTTCATCTTCAACCTGGGTCAACCTCCCGAATGCAGGCTCGAAGGTGTTACGGTAAAGAGGGGAAAAAGTGTAGAAAAAGGTGGAGGGTTATACTGTGCTTATTCTTCACCAACGATCGGGGAATGTATTTTCATCGACAATGAGAGTGATTACGGCGGAGGGATATATATTCTGGGTGGCGAACCTCAAATCAGCAGCTGCGTGATATTTGAAAACACCGCAAAACAAAGAGGCGGCGGCATCGGGATTTTCGGCGGAAGCAGGGCGGAAGTTCATAATTGTACGATATCATCAAATTATGTTAATTATTATTGGCGGAGCTTCAGCGGTTATTACGGTGGCGGCATCTACTCGGGCCTGAGTAGTCCTTTTATATCAAATTGTGAAATCAATAATAATCATGGTGGGGGAATCCGGGTGCTCAGGGGGCACCCGGACATAGCAGGTTGCATCGTGGCCAGAAACAGGGCAAATACTGGTTGTGGTATATATCTGGAAGAGACATCTCCCATGATAATGAACTGCACTATATTCGGAAACTGTGGTTTTAATAGCTATGATGACGCTGGCGGTATTTGCCTGACCTCCGGTTCGTCGCCTACAATTATCAATTCAATCATCCGTAAGAATGCCGGACATGAAATCTGGGAGTTCGACGGTGTTGCGAAAGTCCGATACTCGAATGTGCAGGGTGGAGTACCGGGCCCGGGCAACATGGATATCTACCCGGAGTTCGCGGATTCGGCTAATAATGACTTTCACATTTCGGTACGCTCTCCCTGTATCAACGGCGGAACCCCGGTCGACCTGGAAACCGATATAGACGGTGAACCAAGGCTCCTTGGAGCAGCCGTGGATATAGGTGTCGATGAGGTTTTTCTCCGTGGTCCGGTGCTGAGATCTCAACCCTCGAAAATTTTTCGTTATTTGTTAAAGGGGAGCGGCATTACCTGCGATACTCTCGAGTTTGTGAATATCGGGACGGATACCCTTGCTTATGAACTGAGTGAGCCGGGATCCGAGTGGCTGTATATCCAAGGGGATATCGAAGGAATCCTCGCGCCGGAACAATCATCGGGAATCAGGCTGCTGTATATCGTAAATGAGCTGCCGGTCGGAGCTTACAGTGACGTGATATCGATTGCGAGCAATGATGTTTTTTCGCATAAGATTCATATCCCCGTGGATTTAAGGATAATTGCACATGGAACTCTTGTCGTACCGGACCATTTCAACAGCATTCGACACGCAGTTGAATTCGCCGTTGACGGTGATACGATTCTCGTCAGGGATGGTACTTTTACGGGTCCAGGTAACAGGTCCATCGGAGCCGACAGGAAAAACCTGTTCTTCATATCGGAGAATGGACCTTCGAAAACCGTGATCGATTGTAAAAATTTCGAACGTGCATTCTGGTTCAGCCATTGCGATTTCGGGTTGGTCCAGGGTTTCACGATCAGAAACGGCTACAGTTCTTATGATGGCGGAGCTATCACATGCACATGTACCGATTTCGAGCTGCGGGATTGTATTCTAAGCGGCAATCATTCTTCGAGATGCGGTGGTGCTTTAAAAGTCTTTCATGACAGATTGAGAATCGAGAATTGTCAGTTTATCAACAACACTTCTTCTAACTCCGGGGCGGCAGTCAGAATCAACAACGCGGCTACGGTTCTGAGAGGTTCGATATTCTCCGGCAACAACTCGGAATGGAGCACTCTGAGTATCTTCAGCTGTGAAGAAGATGATAAAGTGAGGATCGAGAATTGTACATTCTCAAGGAACACATCGGAATCTGGTAGCGCAGTATTCAGTGCTGGAAATGTGGCTGATCTGAGAGTCCGGAGCTGTATTTTATGGAACGAACGCTTTGATGAAATAAAACTCACCGAAAGTTCTGCTGATATTGGTTTCTCGGACATTCAGGGCGGCTGGGCCGGAGAAGGAAACATCGACGAAGATCCTCACTTCACGGATCCCCTGAACGAAGATTACAGCCTGTTGTCCGATTCTCCATGTATCGATCTTGGAGATCCGGATACTCCGCCGATCCCATGGGGCGGAGACAGAATCGACATGGGCGCCGAGGAATTTGATTTTGGATGGTACCTCGATCCCGATTCCGGCACCCGGATCAGGAAACCCGATGCCGAACCCCGCGGATTTCTTGTGGAACCGATCGACATAGCCGGGTGCGTCGAACCCGGTGAAAATCTTCAGGGTACGGTCCGGGTTACGAATCACCGCCTGGAACCAAGGGCTTTCGACGAGGTCTGTCTGTTCCTGGCCGGTCCCGAATCACTCGATTGGGTGATCCATACCGCGGAAGAAATCGTTCTCGGGCATCTGGAAAACTTCGACATCGACTTCAATGTTGAAATCCCAGTCGAAACCGGCTGCGGAGCATACCAGGTGGAAATCGTTGCTTACTTTGAATCCGTTCCTGTCGGGTATGGGTGGGATGCCCTGCGAATAGCGGAATACTGCACCAGGGAAGATCAGATCAGCGACGATTAGCTGATGGTGGGATCAGGGAGGCGTCATTTTTTCCGCACCGCTCGAAGGTCGAAGGGTTCGTCCCGATCCCGAAAAAGCCACCTTCCGGGAAGCAACGCCTGAAAAAACCTGAAAAGTCGCCCTTCCGGCAGCATTACAATACCCCGAAAAAGCCGCCCATCCGGAAGTTTCGCGAAAACCCCGCAGTCGCTCACCCGCGAATTCGTTCAGTATCCTCGGGCAGGCGGCATCGCGCACGATTTCGGTTGCTGCATCGAGGCTGAAAGAAGCTGAAGATGGCCGGCTTCATATTTACAATGAAACCGGTTGGAATCGGACGTGTTTTCTGGTATTCTGAGGTTTGGTTCAAAGATGGATTTTTAGCAGGGGGTGCTGATTGCGCGCAATACGAAATGCTCTCGTAAGTGTTTATGATAAAGCTGGGTTAGAAACGTTACTTAATGTTTTACGCGAATATGGTGTCACGGTTTTCTCCACCGGAGGCACCGCCCGGAGGATAAAGGAACTGGGGCATCCATACAGGGATGTGTCCGAACTGACCGGTTTCGTCGATATGCTCGACGGCAGGGTCAAGACCCTGCACCCCGTTCTTCACGCCGGAATCCTGGCGAAAAGAGATGATGAATCCCACATGGCGTCACTCGCCGAAACGGGTGCGGTGCCTTTCGACCTGGTGGTGGTGAATCTTTATCCGTTTACACGGTTCGTGTCGTCCGGCACTCCGGAACCCGAAGCCCTGGAGCTTATCGACGTGGGCGGTCCGACCATGATCCGCGCCGCCGCGAAGAACCATCCCGGCGTCGCGGTGGTTTCAGACCCTCGCCAGTACGACGAAGTAGCGGAAGAGCTCAAAGCGGGGGAGGGGCGCCTCGCCGCCGCCACCCGCAGGCGCCTGGCAGGGGAGGCGTTCGACAAACTCTCCTCGTACGATGCAAACATCTCCCTCTACCTGAAAAAAGACGCCGCAGGCACCGGGGATGAGGCCGGACCGGGTGAACAACTCCTTCCTTCCAGGCTCGAGTTGAACCTCTTCCGGTCCGAGGAGTTGAGATACGGAGAAAATCCGCACCAGCGCGCCGCGTTCTACACGGAATCGAGTGGTGGCGGCTTCGGTGCGGCCGGCTTCGAACAACTTGGCGGCAAAGGGCTTTCCTACAACAACATGGGCGACATGGACGCCGCCCTCAGGCTCGCTGCCGAGTTCGAGGAACCGGTGGCCGTGATCATGAAACATCAGAATCCGTGCGGGGTCGGAACGGGCTCCGGCCTGCTCGATGCTTTCGAGAGAGCCCTGGCCACCGACAGCGTTTCCGCTTTCGGCGGCATCGTTTCTTTCAACCGCCCGGTGGACGCTGTCCTGGCGGCGGAGCTTAAAGGGATGTTCCTCGAAGTGATCGCGGCTCCCGGCTTCGACGAAGACGCTCTCGCTCTGCTCAAAAAAAAGAAGAAACTGCGCCTTCTCCGCGCAGATCCGGCGGAATGGCGGGAGAAGGGGCTGGGCTTCAACCGGGTCCGCGGCGGGTTCCTCGTACAGGACCTTGACACGGCCATACCCGGCGACATCCCCTTCGAAGTCGTTACTGAAAAGAGCCCGAGCGACAGCGAGCGGAGGGCGCTCCTTTTCGCCTGGAAAACGGTCAAGCATATCCGCTCCAATGCGGTGGTTTTTACTTCGGAATTCAATACCCTGGGTATCGGCGCCGGGCAGATGAGCCGCGTCGATTCGGTGAGGCTCGCTGTAATGAAGGCCGGGCAGGCAGGCCTTTCCCTGAAGGGCGGCGTCCTGGCTTCGGATGCATTTTTCCCGTTCCCGGACGGGGTAGAAGAGGCTGTCAGAGCGGGAGCCGTATCGATTATCCAGCCGGGCGGCTCGATCCGCGATAAAAAAGTCATTGCAGCCGCCGACGAGCTGGGCGTTTCGATGGTCTTTACGGGCAGGCGGCACTTCAGGCATTGAAACCGGTTGCTGAAGGTACGGCATCCCTGCGGACGCTGTCCAAAGATAATTTAGGCAGCGATATCGCAGCAGGCGCCGAAATTACTTTGCAGAAGCAGCGGCATAGCTGGAAGTACCGAAATTACTCTATCGAAGCCGGGGCTACTTGGCAGGTTTTGAGATTACGGTAATGAAGCAAGAACAGGGGAAAAAACTCGACGGAGGGGTGGCGGTTCTCGATTTCGGAGGGCAGTACAGCCAGCTGATCGCCCGGAAAGTCCGCGAAGCCGGAGTGTACAGCGAGTTGATCCCTTTCGATATCTCCGCCCCCGACCTGGCGAAGGCCGGACCGGGCGGCATCATCCTCTCGGGCGGGCCTTCCAGCATCTACAGGGAGGATTCGCCGCGTCCCGATCCGGGGATCTACGACCTGGGCGTCCCGGTTCTCGGGATCTGCTACGGTCTTCACCTCCTTACCGAGCATTTCGGCGGACGGGTCGCTGCGGCATCTTCGCGGGAATACGGCCCCGCCCGGATAAGCATCTCTGACGGCGGCGGGCTTTTCACCGGCCTGGGAACCGAGCAGACGGTCTGGATGAGCCACGGCGATCACGTGGCGGAGCCGCCCCCCGGCTTCCGCGTCACGGCGGAGAGCGACCGCGCGGTGGCGGCGATGACCCGCGAAGACGGGCTGTTCACCGGCCTGCAGTTCCACCCGGAGGTATCCCATACACCCGAAGGTCCCCGCATCTTCAGCAATTTCCTGGAGAACACCTGCGGTCTCGATCTCGACTGGTCGATGGCCTCGTTTCTGAAACGGACGGTCGCGGAAATAAGGGACCGTGTCGGCGATGGAAGGGTTTTATGCGCCTTGTCCGGCGGTGTCGACTCGACGGTGGTCTGCGTCCTTCTCGCGCGAGCCATCGGAGACCGGGTTTTTCCAGTATTCGTCGACAACGGAGTGGTAAGGAGCGGCGAGACGCGCTGGGTGATCGATTACCTGGGGGGCGACCTCGGTATCGATGTCCGGCTGGTGGAGGCGGAGGAGATTTTCCTCGAGCGTCTCGCGGGCGTCACCGATCCGGAAAAGAAGCGCAAGATCATCGGCGGAACCTTCATCGAAGTGTTCGAGAAAGAAGCCGCCCGTCTCGAGAACATAGAGTTTCTCGCCCAGGGCACCCTTTACCCGGACGTCATTGAATCCGTTTCGCACAGAGGGCCTTCCGTAACCATCAAGAGCCACCATAATGTCGGTGGGCTGCCCGAGCGGATGAAACTGGCCCTGATCGAACCACTCAGGGAGCTTTTCAAGGATGAGGTCAGGCAGCTCGGGAGGGAGCTCGGGATACCGGAACCGTTTATCGAGCGGCAGCCTTTCCCGGGGCCCGGCCTCGCGGTGCGCATCCTCGGGGACGTGACCCGGGAGCGGCTCGGCATACTTCGGGAGGCTGATGAAATCCTTCTCGACATCATGAAGCGCGAGGGTCTTTACACGACCCTGTGGCAGACCTTCGCCGTTCTCGTCCCCGTGAAGACCGTGGGTGTTATGGGGGACGAGAGAACGTACGAAAACCTGCTGGCCGTCCGCGCGGTCGAGAGCCTGGACGGGATGACCGCCCGGATAGCCGATCTGCCGCGGGAGCTGCTCGAAGAGATATCCGGCGCAATCATCAGTAAGGTCAGGGGAGTGAACCGGGTGGTGTATGATGTGAGCTCGAAGCCGCCGGCCACCATCGAATGGGAGTGAGCCGCCGCGGTTGTTTGCTGGTGCGCGACGTGAGCTCGAAGGCGCCGGCCACCATCGAATGGGAGTGAGCCGCCGCGGTTGTTAACCGAGAAAGTATCCAAAAGGTTGAGAATATGAGACTGGAACTTAACGAAGACCAGAAGATGATAAGGGACACGGCCCGGCGCTTCGCCGAAGACAAGGTGATGCCCGTTATCGAAGAGTTCGAACAGGCTGGCCGCTTCCCGGCTGAAATCGTCCGGGAGCTGGGCGATATGGGCTTCATGGGGATGCTGGTGCCCGAACAATACGGCGGCGCCGACATGGACATGGTCTCGTACGCCGTCCTCATCGAAGAGTTGAGCCGCGCCTCCGCATCGATCGGCGTTACGATCTCGGTGCATTCGTCGGTGGCCTGCTCTCCAATCGCGGCATGGGGAACCGAAGCGCAGAAAGAGCGTTACCTCCCGGGGCTCGCGGCGGGCGAGCTCATCGGCGGAATGGCCCTCACCGAACCGGGCGCGGGCTCCGATGTTTCCGGCATCGCCACCACCGCCCGGAAAGACGGCGATTCGTATATCCTGAACGGAAACAAGATCTGGGTCACCAACGGAACACTCGGCGGCGTGATCATGCTCATCGCCGTAACGGGGAGCAAACCGGATGGCGGCAAGGCCTACTCGGCTTTCATAGTCGAACCCGGCGCCCCGGGCCTCGAAATCATAGAAATGCACGGGAAAATGGGGTTGAAAGCCTCGGGCACGGCGGAACTCGTCCTCGAGGATTGCATTCTGCCGGAGTCCGCGCTGCTGGGCGGCGAAGGGAAGGGGCTCCGGGTCGCCCTCGGCTGTCTCGACGGAGGCCGCATCGGCATCGGCGCCCAGTCGCTGGGAATAGCGCGGGCCTGCCTGGATGAAGCGATCAAGTACGCCGGGGAGAGGTCCGCCTTCGGCAGGCCGATAGCCGAGTTCGGCGCCATCGGCGACATGATCGCCGAAACCGCCGCCGAGGTCGACGCCGCCCGCCTCCTCATCCACCAGGCGTGCGAAACAAAAGACACCGGCAGGAAGGGCTCGACCAGGCAGGCTTCCATGGCGAAGCTGTACGCCTCAGAGACCGCCAACCGGGCCGCTTACAGGGCGCTCCAGGTGCACGGCGGCTACGGTTACATGGAAGAATACAGGATAGAGCGGCTATACCGGGAAGCGCGCATCACCACGATCTACGAGGGGACGTCCGAGGTTCAGCGCATGGTTATCGCCAGGGAACTGAACAAGGAATTTTCGACGGTTTGAACCGATCGCCGGAGTCGCCGGGTTGAATCCCCGGACATCCGGTTCGGAAAGGGATTGAACGGATGGTTGAAGGTCCGGAGAGCACAAAAGGGCTCGAACGAGGATTGATCCAGCTCTATACGGGTGACGGCAAGGGTAAAACCACCGCCGCGCTGGGCCAGGCTTTCCGCGCCGCCGGCCACGGCCTGAAGACCCTCGTAATCCAGTTCATGAAGGGCAATATCGAGTATGGCGAGCTCGAAGCATCCAGGCGGCTCGGCCTTATTACCATCAGGCAGATGGGCCGGGAGACCTTCGTGAGCAAAGAGAATCCCGATCCGGTCGACGTGGAGTGGGCGGAGAAAGCCCTTGCGATGGCCGCCGAGGAAATCGTATCCGGCCGGTGGGACATGTTGATACTCGACGAATTGAACGTGGCCCTCGACTTCGCCCTCGTGACGAAAGAAGCCGTGGAACGGGTCCTCGACTCGAAACCGCCCCGGATGGAGCTGTTGCTCACGGGTCGCTACGCACCCGGCTGGCTTAAAACCAGGGCCGATCTCGTAACGGAGATGCGGGAAGTCAAGCACTACTACAACGAAGGCGTAGCCGCGCGGGTCGGGATAGAACGATGACCGGAACGAAAACAGAATTACCGGATCCGGTCCGCCGGTCGATGAACAATACCGGCTGCGAACCATCGGCCGATAGAACGAAACCGGGTCCGGCCCGTCGGCCGATTGAACGCATAAAGAACCGAATCTATGACCGGGAGACTTTGAAATAATGGCTGAAAAGAATAAAAACGGCAGGAGCGGCAGCAGGGAGGAGTGGAAAGAACGGCGGTACGCGGCCCTGCCCGAACGGAACGCATCCTTCACCACCGTATCCGGAAGGGCGATCGAGCCTCTCCACACGCCGGAAGATATTCCCCGGCTGTCCCATGAAAACGATCTCGGCTTTCCGGGCGAGTTCCCGTTCACCCGCGGAGTGCATTCGAACATGTACCGGGGCAGGCTCTGGACCATGCGGCAGTTCGCCGGGTTCGGCACCGCGCGGGACACCAACGAGCGGTATCATTTCCTCCTGAACAACGGGCAGACCGGCCTGAGCGTGGCGTTCCACCTGCCGACGATCATGGGCAGAGACTCCGACTCGCCCTACTCGCGAGGGGAGGTCGGCAAGTGCGGCGTGGCCATCGACTCGCTGAGAGACATGGAGATTCTGTTCGACGGAATTCCCCTCGACAGGGTCACCACCTCGATGACCATCAATGCCCCCGCCTCGGTTCTACTCGCCTTGTACATCGCCGTGGCCGAAAAGCAGGGAGTGCCGTCCACCGCAATCGGAGGCACCATCCAGAACGACATCCTCAAGGAATATATAGCCCAGAAGTCGTGGATCTACCCTCCCGGACCGTCGATGCGCCTGATAACCGACGTGTTCGAATACTGCGCCGAAAATGTCCCGCGGTGGAACACGATCAGCATCAGCGGATACCATATCCGGGAGGCCGGCTCCACGGCTGCGCAGGAGCTCGCCTTCACCCTGATGGACGGGCTCACCTACGTCGAATACGGCCGGAAGGCGGGTCTGGACGTCGACGAATTCGCCCCTCGCCTCTCTTTCTTTTTCAATGCCCACAACGATCTCTTCGAGGAAGTGGCCAAGTACCGGGCGGCCAGGCGCATCTGGGCCCGGGAGATGGAGCGGCGGTTCAGCCCGAAAAATCCCCGGTCGCTGATGCTCCGCTTCCATACCCAGACGGCCGGCTGCTCCCTGACGGCCCAGCAGCCGATGAACAACATCGTGAGAACCACCATCCAGGCCCTGGCCGCGGTCCTGGGGGGGACCCAGTCGCTCCATACCAACTCGATGGACGAAACCCTCGCCCTTCCGAGCGAACAGGCGGTGACGGTGGCCCTGAGAACCCAGCAGATCCTGGCCGCGGAAAGCGGGGCGGTCAACACCATCGACCCCCTTGCCGGCTCCTACTTCGTGGAGTCCCTCACCGACAGGCTCGAAGAAGAAACCCTTGAATATTTCCGGAAGATAGAGGACCTGGGAGGCATGGTCGCCGCCATCGAAAGGGGTTTCCCGCAGGGTGAGATCATGGACGCGGCCTTCGCCTATCAGCAGGCGATCGACGCGAAAGATAAAATCATAGTGGGAGTCAACGAGTATTCGATCGAAGATGAACCCGAGCTGGAGATCCTGAAGATCGGCGGGGAGGTGGAGGCCGAGCAGATCGAAGCCCTCGGGCGGCTTCGCGAGGAACGGGATTCCGGTCGAGTCGACGCGGCTCTTTCGAACCTGAAAGCGGCGGCGGCGGGGTCGGATAACACCATGCCCTTTATCCTGGACGCAGTGCGCGCCTACGCCACCGTCGGTGAGATATGCGACGCATTCAGGGAGGTTTTCGGCGAGTACGACGAACCTATCGTTTTTTGAGATACCGTCCGGGCGACGATTTACCCGGAAGGACGGACTGGAACGTGCAACCTCTCGGGAGGAGCGGTAACAAATGAGCGGAACACTGAGGATACTGGTAGCGAAACCCGGACTGGACGGTCATGACAGGGGCGCGAAAATCGTTGCCCGCGCGTTGAGGGATGCAGGCATGGAAGTGGTCTATACCGGCCTTCACCAGACGCCCGAGCAGATAGCGGCCGCGGCCATCCAGGAGGATGTGGACGCCGTGGGGCTCAGCGTGCTGTCGGGAGCCCACAATCACCTTTTCAGGGAAGTGATGGCGAAGCTCGCCGAGGGCGGGGGAGAGGATATTCCCGTTTTCGGCGGCGGGATCATCCCCGCGGAAGATATCGAAGAGCTGAAAAAAGACGGCGTGCTCGGGGTTTTCACGCCCGGAGCGACCCTTGCCGAAATCGTTTCATTCGTAAAAGAAAATGTCAATAAATCTGAATAAACCGGGAGGCACAGCGTGAATTTCGAATTCAAAGAAGAACACAGGATGCTTCGGGACATGGCCCGGGATTTCGCCCGGACCGAAATCGCTCCCGTGGCTGAAAAATATGACGAGCTGCAGGAGTTTCCGCTTGATATCGTAAAGCAGATGGGAGAGCTCGGCCTCATGGGAATCATCTTCCCCGAGGAATACGGCGGCGCGGGATTCGACTATATCGGCTACGTCCTGGCCATCGAGGAGATAAGCGCGGTGGACGGCTCCATGGGAATCACCATCGCCGCCCACAACTCTCTCTGCACGAACCATATCTACCTTGCGGGCAGCGAGGAGCAGAAAAAGAAATATCTGCCGCGGCTCGCTTCGGGTAAGGAGATCGGGGCATGGGGACTTACCGAGCCGGGAGCCGGTTCGGATGCGGCCGGGGTCGCCACCACCGCGGTAAGGGACGGCAGCGAGTGGATCCTGAACGGCACCAAGAATTTTATCACCCACGCCTCGGTTGCGGGTGTTTATGTGATAATGGCCAAAACCGACAAAGCCGCCGGAGCACGCGGCATCTCGGCCTTTATCGTCGAAGGGGGCACCCCGGGGTGCTCCGCCGGCAAGAAAGAGAACAAGCTCGGCCTGCGGGCGAGCGATACCGCCCAGGTCATCCTCGAAGACTGCAGAATACCCGCGGAAAACCTGCTGGGCGACCTGAACGCCGGATTCAAGGACACGATGAGGATACTCGACGGCGGCCGCATCTCCATCGCGTCTCTCGCCCTCGGCATCTCCAAAGGCGCCCTCCACGAAAGCATCAGGTATTCGCAGGAGCGGGAACAGTTCGGCCGACCCATCGCCGATTTCCAGGCGGTGCAGTGGATGCTCGCAGACATGGCCACCGAATACGAAGCCGCCAGGCTCCTGACCCTTAGGGCGGCGTACCTGAAAGACCAGGGCAAGATGGTCAACAAAGAATCGGCCATGGCGAAAATGTACGCCGCCGACAAGGGCATGGAGATATGCACCAAGGCGATCCAGGTCCACGGCGGTTACGGCTATACCAAGGACTACCCGGTGGAGAGGGCGTTCAGGGACATCAAGCTCTGCCAGATAGGGGAGGGCACTTCGGAAATCCAGCGGCTGGTCATTGCACGCAGCCTGTTGAAATAGCTCGAGGCCGGCCGGCCGATCCGGTCAGACTGAGATCAGGAATTCAACCGTTTAAACCGGAGTGAACCGGGGATTTTGAAACAATTCGGCAAGAACGATAAACTCCTTCTCGAAAAGTTCGGGAAGGGTGACGCCCGCGCGCTTTCCCGGATAATCACCGCCGTGGAGGATGAAACGGCAAGGGGTAAGGCTTTCCTGCGGGAGCTCTATCCCAGGTCCGGCAGCAGTTACATCATCGGTATCACCGGTGCGCCGGGCGTCGGGAAAAGCACGTTGACGGAAGGGCTGGTCGGAGTGTTCCGGGCGCAGGGGAACACCGTCGGCGTAATCGCCGTCGATCCGACATCACCCTTTTCGGGCGGCGCTATCCTGGGCGACCGGATCCGCATGCAGAAGCACTTCACGGATCCGGGTGTTTTCATCCGCTCCGCGGCGACCAGGGGGCATATGGGCGGGATGTCCAGAGCCACCGGAGATATCGCCGCCCTGATGGATGCATTCGGCTTCGACATCATTCTTATCGAGACGGTGGGGGTCGGGCAGGATGAAGTCGATGTCATCGATACCGCTTTCACGTCGATCGTGGTGCTCGTGCCGGGACTCGGCGACGACATCCAGCATATCAAGGCGGGGATCATGGAAGTCGCCGACATCTTCGTGATCAACAAGGCGGATCGCCCCGGAGCGGACCGGATCGCGCGCGAGGTCAGGATGATGCTCGAACTGGGCGCCCGGGAGCGGGACCGGGAGGTTCCCGTGCTCCCGACCGTGGCCAGGACCGGTGAAGGTATCGAAGATCTCGCGTCCGCGGTCGTTGAACACCGCGGGTATCTCGCCGGCGCCGAGAGGCTTGAGAGTTTATTAAAAGAGAGAAGCGGCAAACTGCTCTCGGCCGCTGCGGACGAAGTGGCGGCCCGGAGTTTTCTGGAGTTCCTGAAGAAGGAGGACCGCTTTGCCGGGGCCGTGGAAAAACTCGCATCGAGGGAGATCGACGCCCGTTCCCTGGCGGAAGAGCTCTTTTCGGTTTTCAGAAAAAATCCACCGAAGAATTGATTCTTGAGTAAAGTGGTTTTCGGACGGTCGGAACCATAGAAACGAAACCAGGCGGTTCCCGCCGGCATACCTTCGGAAACCGCTGAATGGAGGAGCGACAATGAAGGCTGAGAAACCTGTATGGATAGTCGGCGGTGCGCGTATACCTTTCGGCACCTTCGGCGGTACGTTGAAAGATCTGACCGCTACCGAAATCACGACGGCGGCGGCCGGCGGCGCTCTCGAAAAAACGGGAGTTCCGGCTGATAAAATTGAACACGTGGTCCTGGGGAACGTGATACAGACGTCCCCCGACGCCATATATTTCGCCCGGCATGTAGCTTTGAAATGCGGAGTGCCTGTTCCCGTGGGGGCAATGACGATAAACCGGCTCTGCGGCTCGGGCCTCGAATCGCTGGCCGTGGCCGCCCGGATGCTGCTGATAGACGAGATCGACGTTGCCATGACCGGCGGCGGGGAAAGCATGAGCCAGGCGCCCCATATCCTCCGCGGCGCCAGGTGGGGTTATGCTTTCGGCCGCCCGCCCGCAATGGAGGATTATCTGTGGGCGTCTCTCACCGACAGCTATGTCGGTAAACCGATGGCCATCACCGCCGAGAACCTGGCGGTCGAATACAAACTGTCCCGCGAGGATGTGGACACGGTCGCCTTCGACAGCCAGCGGCGGGCCGGAGCGGCACGTGAGGAAGGCCGGTTCGTCGACGAAATCGTTCCGATGGAGGTGCAGGTGAAGAGGAAAACCGTGACCTTCGAAAGGGATGAGCACCTGAGGCCCGAAACGACCATGGAGACCCTTTCGGGCTTGAGGCCCGTTTTCTCAAAGGAAGGCGTGGTAACCGCGGGGAATGCCAGCGGAATCTGCGACGGAGCGGCGATTCTGATCCTCGCGAACGACCGTGGGCTCGAGAAACTCGGAGTCGAGCCGATAGGGAAACTCGTAGCCTGGCACGCGGCGGGCGTCGAGCCGTCGGTCATGGGAATAGGGCCGGCGCCGGCGACGAGGCGGGTGCTGGAAGATACCGGGCTCACCCTGGACGACATCGACCTGTTCGAATATAACGAAGCTTTCGCGGCCCAGTACCTGGCCGTGGAGCGGGAGCTCGGCCTGCCCAGGGACCGTACCAATATCTGGGGCGGCGCCATCGCCATCGGGCATCCACTCGGAGGTACGGGTGCCTGGCTGACCCTGACCCTTCTCAACAAGCTGAAGACTTACTCGAAAAAGCGCGGGCTTGTTTCGATGTGCATCGGCGGCGGGCAGGGAATAGCGGGAATCGTCGAAGCCGTGTAACCGGCGGGAAAAGAAACGGGGAACCGTTCTCACCGAGAACCGTTCCCCATTTTTTATCAAAAGCTGTTACGTCGTTTAAATGATGAATCGACGTTTATTCACTCGCTCAGGGTAGAACCTCTACGTCCACAGCGGCGAAACCGGCGACCTGGCCGTTATAGAATGTCACCACATCGATTGTGTACATTCCCGGCGGAACATCCGACGGTACACCCAGGGTAACCGGACCGGAGACGCTCTGTCCCGGGGACAGGTACATGTAACCCGACCATAATTCTCTTTCGTAAGTGATTCCCTGACCTTCAGCAGCAAGACCAACCTGGTCCATCCATTTGCCGCCTCAGCATTCGTTGAATATGCGCACAGTAAACTCTAATGTCTCTCCCCTGTGCAGCGTTGCCGGGCAACCCAGGATGCTTACGGTTAGAAGATCCGCCGAGGCCGCGATCGGTACCGCGCACACCAGAAGCGTGACTGCGATAAGAAATGCCGCGTTCCTCATACCTTTTCTCCTTTCGAAGAACCTTCATTGTGAGAACAACGAAACCCGGCGTTTCATGCGCCGGATTTTCAATTTCCAGAATGATAACCCTAAATTACCCGAAAGAAAACAATTTAATGCATCGCCCGCCCTGTGCGCCTTTCGATACCGGACATGTGCCACATTCTTGCCGGCTAAGCCGGGGTTGTTTATTTATCCCTCATAATCGGCTGTGTTTTCCCGGCTTGTGCATTTCTCCGGGTCATTTTATAATTTGCAGCAAAGCTGATCCGCGGATAACGTTGTTTGACGTTCGTTTTACAGTTTTTTTCTGCAAGGAGCACCTGGAATGAAAAAGTTTGTCACGATTTTCACACTGGTTCAGATTGCACTCATGATATCAGGTCCGGCGGCGGGAGCCCCGTCCGCATCAACCGATCTGATAAACAGGATATATGAAGATATTCTCGGCCGGCCGCCGAGCGCTGAAGAGACCTGCAAAGCAGGCAGGTTGATGGACCTCGATTATTCGCAGCTGACCATCGCTCTCGAAGTGATCGACAGCCGGGCTTTTTCCGGGAAGGTCAGCGACGGGGCGTTCATCTTCGCCCTTCATTTTCTCTGCACGGGTGAAACTCCCAACCTCCACGAATTTCTCACCGCCAAGCATTTCCTTCACGAGGGATTACCGAGGAGCCAGTATCTCACCGCCTTCGTGAATGAGGTGGGTGTCAAAGGCCTGCCTGGTGATTTCGATATCGCAAACCTGAGAATCATTCTCAACGACGCGGCGCGGTTCGAACAGGATCCCGTTCTTGAACGTTACCGCGGAATGAGCGTCCCTGAAATGAGAGCTCAGATATCTCAGGAAGCCGTGGAGGCCTGGAGCGTGCTCGACGATCTGGAGGAAAACATCTACGAGCCGATCCCGGAACCTCTCAACAGAGATCTGAATGTGTACTACGGATACCTGCACGCCCACTGCTCCATATCCTTCGATGCATACCAGAAAGGGTCGCCGGGAGCATTCGAAGCCTTCCGTTTCGCAAGGGATGAAGGCGGACTCGATTTCATGGGCCTCTCCGACCATGCCGAGTTCATCGCCACGCTGATGTTCTTCAACGAATGGGATACGATGCAGGTGGCGGCGGATCAGTATAACGAGCCCGGCAGGTTCGTGGCATTGCGCGGTTTCGAATATTCGAGCCCCATAACCGGGCACATGTGCGTCTTCAATACGGATGATTTCGCGAGCGCGCTCCGTTACTGGACCCACGGAATGTTCCTGGGGTGGCTTTCTAAAAGACCCGAAGCGGTTGCGACGTACAATCATCCGGGCTCATACGACATCTTCGACAACGAATTCCGGCACTTCCTGTATCATGCAGCCGCGGATCAGCAGATCATGGGGATAGAGAACATAACCCACGGGAACGATTACGACGCCTACTGGTACGGTTACGGGGGCACGCTCCCTTACCTGGACGAGGCGAATAGGGAAGGGTGGCACGTCGGCACTTTTTTCGCCCAGGATAATCACAGCGGAGACTGGGGAATCGCCGACGATTACAGAACCGGAATCTGGGCCGCCGAACTCACGAGGGACGCATTGATCCGCGCCATGAAAGCGAGGAGATTCTTTACCACCGAGGATGTAAATGCACAGATGATGATGACCGCCGACGGTTTCCCGATGGGAGCCCATCTCCGCGGCGGGGAAAAGGAATTCGTCATATATGTGCTCGATGAAGATCAGGACGACTCCTACAGCCTCGTCGAATTCTACAGGGACGGAGAGCTCTACGACGACTTCGAGGTATCAGGGAGTTACGTGGAATTATCCGTTACGGTGCCGTCGGAACCGGAGCCCCACTATTACGTGGCATTCGCTCACCAGGAAGACGGGGATCGCTCCATGACGGCCCCGATCTGGATCAAGGCCGACTAGGAATGCGGGGCGGTTCCGTCTGAATGATGTATAAACGGGATTGATACTGATTCCGCGGTGGAAGCGGGGAACTGACAGGTTCCGGTTCCGCTGTGGGAATGGAGGATTGGATAGATACCGGTTCCGTTGCGGGAATGTGGGATTATTCAGGTTTTTCGATCTCGATCAGCACGTCGCCGAGGGTGGTCTGGGCGCCCTTGGAGACCTTGACGGATTTTACCGCCCCCTCGAAGGGGGCTTTTACCGCGTTTTCCATCTTCATCGCTTCGAGTATCACGAGGGTCTGTCCGGACGTCACCCGGTCGCCCTCGGAAACCAGGACATCCACGATCAACCCGGGCATGGGCGTCTTGATGATGCCGTCGTCGCCCCCGGCTCCCCCGCCGCCGACTCCTTCGCCTTTTCGAGCAGCATCTTTCATGGGGACGTGAAACCTGTAGCGGCGACCTCCCACCGAAATGAACATCTCTTCTTCAACGAGCGACGAGTGGGCCGTGAGAGAGCGGTTATTCATGATGATGGACGCGGTATTAGCGTCGAGCTGGGCGTAATCCAGCGAAAAGGTTTTGCCGTCGATCTCGGCGGTCCAGCTGGTGTCGCCTTCATGCTTCAAGCTTACAGTAACAGGTTTACCGTCTGCTATAAGTTCAATTTCCATGGTTCTCTCCAGCCCGGCGGCTTTTGCACCGGACGCGGTTTTCGAAGGGTGGTTCACTCCTTCGTTGAAGGCTCAAGCGAAATATCACGACCCCGACCCGATCTCCCACTTGCCGATCGTTTCCCAGGGAGACGGCATCCGCGGTCCATCCGCTTCCGCAGCGCCCGGGGTGCTCCGGCCGGATGAGCCGAGAGCGATTTTCAGAGCGGCGGCTACCAGGGCCTCGTTCAGGTATTCATCCCTGACCGGCAGGCTCCACCCGTCGAAGTTCTTCTGAATGAAATCGGTGAAGGTCTCCCCGGATATGAAGGCGGGATGGATCATAACATCGTGGAGGAAGTCGATGGTCGTGTCGATTCCGAGGATGGCGTATTCACGAAGCGCTTCCACCATCCGCCGCCTGGCCGCTTCACGATCTTCGCCCCAGGTGACGAGCTTCGACAGTATCGGATCGTAGTCCGTGGTTACGGTAAAACCGGAGTAGATGCCGGAATCGTTGCGAATACCGGGCCCCGCGGGTTCGTTCAGGAAGCGGATCGGCCCGGGCGCCGGGAAGAAGTTGCGCTCCGGATCTTCGGCGTAGATCCGGCATTCGATGGCGTGACCCCTCTGGGTGAGATCCTCCTGCCGGAGCGGGAAAGGCTCCCCCGAAGCGATCCGGATCTGCCATTTCACGAGGTCGAGCCCGGTAACGAGTTCGGTTATCGGGTGCTCCACCTGGATTCGTGTATTCATTTCGAGAAAGTAAAAATTTCCGTCCCGGTCGAGGAGGAACTCGACGGTGCCGGCGTTCACATAATCCGCCCTGGTCGCTACCGTAACGGCGGTGCGGCCCATCCGTTCCCTCAGTTCGGGTGTGAGGGCGGTGGACGGCGTTTCTTCGACGACCTTCTGGTGCCTTCTCTGGATGGAACATTCCCTCTCGAACAGGTGCACTGTATGCCCTGTCGAATCAGCCAGGACCTGGAATTCGATGTGGCGGGGCTGATCGAGCCACTTCTCGAGAAATACGGTAGGATTGCCGAAAGCCGACTGGGCTTCGCGCATGGCGGCTTCCGCTTCTTCCCGCAGCTGGGACGGTTTTTTCGCCACGCGCATTCCCTTGCCGCCGCCGCCGGCTGCGGCCTTGATAAGGACGGGCAGACCTATCCGCTCGGCTTCCTCCTCGAGACGGTCGAGATCGTTCACGGGTTCCTTCATCCCCGGGATGAGGGGCACTCCCGCCGATTCCATCATCTCCCTCGCTTCGACCTTGTCTCCCATGCTGCGTATCGTGCCGGACTTCGGGCCGATGAAATTCAGGCCGTTATCCTCGCAGAGTTTTGCAAAATCGGGATTTTCCGCGAGAAAGCCGTATCCGGGGTGAACGGCGTCGCAGCCGGTCGCTTCGGCAGCCGCCAGTATCTTTTGCTGGTTGAGGTAGCTTTCGTGGGGCGGGGCGGCGCCGAGATGCACGGCTTCATCCGCCATTTTCACGTGGAGAGCGGTCCTGTCCACGTCCGAATAGATTGCCACGGAAGGAATATCGAGCTCACGGCAGGCCTGGATGACCCTTACCGCGATTTCGCCGCGATTCGCTACGAGTATCTTTTTCATTCCCTGTCCTCCCCGCACCACGACGGTTTCCGTTTTTCGAAGAAAGCGTTCATGCCTTCCTGCCCTTCATCGCCGATCCTGAGCTGTGCTATAACCTCGGCGGTATACTGTTTGATATCCTCGAAAGACATGCCGGGCACGTTCCTGATGAGCTCCTTGCTTATCCTGAGGGCCTCGGGACCGCTCGTGACGAGCTGCTCGATTCTGCGGTCCACGGCCCGGTCCAGGTCTGATTCTTCGACCACCTCGTTTACCAGTCCGGCTTCGAGGGCTTTCTCGGCGCCGATCCTTTCCCCGGTGAGGAAATATTCACCCGCCTTCCCGGGGCCGAGCCTGCGGATCACGTACGGTGAGATGACCGCCGGCACCAGCCCCAGCTTGACTTCGCTCAGGCTGAAGCGGGCCCTGGTGGATGCGATGGCGATATCGGACGCCGAGGAAAGCCCCGTGCCGCCGCCGATGGTCGCTCCGTGCACCCGCGCAATCGTGGGCTGCGGCATGGTGAACAGCCGGTACATAAGGTCGGCGAGGGCTCCGGAGTCGCGGAGGTTCTCCCTGAAGGAGTAATCCTTCATCCGGCGCATCCAGTTGAGATCGGCGCCGGCGCAGAAAGAGCGGCCGCGGGCGCCGATAACAACAACCCGCGCATCCCTGTCCGCGGCGACCTCTTCCAGCGCTCCGGTCATCTCGCCTATCAGAACATCGTTGAAGGCGTTGTGCACCTCGGGCCGGTTCAGGAAAACACGGACGATGCTTCCTTCCCTGATAACTTCGATAGTTTCGTTACCCGTATCCATCTTTACCGCCTACATTCTGAAAACGCCGAAATTGTGATCGGGGATCGGCTCGTTCAGCGAGGCCGATATAGCGAGTGCGAGGGCCGTCCTGGTGTCGAGAGGTTCGATGATGCCGTCGTCCCAGAGGCGTGCGGTGGCGTAGTAGGCCGACCCCTCGCGGGCGTACTTTTCGAGTATCGGCGCTTTGACCGCTTCCTGTTCTTCGGGGGTCAGGGTTTCGCCCTTCGCTTCGAGCTTGGCCAGTTTCACCGAGAGCAGGACGTCTGCCGCCTGCTCGCCCCCCATCACCGAGATCTTTGCGTTCGGCCACATCCAGAGGAAGCGGGGATCGTAGCCGCGTCCGCACATGGCGTAGTTGCCGGCCCCGTGAGAGCCGCCGATGATTACCGTGAAGCGCGGCACCTGGGCGGTGGCCACGGCGTGAACCATCTTGGCGCCGTCCTTGGCGATTCCGCCGTGCTCGTATTCCTTGCCGACGATGAAACCGGTGATATTCTGCAGAAAAACGAGAGGTATCTTGCGCACCGAACAGAGCGAAACGAAATGGGCCGCTTTCTGGGCGCTTTCCGAAAACAGCACCCCGTTGTTGGCCACTATGCCGACGGGGTACCCGAGAATCTTCGCGAAACCGGTTACGATCGTGGTCCCGTAAAGTTCCTTGAACTCGTGGAATTCGGAGCCGTCCACCAGGCGGGCGATGACCTCTTTGATATCGAAGGGCTTGCGGAGATCGTGAGGCACGATTCCGTAAATTTCTTCAGGGTCGTAGAAGGGATCTTCGGGTTCGTCCCTGCGGAGCTCGAATCTGGGCGGGCGGTTCAGGTTCTGCATCGTATTGCGCGCCATCTGGATCGCCTCTGCGTCATCGGCTGCGTAATGATCCGAAACCCCGGAGATGCGGCAGTGAACATCGGCGCCCCCGAGATCTTCAGGCGACACATCCACCCCGGTGGCGGCCTTCACGAGCGGAGGTCCGCCGATGAAAATCGTGCCCTGCTGCCGGACGATGATGGTTTCGTCGCTCATGGCCGGCACATAGGCGCCCCCTGCCGTGCACGAACCCATCACGATCGAAATCTGCGGGATATTCAGGGCGGAGAGGCGGGCCTGATTGTAGAAAATTCTGCCGAAATGATCCCGATCGGGGAACACGCCGTCCTGGAGGGGAAGGAATACTCCGCCGGAATCGACGAGATATACGCAGGGAAGGTTGTTGTCGAGCGCGATTTCCTGGGCCCGCACATGTTTTTTGATCGTCATCGGAAAGTACGTGCCGCCCTTTACGGTGGCGTCGTTCGCCACGACCAGAGTTTCCTGGCCGTGGATCTTTCCGATGCCGGTGATGATTCCGGCCGCGGGGGCTTCGTTGTCGTACATGTCGCACGCGGCGAGTGCGGAAAACTCGAGGAACGGGGAACCGCGATCGAACAGGAGATCGAGCCGTTCCCGGGCCGTCAGTTTTCCCCGTTTTTTATGCAGTTTCTGCATTTTTTCGGGGCCGCCGGGTTTCACGGCGATGAGCCGCTCGCGGAACTCGGCGATAATATCCGTATAAGACTCCCGGTTCTTCCTGAATTCAGCCGAATTAGCATCAACCTTCGATTCGATTCTGTACATCGTTGATCTTTCCCGGGCTTGAAAATCGCCCGCAATTGAAGGTATTCGGATTCTGCTTCTCCATCCGAAGACAAACCAGTGGATCTTCGGTCCGGCCACGGGACCGGCAACGGGATAAACAGCGGAGTATCAAGAAAACACCCGCCCCGGCGGTTGCGGCCTCCGGCGACGGGTGCTGATTCTGCATTTGATACGAAAAGTTTCCTTTTCGCCGGTCATTATCAGGCTGGGATCGCCTTGTATCCGTAATAAAGCAGACCGGCCTCGCCTTCAGCCTGGATCATTCTGAATTCGAGCTTGACCTTCATGCCGATGGCCACGTCTTCGAGATCGCAGTCGACCACCTGGCAGAGCAGGCTGGTGCCGCAATCGAGCTTGACGATGGCAACGGCGTAAGGGGCTTCATCGGTAAAACGATCGGGAGCCACCCTGATCACCGTGTATGTGGTTATCTCCCCCGTTTCAGCGAGCTTCGTTTCTCCGAATTCTTTCGATCCGCATTCGGGGCAAAGCGCTCTCGGTGGAAAAGCGATGAAACCGCATGTTTCGCACTTTTCGGCTTCGAGCCGGTAGCGCTGCGGCATTTCTCTTTTGAGCCTGGCTGCTGTCGACATCACTTCACCTCCAGGATATGCACGAGCGTGCTTCCGCCCGACCCGCCCATGTTCTGCGCGAGGGCGCGTTTTACGTTATTCACCTGCCTGGCCCCGGCTTCGCCCCTGAGCTGATCCATCAGCTCGACGATCTGGGCCACGCCCGTGGCGCCCACGGGATGCCCTTTCGACTTGAGGCCGCCCGACGTATTGATCGGAATCCGGCCGTCGAGACGGGTTTCGCCGGCTTCCACGGCCTGCCCCGATCTGCCTTTTTCAACAAACCCCAGCGCCTCGATGATGCAGAGCTCGGCGATGGTGAAGCAGTCGTGAACTTCGGCGATGTCGATATCGCCGGGTTCGAGACCCGCCATCTTGTATGCCTGCATGCCGGCGCGATGAGTGGCTTCGAGCCAGGTCATGTCTTTTCGGGCGTGAAGGGCGATGGTGTCGGTGGCGTGACCTGAGCCGACGATCTCCACGGGAGTCTTGTCGGTGAATTTCGAAACCATGTCGAGGGGGCAGAGGATCACTGCGGCGGCGCCGTCGGTTATCGGGGAGCAGTCGAGAATCCTGAGGGGATCGGCCACCATTACTGAACTCAGAACCTGGTCGACGCTGATCTCGTAAGGATACTGGGCCCGCGGGTTCATGGCGCCGTTGGAGTGGTTCTTCACCGACACCATGGCGAGCTGTTCGCGGGTGGTGCCGTATTTCGCCATGTGGGCGTTGGCAATCATGGCGTAAAGACCCGGGAAGGTGACGCCGTGGAAACTCTCGTACTCCTGGTCGGCGGCGGTGGCGAGGGCGTAGGTGGCCCCGGCGCCGTCGATGTCGGTCATCTTCTCGACTCCGCCGACGAGAACCACGTCGCTCATGCCGGATGCAACGTCCATGAAGCCCTGTCTGAGGGCGAGGCCGCCTGAACAGCAGGCCGATTCGACGCGGGTGACGGGCGCGGGTATGACCCCAAGGTAATCGGCCATGAGGGAGCTCAGGTGCTCCTGGCCGACGAATAGACCGCTCGACATGCACCCGACGTACATCGAGTCGATCTGTTTATTTTCGATGCCGGCGTCCGAGATCGCCTCGAGAGCCGCATCGACGAAGAGCCGGCGGATGGAGGAATCCCATAATTCTCCCCACTTGTTCATTCCGGCCCCTATAATCGCAACTCTTCTCATCTATCCAACCTCCTACTCGCCTTTGAGTATCTTTTTTCTGAATTTGGCGTAAGTGCCGTAGTCGATGAAGCGCTGGTCTTCGTCGAGCTGGGCGTTGGTGCTCGGCGCAAGATCGCGGACCTTATCGATAAGGTCGGTGACCGTGAAGATGAATGCATCGCTGCCCGAACCGGAGCCGTAAGAGACCATCAGTATCTTTTCGCCCGGTTTCGCTATATCGAGCGTCGACGTCAGACCCATCGGCGACGAACCGGAGTAGGTGTTGCCGAGGCGCGGTGCGAGCCATCCGGGTTCGAGCTGCTCCTGCGTGAAACCGAGCTTTTTGCCGGCGCGCAGGGGGAATTTACCGTTGGGCTGGTGGAAGATGGCGTATGAAAAATCGGAGGGCTTCAAGTCGGATTTTTCGAGAATGGCGTTGGCCGCTCCGAAGACGTGGGTGAAATACGCCGGTTCTCCGGTGAACCTGCCTGCGTGGCGCGGATAGTGCATGTACTCGCGGCGCCAGAAATCAGGGGTGTCGGTCATGTAGGAGTGGGTTACATCCACCGTGGCGACCAGGTTTTCGGTGCCGAAGATGAATGCCGCGCCGCCGGCCGCCGCCGAATATTCGAGGGCGTCGCCGGGAGCTCCCTGCGAAGTATCGGCGCCGACCGCCAGTCCGTATTTCATGAGCCCGGCCTTGACCAGGCCGTATGCGACGAACATACCCTCCGAGCCCGCCTTGCACGCGAACTCGAAATCGGCG
This sequence comes from uncultured Gemmatimonadota bacterium, assembly GCA_964394085.1. Classification (GTDB taxonomy): domain Bacteria; order CAYMWF01; family CAYMWF01; genus CAYMWF01. The sequence continues at coordinate 659 of CAYMWF010000053.1, read as the reverse complement.
CAGTGCACGTCCGGTGTCGCGCCGATGGCTTCGGCGAGGACGGTGCCGCTCGGTTTCACCGCGTAAGGATGCGACTCCGAGCCGACATAGACGCATCCGATTTCAGAGGGGTCGATATTTGCGCGTTTCAGGGCGTTCCGGGACGCTTCGACGGAGATCGTTATCGTGTCCTGGTCCGGAGAAGGGACGCTTTTCTGCACGAGCATGAGGCCCTTCTTGTAGCTGGGCGCGTCGGCGCCCCAGACCTTGGCGATCTCTTCGACTTGGATCCTGTGTTTCGGAACGTAAGCCCCGTAGCCGACGATTCCTACCATCCGTTTATCCTCCATGGAATGTTTATTGGTTACCGAACCCTGTCCGACGAAGGGGGTATGCTTTCCCCGGAATAACCCTCTCTGCGCGCGAGTGCGCCGCCGAGGGGAATCATCGGAGCTTTTTACGGGTCGGGGCCTGGATTCAGGCGAATGAAAAGAGATTTATAGCATAAACGCCGCCGCCGGAGCAAGCTAAAAGACGATATTTTACAGGTCGTCGGTGCTCCCCTGCAATACAGGGATTATGCAGCTGCTTTCGAGGAATGGGGCGCTGCCGGTTCGCGGCTGCTTTCGAGGAATGGGGCGCTGCCGGTCCGAAGCGGCTTTCGAGTCATGAGACACTGC
>CAYMWF010000052.1:0-33938 GCA_964394085.1 uncultured Gemmatimonadota bacterium | reverse complement strand
TAATGTCAAGCTTTATTTATAGTTTCTGGCGACCAGGTCAGGAGTCCTGAAATTGCTGGGAGGGAATCTATCCGGGGCGCTTTTCAAAATCTTCGGCCTTCCCAACATCATTGTCTTCGATTCGCATCTGCACGATTTTATAACAAGCGACAAAAGCTATGAAATGCTGCCCGCCAAGATGAAATTCGCGTGGGGAAGAAACAGGGAGCTTGGATTCGACTGCTTCAAGAGATTCGTCGAATTATTGAAAGAACACGATTACCAGTTCATAACGATGACGGAATTGTTCCGGTATGCTTCAAAAGGCCTGCTGCAATGAGAATTGTGCTTATCATTCAGAAAGCCCCCCTGTATCTGCCTCAGTTTCTTGACGATTTTCTGCAGAAGATTTCGAATACGGATTATGTGATACACGATATCGTCACATTGCCCCCGATTTTTTTCAAAGGAAAAAGAAGCGAACTTGCAGCGCGGTATAATTTCTACGGGCTCAATAACTTTCTCAGAGCCATAGCAAAAATTATAAAACATGAAGTATTCTCGGTTCTCTATTACATAATCCCGTCAATCGGGTGCCACTCCGTGGCGAATGTTCTACACAAATACAAGATTAATCAAAATAAGGCAGCGTCCGTAAATTCCAGGGGATTCATTGAATATATAAAAACCAACCGCATTGATTTGATAATATCGATAGCCGCGCCCGTGAAATTCAAAAAAGGCCTGCTGAATGCTCCCTTGAAAAAGTGCATCAACTACCACTCATCCATATTGCCCCGGAACAGGGGAAGACAACCCCTTTTCTGGGCATTGTTCAACGATGAACCGGAGGTGGGTGTTTCGATTCACGAAATGGATGAAAAAATCGATAACGGTCCGATTATCGTTCAGGGCAGATTTTCCGTAGAGCCTGAAGATACTCTTGATTCTCTTTACAAAAAAACCATAGAGGCCGGCCCTGACTTACTGCTTGAAGCCATTCAAAAAATAGACACGGACGATCCGGGCAGGATAGTCAACGATCCCTCCAGGGCGACATACAATAAATTCCCGACGAAATCCGACTCCAGGTTATTCAAGGAAAAAGGGAAACGGTACTTTTGATTTCCGGCCGGTGAACCTCTGGTCTCCATATCCTTCGCAGGAAGCGGCCGGACATGGGCGGGAATCCTGAAAGCGCAGAACGATCGGACCTTAATCGTTGCAGTGCAGGCCGGGCGGAAGTAGTATGAGCGATATAATCCTGTCAGGATTTCCCGTTCAGACCCGGCTCCGAAGGATTACAGCCGGCAAGATGCCTGGAGGATTACGGTTATTCTAGCGGAGCATTTCAAGAAGCGGAACCCCGCAAGCAGCGGAACGGCTGAAGAAGCGGAGCACCGCAAGAAAAGGAAAGGGCATGAACAATATCAAGAAACTGGCCGAGCAGGGCCAGGCTGTCTGGCTCGATTACATCAGCCGGGCCATCATCGATTCCGGCGAGCTCGAAAGGCTCATCGGGGATGGTGTCACCGGGGTCACCTCGAACCCGTCCATCTTTAAAGCCGCTATCGCGGAAACCGCCGATTATGATGACAGGATCAAGGCTCTCGCGGCGGAAGGCGGACAGGCCAAAGAGATCTATGAAGCCCTCGCCTTCGCCGATATCCGCGAAGCAGCGGACCTGCTGCGGCCGGTATACGACTCGACCGGCGGCGGAGACGGTTATGTCAGTATCGAGGTTGATCCCGCCTATGCAAACGATCAAACCAAAACCTTAAGCGAAGCGACCCGTCTTTTCACGGAACTCGACCGCCCGAACGTTATGATCAAAGTGCCGGCGACCCGGGCGGGTTTACCGGCGATCGAAGATCTTATAGCAGGTGGAATCAATGTAAACGTCACCCTGATATTCTCCCTTGCGCAATATGAAGCTGCCGCGGAAGCGTACCTCACGGGCCTCGAGCGTTTTTTCCGGACGGGCGGACGGGGCGGCGGACCGGCATCCGTCGCATCCTGTTTCGTCAGCCGGATCGATACCGACGTGGATATCGAACTGGAAGGCAAGGATGCCGGAGATCTCCCCGGAACGATTGCGGTTGCGCACTCGAAGCTCGTTTACAACGCCTATCTGCGGATCTTCTCCGGTGAAAGGTTCTCCCGGCTTGCTGAAAAAGGCGCCAGGGTCCAGCGGCCGCTCTGGGCCAGTACCGGCACAAAAAATCCGGCTTACAGCGATACGCTTTACGTAGATACGCTTATCGGACCCGATACGGTGAACACTCTTCCGCCAGCCACCCTCTCGGCATTCATAGCGAAGGGCGAGGTCGGGCCGACCGTGACGAAAAACGTTGATGAGGCGAACGCCAGGTTGAAAAAGATCGAAGAGCTGGGCATAGATATCGATACGATTATGGAGAATCTCCTGGAGAAAGGCGTCGACGCCTTCGCACGGGCCTTCGAAGATCTCCATGCCGGCATCGAAAGCAAACGCAGGAAAATTCTGTGACGCAATATCCCCGGTTCGAAATATTCCCCGGAACGGCGGGTGAAGAACTCGAACGGATTAAAAAATCCGTCGTTTCTTCACGGGTACTGCCCCGCATCCTCGAACACGACTACACCCTGTGGCGACCGGAACCGGATGAAATCGCCAATCGCCTGGGCTGGCTGCATTCGGTAAATGCAATGAAGGAACAGACAGGCCGGCTTCGGGAGATTGCGGATGGTATTCGCAGAGACGGCCTGACTCATGTTCTGCTGCTCGGAATGGGCGGTTCCAGCCTGGCGGCCGAAGTCTTCCGTAACACATTCGGTATTTCAGAAGGCTGCCTCGATCTTTCGGTACTGGACAGCACGGTGCCCGAAACCATCGCCGAATTCGCCGGAAAGCTCGATCCGGAGCGCACCCTGTATCTCGTCTCCACGAAATCAGGCGGAACAATAGAAACAGCCTCCCTCTTCAAATTTTTCTACAATCGCACCCGGGACGCTCTGGGTGAAGCAAAGACGGGCGGGCATTTCATCGCGATTACGGACCCGGGAAGCAGCCTGGAGGATACGGCGCGCCGTCTCGGTTTTCGCGAAACGCTCCTGAACGATCCCGACATCGGGGGGCGGTTCTCGGCCCTCTCCTTCTTCGGCCTGGCCCCCGCGGCCTTCCTGGGCATCGACCTGGACAGGCTTCTCGAACGGGCGGAAGGGGTCATTCCCCGGCCGGGAGTCGAAAAAGGAGGAAAGGCCGGTATCGAGCCTTCGATCCTCGCCGGAGCTTTTCTTGGAAAGGCCGCCCGGCTCGGACGGGATAAGGCGACCTTTGTGATCTCGCAGGAGATCTCCGGCTTCGGGGACTGGGTGGAACAGCTGATCGCCGAAAGCACGGGAAAAAATCAGACCGGGATACTGCCGGTGATCGGAGAATCGCCGCTCTCCCCCGACGGCTATGGAGACGACAGGATATTCATCAACCTGAGGATGGACGGGGATGCTTCCAACGACAGCCTGGTCGATTCTCTAATCGCCTCCGGTTTTCCGGTGATACGGCTGAATATGGAGGATATCCACGACATCGGCGGGTTGTTCTTTTTCTGGGAAATGGCAACCGCCGCAGCGGGTTTTCAGCTCGGCATAAATCCGTTCGATCAGCCGGATGTCGAGGCGGCAAAGGTCCAGGCCGGGAAAATGACATCCGAATATTCCGCAACCGGTTCACTTCCGGAAGGAGAAGAAGAGGAGCCGTCTCCGGAGAGGCTGGCGGAATTTCTCAAAAACGCCGGACCGGCTTCGTATGTCGCTATCCAGGCGTATCTTCACGAAACCCGCGAAACAGACCGGGCCCTGGATATCCTGCGAGCGGAAATCACCGGGATTACTGGAAACCCCGTCACGGTCGGTTACGGACCGAGATACCTTCATTCCACCGGTCAGCTGCACAAGGGTGATGCGGGAAGAGGGTTATTCATTCAGCTTGTCGCCGATGAAAAAATCGACCTGGAGATACCCGATGAACCCGGGTCGAGCAGCTCATCCATTTCGTTCGGTATATTGAAAGCAGCGCAGGCGCTGGGAGACGCGAAAGCACTCTCTGAAGCCGGCCGGCCCGTCATCCGCTTTTTTCTCGGAACCGGGAATGCCCGCGGCATCCTCCGCCTCGTCAGAACCTCTTGACGCGGATATGACAGTAAGGCTCCCTGCCGGTTTTTTCGTAGTAGTCCTGGTGATACGGCTCCGCTTCCCAGAATTCTCCCGCCTCGATCAGCTCGGTGGCAACTTCGAAGCCTTTTGAAGTCAGCAGCCCCATAAGCTTCTCGATTGTCTGTTTCTGAGATTCGCCGGAGTAGAACACGGCCGACCTGTACTGATCGCCGATGTCCGGTCCCTGGCGGTTCACCTGGGTCGGATCATGTATTTCGAAAAAAAGCCTGGCGAGTTTTTCAAAAGAAGTCAGCTCCGGATCGAAAATCACCTCGACCGCTTCGGCGTGGCCCGTGCCGCCGGCACAGACTTCGCTGTAAGAGGGATTATCCCGGGAACCGCCGGTATATCCGGAACGGGTGGATATCACACCTTCTTCCCGCCTGAAATAATGTTCAATCCCCCAGAAGCAGCCGCCGGCGAAAATCGCCCGCTCCGTCCGCTTTCGAGGTTCATCAGCGGTAAATTCGAGTGAGATCGAATTGACGCAATGGCGTATGTTCTTATCTGTAAAACCCTCCCCGGTAAACAGGTGCCCCAGATGACCTCCGCACGCATTACAAACGATTTCGGTTCTTACGCCATCCGCGTCGGGCTTATGCAGCACGGCGCCGGCAATCTCATCGTCGAAACCGGGCCACCCGCAGCCCGAATCGAACTTGCTCTCGGATCTGTACAACGGAGCACCGCATCTCCTGCAGGAGTAAACACCCTTTTCGTCGAACCGGTAATATTCTCCGCTGAACGGCGCTTCCGTCCCTTTGTGAACGATTACCCGCTCTTCCGCGGCAGTGAGTTTTCTATGTTCCATTCCGGTCCCTTTCGACATCGAATCACACAGGCCAGGTTCGAGCCCGACTACAAGGATCAAAATTACCAGACAGCCGATCAGAGTCAAACGGCTCGATTCAATCAAAACAACCTCCGGCCAGTCGACAGCATGGTTGTTAATCAGCAAAAACGAACAACAACATCCGCCGCCGTGGCAGAGAATAATAACCGTGAAAAATCGGATCCCGCAACCCGGATTACGGATTTCACCCTAAGCTTTTGCTGGATCATGCGATTACATGATCGAGAAAATGCATTGGTCCTTGCGCAATTGATCGGATTTCATTAAATTTTAAAGTGGGAGCTGACGAGAAGATTATATAAATGCAGATTTTCGTTTCATTAACGGGAGGCTTTTATGTATTCGACCACTGTCAACAGGCTCTCTTTGCTCGCGGTTCCCTTGCTCCTTCTGTCTCTGGCAGCAACCGGAGCCACTTTCGAAAATTCCAGCCGGATTGTAGAAAGCAGGCTCGGAAAAGGCGGGGCGCTGATTCCCGTTGTAGATGGAGAACTCCTGATCACCCTCGACAAAGCGGAATCGAAGGCCCTCAGAGGACTGCTCGGAGATTATTATCTCGAGCTCAAATCGAAGTACAACCAGAGGGGCCTGTATCACCTCAACCTCAACCCGAGAAAATTGAAAAAGATCCGCAAAAAATTCGGCTCGACGGATCTTTCTGTAATCATCAAGGCACTCCGCAACGACAAAAGGATCCGCTCCGTGGAGCCGAATGCGATTTGTTCTGTTTCCCGTTTGCCGGGCGGCGAAGGCAGGGGCGGCGGCGACAATTTTTTCAAACCGGATCCCAGTTACCGGACCCAGTGGAACCTCTGGCGCCAGGACATGATGGACACGAACCATCTGTGGCCTTATGAACTCGGCGAAAGCGACGTGGTAATCGCCATCCTCGATTCAGGCGTAGCGTATGAGGATTACAGGGATGAATACCACACATACATTAAAATGGAAGACTACGAAGGGGTTGTTTTCAGGGAAGGCTACGATTTCATCAATGACGACAACCACCCGAACGATGATTACAATCACGGCACTCACATGGCAGGCATCGTCTGCGCCGCTCTGGGGAACGGGATAGGGATCTCGGGTATCGCCCCCAGGTGCGCTATTATGCCGGTAAAGATTCTCGACAACAACGGATCAGGCACCGTCATCGGCTTGATCCAGGGGATCGATTTCGCCGCGGATAACGGCGCCGACGTGATAAACATGTCGGTCTCATTCCCTAACGGGTTCGTTCCGGGCGAAGCGCTCTACCAGTCGATCAAGGATGCATACGACAAGGGAGTCGTGCTGGTGGCCTCCGCCGGAAACGCCGGCCTTTCCGAAGTCTGTTATCCGGCCAGGTTCAACGAGTGCATCGCCGTGGGGGCGGTGAACTCCAGTGTGGAGCCCATGGAACGATCCGCCTACTCGAACTGGGGGCCCGGTCTGGATGTCATGGCTCCGGGCGGAGACACCGAGGACAGGAACGGCGATGAGATGCCTGACGCGATTCTCTCCACCGCATTCGCCGGAGGGAAACCCACGGAGGATATCGGTTACTGGCTGGGGTGCGGCACCTCGCAGGCGGCGGCCCATGTTTCGGCCCTGGCGGGGCTTCTTCTCGCTTTCGGCGCGGAGGACGACGACGTGGTCCGGAATGCCATCTGTCAGACCGCCCGGGATATGGAGGCCGACGGCTGCGACGACTACACCGGCTACGGGATGGTGGAGCCGGTGGACGCTCTCTTATCTTTCGGGAACCTCAGTATAGAGCCGATGGAGCGAATGTGCGGTTATGTAAAGGACCATATGGTCGTATCGATGCCGTTCGGCTATGTCGGCCTCATCCTCCAGTTCCCCGACAGGCTCGTTTATATTCAGGAATCCCCCGACAGCGTCTGCGTCAACGACAGCTGCTTCGTGGAAACGAACCTGTACGCGATGGTGGAATGGAACCCGCCGAGCGACACCATCGCCGTTTATGAGATCGAAGACTATAACCTTACGGAGATCCTTTCGTTTCCCGAAGGACCGATAGATTATATCATCGGAGCGGGAGGAATCATCCAGTTCCTGAACGACACCGGCGGACTGCTGCAGTTCCTGAACGATACCGGAGGACTGCTGATGTTCCTGGACGATACCGGCGCCCTCGCGGAACTGCTGGAAGACTACGACATCCTGCTGATTCTCGACGGGAACGGCGGATTGATCCAGTTCCTGAACGATACCGGCGGATTGCTGCAATTCCTGAACGATACGGGCGGGCTCATCATGTTCCTGGACGACACCGGGGGAATCATCATGTTCCTGAACGATACCGGCGGGCTCCTCGGATTCATGGATATGGAGTCGATGTCCTACGCAGGCTGCATGGATATCCACGGAACCACCGCGGATCCGCTTTTCGGCACGAAGCTGGATGAACTCATGTTCATCTCCCCGGAATAAAAGCCGGCGGCGGTAAAATCTCATTACAGCAAACAACCCCCGCGGTTCGCCGCGGGGGTTGTTTCACCTCAAGGACGGCACCCGCCCTTAAACCCTTTTCAGCCGGGTCACCAGTAGGAAATCCGCTTCCTGATTGCCAGCTTGAACTTCTTTTTGGAGGGAAGACCCTTGATAACCAGCTCGTCATCGATGACCAGTTGAGGATTCGGGCCTATTTCTTCCGGCGGATGAAATGTTACTACGGGTTTGAGCTCGTAATCGGCAAAGACCGAAAACAGCATCTCCACGAAACTGTCCCGTTCGGCTCCGGCTTCACCCCTGACCACCACGTCGATTTCGGAATAGAATTCCCGGATATCCTCTCCCCTGCTCCGGTTGAATTCGCGCCACAGGGTCTTTTTGTACTCTTCGATCGATTCTTGCGGAATATAATTCGTCCGTTCGAGCTCGGTCAGAATGAAATCGAGAATCGATTCTTTCTCCGTCAAGCCGGATTCCCCGGCCCGGATAAAAGATTCACGAAGGCCGGTAATTCCGACTATCTGCATGTGTACAAGGACTTCGGTAACCGACCCGTATTCCTGCCGTTTCATTATTTGCACCTTTGCTGCTCTGGTCAGGGATCCAGCCTGTACCCCACCTGGCGAACAGTGTGGATATGGCGGGGCTCGGAAGGATTATCCTCCAGTTTTCGCCGTAAAGCCATGATGAAATTGTCAACCGTGCGGGGCGTTCCCTGGAAACCCCAGCCCCAGACCCGGTCGAGTATCGTCTCCCTCGAAAAAATTCTGCCGGGTGAGCGGGCCAGAAGAGAGAGTACGTCGAATTCCTTGGCGGACAGCTCCACCTCGGTTCCCCGCAAAAACACCCGGCGCGCACCAGGGTCTATAATAACCGGGCCGTATTCCAGGTTCGGCTGCTCTATCCTGTTGGTTCTGCTCCGGCGCAGGAGCGCGTCCACCCGGGCGAATAGTTCTTTGAGGTCGAACGGTTTGCCGAGATAATCGTCCGCCCCCAGTCGCAAACCTTCGATCTTGTTATCCACGCTGCCCCTCGCCGAAAGGATCAGGACGGGCACCGGCTCGTCCCGCTCTCTCAGCTCGTCCAGGATATCCAGCCCTGAAAAACCGGGCAGCCTGATATCGAGTATCAGCAGATCCGGACGGGTATCGAACGCTTTCTGCATGCCTTCGTCTCCGTCCGATGCGGTCAGGACCTTGTAACCCCTGAGCCGCAGGTTCATGGCCAGGCCCTCTCTCAGGGAATGGTCGTCCTCTACGATCAGGATTGTTTCTTCAGGCCGGCTGCTCCCCTTTTTCAAGTTCGCTCTTCCTTGCCTGTCATGGCGGGCAGGTTGACGGTAAATGTGCTGCCCTTCCCGGGGGTCGAATTCACCGAGAAGGAACCTGCATGAGCATTGACCATAAAATCCACGATGGCAAGACCCAGCCCGGCTCCCGCCGCGTTGAGCTTACCGGATTCGACACGGTGAAAAGGCTCGAATATCCTCGCCAGCTCCTTGCTTGGAATGCCGATTCCGTTGTCCCGGACCGTGATCAGGACATGATCTTCATAATCCTCCGCTGAAAGGGAAATAACCTTTTTCGTACCTGTGTACTTGTAGGCATTGGTAAGCAGATTGATGACTATCGAATTGATTCCGCCGCGATCGTGGCGGACCGGTAGACGCGTATCGATTCGGGTTTGAAAATCCACGTCCTCCGGCGGCAGCATTCTTTTGAACCGGGCGGCCGTCTCCTCGAGAAGCCGATCGATGGCGCCGTCGACAAAATCAAGGTTGTCCCTGTCTTTGGCGGCGGTCCGCCAGGTGAGAAGCCGCTCGATCATCGCGTCGAGCCACTCGCTTTCCCTGGTTATCGTATCCGCGCACTTCTTCGATAATTCGGGATTCTCGTCGACCAGTCCCATCTGGAGGGTCTGGGCGTACATGCGGATGGCGGCCAGGGGAGTCTTGAGCTCGTGGGTGACGTTGCCGAGGAGGTCGGACTGGAGGCGGGCGGTCCGGGCCCTGCGTCCGAGCAGGACCGTAACGATGATGCCGCTACCGATGGCGGCTGCGGCGAGGGAGACCGAAAGAACGCCGAGGATGAGGTCGAGAGTGCTCCTCCCCATTACCAGGGCGATGATACCCACCGACGAAGAGAGCAGAACGGGCACCAGGACCCCTGTGGCGAGCACCACGATAGGCCTGGTCAATCTCATGTTTTCCTGGAGGCGCCTGATCCTGGTTTGAGCCCTGCCCGCCACGGTCTCCTCCTTGCGGGGTTCGCGGTGGGCTACTACCCTACCCCGGACAGGCTCTCGACTTCAACCTGTTTAGCGGGATATGCGCACGGGATCACATGGGCGGGACGCCGGCGGCCGGCCGGGTACCTGGTCACGATTGTTTTCGGCTGGATGGCGTCGCCCCTGAGCGCCACCCGGAGCTTCCAGGCTTTCGCGCAGACTCTGACCGCGATTCGTTTGGCGCGATCCGTCAGTGAGCGTGGGAAAATCGCCTCTATTTCTTTTTCAAGGCGGCGGGCGCGGTTCCGCTCGGTTTCATTCACCCCGTTTGCGATGATATGCGGCAGCATCGGCGACCAGTTTCTCACCCTGCGCGCAAGCTCCAGACGACGGACCCCGAGGTTGTCGTCGAGAGGTCCGGCGGCGGTCAGCCTCAGGTAGCCGCGAAGGCTCGTTTCGAGAACGCGATACATGGAACTCGAATTCTGCTCGTAATCGAGACGGAACGCGCTGTCGAGCCACCGGGCGGCCGAGTCACCCGGAAAGTGGGGATGGAAATAGGACAATTCTTTCTGGCCGTGCCACTCTTCGTACGGCAGATCCTTTCGGAGAAGCCCTCGTTCGCGGTGGTCCATGTAGAGGGACGTCACCGGCAGAGGTGTCAGGAGCATGAACTGAACGAAATCCGCTTTCAGATCCACGAGAAAATCGATGTCGTCCTGAATATTTTCGGGTGTGTGGTGCTCCATGCAGAGGATACCGGAAGCCAGGACGATGATACCCCGGTCCTGGAGCGATTTTATCAGCGGTTTCGGGTCTATGCCTTTGTTCTTCGGATAGTTTCCCGTTTCAGTCGAGGATTCCACCCCTATCCAGATATAATTGACCCCCAGCCTCACGAGATTGTCGAGGCCGAACGCCGTAATCGCTTCCGCTGAAGAGAAAATATTGAAATTGAAGAACCGTTTATGACGGTCCATCTCCTCCAGGAGCTCCATCGCCCTGTTCCGGTCTTTCAGGAAATTTTCATCGAGTACGAAAAACTCGTCGTTCCCCCGTTCATCCGCTATACGGCGCGCCGTCTCGAAAATCTGTTTTCCGGTCGAAAGGAACGGGGTGTATTCACGGTCGAAAAAGTGGGAGGTGCAGCAGAATTTGCACCCGTTGACGCAACCGACCCCGGGTGCGAGCAGGCTGGCGCAGGTGCCCAGCACCGGCACGCCGTAGATGCTCGAGCGCTGAGAGCTCGGCAGGCTGGGATGCACGATCGGTGCATGCAGATTCTGACCGAGGATTCGCCGCAGCCCTCTGATACCTTCCCCGCGAACCACGTGATCACTGTCGATCAATTCCTCCACCCCTTCGATGGCCGTGCCGTGACCGCCCAGGATAATCGAAGTTTCCGGAGAAACCCGCCGTACGATCCGGGCCATTTCACGGGCTTTAACGAAATTGGGAGCAATAAACGAAATGCCAACGGCGTCGTAGCCTTTCCGGACCTCCCGTTCGAAGCGGCGCCTCGAAGGAAAATCGAGAACGGTCACTTCCGCGTCGATATTCTCCGCCAGGAAATAGAGCCCGAAAGAACGATGATGGAAGCGGAACGATGCAAGATCCTGCTTCCTGGTCACCTGGTTGTGGAAAAGCTCCATTATATTCTCTTTGCGTCCATATTCGTCATCGACGCCGAATGGACCGAAAACACCCGAAAGCAGGACTCGGGGGCTGCGGATTTCCTTTAGATTCTTTATCACGGCTACCTCCAGTGAACGGGCCGGACCCCGGTATACCAGGAATATAAAGAACGTCTGTCACGGTTCTGTCATGCCTGCGTACTTTTTCCGATTTTTCTTCAGACTTCTCAGAGGCGCTGAAAACCGGTTGTTGAAAGTGTTCGACCCGCCGGAGAATCACCTGTGGTTTACCGGGGGAAAATCAACCACAGAGGCTTTGAAGCGTTGCTTTTAAACGATTCCTTCCACTCTGCGCCGCTTGAATATGTGTGATTATCCTATTAAAATTTTACTGACACGAAACCGGATGAACCATTTTATCCGGATTGATTTTTCCAGACGCCAACCAGAAGAGAGGATCGAAAATGAACCGCGGAAAAATTTTTATCATCCTGCTGCTCTCAATAATGACGCCGGCAATGATCGTTTGCGCCGGAGAAACCACGGTGCAGAAACAAGGCGGGACCTTTACGATCACGATTCCGGCCGATTCCTACAGAATCGAAGAAACCGGTGACGGCGCACAGATCGAAGCCGACGGTTTCGGACGGCTGCAGCAGCCCGGAAAGCCCAGCCTGCCGTCGAAAATATTCCCCGTGGCAATCCCTCCGGGCTCCGAGGTGGTGGACGTCACCTTCGAACCTTCCCGGAGTTTCGTGCTCGACAATAATTTCAGGATTGCGCCGGCGCGGCTGCCCGCGGTGATCAACGGCGAAAACCCTCTCGTCCGCAGGGAAGAGCGGGAACTCTTCGAGAAGAACTACAACTCGGTCTACTTCAGCGACGAACCTTTTCCCTCGTCGATGGTGGAAGTGGTCCGGAATGCGAAATACAGGAAATACGACCTCGTGGATCTCAGGGTCTGTCCTTTCACGTATTATCCTCTCTCCGGCACGATCGTCCACTATCCCGAGATGTCGATAACCGTGCGGTACGCTTTCCCGGAGGGCATGACGGCGGCGGAACCGCAAGCCGCCGACTCGGAAAGGACCGAGCGGCTTGCGCAGGAGTTCATCTACAATTACCGCCAGTCCCAGCAGTGGTATCCGGTAAAAACGAAAACGCGCGAAACATTCGACTTCGTTGTCATCACCCTCGAGGACCTGGTCGACTCGATTACGCCTCTCGTGGAGTGGGAAGCCCTCAAGGGCAGGAATGTATACATTGCCACGACCGCATGGATTTCCTCTAGTTACAGCGGTTACGATCTCGCGGAAAAAATGCGGAATTTCCTCAGGGACAAGTATCCGTCCGGCGAGTGGGGCATCGAGGATGTCCTGCTGGTTGGGCACTACGACGACGTGCCCATGCGCAGGTGCTACCAGGACGTTGGTTACGGAATGCCGGAAACGGACTACTATTACGCCGAGCTCTCGCTCCCCGACGACCTGTCATGGGACGCCGATCAGGATCGGCGGTGGGGCGAGGATGAAGATCCGATCGATTTCTACGCCGAGGTGAACGTAGGGAGGATTCCGTGGAGCGCCCCGGCCACGGTCACGCATATATGCGAAAAAACCGCTGCATATGAACAGAACAACGATCCTTCCTTCAAGAAGAACATCCTGCTGCTCGGCGCGTTCTTCTGGCCCGACACCGACAACGCGGAGCTCATGGAATACAAATCCGACCCGGTAATCCACCCCTGGATGGAGGAGTGGACAACGACGAAAATGTACGAACAAGGTTATTCATCCTTCCCCATGGACTACAACCTCTCCTACAGCAACGTCAGAACGGTCTGGTCGGGCGGCTCGTACGCCTTCGTCAACTGGGCGGGACACGGCTCTCCGACCGCCTGCTACGAGTATTATCCCTCGCAGGCATTCGTTGACACATGGACCTGCAGCCATCTCAACGACGACTATCCGTCGATCATCTTCGCCGACGCCTGCAGCAACTCCGACACCGATTACCTGAACATCGGCCAGGAAATGCTGAGACAGGGCGGCGTAGGATTTCTCGGTGCGACGAAGGTCGCTTACGGAATGCCCGGCTGGAACGACCCGTATGACGGCTCGAGCCAGTCGCTCGACTACTTTTTCACGAGCTCGGTCACATCGGCGGACTACACCATGGGCGAAGGCCACCAGCGGGCACTCCGGGAGATGTACACGAACGGGCTCTGGTATTACACGAAGTACGAAATGTTCGAGTGGGGCGCCCTCTGGGGGAACCCGGACATCGCCATGGGATTCGGGCTGAGGATCTCTTTCCCGGACGGACTGCCCGACATGGTGCGGCCCGGCGTACCCACTCCCATCGCCTTGGAGATAGATGCCGTCCTCGACAGGTATATCGAGGGCAGCGGCCTTCTCCATTACCGTTTTGACGGCGGGGAGTACCTGACCGCTCCCATCGAAGCCGCGGGGGATGACTACGTGGCCACGCTGCCGCCGGCGCACTGCGGCGACACTCCTGAATTCTACTTCAGCATCGAAGGCGAGCTCTCCGGCGTGGTGCTCAGCCCGGCCGACGCCCCCGCCACCGTATACTCGGCGATCGTCGGCGAGCTCTTCCCCGTCTTTACCGACGACTTCGAGGAGGACCTGGGATGGACCGTCGAGGACGACCCCTACATAACCGCCGGCTCGTGGGAACGGGGCATCCCCGTCGGCGGCGGCGACCGGGGAGATCCTGCCACCGATTACGACGGTTCGGGGAACTGCTACCTGACGGACAACCGGGATGGAGACTCCGATGTCGACGGAGGCATCACCTGGCTGACTTCGCCCGTTATGAACCTGACCGGCGGCCTCGACGCGAAGATCGAATATGCCGTCTGGTATACGAACAATTTCGGCAACGACCCGAACAACGACTACTTCTACGTGCATGTTTCGAACGACGACGGCGCGACCTGGGTGGAAGCCGATGTCATCGGACCCTCGACTTCTTCAGGCTGGAAGGTCCGGAGCTTCATGGCGGGCGATTTCGTCACTCGTACAAACCGGATGAGGGTGCGGTTCGAGGTTTCGGATCTCAACGAGGGCTCCGTGGTCGAAGCGGGGCTGGACGCTTTCACCGCCTATATTTTCGATTGCCAGGAAGGTGAAATCGTCGTCGACAACGCCGGCCCTTACTTCGCGGTGCTTTCGGGAGCCTGGAACACGGCGGACCATGAGAACGCCTGGCTGGGCGACTGCATGTTCACGGCCGGGGGGAGCGGCGGATGTCGCGCCGGCTGGGGTTTCGATCAACTGATCGAACCCGGTGAATTCGAAGTTTTCGTATGGAAATTCGAACACGAGCACCAGCACCTGGTTGCATCCGACGCCAAGTACCGTGTTTACCATGAGAATGGAGTATCGGACTGGATAGAAGTGGACCAGACGACCCCCGGGAACGAGTGGATCTCCATCGGCACTTATGCATTCGTGACCAGCCGCACCCAGGGGGTGCTCTTCAACAACAACGCGAACGGATACGTGATCGCCGACGCGGTGAAGCTGGTCGAGCAGACCCGTTGACGGTATCCCGCCGATCCCCGGAAGCGACCTGGCGGTACTTCCGGGGCTCAGGCGGCGTGTTCTAATCTGAACCGGGAGTGATTTCGAATTCGAAACTGCCGGCGGCGAGAACGAAATAAGGCCAGTATCCGATACAAAGCTCGAGCCTGTAACCGGTTCCGGGCGGCGCAACTCCCGGGACCTTGAAAGAAAGGTTCCCGGCCCTGGTCTGACCGGGGTCGAAACTCACATCGATCGGCCCTTGAAAAGGATTCCCCGAATATTCATTTCCGTTGGGTAGATAAGCGTTTATCCAGCCCTGCGGAGTCAGCGGCGAATCACCCGCGTGAGCGATTTCGTATTCGGTCGTGAGGGTGCCGCCGGGGGGAGCCGACGGCGTATCCGAATCGAATGCAACGAAAAACCGGGTGGAATCGGGTATGGCGTAGTAAGCGTCCTGGTGACCGTTCCGGGTGTCGGTCCAGACGGGCGCGGCTTTTTTCCCGTATCTCGTCGAAAGGCCGATATACTCGCCGAGCAGTCCCGCCCTGGAGCTCGAAAGAGGTCGCAGGCGCTCTCCCTGCGCCAGGCCTGAACCGTCCCGATCCGATCCGGCCTGAGGATCCGACGAAACCGTGGAGAGCCTTATATTTTTCGAGAAGGTCGCCCCTCCGTCGGTGGACCATGTCATGTAGCAGTCCATCATGTAGTTGGCCGGATCGTTTCTCCTGTCGAGAAAGATGATCGTGATGATTCCTTCTTCATCGATGGAGAGCCACGGATGGAACTGGTCGCATCCGTTGTTTTCGGGATCGTCGTTGACCCTCACGGGAGAGCTCCAGGTGCTACCCCCGTTCGTCGACTTCGTCAGAAAAATATCGGTGGAGTTGTAACCCTCATCCATGTAGGCAATATAGAGGTGGCCGGTATCCATATCCACGTCCATGGCAGGAAACGGGAAAACGGTGATTCCGCCGTTGATGCTTCCGCCGGGCGGAAACGACACGGTCCTGACGGTTATATCGCTGCCGAAGGAGACGCCTCCGTCGAATGACCTGTCGAGCTTGATCCTGTAGGGATATGAATAAGAATCCCAGGCCACGTAGAGCTCACCGCCCGGGCCGACCGCCGGGACGGGCCACTGCACCGACGGCGAATCGCTCACCCTGACCGCCGTCTCGAAAGAGGCGCCGCCGTTGGTGGAGCGGGCGCAGTATATATCGATGTTCCAGCCGAACCTGGCCCAGGCCACGTACAGGTTGCCGTCGTGGATTCCGCCGCTCCGATCGCAGGCGATCAGTTCCTTGTCCTCGAACACGCCGGGATAACCGTCAACCACCGTAAAAGGCCCATCCCAGTTTTCGCCTCCGTCCGTTGACTTGTAGACGAAAAGGGCGTTCTCTTCCCACGTGGAGACGTACGCCAGGACAACGGCGTAAAAATTACCGAACCGGTCCACGGTGATGCCCGGATCGGAGTCCCACGGATAGTAAGGGTCGATGAACAGGCCTTCGGTCCAGGTCAGGCCGCCGTCCTTGCTCCAGCCATAACCGACCTGTCGGTATCCCTTTCTGAAATCCCTCCAGACCGCAACGATATTTTCGGAATCGGTCGGATTGATCGCTACCTGCATCTCGTTCTGCAGCTCCTGCGTGGCGTCCTGGTTGATCCTGATATTGATGAACCCGTCGGAGTCATCCTGTCTTTCCGTTGAATCAGCCGGCTCGACGCCCATGATCGCAATAATGCAAAGAACCGTAACCCCAAAAAAAACCGCTCTGAATTTCATGGTGAACCTCACTGAAGGATGATGGCCGACGACATCTGACACATAACAGAATATCACCCTGTTTAAGGCTTTTTACAAGATTTGCGTTTCTATTTCCTGAGAATTTACCTGTTTCAGCTGCCCGAATCCGGCGGGTCCAGGCCCAGGATGCCGCCGGGATTCATGATGTTGTTTGGGTCGAAGTGGCGTTTGAGCGCTCGCAGAACACCCATCTGACCCGTGCCGAGGTGTTTTTCCATCCAGGGAGCGATCATCCTTCCGACTCCGTGGTGATGGCTCAGAGAACCGCCGTGCTTTTCGATGGCGTCTATCATGCCGGCCTGGAAGGCGCGGTATTCATCGACGGATTCCATCCTGGCGATGAATATGAAGTACAGGTTCGTCCCCTGCGGATAGAAGTGGGACGCATGGGTCATGCAGACCGTCCCGGGACGGCTCTTGACATACTCCCGCACCCCGGTGTGAAGATTGAACAGGTTGTCCCAGGTTACGCCCGACTCGAGGGTGTCGAGCACAATCCCGAAATCGTTGAGATCCTCCCTCATATAGGGATCGGTGTACCTGCCGTGCTCCCATTTTTTGACCGGGTACCCGGTCAGGTACATGGCTCCCCCGTCTCTGCAGATCCGTCTTATTTTGCTGTGGACAAGCTTCGAGAAACTCTCTTCACCCTCGGTGTGGCCGATAACGAGGCACCGCTCCATCGGCTTCAGCCCCCTCAGCTTCATCAGCCTGTCGAGAACCGTCCCCTCGACTCCGTAGAGCTTCAAGCCGACCTCGGTCTCTTCCGGATCGGAGATCCGCAGAACCGAAGGCATGCCGAACTCCCCCTGGCAGATTTCCCGGGCCGCATCCACCGTGCTCTCCCAGGTAGGGAAAATGAATGAAAACCTGAAGCGGTTATCCGGCTGGTACCTGAAGATTTTGAGAGTTGCGGAGATGAGGACGCCGAAGGTTCCTTCGTTGCCCTTCAGGATGTCGTGCACCTTCGGTCCGGTGGCGGTAGCCGGATAATCGAGGGTTTTAATCGTTCCGGCGGGAGTCACGTATTCCTGACTCAGCACGATATCGCAGATATCGCCGTAATAGGTGGAACTCTGGCCCGAGCCCAGTGTCGCTATCCACCCCCCGACGGAGGAATATTCGAAGGACTGCGGGAAATGCCCGCATGTATAACCGCGCTTCGCTCCGAGACGCTCCGGAGCTTCATTCAGAGCTTCCTCGAGATCGGGACCGAGAATACCGGGTTGAACGGTCACCGTCTGGTTGGTCTCGCTGAACGAGAGGATCCGGTTCATATGGGTGCCGAGGACGAGGGTGACTCCGGGTTCGGGGCAGGAAAGCCCCAGGGTTACGGACGAACCTCCGCCGTAGATATACACGGAGAGCTTTTTTTCATTGCAGTATTCCACAATCCGCCGCACATCCTCGCCGCCCCGCGGATGAACCACCACGTCAGCGGCATTTTCGACGAGCCCGCTGCGGAGCTTGAGAACCTCTTCCGTGGTTTTTCCCGTCGAGTATTTGACCCTTGAATACGCATCCACGGATACATTCTCTTCACCGGAGATTTTCTCGAGTGCCCGGACGTGTTCTTGCGCAATCCGGACGGGAAGCTCGCTTTTCACCTGCTCGTCGCCCGTGCTGCGTCTCGCGGTGAAATGCTCGTCCGTCATGCCGAATCTCTCCTTCAGCATCGCGTAGAGTCTCTGATTCGGATGCTTGAAAGCAGCCGGCGAACCCCACTTGAAAATCGAACGGTATGAGCCGTCCGGGGGCGGACTCTCCGTCCACGGCGGAAGAAAACCTGACTTTTTACTCATCACACCCTCTCAGTGCTTTTTGACTGTACGGCTATTGTTCTGCTTCCCCCCAATATCTTTTCTTTATTTTGCGGAGGACGAAAGAACAGGAAACGACATCCTCCGCGACGGGGAGCCAGATCCGGATATTCGACGGTGCCGAAAAGAATATGTTGTTGCCCGACAAATAATCCTCGAGGCTCTTCCGGTGAGAAACTTCCATGGAACCGGTATCGGTTTCTTCGAGATCAAAAAGAAAAAAGTCCATTGGGCCGGGGAAATCGGACGGGTGGATCACGAAGTCCAGTATACAGGGGATCTCCCGGAATTCCGGGGGATGATTAAAGCGGACGGACCATTCGAGATCAAGCTTTGTCATCGGCGGAAACACACCCGGAGGAGACACGAACACGCGGTAGGGAAATTCCCCACCGAGATATTCCTTGTACGGTTCGAGCATCGCGACCCGGTCATTCAATTCCCATCGGCCGGTTTCCGCCATCCCGTCTGCGTGGCCATCCGGTATATCGGGTATTTTCTCCTGCAGTCCGACCAGGCTGAGGAAGGCGGGTCCGGCGTCCAGAAATTCCTGCTTTTTTTGGCTCCACCAGAGAATCGACGCATCCTCGAAGAAGCCGTTCGGCAACTGACTCAACCTGCCAAGTTCCGAGCCGGGATAGCGAGCGAGGGTTCTCAAGCTCATTTCCTCGCCTCTGCGCACCTGCCTGGTGGCGAAGAAATCGCAACCTTCCGTCCGGGAGATTCCAAGGCAATCCAGAAAGAACTCGGCCAGGACGGCGTCAATGGAATCCCCCACGAAAATCACTTTATCCTTGCCCGTCGTTTTTTCTTCGATTTTCGAAATTTCGTCTCTCAGGGGAATCGAATGGTCAGATCCGGGTGTATCGCTCTCTAGAAAAACGCTGCTTACATGGAACAGGAAAAGCCAGACACAGACGATCGGTATCCAGGCTGATTTCCTGTCTTCCCGCAACGGGGTAAGAGCTGCGGCCAGGAGTATCGAAGCGCCCACCGCCGCGAGGTAGTAGATCCTGAGGAGCCCCATCGCCTCCGGAAGCACGAAATTATATACCGGGATCATGAAACATACTGAAAAAGCAACCCCGAGAATAGCCAGCCGAACCCTTTCCCCGGTTTTGCCTCCGGCCAGGAAAAGGGAGGCCGCAAGTACCGGATAAACCCAGAAGACGGTTTTCATCACCCTTTCGTTAGGTATGAACGGCAGAAGGGTATTGTAGGGAAAGTAGACCAGGAAATCAGCGATTTGCCGCCTCAGAACATGGTGGGAAAGCCCGTCCTCGGGAATCCCGCTCAGGGTATGCAGTTTCAGAACCGTGAGAGCACAGAAAGGTATCACCTGGATCAGCGACCGGAACGGATCGGACGGCCTGCGATACAGGATTTCGACAAGAATGACGATCGCGGGCAGGCTGATCGCCATTTCCTTGCTCCACATGGCCAGAATTCCGAAAACCAGGGAGAGGAGGTAAGCCGCCGGGCCCGCAATCCGGCTCTTTTTTTTCTGAATGGAAGTAACGTAGGCAATCAAAGAAAGGAGGATGAAAAAACAGGCTACCAGGTCTCCCCTGCCGTTGATGACGCACACTGAAATGGAGGCGGCGGGGTAGACGGCGGCGAATAATCCGGCGACGAAGGCGAAGCTCCTGCGGCGGAGGATTTTGAATACGAGAGCGGCGACGAGAAAGCTGTTGGTCGCGTGTATAATCACGTTCGACAGGTGGTAACCCGCAAGATTCTCGCGCCAGACGATACGATCGAGAAGGAGTGAAAAGACCGAAATCTCCCTCGTATAAACCTCCTCGCTGAAAAGATTTCCCCACTTGAGAAGGAGCTCCCGGGGATTCAACTGCGTCCAGATCCGCCAGTAATCATTCGCTGCCGCAAGCCATTCCCAATCATTGCGGTTCATCCATTCCGCCATATAGACGTTTCTGTATAAGAGGAGGGTAATCGCTGCGATTATTACAGACCAGCGCAGCACGGCAGGTCGAACGGTCCTCGATTTCCCCGGGGTGCCGGACACCCCCGGGGAATAAAGAAGCCCGGCTGAAAGCAGGACCAGAACCGCAGCCGTTCCGAGCAACGGTTTCAATAAAATTGTGTCGAAGAATGCTGCCAGAAAAAAAATAACGGCGATTATGATCAGTCGGCTGATAACAGTAATTTCCAGTTCTTTCCTTTTTTGTCCTGGTCTTACCTTTCAGAACCGTACCGTGGATACAGCTGATTCGCGCACTCAGGGCAGATGCTGTGAGTGAATTCCGCTTCCGTATGCTCCCGAATATAAACCTCGACCTGGTGCCAGTATCCGTCGTTATCACGTATCTTTTTACACGAAGCGCAGATAGGCATCAATCCTTCGAGGATTTTAATATTTTCAAGGGCTGCCTTCAGTTCGCCTATGAGCGCTTCTTTTTCCATCTCGACTTTTTTTCGCTCGGTGATATCTTCCGCTACCTTGAAATAATTCGTAATTTCGTTATCGCTGTTTCTCAAGGCCGTGATACTCGCGGATTCCCAGAAAAGCTCCCCGTTCTTCTTTTTATTGAGGAATTCGCCCTTCCATACTTCCCCCCGGGATATGGTCCGCCATAAATCCTCGTACAGTTCGGGAAGGTTCTCTCCGGATTTCAATATCCGGGAGTTCCTGCCCGCAACTTCATCCATCGTATACCCGGTAAGCTCGGTGAACCTCGGATTTACGAATTCGATATTGCCGTCGACATCGGTAATGACCAGCATGCTCGGACTCTGGTCCACCGCATGGCTGAGCCGCTTTACTTTTCTTTCCGACGCGGCCGTCCTGATCGCGCCTTCTATGGCGATGTTGAGCATTTTCAGGTAAGAGAGATCCTGATCTTTGATGAGATAATCCGATGCACCCGATTTCAAAGCCTCTACGGCGATCTCTTCATCTCCCATCCCGGTAACTATCAGCCACGGCGTATCTTTTAAGTGTCTCACGATATCGAACGCTGTTCCGTCTTCAAGATTGTAGTCGAGAACCGCTGCATCAAATCGTCGGGTTTCGAGATTTTCCAGGGTTTCGGCGACAGAACCGGCGAAGTAGCATTCGAATGGAAAACTCTCCATTTCCATCTGTCGTTCCATCGCCATACGGTCGACTCTGTCATCCTCTACCAGAAGGATCTTATATCTGCCGCTCAAGGTTTACTCCTCGTATGGAAGCTCGCTGTACGTCCAGTATCGAACTATCGCCCCTGTCATATCCAGGAACTCCTCGTAACTTACGGGTTTGATCATATAACCGGCGACTCCCAGGTCAAAGCACTCTTCTATATCCCGCCTGTCGCCCGATGTGGTCAGAACGACTACCGGAATCTTTTTCAGCGATTCATCAAGGTTCAGGATTCGAAGAAACTCGAACCCGTTCATTCTCGGCATATTGAGGTCCAGGACAATCACTCCGGGAGCCGGATTGTCACTGTCTCTCAGGAAAGCCAGAGCTTCCTCGCCGTTAGGTGTGACGAACAAGGGTGAATCGACTCCGGTCTCTTTAAACGCCCTTTCGAATATTCTAACATGCACGTCATCATCTTCAACCAGCAATACAGGAAAAACGAACCTCATGCTTATTCTCCATTTACCCGTCAGTCGTTGGTTGATCGTCTCTGGGTCGCCTTTCCGGAATCGTGTTTGGGGATGGTGAAAAAGAAACTCGACCCTTTCCCGGGTTCAGATTCCACCCCGACTTCTCCTCCGAATTGTTCGACAATCTTCTTGACTACGGCAAGCCCTACCCCCGTATTTCCCCGGTCGTCATCCGGCTGCAGTTTCTGGAACAATTGAAAAACTTTGCCGAAATATTCTTTTTTTATTCCCGGACCGTTATCCGAAACATAAATCTCCCACATGTCGCCTTTTTCCCTGCAGCCGATTCTCACTTCGCCGTCAGGTTTGTCCATGTGCAGAACAGCATTCTCGACGAGATTCTGAACAACCTGCGTTACGCGGGTTTTTTCGCATAAAACCACGGGCAGCCTGGAAACGGTTTTGATATCGATATCCTCCGGAGGCGAGATATTACCGATAACATCCTCAACCACGAGATTCAAATCGACATCCATTTTCTTCTCACCGAACCGGGTTATCCTCGAATAATCAAGAATACTGTTTATCAGGTCGTGCATATGCCTGCTCCTGCCGACCAGCAGGTCAAGCATTTCTCTGCCTTTTTCATCCAGTCTGTCCCGGTAATCGGACGATAACCAGGTAGCGAGGGATGATATGCCGCGAAGCGGAGCCTTGAGATCATGTGAAACGATATACGCAAAATCTTCGAGCTCCCGGTTGGCGGCTGCGATATGCCGCAGCAGCTCCGCCCTTTTTTCTTCCATCTTCTTCCTGCTGAAAAGATGACCGAGCTGCGCGACGATCAGCTGCAGCCGGTGCATATCGGATTCATCCAGGAGAGACCGGCTCGACATGGTGACCAGGCCGATGGTTTCCCTCATCCCGGGAAGAGGAACGACTACCATCGACTTGTATCCGAGTATCTCGAAAATCGCCGGAACATGGTCCCGAAACCCTTCATTGCCGGCATGCTCCATCATAAAATCCATCATTTGGCCGGAATCGGAGATGACGAGTCCTTTTCCAGATTTCAGAATCTCGAAATACCGGCTGTCCGGTCTCAGCGGAATTCCGACTTCCGGTATTTTCATACCGATGACTTCCTCTATCTTCGCCTTGATTTCAGATGACAGAGTCACTTGAGACCTGTCAAGAAAATCACCTTTCTCGTTGAGAAGATATACATCCGCGCCGCTGCTGGAAAATATCCGCTTCGTGCCCTCCGCGAACAATTGGAAAACTTCGTCGAGGCTCCTGTTCCGGTTAATCGCATCGTTGATTGTATTGATGAAAGTCAGGTCTTCGGTTTTCTGGGCCAGCTGTTCTTCCACCTGCTTCCGTTTATCGATATCCCTGACTACCGCCAGGACCCGCTCCTTCTCACCGATTACGGCCCTTTTCAGGTTCACCTCGACCCAGAACAGCCTGCCTTCCTTATCTTTGCAGAGCCATTCGAAAAGCTGCGGTTCGCCCTCCGCGGCTTTCCGAATCCTCCTGAGGGCCTCCTCCTGGTCGAACGGAGGTTCGCCCAGGCTCCAGTCTTCGACACGCAGGCGCAGGTATTCCTCCCGGCTCCACCCGAAAGTCTCGACCACTTTCCTGTTGATATCCACCGGCCTGCCGGTTTCGCATTCATGCACCACTATCAGGTCGTTGACCGAATCGAAAATCGCCCGGTAATCCGCGTCTCCGGAGTGTTTTTTCATGGGCTACTCCTCGAAATATCCATCTGAAAACTCGGGATATTCGTTGCTTTTCGCTGTATACTGAATGCATAAATTGCGCTCTTCCGGGTGTCAAGGAGATTGTTGACCTGTACTGCCGGCCTCACGGGATCGGGCGCCATATCGACAGGCTTTTGCTTGATCCGTTCGAATGCCGGTGATAAATAATCAAAAGTCGGCGAAGGCCGGCTTCTGATATCGCGAATGAAGCCGGCGACCGCTTCGCGTTCGCAGCTTATCCGCGATTCGCCTGGAATTCGGGCGTACCGTACCGCTTACGCCGGACAATTTTAAGCCGAAAAATCGCCCCGGAGGATACGAATGACCAGAATAGCGATTGGAACGGACCACGCGGGCTTCCCCCTGAAGGAAATATTGAAGGAACATCTGCAGAATCGAGGTTTCGAGGTGGCCGATTTCGGCACTTTCGACGAATCTCCCGTCGATTATCCCGATTTTATACATCCCGCCGCGGCAAGCGTCGCCGGCGGGGAAAACGACCTGGGGATCGTGCTTGGCGGCAGCGGCAACGGCGAAGCGATGGCCGCGAATAAAATCAGCGGCATCCGCTGCGCCCTCTGCTGGAGCGAGGAGAGCGCCCGGCTCGCGAGGGAGCATAACGATGCCAACATGATCTCCCTCGGAGCAAGGTTGACTCCGCCGGAGCTGGCCAGCCGAATCGTCGACGAATGGCTGGACGCCGAGTTCGAGGGCGGAAGGCATGTCATGCGGCTCGACAAGATCGAACCGCCCGGGGACGGGTAACGATCATTCTCCGGACAGGTTGATTCGCCTGCATCTTTCAGCGAGCAAGCCAGCCGTGCTGGTATGAATTTCGATGATGTCTTCGGTTTTCTCCGCGTAACCTCCTGCCAGGGTGACAGCCACGGGAAGCTCGAATCGCCCGGCGAAGTCGAAAACGAGCGAGTCGCGGCGCCGCAGCCCGTCTTTCGTCAGCTCCAGGGAACCCAGTTGATCACCGGAATAAGGGTCGGCGCCGGCGAGATAGAATAAGAAATCGAACCGACCGGTTTTGAATGCTTGTTCCAGGCCCGCGGCAAGTTTATCGAGGTATACGGTATCGCCGGTACCGGCATCCAGCCCGATGTCGATGTCGGAGCGCTGCTTCGGCACCGGGTAGAGTATCTCCTGGTGTATCGAGAGGGTGAAGACCGAATCATCCCCCTCGAATATCCTGGCGGTGCCGTTTCCCTGGTGAAGGTCGCAATCGACGATCAGGATCCTCTCGGCCTTCGTATCCCGCAGAAGAACAGAGGCTGCTATTGCAACATCATTGATGAAGCAGAACCCTTCGCCATGCCCGCTGAATGCATGGTGGAACCCTCCCCCGATATTGAGCCACATTCCGCCTGTCGCCTCGGCCCGCCGGGCTGCCAGGATCGAACCGCCCGCAGCCATGTGGAGCGCATTCAGAGTCAGCTCTGATATAGGGGCTTCGAAAACGAGATACGCCTGCCGGGGATCGGCGGTCAGGGAGCGGAGACGGTCGAGATAGTGCGGATCGTGCACCAGAAGGAGATCTTCGTCAGTCGCCGGCTCCGGTTCGACGATGTCGGATTCTTCGCAGATCCGATCTCGCAGCAGTCTCTCGGCGACCAGCCGGTATTTCTCAGTGGGGAACACATGCCCCGGCCAGTCCAGATCGTAGTGCTCCGAAAAAACGAACATTTTTCACCTCACGAACGAAACGGATAAAACGGGCGTCATTTGATGCTTGACATGGCACGATAGGCTGACCGGGCTATCCGACGAGCCAGCCGAGAGGGGTTTTGCAGACGTCCCTATCAGATAAACACATGCTTTTACATCAGGACGACTCCTGATTCACTACTGATTTCAGATCAGATCCGGATCAGGAGGAAGGTGTCAAGGGGAAAAGGATATAAAACAGGATTTCGGGTTCTTTATCGATGGAGCATTCCTGTATTCAGAATAAAGTCTGATAGATACTTTCCTGTATATTCATGAGCCCCCATGTCAACTCCATCTCCAAATCAATTGTGAATGATTCTCCCATCCTGATCCGAATGCCGCCTGATATTCTATTCACATGCCCGATACCCCCAGGAGCACCTCCACGGAACCACCTGCATTGCGGGAGTTTTCAAAAGCATCAAGAAGAATCGCCAGATGCAAACGTAATTCCTTGAAAATCAAATCGCTTCCATGCATAGCAAACAGCCTGGTTGCAACCTCCAGGTTTACATAATATTTCTTCACGCGGGGAAAAGAATCGATTCTGCGAGGGATAAACGTTTTTGAGGTCGCCTACCCTTACCCAACCGCATTCGATTCCGGAAAAATGAACCTTTTACCCTCGAGCGAAACGTAATTAGAGGAGAAGCAGGCTGGGCTATTCGACTAACCAGCCGAGAAGATTCCTGCAGACGTCCCAGTCACTGCCCTGATCATCGAGAGGACCGTCCCAGTAGACCATATCCCGCTCGGAATCCTCCTCGAATTCGGGATGGGGCCCGGAGAGGAGCACCTTGCCGTCGCCGTGGTAGAATGCGACCATGGCGGGTTCCGGCACGGCGTCGTAATACCAGTTTACTGAGACATCGGAAAAGGGGCGCGGAAAGAAGCACGGCCCTCCGTAATACATGACTGTGGCGGATTCCATCGTGATGGAGGATCCCGGGGGGGGATCGCCCGGGTTTACGCCGCACATGTCGAATCCGGGATAGGGTATGATCTCGTCTATCGGACCCTCAGCGCGGCCGGGAAACAGGTCGAGCGGATAGTCGATGACGCTTCCCTCCCAGCAGACCGTGTCGGCGGCGAAAAAAGCTCCGGCGCAGAATCCCAGGTAAGAACCGCCTTCAGCGACATAATCACGGATATTACCCGTCCCGTGCGGCGCCAGCGACATCCAGTAGCTGTATGCCCAGCCTCCCGGAAACAGGATCAGATCATACGGGTCGAGATCGCCGTGGTTCAGATCGTCCGGATAGAGGCGGGTCACCTCGAGACCGCTCCAGGAGCACATGCTTTCGGCGGCGTTTACGCAGGAGGAATCGGCACCGGGACCGTCGTACAAGCCGACGTTACCGACCAGCTCGGTCTCGATCCCGTATGTTTCAATTTCCCAGGTGTTACTGGAAGAATTCCAGCGCCATGTCGCCCGGTATGTTTCCCCCATGGCTTTTATCTCACGCAATGTAAACGTCTCTTGATCGATTATCTCCATGTGCGATTCGGCGATATCGAGCGTAACACCATTCAGGGCAGCCGGCGTAATAAGACAGATCATTAAGAGCACAAGGGTTCTGTTTTTTTTATTTCGCAAAATACATATCCTTTTCGTCCGCGACGTCCGCCGGGTCGGAAATCGTCTGAAATCGGCCTCGCTCCACATGTCGGCTTTGCTCCAATAATTCGGCTTCACCCAGATAATAACACGGAGATGCGGGATGCTCAGTGAAAAACTGCTTGACAAATCTCTAATTGTATAGTACAACTGTTGTACTGTTGAATTACTTCCAGGCTCCAGCCAACCTGGGTCCACCGAACAACGGAGATTATATGAAAAACCGGGGAGCAACCTTAAAACGCCGCAGGCTTGTCGATGATATGACGGCGCATATCGCCGTATCTATTTTCAAAGGAACTTACCCTCCGGGAAGCAGCCTGCCCCCTATCCGCGCTCTCGCCGACGGATACGAGGTTACGATCGCGACCGCACAGAGGGTCGTAGCCCGGCTCGAGGAGATGGGCCTCATCACGGTCAGGCACGGCAGCGGGATGCTCGTTCAGGATCCGAAACATGGAGTCGCACCCTCGGCGATGCCGTACTGGTTCGAGGCCGTCGAGGATAACCCGTCCCGCTCCGCTGAAATCCTTGGGGACTTTTTCGAGGCGAGGCGGGTGCTGGCGGTGGATGTGCTGATGCGCGTACGCCAGAAGGGTGAGGCTGTGGTTTTCAGCGAGCCTGGGTTACAGCATCTGCTGAATGCCCTGGAAGAGTGCGGCGCTCCCGATCCCGATGCAGGGCGCGCCGTCGAGCTGGATATGCAAATAACCAGACTGCTGCTCGCCGTCCGACGAAACGTGGCGTATACAACGGTGTTTCACATGCTGGAAAGGTTGATAATGGAGCTGCCCGATCTGCAGCTGGCCATGTACTCGAATCCGGCGGAGAACGCCGCCGGTTACAGAAAAGTGGTGAAACTGCTGCTTTCTTGTCTTCCGGACGAAGAGGTGCGGCACAGGATCGAAGAAACCATCGCCGAAGATGACGGGCGCAAGATCGACCGGTTCCGAAGACGCCTCGAATCGAAAAGAACCGGCAACCCGCCCAGGGAGGTGCCGCTTTGAACATAATCAAGCGTTTCTGGACCCAGCCGGGCAAAAGATACAGGAATTTCCAGATAGTCTTCACCATACTCACGCTCAACTTCGCCATCCCGTCCTTATCTTATATTCTTACACCCGACGCGGCCATCGGGCAGTTCGCCAGGTTGAACGAGCTTCTCGGGGGGGAAATCTATACCGCCCCGGAGAATGCGGGTTTTTTCTGGCGATACCTGGGCATATCGAACGTGATGACGCTGGCCCTCATGTGTTTTCTGCTCCAGTTGAACCTCCGCCGTTTTTTCCCCGTGCTCCTGCCTCTCACATTCATGAAAGGGAGCGCCGCCACCTTCTGGCTCGCCGGGTATGCGGCCCATACCGAAAAACCGGCCTTTCTCGCTGCGGCCGTCCTCGACTATGTTACAAGCGCTGCATTCCTGTTTTTCACCCTGCGCGCCCGTGCTGAAATCGACAACATGGAGGATCCCGATCTCCTTCCGCCGCCCCGCGCAGGATTTTCTCCGGGCGGCTGGACAAGGACTGAAGAAAAATGGCGCGATTCCCTCCTCTCCGCCATGATCCCCGAAATACCCGGAACCGGGCTTCCCGGGTTCGCCGGGGCCGACCAGGAGTGTTTCTGGCCCGATTTCAGGCGGAACGCTCCTTTCAAACTCCGCGCCGGATTCCGTTTCTCAGTCTGGGTCCTGACTTTCCTCCCGGTTTTCAGCCGTCGGGGCGGGGCTCCCTTCCACAGGCTCTCAACCGACCGGCAGGATCTGTTCCTCGAGCGGGTATCCTCCTGCAGAAGCTATCTGCTGAGGCAGCTCGCACAGTTGATAAAGCTGGTCGCCTGTTTCGGTTATTTCCGTGACATGCGGGTCAGAACGAATTTTCCGGGAGCGGCGGTATGAAAGTGATGGAAGGCTCGACACTTGCCGGGAATCTTGAGTTGAAGTGCGATGTGGCGGTAATAGGCTCCGGTCCCGCGGGAGCCGCCGCGGCCAGGACCCTCGCCCGGAGAGGGGCGCGCGTCATAATACTCGAGGAGGGCCCCCGGGTAACCCCTGAAAGATTCGCACCCGACGGGTTCAGCGCCATGGCGGCATGCTACAGGGGTCTGGGCACCACGGTTACCGCCGGAAAGGCGCCGATACCCTACCTGCTGGGACGTTTGGTGGGAGGCACCTCGGTGATAAACGGCGCTATCTCGTGGCGGCTGCCCCGCGACGTGTTCGACGAGTGGTGCTCGGAGGATCCCGTCCTGGCTGACGCCCTTCCCTGGGAGAGGATCGAGACGATTACGGATGAAGTGGAATCCGATCTCTCGGTCGGGGGAACCGATCCGGATATCGCAGGGCGGAACAACGAGCTGCTCGCCCTGGGAGCGGATGCCCTCGGGCTGGAGAACCGCCCCATCCGGCGTAACGTCGCCGATTGCCGGGGCCTTGGAAGGTGCCTCCAGGGGTGCCCGGAAGGCCGGAAACTTTCTATGGACGTCACCTACCTCCCCGACGCCTGCAGAGACGGCGCGGAAATCTACAGCGAGGTTAGAGTCACGCGGATAGATCGCGGGAACGGAAGGGTCGGCGGCGTCACCGGAAAAACCGCGGCCGGGGGAGAGATCAAGGTGCGTGCCGGCCATGCCGTGATCCTCGCGGCGGGGGCGATTCATTCTCCGGCTCTGCTGATCCGCAGCGGCATCCGGCACGGTCCTGTCGGTTTCAATCTTCAGGCGCATCCCGGCGCTTCGATGATCGGGAGGTTCAAGGATCCCGTTCGCATCTGGAACGGCGCCACGCAGGGGCACGAAGTTACAGGCCTCAGGAGGGAAGGCCTGAAGTTCGAGGCGATGGGTTATGATATCGCCCTCGCCGCCATGAGGCTCAAGAGCACGGGCAGAGCCCTCGCCGCTGAGATTGCGGACCTCCCGCACTGGGCCGGATGGGGCGCCGCGGTCCGGGCGCAGGCTCGGGGCCGGGTCAAACCCGGGTTGGGGAGTGCTGTTTCGGTAAAATACTCCCTGACGAGGGATGACATGAAGAAAGCCCGGCGCGGTGTCGGCCTGCTCGGCGAGATGATGCTCGCGGCGGGAGCCGATTACGTCACGCCGGGGGTTCACGGATGGAAGCCCAGGGTGACGGATCCGGCGGTAATGGCGGATTTCAAAAAAGAAGCCACTCTCGATCAGAGGGCTTACATGATGGTTATGACGCACCTTTTCGGAACCTGCCGGATGCACAGCGATCCTTCGCAGGGTGTGGCGCGCCCCGATTTCAGGCACCATACGGCAGAAGGGCTCTACATAGCGGATTCAAGCGTCTTTCCCACCAATACGGGAGTCAATCCGCAGACATCGATAATCGTCCTGGCGACCCTGTGCGGCGAAAGGGCTGCGGCGGCCTGACCCCTGCCGGCGGCAACACCGGTTTTCACGGGCGAACCTCCCGGCCGCGACTGTGAAACCAGAGGCAGCTGCGGTTTTCACGGGCGAACCTCCCGGCCGCGACTGTGAAACCAGAGGCAGCTGCGGTTTTCACAGGCGAACTTACAGACTGTGGGCCGACGAAACGGATGGAGTTACCGAGTGCGCCCGTCAATCGGTATTGAAGACTCCCGGTGTATACGGCGGAAGCGGTGGCAGAGAATTCTCCCAGTCGCCGGTGATGTCGGGAACACGGATCATTGAAACATTGATGCCGCCTTCGTAACCCTCCCCCGGCCATTCGATCTCGTCCAGGGTATTGTCGTACCGATCGATCAGGTAGACCGTGTCCCCGGTGTTTTTCAGACCGTTGCCGATGCAGCCGCCGGTGGTGATTACAACACCGGGAATACCCGTTGGAGTACCTGAACCGAACACGGTAAGAAAACCGCCGGCGGGAACGATCACGCCTTCAGGAATCGAGAAGAACGATCCGCTCGCATCGACTATTTTGTAACCCCAGAGATCCACCTCTTCGTCGCCGTAATTGTATATCTCGACGAACTCGTCTCCGGACGAGCTTCTCTGCCCGTCTCCGTTCGCGTCACCTTCGATTCCCGGAGGCGGATCGGCAAGCACTTCATTGATTGCAAGGAAGACCTCTTCCTGAAGATCCGCATTCTCCACGTTGGGTGAGAATATCGGTTCCTCTCCCATGGGAAGCCGCCATTCACCGGTACCATCCGGCACTCTGATCATGGAGCGGTCCCGGTTACCGTAAACCGGATTTTTCGGCCAGCGCAGGGAAGCGATTACTTCGAAATCCTGGGTCGTCAGCATAACCCGGTCCGACCTGTTGGCAAGACCGTTGCTGATACGTCCCCTCGAAGTGAACCATTTGCCCGGGATGCCCGTGGGCGAGCCGCCGCCGAAAACAACCGCGAACTCACCCGGAAGGATCTTCGTTCCCGAGGGGAACCTGAAAGTCTTCAGGGAAGGATCATCGTCGGTGATGCACCAGAAAGAGAGATCCGCGGCACCCTCTGTTTCCAGGCTTATAATCTCGACGAATTCATCCTCGTACGCATGGCGGACGCCGTCGCCGTTCGCATCGCCTTCAATACCGCTGGGCGGATCAGCCAGAATTTCGTTCAGAGTGATGTCGGGATGCACCGTATCATCGCGGTTCAATCTTCCCGGAGAATAGAAAGGGTCGACCCAGCGGGTCGGATTTTTCCACTCGCCGATTCCGTCCGGGTCGAGAATCATCGATACGTCCCTGTCTCCGCGGACATCGCCGTACGGGTAGGTGAAAGAATCGATAGTGGCGCCCTGGGCATCTTTAAGCAGGACCGTGTCGCCCGTGTTCGTCAACCCGTTCCCGATATAGCTTCCCGCCGCGAACACGACGCCGGGAACAAAAGTAGGGTTGCCGCCGCCGAAAAGCGTCAGCATTCCATCGACCGGTATATAGGTCCCCTCGGGGAAGACGAACGGATCACCGTCATCGTCACCCAGGCTCCAGCCCGAAACATCCATGTCCATTACACCGGTGTTGTAGAGCTCGATGAATTCGTCCCTGTACGTCTCCCTCAGACCGTCCTTATTCGCGTCGCCGAACAGGCCCGGAGAGGGATCCGCATAGACTTCATTGATAACGATCCAGTCGGGATTCGGAGAATCCGGAGGGTAGTTCTTGATCATGTATTGATTCTCGAACTGCTCCTCGAACTCGGAGCCGAACTCGAATTCGATTTCGGGGAGGGAGCGCCATCCCCAGTAGAGGGTTATCGTGAAGACGTCGGTAGTGGTTTCCGAGTACCCGGCTGCGAGCACCGAGTGGGCGAAGTGATCGTATGTATAGCCTCCGACCACGACCTCATCGCTCGAAAAAATCAGGTACTGCACCGGGCGGTTCGCTCCGAGCTCTTCTTTCAGATCGTCGATAGTCGGATAATAATCGTAGTAGTAAGTGAAATAATATCCCTTTGAATTGGCGAAATCGCGGAAGGCGGGCCCCTGCTTCTGCCCCGGAGCGTAGCCTTCGTAAACGAGAACCGACATTGCGTCGAGCCTGTTGGACTTGGCGTCGTCCGGCTCATTCACCAGGTTGTCGCAGTGGTGGTTGTCGTGGTAGAGAGCGAGCTGCAGCCCGCTGTTCGCGTGGCAGCAGCCGCCGAAGCGACCTTCGTCGTAAAGGTAGGGATACATGGTTTCCGGCCAGTAGATACCCCGGTTATAGAAAATATCCCTTACGTCCTCGATATCCGGTATCGAGTAGCTTTCATCTTTTGATCGATCTCCGGGCATGCCGACTGAGCCGGAAAGAAGATCCGCCCATTTCCTGAATGCGCGGTCGTCCGGCGAGAGCGCCGGCAGCGCTTCCATGTATTCGATGTCGGAGAGGTCGTTTATCGAAACTATCCGTTCGTCCGGCGAAAAAAGAAACATTTCACCCGTATCCATCCTGCCCGCGAGGAACAGGAAGCCGGGTTTGAAATACAGAGGCAGCCACGCCCGGATATTTTCACCGTAAACGACCTCATCAAGATATTCAGCGACGAGTTTTTTCATCTTCGCCGACTGGGGGAGCCCGTTGTACCAGTAGAGCACAGGCCCCCGGTCAAAAGTCGCCGAAATCACGACAGTGACATATTTCCTTGAAAAAGAGGCGCTGTTGAAATCTTCGATGAATTCGGGATCGGCGGAGAGCTGGGAGAAAAGATCCCCGGCCGGATCGAGCCCCGTCGCATATCCGAATGCTGTTGCATCCATCGAACCGGTTCCCGGTGAATTCGTCGAACCGGTTCCCCATGAATTCGCCGTACCGGTTCCGGGTGCATCCGCCGTACCGGTTCCGGGTGCATCCGCCGTACCGGTTTCATCCACCCGTTTCTCGAAGAGGAGCTCGTATGCGATTTTTTCACCGCTCAGGGAGTAGTACGGCTCTACACCCGCCAGTCTCCCTGAATCCGTGAAATTGGCGGCGGCGAGCAAAATGCTCTCGAAAGGAACTTGCTGCACGGAACAGCTCGACCATCCCGGGATGGACAGCGTGAAAATAACCGAGGTCAAAATAACCAGAGGCAAACAGCGGGTCAGATTTCTAAAGCGCATTCCCAACTCCTTTATTGTCGATGTGCCGGGCTAGGAGAAAGAAGCCCTGAATCGCATGGGAAGTATTATTTTACATCAGTAACATATAACGAACAAAAAGTCAACCTGCAAGAATGACGGCTCGTCAAGCGGAAGGCATGATCCAGGGTCGACGAATACTACCCGACGGTCATCTTGCTGATGCCGATTTTTCTAATATGATAAAGTCGAAATCGCCGAATATTACCCCACAGCCGCCATACC